>NZ_JAUZVH010000010.1:0-180817 GCF_031844465.1 Bacillus sp. AG4(2022)
GGATGGGATACATGACTATCCTTTTTTCTCCCCACTCATGTATCCCAGGAGCCTGATGGGATACATGACCATCCTTTTTTCTCCCTACTCATGTATTCCAGGAACCTGATGGGATACATGACTTTCTTTTTTTCTCCCTACTCATGTATCTCAGGAGCATGATGGGATACATGACCATCCTTTTTTCTCCCTGCTCATGTATCCCAGGAGCCTGATGGGATACATGACCATCCTTTTTTCTCCCTACTCATGTATTCCGGGAACGTGATGGGATACATGACTCTCCTTTTTTTCTCCCCACTCATGTATTCCAGGAGCCTGATCGATATATGGCTTTCCTTTTTTCCGCACGCCAAAAGACACTCCGCACAGGGAGTGTCTTTTGGCGTGTCATTTTTCAGTTGAAAACAGCTTTTTCTTGTCCCATCTGCCGTATTTATAGTACGAAAAAGCAATCACGCTGCTGATCATAAAGCTTGTTCCCATTCCGTATGCGATCCCCTCTTCCCCCATCCATTGTGAGAACAGCCAGGTCAAAGGGTATCTCAGCACCCAAAAGGAGATGATATTGAGCACAAGCACCTGGAACATGGCACCTGCAGCCCTTACTATGCCATTTAATACAAAATTAAGCCCGAGGAACGGATAAAAGAAAGCAATTGATACAAGATAGCCTGTACCAAACTCAACGGCTCCAGGCTCGGTAATGAACAGGGATATTCCCGCTTTTGCTAATAGCACAGCCGCTCCGGCAATCAAGAGCATTATGCCTAAATTGTAGAGTGAACCATAGAGCGCAATCTTATGGACCCTTTTCCACCGGCCTGCCCCAATATTCTGTCCTGCCATGCTGTTGACGGCTGTGCCGAGCGCCGAAGCCGGCAGCATGATCAGGCTGTCAATCCTCTGGGCTGCCCCAAAGCCTGCAACCGTGTCCGCCCCGAAGGAATTCACCACACTCATAATGGCCATTACACCCGCTGAGATCACCATCATCTGGAGTCCTGATGGTATGCCTAATTTTAGTATCGTCCACACTTCATCTTTACCGGGCATGAACGGTATCGAAAAAGGTGCGAGTTTTCTTTTTAAAACAATATACATGCCAGATATGAATGCGATCCCCTGGGCGGCAAGAGTGGCATAGGCAGCTCCATCGATCCCCCATCCCAGGATAGAAATGAACACAGGGTCCAATATGCTGTTTAGGACCACCGCGACCAGTACAAAAATCAGCGGCGTCCTGCTGTCCCCCAGAGAACGAAGAATCGTCCCGATAAAATTGTAGCCGAACAAAAAAAGGATGCCGAGGAAATTAATCTTTAAATACGAGTCTGCTTCAGCAATCATCGCCTCTGGGGTATCAAGCCACTGGAGAATAGGCTTTGAAGCAAAATAGCCTGCCGCTCCCAGCGCAAGGGAAAGCAGTGTGAGGATAATCACAAAACTGTTTAGATATTGCCTCAGACCTTTCTCATCATCTCCTCCTTTTTGCTGCGACAAGATTGTCAAAGCTGCATTATTGATACCGATAATAAATGACAGCACCGTAAATATGACGGTGCTTGAAACAGCAATGCTGCCGAGTGACGCGGCTCCAAGCAGATTCCCCACCCAGAGGCTGTCAACAAACTGGTAAGAAACCTGCAGCAAGTTCGTCAGCATGATGGGAGTAGAAAAAATAAACATCTGCTTCAGAATATTCCCTTGTGTAAAGTCTAGCTGGGACATAAAAACCACACCTTCAATAATGATTGCTTCTATTATTTCTCTTTTTATGTATAAATTCTACTCAAACGTTTCGAATATCGGATTATTGCTTCACCATGGAATTTTTTGGTTTATATTTCAGTATAAGGGGGAATTTTCCATTTGGTATCTACTAAACAATCAATAAGGAGGACAAGATGGAAAAACAATTTTATGCCTCGAAAGGAAAATTCTTTCTGTTTATGCTGGTTGTATTGGCTGCAGGTGTATTTTTTGCCTGGCTGGCTGCAGATATGGTTTTACATGAAGAAAACAGGGAAACTTTTATGCTGATTATCTATTCACTGTTTGCTGTTTTATTGTTTGGATGTGCCCTGCTTTTTGCAGGAATGATTTATGACAAAGCCCCCTTGGTTTCTTTCAGCACAGAAGGTCTGGAAGTCAATGGTCCAGGCGGCCCCGGGCTCATCGTCTGGGAAGATTTTGAGGGTATCTTTCCATATGAGGTTCAAGGCAATGCTTTCCTTGGGGTTATCGTGAAGGATGAAGAAAAATACATTGAAAGGCTTCCAGCGAGAAAGAAAAGATTGGTGAAGATCAATCAAGGAACCGGTTTTCCACCTTTTAATATTAGTATGAATTCCCTTAAACAACGGAAGGAATTCATTGAAGAGCTGGAGAAAAGGGAAATACCGATTCTGGTTGTTGAGGAAGAACTGGAAAAAGAAAACATATAAAAGAATATCCCTCCTCTCTGATTGAGGCGGGATATTCTTTTCATATATTCATCTCTTTGCTTTTTTTAGGGGCCTTTGGCCAGATAAAATAACTAATGCAATAAATCAAATCTGCTGCTAGAACAATCGACCATATTTTCACGACACCGGATAGTGCTTCCGTTCTCCCAGGATCATCTATGATTAGCACGGTTCCCATCAGCAAGGCAGCTCCGATAAGATATGCGGCCCCATGCCTCGCAAAGCCTTTTATATTATGCCTTGCATGATCCATACCATATCTTTTTTCCGGCCGTTTCCCCTTTTTGGCGATGTAATATAAAAATCTTTCATCCGCCCACTGGATCATACTTTTTCCAAAGGCTATCGACACACCGATATATACGGCAGCCAATGCATGTGCCTGTGTTGCTTCTGAGCCTCTGTATAAGTCCGCACCCGCTGCTGCCAGCAGGATCAGATCTACAACAGGAGTCATCGCGAGCAGGATGAGACCGGTTTTCTTTTTTCCGAAAAGATAACGCATACAAAGACCGGCCAGGATTAAAACCCAAAAGCCGACTTCACACCCTATGATAACCCACAATATCCAGTTCATACTTTCCCCTTCCAGTACTATTGTTGTTTAAACTCATCATAACACCACACTTTTAGTGATACAAGTGTATTATTAAAAATTGAAACCTGTTTTACGGTCTGCTACACTGAGACTATGCCTAAAATAGTTGATCATGAACAAAGGAAAAAAAGAATCGTCCAGGCCACCTGGCAGGTTATTTTGGATAAAGGGGTGGAAGGTGCGTCTGTCCGCAATATTGCAGCGGAAGCCGGTGTTTCTCTTGGCGCCCTGCGCCACTATTTCTCCACACAAGATGAACTGCTTGTCTATGCAATGAAACTGGTAAATGAAAATGTGATAAACAGGGTTTCGGAGATTGCATTGAAGGATTTGCCCCCAAGGGAAAAGGTTTATCAAGTCCTGCTTGAAATTGTTCCAACCACTGATGAGAAAATGGCAGAAATGGAGGTGTGGTTTGCGTTTGTTGCATACAGCAGGCAAAAGGAAGAATTTCGAATCCTGAAGCAGGGAATATATACGGGGATTGTTCAGATGATGGATTTTCTAAAGTCCCATGGAGAGCTGAAGGATGGCCAGGATCATGATCTTGAGACTGAAATGTTATACAGTTTCATTGACGGGCTGGCCCTGCACAGTATGCTCGAGCCTGAACGTCTGAAACCGGACAGAATAGAAAAAACTCTCCGCCGCTACCTGGATAGAATCCTAAAATGACCACAGATGACCGGATCTTTTAAAATCCGGTCATTTTCAGCATTGATTCAGTTCATGAAGATGCATATGACTGCTGCTCCCTGAAAGCTTTGAGCCATTCTGATGTGCATTCGATCAGCTCCGCAAAGCAGCGGCCGGCTGAATAGGTATGGCAGGCTCCTGTAACATAATGCAAGGAACATGATCCTTCCTTCCGCTTCCTGAATTCTTCCGCATATCTTCCTGAGTGGGATACCGGAATATCCTGGTCTGCTGTTCCATGTACAATCAGGACATCGCCCCTGTATGCCGCAAGCTCTTCCAAAGGTTCATATCTCTTCAGCGAAGAAAAGTAATTGTCCGTTAGCTGATAGCCCAAATAATCAAGTGAAGCTCCCTTGTCCAGTGCCTTTACCTTTTCACTGCCGACAATGCAGACGATATCCTGATATGGTCTTGCAGAAGCCGACCATATGATAAGCTTCCGGATGCGGACATCTTTTGCAGCAGCCAGCACGGCAACGGCTCCGCCGAGGCTATGGCCGATGAGAGAAATTGAATGAGGATTTGCATAATCAAGCTTCACTGCAAAATCGATAGCAGATAAAGTCTGCTCCAGCAAATCGGGAAGACCTGTTTCTCCGTACTCACCCGGACTCTCCCCGCAGCCCTCATAATCAAAGCGGAGGACAAGATACCCCTCTGCAGTAAGACGGTTGGAAGTTTTAACAAATAGCCTGTCGACACCAATACGGCTTCCTGTAAACCCATGGCAGATGATGACCAGGGGATAGCGGCGGTTCTTGCTGAATCCTGCAGGAAAATCCAGCGATCCGCACAAGTGCTTATCCTTCCAGGGTATTAGAATACTTTCTGACATATATAGTCCCTTCCCTCTATTCATTAATATGTGATCTGTTTTCCTGATAAAGTTTTAACAATTCTTCGTACGGCACCTGAAATAGCTGGCGGCCTTCTTGTTTGTATATACCCATGGACAGCAGCTCTGAAATCAGCTGGTCCTTTTTCTCTTCTTCTTTTATCATTATAGTTTCTTCCTTCATTAAAAAAGCCCCTTCTGACCGGTGGCCCGGAAGCAGAAGAGGCTTTATGCGCGTATGGCTGCCGCTTCTCTCATCTTCCAAGCTTCCGCTTGTTGGATTTGGCACAGTTCTCGCAAGGAGTCTGCTGCCGAGGCTTCATAGGGCCAATTCCCTCCGCCTCTCTGGATAAGAGTATTCCTATAAGTTTTGTTGGAATTAAATATACGCTACTTTCTTTTGATTGTCAAGATGTACTGCTGCAATTTCCTGTTCAGCTTTTTATTCAGCTGATATAGCCAATAGGTTTCCTGTCTGAAAGTGAAATGCAAATCACAAGTCCCGATTTTAACGGCATGAGTGTATATATAATGCCCCCTCTGGAACATCGGAAACCAGGAGAACTCTTTTTCAGTTACATCCATATGGAGTCTAAACCCTTGGATGAAGTCATCATATTCAAAGGCAAATCTCTTGAAGCGAAAGCAACAGTCTATCACTTCTTTCAGTCTATTTTCTATTCTACTTGAATAAGAATAATAGAAGGTATATGGGAGGTGGGAATGATGCAGGGCAATCGCATTCTATCTTTATGGTACGCCCTTCTGGCAATTGCGTTCTGGGGTGTTTCATTTGTTTCAGTCAAATGGCTGGTATATTATTTGGCACCGGGTGCCCTGGTTTCCTTAAGATTTATGATTGCTGCCATCTTCCTGGGCTGCCTTCTCACAATATTCAAAGAATCCTTTTACATAAAAAAAGAGCATTTCGCCCATGTTTTTATTCTTTCGGTACTTGGGGTGTTCATCCATCAAATGGTACAAGCTTCTGCCATGCTCACCCTGGATGCCTCTGCTGCCGGCTGGATGATCTCTTTCACACCTGTTTTTACTAGTTTGCTTTCCTTCCTTTTCTTATCTGAAAAGCTTTCGCTCCTTAAAATTGGGGGAATGATGATTGCCGTTACAGGGGTTCTGGTTATCTCTGCAGAAAATTCAGGGGGTACGCTTCAATTCAGCCCTGGTCTTGGTTATTTCCTCCTGCTTTTCAGTACCTTTAATTGGGCTGTTTATTCGATTTTGTCCAAGAAATTTGCACTTCCCTATTCTTCTCTTGCTGTCACCTTTTGGACAAGCCTGATAGGCTGTTTGGCGACTCTGCCATTCCTTTTGAGAAATCGGGGGTATGAATTACTGTATACCCTCCCTTTGGACGGGTGGCTGCACCTGCTGTTTCTAGGCATTTTTGTATCGGCCCTGGGCTACTGGTACTGGGGAAGGGCGCTTGAGGTGCTCGAAGCGACACAGGTTTCGGTCATGATGTATTTGGAACCGCTGTTTACACTGCTGGCAGCAATCCTTATTCTCGGGGAAAAAATCCCATTATACAGCAGCATCGGCGGAGTTCTGATCATCATGGGAGTGTCGGCTGTTAACAAGCCGGTACTCGGCTTCCTTATGAAAAAGCTTTTTAAATACCCTGTAAAATAGAATTTAAAACCCTTTACCAAAAATTACATGTTTTTTCCCTTGCATAAATCTATACAGTCCGAACAAGTTTTCCTATAATGGAGATAGATTCATTTAGGAGGGAAATTGTTGAAATCCACTTTCAAAAAAATTTCGAAACCTGTCCCCCTTATTTCATTGGCCATTCTAATTGCTGCTGCTGCGCTGTGGTTCAGCCTATCCGGCAGCAAAGAAGTTACCATTCCCTTTTCTTCCATAGAAAATATCATTCAGGATCATCCTAGTGAAACTGTCCTATTAAAAGAAATGAAAAATGGCACTCTCCATTTGACCGCAGGTACAGCTGAGTATGTGTCACAGGTGCCTCCAAACAGCCAAATGGTTGCTAAACTGATTGAAAATTACAATATCCAGTACAGCTATTCTTCCGCAAATCCATTTACTTTCTGGATTTTGGGTGGAACACTGATCCTTTTTGCAGGGATTGGCCTTTACCTTCATAAATCCGGCAAAGGAATATCCACCGCCAATTCGATGAAAAACAGCGCCAGCAAGGCAAAGCCCCTTCCTTCCATCACAATGGATGATATTGGCGGCCTTCAGGATGAAATGAAGGAGGAAATCCTCCAGACACTTTCCATCATTAAAGACAGGGAAGCATCAATCCAGCTTGGTGTGAAGCCGCCAAAGGGAATCCTGCTTTATGGACCTCCGGGTACAGGCAAGACGCTGCTTGCCCAGGCGATTGCCAAGGAAATCGGCGCTTCATTCTTTTCAACCAGCGGATCTTCTTTTAATGAAATGTTCGTCGGCGTAGGCGCCTCAAGGGTCCGAAGCTTATTCCAGAACGCCAGAAAGCACTCACCTGCAGTTGTCTTCATTGATGAAGTCGATGCCCTTGCAGGCAAGCGGAAGCAGCATGGCGGGGACGAAAGCGAGAAAACATTGACTGAGCTGCTTGTCCAGCTTGACGGCGGCCATTCAAATGACGGCATCCTGTTCATCGCTGCTACAAACCGCAAGGATATGCTGGATGATGCTTTCCTCCGTCCAGGCAGGATTGACTTCTCTTTCCTAGTTCCGCTTCCGGATACAAAAGGAAGGCAGGAAATCATCAGCATTCACACAAAAGGCAAGCTTCTGGCAGAAGATGTAGCAGCTTCCCTGCCTGCACTAGCAGAAAGCACTTCCGGCTTCTCAGGGGCTGACATCAGCTCTCTCTTTGAGACAGCCAGCAGAAGGGCCATCCGGAACGGGAAAGAAAAAATAGATAAAGAAGACCTTGATTTTGCCATTGACCGGACGGTGCTTGGAAGCACAACACGCCCGCTTCAGGACCCCGAGACTAAAAAGAGGGTTGCCATCCATGAAGCCGGACATGCCTTGATTGCCGCCATCACCAAGCCTGGCTCAGTAAGAAAAGCAACAATCATACCACGTGGACAGGCGCTCGGATATGTTGCACCCATACCAAAGGAGCTTCATCTGTCCACCAGCAGTGAGCTGCTTGACCAGGTCAGCATGATTCTTGCTGGCGGAGTTGCAGAAAGGCTGTATCTCGGCGAGCATAGCATCGGTGTCAGCGGCGATGTCCAGCAGGCCAAGCATATACTTGAGCAAATGGTGGAAATCGGCTTATTCCAGGACGGTTTCAACCTGACCTTTGTCAAAGCGGAAAAGGAAGCCAAGATGCAAGAGCTGTTCCAGCAGGCTCTAGCTAAAACAGAAATGCTCATTAAAACGAATGAATATGAATTTGAATGCCTGGTTGCGGCCCTTCTGAAGAAAGAGACACTGGAAGGTGCAGAGGTTCAGGAAATTGTTGGCGAACCATCGAAGCAGCATGAGGCAGAACTTGTGACAGTATAGAATCAGCAGAAAGCAGCCCTCGGCTGCTTTCTTTTTTTTGATAAAAAACGCTTTGCCTATATTCCAGTATAAAGCATTGAAGAATAGCCATACTAGCGGTGTAGGAATTGCAAAGGTTTATCAGAAAAAATAGAGGCTCCTGCCGGGTCAGTCCCTATAAGCCATGCCTCATTCGTTCATTGATGAAGAATAAGTTGATGCTGTTTCTATTTAGAGTCTGAAAGGAGAATTCAATATGAAAGAACAATTAGAGCACATTAAACAGCTGCTGGAGGAAAATTTTGATCATCCTGAGTCACTGGATCTGGATTCGTGCATCCATGAACTTGAAGCACTAAAAGAAACAGCCGGGAATAAAAAGATTATGATCCAGGATCTCATCAACAGTCTGACCCATGCCCGAAACAGCAGTAAAGAGCTTCTGAATGAAGGGACCCCTTCCTCATCAGCAGCCTTCGGCCAGGCGTACCGGGCAATTGAACAGGCCATTTCTTCGGTTTCTTTCACAGATAACGACCCATATTAAAAAAAAGGAGCGTTTCCGCTCCTTTTTTGCTGTTTTTCTCCATCTTAAAACAATTCAGCAGCTGATGCACCTGCAGGCAGCTCGAATGGATTTTCTTTGTTGATGCGGTCATAAAACATGATGCCGTTCAGATGGTCAATTTCATGCTGGACGATGACAGACGCAATCCCTTTTAGGCGCATCTCTACCTGCTCCCCTTTTTCATCGGAATATTTGATCTTGATTCTTTCATAGCGGGGAACATAGCCTTTAACCTCCCTGTCAACAGAGAGGCAGCCCTCACCCTCCGGAAGATAAACCATTGCAGCAGAGTGGCTGATGATTTTAGGGTTAAAGACCCTCAGCTCTTTTACTTCCCCTTTTTCATCCCTGAAGAAGGCAGCAAACATTCTCTTATCCTCCCCTATCTGGTTGGCTGAAAGGCCGACTCCGGGCCTGAGCTGATATTTGTAGGCCAATTCAGGATCCTGGCTGTTTTTTAGATATTCCATCATCATCTCCATGATAACATGATCTTCCTGATTGAGAGGGACCGCCACTTCAGCTGTTTTTTGCCGAAGTATAGGATCTCCTTCTCTGACAATGTCTTTCATTCTAATCATTTTTCTGTCCTGGCTGTCCATAACTACCATTCCTTTGTTTTTTGTAATGTGTAAAGTCCTTTGCAGGCTCTTTAAAATGCCGTCTATCCATTTTCGAAATATTTGCTATAATGTTTTTGACAGGACTTTAAGTGTGGAGGCTGATGAAGTTGCGGGAGTTTGCTGAAAATCTATTTCTTCATTTTTTTATCATGATGATCATCCCGCTTATGCACAATGTTAGCATAAAGCATGAAAAAAGAGCATGGGTCATGTTTTTTGCTGCTGCTGCCTCCCTGGTGCTGACACTGGCATTTCCTGTGAGAATGTCCAATGGCCTTGAATTTGATATGAAGTTCATACCTGTATTTTTTTGTTTTTTCTATCTTGGACCTGTCGGAGGGTATTTGTCAATCGCGGCCCTTCTGATTCTCATGGCCCTTTTTAATATAGATAATCTTTATGTAACTCTCATAAATTATTTTATTATATCAATACCGATGCTGTTTATCCGGAAAAAATATCAGAAGATCAACATCCTTGGTAAAACCTTGGTTTCTTTTGCTTTTTACTTTTTAATCACGTTTACCAGGCTGATATATTTCCTGCAGACTGGCCATATTCAGCATGCAGTGAACCTTGCCCTTTTCTTTCTTTTATCATTTATAAGCCTTTGTGCTGCCATTTATATTATGGAAATGTACAGATTGCACTCAGAAATGGCTGAGAAACTACAAACAGCAGACAAATCCAATGCGATCAGCCAGCTTGCAGCCTCTGTTGCCCATGAAATCAGAAATCCCATGACGACAATCAGAGGATTTCTGCAGCTTATGAAGGAAGAGCAAAACCTGACGGACGGCCAGCGGTCATATGTAGCAACTTCACTTGAAGAGCTTGACAGGGCGAATCATATTATTTCAGATTTCCTTTCGCTCGCAAAACCTTCGATATCCTCAAAGGAAAAGCTGCCGGTAACAGATCTAGTGAGGGAAATTTCCGAATTCATCAGGCCTTTTGCCCTTTTATCCCAAGCAGAAATCAGATGTCGTACCGAGGATGATTTATATATATATGGCAATGCAAATGAATTTAAGCAGCTGATGATCAATCTTATAAAAAATGGGGTAGAATCAATGCCTGACGGAGGTTCTATCATTGTGACCGCAGAGCAGGATCAGAAGGAAGTTTCCGTAAAAATAAAAGATGAGGGCTCAGGTCTTTCACCTGGACAGCTCAAACAGCTGGGCAGCCCCTATTATTCAACTAAAACGAAAGGCACTGGCCTGGGGCTGCTTATTTCATTTGATATCATCAAACGGCTTGACGGGCATTACGAAATCATCAGCGAAAAGAATAAAGGGACTGAATTTATACTGATTTTCCCTGCAGCTGAAAGAGAATCCAGCGGACAGCATCCAAATCAGCCATTGTAACCGAAGGAATACTGCCCAATAAGGCAGCGTTCCTTTTTATATAAGCAGTGCGTCCTCAAACGGAGCAAAAAAGACTCCTTTTGGCCCCAGCATATCTGTTTCTGAATCTCTTTTTTCTCCTTTTACCTCATATTCACCTTCAGGGAAATAATCGAACATTCCGCTCGATTTATGAAGCTCTATAAAACAGTCATGAAGCTCACACATTAATGTCTGGTATTCTTTATTGTCTAAGGGGTCTCCGTATTCATCCAGCTTAAAATTGGCCTTTATCAGCTCTTCAAATTCCAGATTGCCTGAAGAAGCTACATACAGGTCTACATCGCTGCAGTCTATGCAGAGCAGCATCGGGTCGTCCTTGATGTCCAAATACGCTTTTTCCACCATCTTTTTCAGCATATCCTCTATTTCATCTGCATTTATAAGTGTTTTGGCTGTTTGCAGCATGAATATTACACCTCCAAAACCGAAACCATCCAATAGTACATGAGGTTTCGTCTGGGTTCTATTATAACAAATCGCACCCAATAAGTCGTCTTTCGAGCTGATGCGCCATAAAACGCCAGCATGCTTATTTTTTCGGTAAGAAAAAGGGCAGGCGTGTCAGATTATGCGCTTTCCCAAGAAATATTTCTTATTTCCTGTTAGGGGATATGCTGCAGGCGGAATGTTTTGGGTCTATCAGGGTAGATTGTTATTATACAAATGTGTACTTGGAAAGGAGAATGTAACATGAAAATCCTGATTGTTGGAGCAAATGGGCAAATAGGCAGACATCTGATTGAGAAACTGGCAGAAACTGAACATAAGTCAGTTGCCATGGTTCGTAAAGAAGAGCAGGAAAGCGAATTGAGAGAACTCGGTGCCGATGAAGTGGTCATTGGTGACTTGGAAAAAGACTTCTCGCACGCTTTCGAAGGAGTGGACAGTGTTATATTCACTGCGGGTTCCGGCGGGCACACAGGTGCGGATAAGACCATACTCATAGACCTTTGGGGTGCAATCAAGACGATTGATCAGGCGAAAGAGCATAATATCAGCCGCTTTCTTCTTGTCAGCAGCATGAATGCGGACACTCCTGATACAGGGATAGAATCCATGAAGCATTATTTTGTGGCTAAGAAACTTGCTGACGATCACCTGCGTTCATCAGGGCTGGATTATACAATCGTACGTCCGGGCGGACTTCTTAATGAGCCTGCGACGGGGAAAATTCTGCTGGAAGAAAAGATCAAGGAATTCAGCTCAAGGGAGATCACCCGTGAAGATGTCGCTGCGGTCCTGGCAGAAGCGGTTGACCTTGAGAATACCTATAAGAAAACATTTGAAATCCTGAACGGGGAAACACCGATTAAGGAAGCATTGAAGCAGGTATAAGGAAGAAAGCCAAAAGCAGGGTTGCTGCTTTTGGCTTTTTATATTTGTGTGAGATAGGATTTAGAAAAAGAATCTTTAGACTTTATCAATACTCCACATTGGAATGATATAGGTCGTTGAAGATAAGATACCTGGTAAAAAAAGCCAGTGTAGTCTGCTTCTATTTTGGTTTACCAGTAATAGGGGTGTTGATTTCCGTTCCAGGCACTTCGCTTTCCGCGGGGCGGCGCTGAGCCCTCTTCGCTCCGCTCATGCGGGGTCTCAGCCTTGCCGCTATCTCCCGCTGGAGTCTACGTGCCTTGCACTGCCATCAACTGTTCTCTGTTATTTTTTCTCAATACTTCTAGCCGATTACGGCTGTACTATAACCGCACCAATCATACCCCTCTCATATTCCCCCACACAAATGTATGCAGCTGGGGCAGAACCCTGACTTCTTTCATTTCTTCTTCAAGCATTGCTTTTTCGATCAGCCAGCTGTATTTCTTCAGCTGCTGGCTCAGGAATTCGTCATTATTTGCAGCAGACAAATGTTCGTTGCCTGCCTGCAGGTAAAGTGGAATTCCTGGATATCGCTTCATTACCTTTTTGCTGTATTCAAAATCATTCTCGTCAAAAATAACCACCTTCAAGCTCACCTGGTGTGTAAAGCGATCTGCCAGTCTTTCAAAAATATCATCAAGAATTTCGAAGTCTGTTATCATGCCAGAGCTTGGCGGCTTTGGCGAGATTGTCAGCTGATCTATGGAATAGAACCAGTCCTGCCAGCGGCTGCCCTGTGTTTCCAGACAGAGTTGAATATTTTCTTTTTTTAACAGGCTAATCAGTTTGTCGAGATTTTTAAGGAGGGCAGGATTGCCGCCGGAGATCGTGACGAATGAGAAGCCTTCCCCGCCGATTGCCTTAAGTTCATTCCAGATTTCTTCTGCATCCATCTGTCTGATCAGCTCCTTGCCTGTTCCATCCCAAGTGAAGGAAGAATCACACCACGAGCATGAATAGTCGCACCCGGCGGTCCTGACGAACATTGTCTTCTGGCCGATGACCATCCCCTCACCCTGGATGGTAGGCCCGAAAATCTCCATGACTGGAATCTTACTCATTCTCCATCCACTCCCTCCTCGCCTCTGCATAACTGGTCGGAGTTTCAAACAATCTCACGAATTCGACCTTTGCATCCTGCTGCGGCGAGTAATCCTTTAGGCAGGCAGACATTTGCTCATAAATCCAGACAACCATATTTTCAGCTGTGGTGTTCATCGGAGGAAGTGTTTCATTCAGATATTTATGGTCAAGGTGGACTTCAATTTGTTTTTTCCATATTTCTTTAATATCTCCAAAGTCTATCAAAAGGCCAATTTCATCCACATACCCGCTGATTCCGAAGATGACCTTGTAGGTATGCCCGTGAAGGTTTTTACATTTGCCTTCATAGCAATGGAGATGATGGGCAGCATCAAAAGTGAATTCCTTGCTTACTAATACTCTTTTTCTATGATATTTTAGCTGGTTTTGCTTTATATCTTCATTTATCTTCTGAAGCTTGTCGACGATCCGGAAGCCATACATATCAGACTCCCTGCCTTTCAGCAAGATAGTCTTCCAATCCGCGCTTGCGCAGCCTGCAGGCAGGACATTCCCCGCAGCCGTCAGCGATAACACCCTCATAGCAAGTCAGAGTCTGCTTTCTTACATATTCAAGCGCCCCCAGCTCGTCAGCCAGCTTCCATGTTTCCGCCTTATTCAGCCACATGAGCGGTGTGTGAATGACAAATTGGCTATCCATTGAAAGATTCAATGTGACATTAAGCGATTTAACAAACTGGTCGCGGCAGTCGGGATAGCCGCTGAAATCTGTTTCGCATACGCCTGTAATGATATGCTTCGCTGCAACCTGGCTGGCAAGCACCCCTGCAAAAGATAAAAACAGCAGGTTCCGGCCTGGGACGAAGGTTGAAGGAAGCTCCCCCTCCTTCTCCTCTACCTTGATATCCTTCCTTGTCAAAGCATTAGGAGCCAGCTGATTTAAAAGGCTCATGTCAAGGACATGATGCTGGATAGCTAGGTCAGCGGCAATTTTTCTGGCGCATTCGAGCTCGGCAATATGCCTTTGGCCGTAATCAAAGGTGACTGCCTCCACCTCTTTGAAGTTCTTCTTAGCCCAAAAAAGGCAGGTCGTGCTGTCCTGGCCGCCGCTGAAGACGACGATTGCTTTTTCGTTTTTCATGGTTTGATCTCCTTTAACAGAAAAACAGCACCACTAAGAAAGCGGTGCTGTTTTCCTTAGTTTTTTTGAGAGGGTAGCTAGAACCTCTACCGTTTCAAGAACGGATTTTTATGCAGTTGTCGAAAATGACAGGTTTTATTCTACCATAAATATATGAGTCTATAAAAGATTGATTCTCTTTTTCTTAATAAAAATGTTTGATGCATGAGACACGTGGTATATAAATGATGCAAGCCAAAATATTAAAGGAGGGACTGGAAGCGATGGATCGCAGAACAGCGACTTCAAAATTGGTATTTGGCGCTGCACAAGAGGAAACTTTTACAGACAGGTCAATTGGGACACTTGTCCTGAATCGATATACGTAAACATCGATTCGGCTTTGATGTCTGGTTTCCATGATCCTTTTGGAGGATTGAGAAAAAGCGCCTATTCAGGGAATTGGCGCTTTTTCTCGTTAATGGCTATTACGAAGCTGTCTTTGCCTTTTAATCCCCATCCTCCGTGACATCGAGGCAAGGCCAAAACTAATCAGGAGGGACTGGTATCGATGATTCGGTTAACAGCGACTTCTCGTTTATCGTTTGGCATTGAGAGAAAGATCAATTTTGCTTACCGGTCAAAGGGTCCGCAGTTCTATGGCCGCTATATGATAATACGGTAAGGAGCAGAAAGCGCCGGCAGAATCCGGCGCTTTTTGTTTTATGCCGGAAAAATGGATTTCTCCCCTTTTTTGTGCTAGAATCCCCTTTAAATAACCAGCCGCAAGGAGTATTGACATGACAGCTTATCAAATTATTTTTTTGGATATTGACGGCACCATTCTTCGTCCTGATGATACCATACAGGAATCGACCAGGCATGCAGTCGCACAGGCAAAAGAAAAAGGCATCGAAGTGTTCCTTGCCACCGGCAGGCCATTGCATGAAATAGCAGAAATCGGAAAAGAGCTGAACATTTCCTCTTTTATCGGATATAATGGGGCCTTTGCCGTCCACAAAGGCAAAACGGTCCTGGATAAGCCGATGGACCGGCCAGTGATTGAAGAGTATTTGCAGACGGCAATAGAGTATAATCATCAAGCAGTGCTTTATTCGAGTGAACAAAACTTATTGACCGACAAAGATGCCGGTAAAATGAAAGACTTCCTTGCCAAGTTCCATCTTAACAAAAACGCACTGATCAAGCCTGAGCACTTCGATCAGATTCTTGGAATGACAGTCCTCTCTCTTAAAGAAGGAGAACAGCATCTTTATGAAAGGAATGGAATTCACCTTTCCCAGGTTAATGTAGATGGAATGCGCGACTGTTATGACGTGATCCGCGATACAGTCAATAAAGGTTATGCCCTGGAGGTCGTCATGAAAGAGCTTGGCATCCCCCGGGAGGCCTCGATTGCTTTTGGCGACGGAATGAATGATAAAGAAATGCTGAAATATGCCGGTGTAGGAATCGCAATGGGCAATTCACATCCTGACCTGTTGGAGTATGCAGACAAAAAGACGACCACAGTGTCAGATTCCGGCATTTTTAATGGGCTGAAAGAGCTTGGAATAGTAAATTGAATTGCAGCCGGAAACTATTTCCGGCTGCTTATTTTATTGGATTTCAGCTCTTCTTCCAAAGCCAGCATCGTTTCAGAGAGCTGCATCGTAATTTGCGACAGTTCATCTTTATCTTTTTTGCCGCTGCTCAGGTCGATAGGCTGTCCGATTTTAAGCAGGATAGGCTTGCCTGACAGCAGTGCTTTGACGCTTTCAGGTCCATAAAAGGCAGCAGGCACGATCACCGTCTTTGCCATGCTTGCAATTGTGACAGCCCCCCTTTTCAGGGATGCCTCCTCGCTCGACCTTGTGCCTGATGGAAAAATCCCGACTGTCTTCCCCTTTCTCAGAAGCTGGAGAGGAATCTTCAGTGTGCTTGTGCCAGGGTTTTCCCTATTAACAGGAAAAGCATTGATGCTTGTCAAGAACTTGCCTGCCAAACTCTTTTCAAACAGTTCTTTTTTTGCCATGAAGTGAATCTGCTCCGGGAAAACTCCTGCACCAAGTGCAACTACATCGACCCAGCTCCTGTGTGTACAGGCAATTACATACCCTTTTTCATCCGGCAGATTTTCCTTCCCTTCTATAATGAACTTCCCTCTTGATTTAAAAACTGCATTAGCCAGCCGGGCAAAAAAATTATACATCATGCTGACCCTCCCTTGTTGACAAGATTTATCATTATTTTAACACCAATTATTAGTATCTGGTACTAAATTTTACGAAAATAAAGAACGGGCTATTTAGGAGCCCGTTCTTTCCTCATTCAAATGAATCCACTTCAAGGAGGTCCCAGGAAGTAATGAAGCCTTGCGGTTTTTCATTATATCCGCCATGCTCTGTAACAATGATCCCTTCCAGCTTTTCATTCTTTGCATGATGGTCCTCGAACATATTTTCAATTTCAAAGATATCTAAATCTGCTGGAGCAAAGGCGATTTGATGCTTGAATTTCTTGTTATAGAGTTCCTTGATTTTCACTTCCTTAAGGCTGACAGTATCCTCAGAGAAATGCTCAGACATCCATTTTACGATTTCTGCTGAAGTAAGGAGCCAGCTGTATTCTTCTTTTTCGTTATAAATTGGGAATTGTGAATGCGAGAAACTATTGATAACCGAAAGCACATCTGAAAGCTTCCCTTCTTCATAAAAATAAAAGACCGGCTTGGCTGCTACCGAGATTGCAGTTTTAGGCTTTTCAAAATAATCGGCAATCTTTTCGATCTTTTCAACTGTTTCCAGATGGGGCTCTGCAATATAATAGCCAAGATCTATTTTTTCATGGACGATTGCGTTTCTCAGCTTGGCGAATTGGAAAAGATCAACCTCGTAACTTCTTACAAGTGAATGGCTTTTCCCCAAATCGACCAGCTTATGGAATTTGTCAGTGCGCGCGTTTTTAACTGATTGCTTCAATGCTTTGTGAATACGATTGAACGCAGCTTCAAAGCGCTCAGACAGGTTTTTCTCTGCTGTTTCTGCCATTATAATCTCTCCCAGGAATAAAATCTTTCGTTCATTTATTCCCTGATTCGCTGAAAAACTAACATCGGAAAAGAAAGTATTGATCTTCCTCATTAATATAATCTCAGCAAATATACTGAATGGATACTATTTTGTGACAATCTCAGATGGTTTAGATTCATTGCCGGATGAGCTGACTGCTGTGATATAGAAGGATGTTGCTTCTTCATTATCAATAACCATGCTCTTTCTTTCATGAGATGAAATACTGGCTGCATGGATGAAGTCTCCATTTTCTGTGCTGCTGTAAATGCGGTATCCTGAAATCTCACCGCTTCTGACTGCATGCCAGGTAAGCAGGCCCCCGCTTATTTTTACATGTTCAGGCGGTGGCGGTACTACCAAGGTTTCTGCTTTGTCTTCCTGTCCTGACTTAAGTACTGTGTAAACAACAAGCCTTTCTTCATGCGTGTTTGTTTTACGATTGTAAGTACCTGTGCACGTTATAAGGTTAAGCCTCCGTTCGTCTGAAGGACCAAACACTTCGCTGATGGGTGCGCGGTCATAAGGATAGCTTTTTAATTGCTGAACCTCAAACGTATAGCTTAGTCCATCCTGTGCTGTTACAATCACTGCATCCCCTTTTACAAGATCTTTTAAATAGAAAAAAACTGCGGGTCCTGCTTTACTGTCTACATGCCCAGCTATGACACTGCTTCCTTTTTCTCCAGGTTTTATTCCCGGTTCGAACCATCCGGCGGATTCGTTGTCATCAGGAACCCCCATTGCGCCATTCTCCAGGACGCCTACCTTGCCGACCGGGGCCTCGATTCCCAGAGAAGGGATTTTTATTGCTGCTGGTTCTATCCCTTTCAAATTCTCTTCTTCCTTGGTTTGAATCTTTATATCTACTGAATGGAATTCGTTTTTAATTTGTGACTTTTTTAGTTCCAGCTCCTGCTTTTGTTTAATTATGGGGGGATCCTCTAATTCATTGCTGTCCTTATAGCTAAAGCCTCCGATGATAAAACAGATCAGGCTGCCGGCAAGCAATACGGCTGGTTTTTTCATGGCTTCACCTCCCAGCGTCGCGGTTAAATCAAAACCGGGAAGAGGCCAGCGAACTTCCCAATTTTGCTGCAATTATTTTACTGCTTTTTTTCTAAGAGAAAATACTCCTCCTGCTGCAAGCATCACACCGAGTACACTCCATAAAATTGTGGCTGCATCTGCAGGATTGCTTGCTCCGCCCAAGCCTGTCTTGGGCATAGTTTCCGGCATGGCTGCTTCAGCAAATTTTTCAGGCATTTGTGTAACAATTGCATTTCCCAGTACTTCCCCGATCGTGAACATAGCAGCAAATCCTTCACGGAAAGTTCCTGCTGACTCCTCATAATTGCCGGCTTTATATTGGTCAAAAGCCATGAGGACCTGGTTTTCATGGGCTTTTACAGCCGCTTCAGCGTCAGCTGCAGGAAGATTGCCGTCTGTTGCCGCACCGAGGAATCCGCCGAAATCTTTTGCAAATTGGTCAAGCTGTGCCCTGGCTGCTTCGGCAGCTTCTTTATCTCCTTCAAGCTCTGCTGCTGCAATTTTGCCCTGGGCATTAATGTGGTCAGTCTGCCAAACTTTTTCAAACTGCTGTGCACCAGCTTCACCGTAAATGCTGCCTATGGCCGCCTTGAAGTCTGCAGTGTTGGCATTTTCTGCCCAAGTGATGAAATCATAATCCTCTGACTGAGTATATCCTTTTTCCAATCCCATGACTGCCAATGCAAAGTGTTCGGAAGCGAGGCTATTAAGGGCTGACCTCAAATCGGCCGCTGGCGTGTCAGAAGACAAATTTGCAAACTTTTCCGGCATTTGAGCTGTGATGGCTGATGAAAGTGCTTTGCTGATGGAGAACATATGCTTGTACCCTTCACGGAAGCTTTTGTATGCTTCCTCGTATTCACCCTCAACATAATGATCAAAGGTTTGAATGACTTGGTCTTCGTGGAGGCTGACTGCTTTTGCAGCGGCTTCTGCCGGCAGCTTCCCTTCTGTTGCCTTGCCTAGGAAGGTGGAAAATTCCTCAACAAATTCTTCCACTTCCTTTTCTGCTTCCTGTCTGGCAGCTTCATCATCATTCTTTGCTGCTTGCACGAAGGTGTCTGCATAGCCGTTATGTCCCCGGAAAATCCTTTCAAACTCAGCAGCTCCTTCCTCACCGTATATGGAGGCAATTGCCGGTGTCATGTCGAGTGCATTCTGGTCCAGCGCTTTCGTAAGTGCTTCCGCATCCGTGGCACCTTCAAAGGATTTGGTCATGGACGAAACGGCAAGGATATAATGCTCTGATAAAAGCTGATCAAGTGCTGCCCTTAGATCGGCTGCTGGTGTTTTTACCGTTGGGGTCTGTTCTGCGGCAGATCCTGCAGAAGGGAATAAAAGTGAAAGCCCCAGTACAGGAATAATCATTTTTTTCAGGTTTTGTTTCAAATTCATGTGATGCACTCTCCTTTTCATAAGTTATTTTTTTGATTACATCTACTAAACGCAGCGGATTTTCTTTTGGATCACATTATAGAGACATTTTTTAATATTTTCTCAATATGAAAACATGCAGGAAGTTTTTATAGAGCCATTTACACTTCATTTCTATCTAAGAAGCCGGATGCTTCAACCTGCCCACCGGCATATAAAGAAAGCCGGCTCCCTATTCGGAAAGCCGGCCTTTTATTGCTATAATTCAGAGCTTAAGACGATCTGCCCCTCTGGCAGGGAGTTGCCTGCTCTTGGCTCCAATGTCACTGCTATGGTATCCCAGTTTTCACTGCTGCTGTCTGCTGCTTGATAAAAGGCTGTACCTTTACTGGTGCTGTCTGGTACAAATGAACCTGCTGGAACAGGATTGCCGCCATTAATCAGCCACACCTGGTATACCTGTTCTCCTTCAGTCTGTTCTAGCCCTTCTGCATTAACAATGACTTTCAAGCCATTACTCTCCTGTATGAGATAGGCTTCAGCATTGCCGTCGAAGTTTTCCCCAGGCTGCAGGGCAATAGAAGAGATTTTTTCTTCCGCCCTTTGTACAGGCTCTTTCTCGGAGAGCTTTATTACTGCATAGCCATTTCCAATGACAGATAGAAGGAGTGCCGCAGCTAATGCTGGCATCTGCCATTTTCTCTTCTGTTTTGAAGTCAGTCCTGCCGGCTCATCAACTTTGTCTTCCTTAGCTGCTGTCTGCTTTTCTTCATTTTGGAATATTTCTTTAAATATACGGTCTTTCATGCCCTTTGGAGGCTGGACTTCCTCTGAAAGGAAGGGAAGATGGCCGGATAGCATTTTCAAATCCTCCATTTCTGCCCTGCATTCTTCGCAAGTCAGCAGATGCTGTTCGAATGCCTGTTTTTCTTCCTCTGAGAGTGTGCCATTAAAGTAGTCAATTGATAGTTCGCAATAATCTTTGTTCATGCCTTCTCCCTCCCTTCCGCAGCATCAAGAAATTTTCGGAGATTCCTAAGTGCCAGCCTTGCCCTGCTTTTGACAGTTCCAAGTGGAATATTGCAGGATTCAGAAATTTTCTGCTGTGTGAAACCTTTAAAATAAATAAGATCAATAATCCCTTTTTGGTCTTCAGACAGTTTTGAGACTGCACTATGTACCTTCATTCTTTCTTCTTTCCACTCTGTCTGCTCTTCCGCCGAGCTTTCCAGGCTGGCGGCCGGCTGAATTTCGTCAATAGGAACAGGACCCTTCTCCTTTTTCCGGATGATATCAATAGCTGTATTGCGCGCCATTGTAAACAGCCATGAACTGAATTTTCCTTTGTCTTCGGTATAATGTCCCTTGCCTCGCCAGATTTTTAAGAACACTTCTTGAAGGGCTTCCTCTGACAAATCTCTGTCTTCTGTCATTTTATATAAGAAAGAGAATAGGATTTTCTCGTATTTGTCATACAAATCCTCTAGTGCCTGCTTATCTTTACGAAGTATCTTTTCATAAAGCAAGCTGTCATTGCTTCTGCTCATCGTATTCCTCCTTCTTTTCAGGTTAGCTCTATCATTATATCGGAAAGTACTGTGCAGGAAGTAAATCAAATCTGCCCGCTCTATGCAAAAAACGAAAAGAAAATGAATTTGGATCAGTTAAGATTATATTTTTTTCATATTCATGGCTTCGTCTTAAAAGGGTCATATTTTGTTCATACTTTAACGATACAATGATCTTGTGGCTGCAGGCCGCCTGCTTTCCCCTTTTTAATATGGGCCTGCCTCTTTATCTTTGCTAACGGATATAGAGGCGGGCAAGCAAATGAATACCTCCCTTATCCTTCTGTTAAGGATTTTCCCGCCCGGCCAAAAAGCCGGGCATTTTTGTTATCAGCATAAAGGTTAAATAGTGTGAATATTACGCCAATGAGGATATAATAAATACAGGCGATTAGAATACTATTTATTATTCTGCTCAAAGGTTTTAGGATGAACACAATTGAATATACTGTTTAAGATATGAGTGTATAATCCTGCTGCCGGCAGTACAGCCAGCTGCCAGGCAAGAAAAGGAGGGATGCGGGTGACGGAATTGGAAATAGGACAGCAGGCAGTTCTATTGAGAGAATCACACCGGAAAATGACAAAAGGAAAAATTCTCAAACGTGCTCTCCTCATTACGATAGGAGCAATCCTTATGGGAGTCGGGCTGGAGATTTTCCTCGTTCCCAACCAGGTCATTGACGGAGGAATAGTCGGCATTTCAATCATGCTGTCCCATCTTACAGGCGTTAAGCTCGGACTGATCATCTTCCTGCTCAATATCCCCTTTTTCTTTATCGGCTACAAGCAAATCGGAAAAACATTCGCGATTTCCACACTTTACGGTATTTTCATCCTTTCTATTACAACTGCCCTCCTTCATCCAGTGCCTGCTTTCACACAGGATATCCTCTTGGCATCTGTATTTGGGGGAATCGTGCTTGGAATCGGGGTCGGCATTGTCATCCGGTACGGAGGCTCCCTTGATGGAAGTGAGGTTCTCGCCATACTGGCCAATAAGAAACTTCCATTTTCAGTTGGGGAAATTATCATGTTCATCAATCTGTTCATACTTGGAAGTGCAGGGTTTGTCTTTACATGGGACCGGGCTATGTATTCTCTCATTGCTTATTTTGTTGCTTTCAAAACCATTGATATTACAATTACAGGACTGGAAGAATCCAAATCAGTATGGGTCATCAGCGACAACTACAGGCAGATCGGGGATGCCATCAACAGCCGCCTTGGGCGGGGT
Organism: Bacillus sp. AG4(2022); assembly: GCF_031844465.1. Classification (NCBI taxonomy): domain Bacteria; kingdom Bacillati; phylum Bacillota; class Bacilli; order Caryophanales; family Bacillaceae; genus Bacillus; species Bacillus sp. AG4(2022). The sequence goes on from NZ_JAUZVH010000010.1 coordinate 22,525, forward strand.
GTAACTTATCTTTCTGGAGAAGGCGCCTATTCCGGGGATGATAAAAAAGTGATATTTTGTGTCATTAACAGACTGGAAGAAGCCAAGCTGAAAGAAATAGTTGAGGGGCTTGATCCTTCTGTTTTCCTTGCCATCGGAGACATTGCCGAGGTTCGGGGAGGAAGATTCAAGAAGCAGGATATTCATTGAGGATGTCCCGGACAGGATAGCCTCATTTTTTTGTGGATTTTTAAAAATAAATGAACGAATTCAGTTTTGAACCGTCTTATCTTTGTACTTATAAATTTTAAGAGGTGTTCATGATGACAGAATTCTATATCTTTTGGCTGGCTTCGGTATTTGGAGCCATACTTGTCATTCCTTATCAGACCAAAATATTGCATGGCCGCATCCAGGAAGCGGCAGAAAAGCAGCCGAAAAAGAAGCTGCCTCCCCTCCCGGTGCTTGCACTGATTGGTGCAGTGCAGACTGGAGTCCTCCTGGGGGCAGCCTCATTTACAGGCACCTATCTGGCTCCAAAGACAGATTTGCAATGGCCGCTGCTGGACTATTATTTATATGGCACGAGGATATCTTTTTCAATATGGCCTGTTATGCTGCTTAGTATCCTTGGCGGTGCAGCATCCACCTTGGCAATCCTGCTGCTGGACCGGATATTCAGCAAAAAGATGCCTCAAGCGGAAGCGGAAACACCGACAAGAAAACAAGCTTTTCTTGCTTCCTTTTACGGCGGAATATCGGAAGAAGTGCTGATGAGGCTGTTTCTGATGACATTGGTTGTCTATATGCTTTCATTCCTGTCCAGTGGAGGCTGGATCTACTGGACTGGAATAATATTGGCTGCCTTCTTATTCGGTGCAGGCCATCTTCCGGCAAGCTATCAGATATACGGGAAATCACTCATCGTGACGCTGCGGACTATTCTCCTCAATATGGTGCCCGGCATCCTTTTTGGCTACTTATATTGGAAGTATGGGATTGAAATGGCCATGCTGTCCCATTTTTGTGCAGATATCGTCCTTCATGTCATCCTAGCCCCGCTTGCCGCAAATTCAAGGAAGCAGTAAGGACCAGCGATTCCTGCAGCTGAACACATTTTTAGATATGACAGCGGCAAGATGTATTTAGATTTCTTTAGGCAGTATGTACTCTTCCATCCAATCAGCAGACTTTCCTTCTGCAGTAAATCGTGCCGCATCCCGAAAACTTGGCGGGTACGGCCTGCTTCGAATATGCCCGCAAACATGCTGGAAGACATCTTCATATATAAGGGCATTACATTGCCTGAACCACTGTTCGACCGTTTCATTTCTAAAGCGGCATAATGGATAGCTGCTTTCTATTAACATTAGTATTTTAAAAACTTCTGTTTTTTCCATGCTTTCTCACCTGCTTTCTGCCTGATATCATCTTGGCAAATAATCGTGAAAGCTAAACAGAATTTATAATCATTTATAAACTGAAAAGAAAGGTGATAAGATGGCTGCTATTATAAAAATGCTGGAACAGCCTCCGCTGGACTTGCTGCTGCTGGCAGATCCTTCTGCTGAAGCTGTCAGGGACTATGCAGCTAAAGGAATTTGCTGGGGAGCGTACGAGGGGGAAGATCTGGCAGGAAGCTGCATCCTTCTTCTTACCAGGCCAAAAACAGCAGAGATCATCAATTTGGCCGTATATGAACACGCGCGGAGCCGTGGAATTGGGACACAGCTATTGAAGCATGCGATTAAGCATACAGAGTCATCAGGATGCCTTACCCTGGAAATCGGAACAGGGAATTCAAGCGTACAGCAGCTTGGATTATATCAGAAGCATGGATTCCGGATTACAGGAATCGATTTTGATTATTTCACCAGACGTTACCCTGATGAAATCTGTGAAAACGGAATAGTCTGCCGGGACATGATCAGGCTCAGCTTGCACTTTTGAACCTCAATATGTTTCCCCGGTTTCGCTTTTCGTGATTAGGGAACAATATAGTGAAAGAAAATGGACAGGAGTGAGGAACATGGACAAATTGTACACAGCAAAAGCAACGGCTGAGGGCGGACGCAGCGGGAAGGTACGTACTGATGACGGCAATCTTGATTTTAACCTATCCATGCCAAAGTCTTTAGGCGGAAATGGAACAGAAAATGGAACGAATCCTGAGCAGCTTTTCGCAGCCGGCTATGCCTCCTGCTTTGATGGTGCCCTTAATCTAGTAGCCCGGCAGGACCGTAAGAAAATTGAATCAAAGGTAACAGCTGAAGTGACAATCGGGAAAGAAAACGATGGCGGCCTTGCCCTTGCGGTGGTTTTGAATGCGGCAGTCAGCGGCGTATCCCTTGAGGAAGCGAAGGAGCTGACAGAAAAGGCACATGGTGTCTGCCCTTATTCCAGAGCTACAAGAGGCAATATAGAAGTTACTGTAAACACAGAAACCTATTAAGCGCGAAGAATCCCCCGGATGATCCGGGGGATTTTCCTATTCTTCTATAATGTAACAATGACCGGGCCTTCTTTGGTCACTATAAGGGTATGCTCGATTTGAGCGACAAAGCTTTTTTCTTCGGTAACGTATGTCCATCCATCACCAAGCTCCACTACTTCCTCAGCTGCTGTTGAAATGAACGGCTCAAACGCAATGACCATCCCCTCCCTGAGAAGCCCTGTATCCCATGAATCAAAATAATTAAGGACATGGTCAGGTTTTTCATGCAGTGAACGGCCGATTCCATGGCCAGTCAGGTTCATGATAACTGTAAATCCTTCATTGACAGCTGTCTGATGAACAGCTTTTCCTATTCCGTTCAGCTTTTTTCCCGGCCTGATTTTTTTAAGGCCGGCATCAAATGCCAGCTGGGCTGTCCTGCAAAGCTTTTTCAAGGTGTCATCAGCTTCGTCTCCTGCCACAAAAGAAAGGCCTGTATCCGCAAAATAGCCATTCTTTGATCCCGAGACATCTATATTGACCAGATCACCGTCCTTGATGATGCGGCTGCCCGGTATTCCGTGAGCAACCTCTTCATTTACACTGATGCATGTGTAGCCGGGAAAGTCATATTCTCCCTTTGGACCGGATATGGCCCCGTATTGTTCGAAAAGCCTGCCGGCATGCTCATCAAGCTCTTTTGTAGTAATGCCAGGCACTGTCTTCTCAATCAGTTCATCTCGGATTTTTGCAACAATGCTGCCGATCTCCTTAATTCCATTAATATCTTCTTCAGTTTTCACTATCATCTTTCGTGTTTCCCTTCTCTTTGAAATCTCTATATAAGATTACCACAAATTTTTTCTAATCAAAAACCATTATGAACAAGGTCTATCAGTGCATCAGATTGTTTTGAACTCATTATCGTAAAACTATGGTTAATATGTATTTCAGCAAAGCCAAGATCAAAGAAAAACGGCACCTGTATCAGGCTGCCGCATGTAACCGCATTCAGGAAACTGATATCCTAAAAAGAGGAGCCATGCTGGGTATATAGCTCCTCCTATTAGGGATTATCAAGATTGGGTATCCAATCCCTATCAGCATACTACCTCCTTTTTCGGATTGAGGCAAAAATGAATGTGCTGACAAGTAATTTTTTATGTTAAATACAAAAATCCCTTAACATTTCTAAATATTCTGAATATAATATAGAAAAATAAGGTATAAAAACATGCCGATGCTATAACAATATGTAAAGAAAAGGAGGTGAACAGCATGGGTCTTCTACAATCCATCCAGGACTGGCTGGCTGCAAGGGAAGAAAACCGGATTGCCGGGATGCGGGCGGTCGACAAATGCCCTGACTGCTTTGGCCGCGGGTTCAATGCGTTCCATGCAAATGAATATGTGTATTATACCAATTCACTAGAATGCCCTGGCTGCAGCGGAAGCGGGCTTTATTCAGCCTGGGAGGAAAACAGGCAGTTTTAGCGGTCTAGCTGAATTTGGGACAGGCATCGATATGCTTGGTCCATGCTTTTCCTCTCTTCTGCTGAAAAATAGAAAACAGCCAATTGCTGAGTTTACTATGATCTATACTCCATTTAATAAAAGCCATGCGGTTAAGCATGGCTTTTATTCGCCCCCGGTTTCCTCTATCCAATTCTGAGACCATTGTTCAATTTCATAGAGTACTGGTTTAAGCGCCTCCCCTTTTTGGGTCAGCGAGTATTCTATCCTGACGGGTTTTTCCGGAAATACCTGCCGATGGACTACACCTTGCTTCTCCAAATCCTTCAGCCGCTCAGACAAAACTCTGCCGCTTATAGAAATAGAAGATTCTATAGTGCAGAATCTTTGCGGCCCTTGTGAAAGCTGATATATGATCAGCCCTGTCCACCTCTGGCTGAGTATGCTCATAGCCTTTTCAAATCTGGGGCAAATCTTTGAAGCGTTCATCTGAATTCACTCCTATAGCTACAGTATACATAAAAAAAAACAATTATAAAATTTTTGCTTTTCGTATGGCATTCTTCTTGACTGAATGAAGTTATTTTCATACACTAACTTACATAAAGTAAGTAGATTACAAAGGAGCTACTATTATGAATTTCCATGAAGCACCACTCACTTATGCTTCCCAAATAACACTCAAGGTCAGTGACCTTGAAAGATCGATTCTTTTTTATAAAGAAATAATCGGGTTAAAAGTGCTGCGGGAGGATACAGGAAGTGCTGAACTTACTGCTGACGGTAAAACAGTTCTGATTGTACTGGTGCAGCCGCCAGCTATAGAACAAAAGTCAGCCAGGTCTGCAGGCCTCTACCATTTCGCCCTCCTGCTCCCGGACCGCCCATCTCTCGCGTCAGCACTGGCACATCTGATCCAGACCGGCTGGCCTTTGCAGGGTGCTTCCGACCATCTTGTCAGTGAAGCGATTTATCTGGCCGACCCTGACGGAAATGGGATTGAGATATACGCGGACCGGCCCACAGAATCCTGGACCTGGGAAGGCGGAATGGTCAGGATGGACACTGCTGCACTGCATGCCGGGGAGCTCCTCGCCATGGAAGAAAAGATGCCTTGGAAAGGAATTCCGGGAGATACCATCATGGGCCATATTCATCTGCATGTGTCGGATCTGAAAGCAGCTGAAGAGTTTTATGTAAAGGGGCTGGGCTTCAATATTGCAGCTGAATACGGCGGGCAGGCTCTCTTTCTTTCCACAGGGAACTATCATCATCATATTGGCATTAACACATGGAATGGGATTGGTGCACCGCCGGCCAGAGAAAATGCACCAGGTATGAAAGATTTTAAATTGCTCTATCCCGATACAAAATCAATCAGAGCAGCAGCAGAAAGGATCAGGAAGCTGGGCCAAAATGCTGAAATTCAAGGAGAGTTGGTTTTAACTGCAGATCCTTCAGGGAATAGGATTATATTATCACTCTAATTGGGTTAAAAAAATGAAATATTATTGTTAGCCTGCGTTTCTTTTTCACTCAGCTCTTATCCCAGAGATTAGGAGGAAGCTGGAATGATTTATGAAATGATAGCAGAGATTAAAATTCCCGAACTTAATGAAGGAATCGTTTGGTACAGTCCTTTTTTCAATAGAAAACCGGATCTGCTGCGGGATGGCGGCTTTGCAGAATGGTCTGTTGCTCCCGGCTGCGGTTTCAGGCTGGTCCAGGGACAGCCTGATTCAAAGAACAGCCTGCTCCGTTTAGGGGTATACAATCTTGAAACCGAGCTAAAACGCCTGAAGAAAGAAATCGGCATTGAGGTTGACGATCTTCAGATCAAAACCGAGCAAAGCATGCAAACCCGCTGGTGCACCATTAATGATCCCTGGATGAACAAAATTGGGTTATATGAATATTTAAATGAAAAACTCAAAAGCCAAGTGATTTTTTCTATACAGGATGATTGGAATGCTGCAGGTCCAGCTTAGATGTGAAGCTGGGCTGGATATGCAGTTTACATAATACATTTCTAGTCAACTTATTTATTGTTTGCCAGAATTCGCCAGAACAGCCTTTCCCAATTCCGCCATCCTATCCTGTCTTTCAGCTTCAGCGTGAAAGCTGTTCCCTTTCCTACTGGGTACCTCAGCCTTGTATTCTTTCTCCCGGCAATTTTCCCGCACAGCTCGGCCACTTCTGCGGGATCTCCGTATTTTTCAGAGCTTTTATTTAAATAATTTTCAAGCTGTGAATAGTATGCATAATAAGGAGAATCTGGCTGAAGAGACCGACTAGAAACCTTTTTACCTGTTGACCAGATGCCTGTATTGTATGAACCAGGTTCAATGAGAACAACATCAACATTAAAGGGCTTCATTTCAAGTCGGAGGCTTTCAGCCCACCCTTCGACTGCATGTTTGGAGGCGACATAGGGAGACAATCCCGGAAAACCCATTTTTCCGCTGATGCTGCTGATGGTGATGATCCTTCCCCTCTTTTGTTCACGCATATAAGGAAGGACAGCCTGAGTAACAGCAAAAACGCCAAATACATTGGTTTCAAACTGGCTCCTATATTCAGCAAGTTCAACTTCCTCTGCAAACCCTGCACCGGCAAATCCAGCATTATTAACCAGGAGATCAACTGAGCCAAGACCCTCCAGGTAGGTGCGGAACCGGAGAATAGATTCATCTGAAGCTACGTCGAGCTCATGCAAGTTTATATTATCCACTGCCCCTGCCTTTTCAGCCTGTTTCAGCAGTTCTGCAGAGCTGGACTTGTCCCTCATTGCAGCTGTCACGCTATAGCCCATTTTTGCGAGCTCAATGGAAATTAGAAGCCCGAATCCCCTGGATGCCCCTGTAACAATGGCATTCTTTTTCCCGTTCATTCTCTTTCATCCTTTCCTTCGGTACACTTAGATTAGAGCACAGCAAAAAAAATCCGGCCAGGCCGGCCGGATTTTTTTATTGTCTATTCTGCGACCACTTGTTTGACCGTTGCATTTACACTTTCGCGATTCATCTTTTCCTTGCCTTCTGACAAGGCAGAAAGGGTCCCATGTGCAAGTGCAAGCGGAATCCTGCAGAAATTCAGGATCGGGGCAGACTTGATATCTTTTATATATGCATCTGCAAGTGCAAGATTCCTGCGGGCGTAACTGAACATCTGGTCATTGTCCCAGCCATCGGGATAAAAGCTAACGCCCCGCTCTTTATCTTCGATTTTGTTGCGGAGGATATTGACAGATTGGAGACCGCGGCCAAATGCAATCGCCAGGTCCTTTTTCGTTTCTGTATTATCATGCCATTTCCAAATGTCGGAAAGCATGACGCCGACAAGGCCCGCCACATAAAAGGTATAGTCATCGAGATCTTTTTCGTCCCTGATATTCCAGCCCTTCATCGTCCAGTCAGCCATGCCCTTTGCCATTGTGCTGGTAGAATCAAGAACCTTTTCTTTGATGCTTGCTGGACAAAGCCTGATCCAGTCATACAGGCGCAATGTCACTTCAGGCAGCTTGGATTTATACGGCTTGAAAAGGGATTTCATATCCTCGGCATTTACAGGCTTCTTCAGCAATTCACTGATTGAACGCAAAAGGTGGTCCTTTGACTCCGCTTCAAGTTCGGGATGGTCTTCAATCTCATCTATAGCCCTCATGCATAAATAAGCGGATGAAACGGTTTCCTTCAGGCCCGGGGACAGATAACTGATCGGGATCAAAAAGGTCCGGCTTGTCTCTTTCAGCATTTCATAGGCTTCTTCATGTAGCTTGGCAGTGTCATTCATATCCAATGTTCCCTTCATAATAGAAATATCTATCTTAAATCCTACCATAAAATCATCTTTTTGTTATGTAATAATACTTCCCAATCAAAATATTGGCTGAAAGGCAGGAATTTTATCATACATTCCTGGCTAATACCCCTTTATGCAGGATAGTAACCCACATGTACTATTGAAGGAAACGGGTGGAAAAAGCCCATAAAGTAATGAGCTCTTCCATTTTGGCATAAAGATATTTTAAGCGAAATAGATATCTTGTTAAAACATTTAAATGTCTATCTCTTTAAATCTCTTACTTATTAATAATTATTATAAAAAAGTATTGATTTTTTATTGAGAAGTGATATCATTGATTACATGGAACAAGCAATCTATTAAACTAAGAGGTGATGTTTTGATGACAAATAATAAACTGACTACAAGCTGGGGCGCCCCTGTTGGCGACAATCAAAATTCAATGACGGCTGGATCCCGCGGGCCGACCCTTATCCAGGATGTACATCTTCTTGAAAAACTGGCCCATTTTAACCGTGAACGTGTACCTGAGCGTGTGGTCCACGCCAAAGGAGCAGGTGCGCATGGCTATTTTGAAGTCACAAATGACCTGACTACATATACAAAGGCTTCATTCCTTTCTGAAGTCGGCAAGCGCACTCCGCTGTTTATCCGTTTCTCCACTGTAGCGGGGGAGCTCGGTTCAGCAGATACAGTCCGTGACCCGCGCGGTTTCGCTGTGAAATTTTATACAGAGGAAGGCAATTATGACATCGTCGGCAATAACACACCTGTTTTCTTTATCCGGGATGCGATTAAATTTCCTGATTTCATCCATACGCAAAAGCGTCATCCGCAGACACATCTGAAGAATCCGAATGCTGTCTGGGATTTCTGGTCCCTTTCACCTGAAAGCCTTCATCAGGTAACCATCCTGATGTCTGACCGCGGCATCCCTGCTACATTAAGGCATATGCACGGTTTCGGAAGCCATACCTTCAAATGGGTCAACCAGAAAGGCGAAGGTGTCTGGATCAAATACCACTTCAAGACTGAGCAGGGTGTTAAAAACCTGGCGCCTGAAGCTGCTGCGAAAATAGCCGGGGAAAATCCCGACTACCATACTGAGGATCTCTTCAATGCGATTGAAAATGGTGATTATCCTTCATGGAAGCTTTGCGTGCAGATCATGCCGGAAAAAGATGCTGAAACATACCGTTTTGATCCGTTTGACGTAACGAAAGTGTGGTCCCAGAAGGATTATCCTCTTATCGAGGTAGGCCGGATGGTATTGAACAAAAATCCTGAAAACTATTTTGCGGAAGTAGAGCAGGCAACCTTCTCTCCTGGCACTCTTGTCCCGGGTGTTGATGTTTCTCCTGATAAAATGCTGCAGGGGCGCCTGTTCGCTTACCATGATGCACACCGCTACCGTGTAGGTGCGAATCATCAGGCACTGCCGATCAACCGTGCCCGGAATGAAGTGAATAATTATCAGCGCGACGGCCAGATGCGTTTTGACTCAAATGGCGGCGGATCAGTCTACTATGAGCCAAACAGCTTCGGAGGCCCTAAAGAAACACCGGAAAATAAGCCCGCTCCTTTTGCCGTAACAGGTGCTGCGGACAGCGTTTCTTACGACCATAATGATCATTACACACAAGCTGGAGATCTTTACCGGCTTATGAGTGAAGAAGAGCGTTCCCGTCTTGTGGAAAATATCGTCGGTGCCATGAAGCCTGTTGAGAGCGATGAAATCAAACTTCGCCAAATTGAGCATTTCTTTAAAGCAGATCCTGAATATGGAACTAAAGTAGCAGAAGGACTGGGCCTGCAGGTGCCTGTAAAAGCATAAATCCTTGTCTGAATCTGCCCTTCTCTATTCTCAATAATCGACAATATTCTCAATTACAGGCACCTGCTTCGGCCGGTGCCTGTAATTATTTTATGAAAAGGCTCATCGCATGAATGGCTGTTATTTTGCCATTCATAACTGAATAAGGAAATCCACAGGTTGAAAATAAGTGGAGTCATTCCGGCTATCAGCTGAAAAACTTGAAAATGGGCAACTTCGCTCTGCTTTATCGGAAATCCTCCGCTTTTTACACCCGCCAGAGTTATAGTCAGCAGCCTAACCGGAGAATCTACGCTTATTTTAAGGCTTGCTGGTCAAAAGACCGGATTGTGAATTGCTTCTTAAAGAATGGTCATTCGTACAAGCTGCTGAAGCAATATAACCATCCACAGGAGAGTAAATCCACGAAATGAGCCTCTGGCGACAATCTATCATGATCTTGAATTGTATGTGGAACTGCAGATTTGGACGAACTTCCTTATGGAACCGCCCCTTCTTCGGAACATGCAAGGAATGTGAAGATGCACTTGTCTCAGAATAATCAATGCTGAATGAGAAGGTGAAATTAATGATTAAGAAGATATGCCCTAAATGCCAGACAGCTGAAAAACAATTGAAGCACAGCATAATCTGCAAGTGCGGCAGCCGGCTGAGGGCGAAGAATTAATACGAAGAATGGTGTTTTAATATGATGATCATAGAATTTCCTGAATGCCGGGCCAGCCAATAGAAGCACGATAAATAGTGCTCTTTTATTGGCTGGCTAATTTTATGCAGGGCACCGCCGAAACTTTAAAAGATGTAATCAAGACCAGCAGATCATTTCCCGGCAAGTTCATCTCTTTCTGGACATGGCGGCGGCTGTTCGAACCATTTGTTTTGGATAAGCAGGTCAAGTCCGTCCTCTGAATAGGCTGTTGTATCTGCAAAGCATCTCATATAATAAGACGCAACATCCCTCCTCAGTGTCATGGACAGTGCCTGCCCGTAGCGTGCCACCCCCAAGGCATTGAGAGTAGAAACCAGGAAAAGCATCAATTGATCTGAATACGGAGCATCAGTAGATTTTGTTACTTTCGAGTCCCAGGTCATCCCATTTGGCACCAGGTCCTCTTCAAGCAGGCTCTGTACTTTAGAAACAAATTCTGAAGCAAGTTCCCTGCCCCTTATGAAATATTCTTTTATTTGCGGGTCTCTTACGGTTTGGATGAACCCTGTAAGCAGCTCCTTGCCCATCTGGTTGGTGATGCCGTTATCAAACAGCTGGGCGGCTTCGATGGCAAGAAGCGGCCTTCTTTTTCCCATCCACCCCTTGACAAAGCTATGTTTTTCTACGATATCAAGCTTGTCTGGATATGGGATATAAGGAGGCCGCACAAATATCCCCTTCCCTTTCATGGTATCAAGAATCTCTTTCAGCACATGGTTAGCTTCCTCATAGAATTCAGAATAGAGTATGAAAACATCTTCTCTGGAAGAAATGTTCAGGCCCATGGTATGGGAAAGGACTGCAAACCTTGCTGCATTAAGCATGACATCACAATAAAACATATCGGTATATAGGCGGGCAGCATTCAGGTTAACATGCTGGTCAGCCGGAAAGGCACGGGGCACCGGAATATTTTCCTTGGCAAACAGCTGTGCCACTCTTTCCATATGGCTTTCCGCCAATTGGATGGTATGCTCCAGGCAAGCCTTGATATCCTGGTCGTCCACTCGCTGGAAAAAATGATATATCAAACAGATGGTTGCGCTGTCGTCCATATAAGTGTTCCACAAGTAAGCTATTTCAGCACTGGTCAGCCTTGGGTCATGATGTAATTCCATCTTCCGATCCTCCTTTGATAATTGTAGTATGTGCGAATGGTTTAAAGAAATTACAGTAATATGGAATTAAATTGGGAATCATTATATTTAAATTGAGTCAGCAGAAATCTTTTACCATTGAATTTTGCTCAAGTTTGCATATAAAAAACGCCCGGGAAGATTCCGGGCGCTGCCTTTGGGATTATATTTAATGATTTAATCAGATGTTTTCTCTGAAATTTAAATTCTGACCAGCTTGTTCCACTGTATTATTTAAATTTACCTGCTGGAACCTTTCTGGATAAAAAAGTGATGGCGAGCAGCAGAATAATAAACAACAGTGCCGTTAAAAAACTGCTTTCTCTGAAAACATTTTCAGCAAGCCTTTTTATTTTGTGAATGAGAGGCTCTTTTACTGCTTCCTCACGTTCATCCCTATATTGAACATGTTTGACAGTCGAGCCGGACATGACAGGCTCCCATCCATTCTTGCCTTCTTCGAGCCAAATTTCTATTATATCCCCCTTTGCGATATCCATCGGTGCAGGACCGGTGAATTGGTCAGCCATCCAGGAAGGAATATAATGATAATAAACCTCTAAGGCTACGTCCTGGTCAAAGCTGCCGGGCGCTTTTATTACTTCTGAGGGTAAAAGGGTCATTTTCCTGATCTGGAGAAATTTTTCGTTTGGCAAATCCTGAAAGAACGCATCTTTTTCCACCTTGCCAACGATATGCAATGGAGCCTGAAGCTTCATTTCTTCCACTTCAGCTGGATCGGGTGCAGCGAGAGCCTCTTCTCCTTCGTTTAAAATGAATAGAGCAAGAAGAACAGTTAAGGCCCTGAAGATGGTTTTCATGAGAACCTCCCTATATATAAGCTTATTTATACAGCCGAAGATGCCCGACGATCATTTTGGCTTCTTCTTTATCCATCGGCGGCAGGGCTGATGCAGTGAGGCTTCCGGGAGCAACCTCTGTCCTTCCGGCATCTTTGATTGTTACATAGCCTTTCTCTTCAAGTTTCTTGAGCTCTGCTTCACGGCCGGAGAGCATAATTTTTGTTTGTCCGCTCATCAGCCATTCTTTGAAAAGTGGTTCTTCCATATAAGTGAGCACACTTATGGCTGCTGCATGGGCAGCCTGGGCAGCAGCTTTCCCGGCAGACATTTTCAAGTCAGAGTTAATCACATAATATTGCACAATTTGTTTCATATTGACCCTCATTTATTTCGTTTAGTTATATTCCAGCTCCGAATACATCCATGATTAAAGAGACTGCCAGCGGGCCAACGAAAATGGCAATGATCAGCCAGACACCAGTTTCCATGCGTATTTCCTTTTTATCCAAAGACAGCTTTTTCATAGCAAAGTCGGTTAATAGCAGGATGAACCCGATGGTGACGAAGATGGATAAGGTCTTCAGGGAATGCGGCTGGATATTTTCATAAGCAAAAGCAGCAGCCAGCCCTGACGAGACAAGGATAGCTGGATTAATAACAGTCGTCAGTTTCATAGGTCCTCCACTTTTTTTCAGATGGTTTTTAACTGGTTGATTTTGTAAGTTCCCTTGTTTTCTCATAGTAATGCATATGTGAAATTCTGTCCAGATAAGAAATTCTTTTTTAATAGCGGCTTAATTTAAATATGCCTTTTTTTATGGACAAATAAAAGAACCAAATCGCCTGCAGGAAGAACAAGGTCCCAAATACTTGTGCAGGAAGCAAAAGAGAAGCAGAAAGATTGGTTGCATCCCCTGCTGCCTGAGGAGACATCAAGCTCAGCAGCATGATCTCAAAGGCACTTGTGACGGATTCAACGAGCATGATCGATGCGATCAGGAGCAGGACATTTTGTATGAGCGAAGGGCTTCCTTTCTTTAAAAGAAAAGCAAAGCCGGCACCAAAAGAAATCAGCCAGAAGATCCCGTAAGCATTCCGCACCCAGAAAACCAGGTTAAGAATGATAAAGCCGAGCAGAATCAGAATCAGCACTTTGTCCTTTTTCTTCCCCAGCAGCCAAAAGGCGATAAAAGCCATAAAAGATGAAAAAACATATCCGGCAGCTCCAGTAAACACTCCCCCGAACCAATTAGAATGTCTTGTGTATGTGACACCTTCTGTATTGGCAAAAAGGGAGATATGATGGACTTCTCCCCCGAACAGGGCTACAAGCGCATGGCCGGATTCGTGGATGAGCGTATTGATGATGCCTGAATAGTCGCCGATGACCGGCATTCTTGTAATAAGGACGGCCAGTATTAAAAATATAAAAAACCGCCAGCTGAATTTGCTGCGAATAAAATTCATCCTTAGTCCTCTTTTCCTGGTATTCTTAGAGAAAATTATACCGGATATAACTTTAAAAAGCTTTTGTGGCTATTACTTTTTAAGTCTCTAAAAATGCTAACTATATAAACCACTTTGCCTGCAGCCTTATTTTAAGTTAGCTTTTCCATGCAGGCTGCTGATTTCCGTTCCAGGCACTTCGCTTTCCGCGGGGCGACGCTGAGCCTCCTCAGAGCAAGCTCTTGCGGGGTCTCAGCCTTGCCGCTATCTCCCGCAGGAGTCTGCGTGCCTCCACTGCAATCAACAGGGTTTAATAATTTTGTTGGCTAGTTTTCAGTGATAAACTGGGTAGTTCCTCCACGGCTGGATTGGCTGTACTAAAAATATTTCACTTACTTCTATAAGGAAATAAATAACTTTCCCCCGAAATCCCTTCATTTTGTCATCTAGTTACATAAGTTTTTCTTATGATTAACTATAATATTCTGATCATTCCTCACTTTCTTTTCAAAAGTTAAAATAGATAATAGCAGATACATAAGGAGGTTTATTATGAAGGCGATACATGTTACAGCGTATGGCGGCCCAGAGAATATGATTCTGGCAGAAGCTGAAAGGCCGGTGCCTGCTGCAGGGGAAGTTCTGATAAAAGTGAAGGCGGCCAGTGTGAATTTTGCCGATATCAAGACGAGATACGGAAAAAAAGGAGGCGGTCCACTCCCTTATATCCCGGGTATAGACTGTACCGGCACGATAGAAGCTTTAGGGAACGGTGTGGAAGGTCTTATTCCAGGTCAGCGGGTAATTGCGTTTCCTTCTAAAGGATCTTATGCCGAATATGCCCTTGCCCCAGCCATGCTGACCTTCCCCATCCCGAAAAGCATTTCAGATATACAGGCTGCAGCATGCCCGATTGCCGGAATAACGTCACTTAAGCTGCTTGAAGATATAGCACGAATCCAGCAAGGAGAAACCGTACTAGTGCATGCCGGCGCTGGCGGAGTCGGGACTACAGCCATTCAGCTTGCCAGGATACTTGGCGCTGGAAAAGTAATCACAACGGCTGGTTCCCCTGAAAAAACAGCATATGCCTTGGAAGCAGGAGCCGATTACGGAGTGTGTTATACAATCGAAGATTTTCCTGCAAAAGTAATGGAATGGACAGAAGGTAAAGGGGCTGATGTGATCCTTGATTCTGTTGCCGGTACAGTGACAGAAAAAAGTCTGGATTGCCTTGCACCTTTTGGAAGGCTTGTCAATTTCGGCAATGCTTCGGGAAATGCCGGAACTGTAGAGACAAATGATCTTCACAGCAGCTGCCGCTCCCTCCTTGGCTTCAGCTTTGGGACGGTGCGCAAAAAGAGGCCGCATCTTGTAAGGGCTTCAGCTGGAAAAATTATCGGTTTGCTGGAAACCGGCCGGCTCAGCATGAAAATTGGAGAAACTTTCAGCTTGTCTGAGGCAGCGGAGGCCCATACCAGGATAGAGAGCAGGCAGAGCCTGGGGAAAACTGTCCTGATAATAGACTAAAGATTCATAGCCTGCACCTATTTGCAGGCTATGAATCTTCTATATCGTCACACTTCTTTTAAGGCTTGCAGCAGCTTCCTTTATATCTGCAGCCTGGCTGATGCTTGTTATGACAGAAACGCCGTCTGCCCCGGCCAGAATAACAGCACGTGCATTGTGCGGTGTGATTCCGCCTATTCCTACAACTGGTATTGTGATAGCAGACTCTCTCAATTCCTGTATGAGAGCCATTCCCTGAACCGCCTTGGCATCTGCTTTTGTTGACGTCGGATAGATGGGGCCAAGACCCAGATAATCTGCGCCAGCCCTGACAGCTTCGTTCGCTTCCACAAGTGTATGGGCAGATACCCCCAAAATCTTATCCCCGATTTTCTCCCGTACTGCTTCGGCCGGCTCGTCCTCCTGCCCAATATGGACGCCGTCTGCGCCGATTTCACATGCCAGTTCTATGTCATCGTTGATGATAAAAGGAATGCCCCCTGTCCTGCACATCCGCTGAAGCTGCTCTGCAAGCACGTATTTTTCTTGCCTGCCAAGACATCCTGCCCCTTTCTCCCTGTACTGAAAAAGGGAGATCCCGCCTTTAATCGCCTCTTTCATAACCATATCCGGATTCTTAGTGCAGTTCGTACTTCCCATGATAAAATAGACCTTTAACAGCTCTTTCATTCTTTGACTGTCAATTCGCGCCATATGCCAAGCCCTCTGCTTTCTGTCTATTGTTATATGCCCAGTGGTTTGTCGGGCCGTGGCCGCTCCCAAGGAGAAGATCATCTTCGATGGCTGCCTGGATGAAGTCTTTTCCAAGCCGGACACTCTCCTTTACAGAAAGCCCCTTCGCCAGTCCTGCCGTGATTGCTGCTGAAAAGGTGCAGCCGGTCCCATGGGTATTGACTGTATCCACCCTCCTGCCTTCAAACACATCAAAGCTGCTTCCATCAAAAAGCAAATCATCAGCAGCTTCTTGATTTCCTGTTTCATGCCCCCCTTTAATGACTACATTGTGAGCGCCGAGCGCACATAATCTCCTGGCTGCTTCTTTCCGTTCGGCTAAAGAAGAGATTTTCATGCCGGTTATTGCTTCTGCTTCAGGAATATTAGGGGTGATGATTAGTGCGAGCGGGAGTAAATGTTCCTTCAGGGCTGCCATGGCGCTTTCCTGCAGGAGGCTAGCCCCTCCCTTGGCAATCATCACAGGATCGACGACCACCTTTGTCCATTGATAATGGCTGATAACAGCAGAAACAGCTTTAATGATGTCTGCATCAAAAAGCATGCCCGTTTTTAAAGCATCCGTCCCCATGTCGCTTCCAATGCTCTCTATCTGTTTACCTACAGCTTCGGCCGTCATCGGGAAGACCGCCTGCACGCCAGTGGTATTCTGAGCGGTGATTGCTGTCAGTGCTGACATGCCATAGACACCAAGTTCCTGGAAGGTCTTAAGGTCAGCCTGGATTCCGGCTCCGCCTCCACTGTCCGAACCCGCTATTGTCAATGCTTTGTTAATATTCATTTATATTTCTCCTTTGAGGACAGTAATGTCCGTCCTGTTTTCAAGATCCTCACCCTTAAGCAGGGCAAGGCTGTTAAGCAGCTCTATTTGAAAGGTTCCAGGTCCTTTGTTTCCCGCTGCTTCTGCAGCCATTTCTGCCGCTGCAGAGTATACAGCCAGCGCAGCCGCCGCGGCTTTCAGTGAGTCTGATTCAATTGCATGGAAAGCGCCTATCACCGATGACAGCAGGCAGCCCGTTCCTGTAACTTTCGTAAGGAGGCTGCTTCCGCCACTGATCCGGACAACTGTTATTCCATCAGAAATGATGTCCTCCTTCCCTGTAATAACAGTTACGGTGTTGAACAGTTTTGCAGCAAGAAGGGCTGTCTCTTCCGGGTTGCCGGCTTCCCCGCCGTCAACACCTTTAATTTCTCCTCCTTTTCCGGCAAGGTGAGATATTTCGGCTGCATTGCCGCGCAAAATGGAGATCGGCAGCTCTTCGAGAAGGTTTCTGCCTGTTTCAGTCCTGTAAGCTGTTGCACCTGCCCCGACCGGGTCAAGGATGATCGGCACTGAGTTTCTGCCCGCTGATTCTCCCGCAAGTTTCATAGATTTTACCACAGGGGAAGTAAGAGTGCCGATGTTCAGGACCAGCGCCCCTGCAATGCCGGCCATATCGGCAGCTTCTTCTGCAGCATGAGCCATGACAGGCGATGCCCCCAGCGCCAGCAGGCCGTTAGCGGTAAAATTGGTGACAACCATATTGGTGATATTATGTACAAGCGGCTTTTCAGCCCTAAGCTTTTCCAGCATCACTGCTATCTCTATTGTATTCATTCCCTTTTCTCCTTTCAGCAGCAAAAAAGCCAGGCCCTGAAAAGGACCTGGCAATTGTGCATAAAAATATAGCAAATAGTTCCACTTCGCTACTTTCCTACGCTGGCATCATCCAGATCAGGTCCAAAGGGTTAAAAAACGGGCCAGTTTTTCTCTCAGCCTGCTTTCCGCAGGCACCCCCAGTAGTTGCTTATTAGATTGACAATTACATAGTATCTTTTTTTGTCCCCGGCGTAAAGCGATAATCATTTACTAAACCATTTCTGCGGCAAAATGATAGATTGGCAGTTCAATGAAAACGGAAGTCCCTTCTCCTTCATTGCTCTCGGCCCAAACTTTACCATTATGCCTTGCGATGATTTCCCTTGTAATCGAAAGTCCGATGCCATTTCCGGCCATCCTGCTGTTACTGCTTGCCTTGGTATAGTTCCTGTCAAAAATAAATGGAAGCCTTGCAGCCGGGATGCCGCTGCCGGTATCTGACAGGCATATCCTGACACTTCCGCCCTGGGATGCCAGCCTGGCGCTAAGGATCAAACCGCCAGTCTCTGTATGCCTGATGCTGTTTGAGACCAGATTGGAGAAGGCCTGCAGAAGACGGGCGGGATCTGCCTCCACCAACGGAACATTCTCAACATTCGTGTTTTCCAGATCCAGGACAAAATAAAGTCCTTTCTTTTCGGCTTCAAATTTAAATTGCTTCCTAATATTGACCAGCATCTGGCCAAGGGGCAAATAATCCATCTCAAACCGTATTTGGCCAGCCTCCATACGGGAAAGATCAAACAAGTCGCGGATCAGGACATTCAGTTCATTCAGGCGGCTGATACTTCGCTGAAGAAATTCTCTTTTTTGCTCTTCTGATTCGGCAATACCCTCCTGCACAGCTTCTATATAGCCCTTAACGGCAGCAAGCGGAGACCTTAAATCATGAGAGATGTCTGATAATATAGTGTTCTTTGCCTGCCTTGAGCGGTCGAGTTCTTTATTGGCCCTCTCCAGGCGGATATTTGCTTCATTCAGCTCTTCGGTCCGCCGGGCAACCCTTGCTTCCATCCTCTCATACAGATCTGCATTTTCCAAAGATATGGCTGCCTGAGAGGCAATCAATTCAAGAACCCGGAGATTTTCTTTTGTGAATGCATGCGAAATCTGGTTGTTTTCCAGGTACATCATACCCTTTACTTCACCCTTATTCAGGATCGGCAGGCAAATGAGCGACTTCAACAGCATCCTTTTGACATAAGGATCCCCTGAAATCAGACTGTTTTCACAGGCATAATCAAGAATGATTCCTTCTCTGCTCAGCTCTGCAAGTTCTATTGCCTGTTCGGACAGCATTTCTCTTCCTTGGACCGGCTCGAAGCGTTTTGGCCGTTCACCCCCACCGGCATACTCCCCGATCGTCCAAATTCCATCCCGTTTAAAGAGCAGAATCCCCCTGTCTGCTCCGCTGTAATGCATGGTAACCTCCATTAGCCGGGCCAGCAGATTTTCAAGCACTACTTCCCTGGATATGCTCTGGGCGGCGGAAACAAGGGCATACTCATCAAACTGAATGGAATGACTGGTTTCCGGTTCCTTCGGTAAGGAAATTTTAACCTTCTTCCGAAGATCATCAGCCTTGGCTTCTGCACCCCAAAGGCGATAGCATTTAAAAGCTTCTGAGAAAAAGGAACTTGCCATCCTGCTATATCCCTGCGCAGAAAAGTATCGGCCTGCACATTCATTTGCAAGGGCAGCATCCTGCAGGAAGCCGTTCTTTTCGGCTTCCTGAATGCTTTCATCATAAATATTAAAAAGATTGGAATCCCTCTTGGCAATCCTTCGGTATTCTGCTTTTAAAAGCAAGTATTTATGACGGAAATTCGACGGGGAAAGAGCTGCCCAGCGTTTCATTTTTGATATAGAGTCCTTCAGTTTAGCCAAATGAAGAGCTTTTTTCTTTTTCTGCTTTTCATGTTCATAAAAACGGACAAGCCATAAACCATGATAGAAATGGTATTCAGGGACAATGACAAGCGTCAGCCTTTTGCTGATAAGCGGTGCCAGTTTCTGAATCAGTTCATCGGCATATTCAGTTTTCTGAAAAAGATAGCTCATCTGCAGCCGGATCGTATAATGGATGATTTTTGCAGAGTCATCATCGAGCACAGGAGTAAAGGTCCAGTCATGACTCTCTTTTTCCTTCTTCAAATAGAGGACCCATTCCTCCATCTCCGTCAAAAAACCGATTGAAATAGGATATTGAATCCTATTGACGAACATGATCTGATTCCGGATCCCATCCAGCGCCTCTTCAAGCGGCGATCCTTTCATAAATAATGTGATGACGATGAATGAACTATTAGCACCGGCAAGATGGATATTTCCTGCATCCAGGCAGTATCTCTGTGAATCCGTGAGGTGGTGGAGGTTTTCTGAAATCGGGTGTCTCCAGTGGCTGACAAAGCTTCCAAAGACAAACTGCACACGGCCTTTAATGCCTGTGACACCAAAATGCTGAGACAGTTTGATCGCCAGCCTGCCATAGTCGTAGCTGCCCTTGAAATCGCTGAATCCCGCGCTTAATATCAGGCTGTAATTATTGAATACAAGGGCACTTAAGTCGGTTAATCCGTTGTTGAGCGTATAGTTCAGTGCCTTCAGCATCAGCATGGTGGCAAGATTCTGGTCTGCATGGTAGGATGGAGCGTTCAGGTTGATGAGCGTCTGGAGGATTTGCCTTTTGTCCCGGTCCACCATTTCAGGAAGGGACATTATGTCTTCTTGTGATTTACCGCTTAAAGCAAATTTTGCACGGAGAAACTCCATCACAATAGCATGTTTGCCGATGCTTGGTGCAAAAGTGATTCCGTAAAGCTTAAGGCCTTCTATTCCTGAGCTGACCGCCTCTTTCACCCTGTGCATATGAGTGAATAAAGTGATTTGCAGATTATAAATTGATAACTTCTCATAATCAGTTTTTGCATTTTCAAGCACTATAGCGAAGGTTCTTTCAGCTTCAACCAATTTTCCTGTCAAATAAAAGCATTCACCAAGACCTTTGAATATGCGGAAAGTCAGTTCATATTTCCCGTTCCAATCTTCCCCGGCGAGCTTAAGTGCAGCCTGGAAATAAGAGAGCGCTTCCCGAAAGGCAGCAGCATCCTTGGCAAGTTCTCCTGCAGCGGCATTCCATTCTGCCAGCGGAGCCCTTTCTTTCATTTCAAGCTGTTCACTGCAGATATTCAAATGGTGGACAATCTGGAAAAGGCGTGACGGTGTATTCTCCTTCATGCCGACAAGCAGCCTGCCGATTTTCAAATGGGAGGCATTCTGTTCTTCCAGGTTCATAGACTGATAGACTGCCTGCTGGACGGTATCGTGAAGGAAGCTGTACTCTGTTGGCATAGCATTCACATAGCCGCTGGAATGAATATATTTATATAAAGGATCTCTAGGGAGAATAAAGCCAGATTCAAGGGCCAGCCAAAGAGATTCAGCGAGCCACCCTGGACGGTCTTTGAACAGGAGGGAAAGCGTTTTGAAATCAAATCTGTTGCCAAAGCAGGAGGCAGCCTTTAAAACCTCTTTTGCTTTTTCAGGCAGCTTCTGGAAACGCTCCAGCATAAAACCGGATATTCCGTCATCCACTGGCCTTTCCATTATTTTTCCGATATCAGCTTTCCATTTTCTTTCTGCTGGATCCCTGGTAATGAAGCCATCCTCAAAATATGAAAATAAAAGCTGGCTGATGAACAGCGGGTTGCCCCCGGTTATCCTGTGTAAGAGCCCTCCGAGTTCCAAAACCGTTTTCCCATCATCTCTCAGGGCATTTCCTACCCATGCATAAATCTCCTTTTGACTGAGCGTGCGAACCGGGATATGATGAATCTCTGCTGCTCCTTCTTCCAGCCTGGCAAGTGTCCTTCTTACTGGATGCCTGGACCCTGTTTCATTGTCCCTGTATGCACAAATAAGCATAAAATGGGGAATCATGCCCTTCAGCAGGAGATATTCGATCAGCTCAAGCGAAGCAATATCCGCCCACTGAAGATCATCAAGAAAGAGAACAAGCGGATGCTGTTCATCTGCAAACAGGCATATAAACTGGTGGATATGAAACAAAAATTGCTGATGGGCGTCGGCTCCATTTGGCCCTTCTTCAACCTGCTCTCCCATAAGCAAGCCCAGCTCTGGAAGGACTGAGAAAAGGACCGCATAATTTCCGGTAAAGCCGTCCTTCAATTTAGATGCCCACATCGCTCTGCGGCTTTCGCTCTCAAGCATTACCTGGAGAACGAGAGAACGGAATGCTGCAATGATCGGGGCATAAGGCATCTGCCTTTGCAGCATGTCATATTTTCCGGAAACAAAATAGCCTTTTTCCCGGATGAGCGGCTTTTGGATCTCGTGTACAAGAGCCGTCTTTCCCATCCCCGGTGAACCTGGCAGGAACACGGCGCCTGTACCCCCCCGGCTGACCTCCTCAAAAACATGAAGGATTTGTGCTTTTTCATTGTCACGTCCATACAGCTTCCTTCCGGGTTCAAACAGCATACTATCATCGTCTTTCCCAAGTGGATAAACTTCTTGCCGCTTCCCGGACTTTAGATTTTCGAGGGCACGGAGAAGATCGGCGCGTATCCCGAAAGCGCTGCCGTATCGATTTTCAGGCATTTTTTCAAGCAGTTTCATGATGATTGACGCAATTACAGGTGGAAGATCAGGATTTGAATCACAGGGATTCTTCATACTTTTTGCCAGATGCTCGTACACAAGCTCAAGCGGTTCCTTCGCCTTGAAAGGCAATTCACCGGTAAATAATTCGTAAAATACTATTCCTGCTGAGTAGAAATCTGAACGATAATCAACTAGCCTGTTCAATCTTCCAGTCTGTTCAGGGGATATGTAAGGCAAATGAGCCAAATTGGCCAGGCTGGCAGCGTTCAAGGAAGGATGTTCTTCTTTTAATAGCGTCGACTGGCCGAAACCAGTAATTTTAATCCTGCCATCAACGGGGTTAAAAAGGATATTTCCCGGATTGACCGATTTATGGATAATATGCTGCTGGTGTACCTGCAGGATTGCCCCGGCCAGTTTTGCTGAAATGTCCAGCATCTCTGTAAGATCGGCATTCTTGATGCTGAGTTCACTTAGTGTTATACAAGGAAAGTATTTGCAGACCAGATATGGCTTTTTTAAGTGTATGATTAACTCTTCTGCTTTTAGGATGCTGTCTTCTTCCATTTCCTTTGTAAGCTGGTATTCGTGAACAAGAGCAGCAATCTCCATATCTGACAGCACATCGTTTTTATATGTCTTTATCAGCACCTGCTCCCTGCTTTTGACCGAGTAGCCTTTCAGGAAGATAAATTCTTCATTTGCAGTTTCTGCGGCAATCAGCTGGTATCCAGGTATATTAATGTTCTCAATCATAATGGTCACCCTCTTATTTAAGCGAAACTTTAATACGGCTTTAATAAAACTTTAACTTTCCATTTTATAATATAGCCAACGAGAAGAATGGTCTGGAGGTAAAGTATGAAGAAGGAAGAGAAAACGCTCTCTTATGAACAGGATTTGTATGAATGGATATGTTTGATGGCAGAAGCAAGAAAGCTTGGCATGACGGCTGAGGAAGTCAGGGAATTCTTCAAATCCGCCAAAAACCTCAACCTCCATTGAATTTATAGCCCATGCCCCTGACTGTGATAATATATTCCGGCCGGGCCGGGTCCTGTTCGATTTTCTTGCGGAGATTGCTGATATGGACCATAACAGTCCTGATATCCCCAAAGCTGTCTTTTCCCCAAATGGAATCGAATAAATGCTCTGCACTGAAGACACGGCCGGCATTTTCAGCGAGGCAGCAGAGCAGCTGAAATTCCTTTGCAGCCAGAGAGATGGGCTTTCCCTCCCTCGTCACTTCACAGCAGTCCCTGTCAATAGCCAGCTCTCCAAATATTAATGCCCGTCCATTACTAGCAGCCTTTGGGCTTCCTGACAGCTCTTTATATCTTCTAATATGGCTCTTTACCTTTGCAACGAGCACTGGCGGGCTGAACGGTTTCGTTATATAGTCATCGCCGCCTATCCTGTGACCTATTATCTGATCTATATCATCTTCCCTTCCACTAAGGAAAAGGATCGGAACCTTTGTCTTTGTTCTGATGATGCGGCAAACCTCAAATCCATCCATGTCCGGCAGCGCCACATCCAGGATGATCAAGTCCGGCTCCAGGCTTCCTGCCAGTTGCACCGCCTCTGCACCTGTTGCTGCAAAGGCAAGCCTAAAGCCTTCCTTAGATAAATAAGCCTTTTGAATATTCTGAATGTCAGGATCATCATCAACCAGCAGAATTAATTCACCAGTCATAGCACGCTTCCCCCTTTTTAAGCACAAGGAAAAAATTAACACTACTGATATATTATAGCACTCATTAGAGGTTTTATTGTATAAATCTTCTGACAGCAGGATTTATATGTTTGATGAGCTGGTCCCGGGGTAAAAAAGGAAGGAAAGCCAATCTATCGAAGGGACTGATAAACGATGAATCGATTAGCAGCGACTTCTGGTTTTGGCATCTTAATGGAAGGTTCTTTTGTTTTCCGTTCACAAGGAACCCTGGTGCTTAATCGGTGGACTTAGAACCGATTCGGCCCCAAAGCTGAACCTTCCGTGCCCCTCTAGGGGAAACTTAGCTGCTTATGCAGCAGAAAGCGCAGGCCATATGGCTTGCGCTTTTTCTATTGAAGATTGCAGCAGGAAACCGCACTTCTTGGGGTATCAGCAAAAAAATGGTAAGATATATTTAGGAAAACTAAACAAACAAAGAAGGTTGCAACATGCAAATCATTTCAAATAATAAGGGGTTCCTGGCTGCTTTTTTCATCGCTCTTGCCGGCGGTATAATTTTTACTCTCCTTCACCTGCCGATTCCCTGGCTGCTGGGCAGTCTGACGGCCATTCTTGCTGCCAGCCGGTTCATCCCCTTCAAGCTGGAATGGCCAAGAAAGCTGAGGGACGCAGGGATCCTCATGGTCGGATACAGCATCGGTCTGACATTCACAAAGGATGCAGTCAGCCAGATGTCAGGAAAACTGCCTAGCATGCTTGCCATGACCCTGCTTACCATTGCATTCTCGGTCCTCCTTGCCGTCATCGTTTCCCGCATATCCGGAATTGATTTTCCGACGGTCCTTACAGGAAGCATTCCTGGCGGGCTTTCGCAAATGCTTGTTTTTGCAGAAGAATCAGAAGGGATTGACTTGACGACAGTTACGTTTCTGCAGGTTGCAAGGCTGCTGATGATCGTCTTCTTTGTCCCTTTTTTAGTATTAGGTCCGCTTTTATCAGGAGAAGCGGGGCCTGCTGCTATCCTTCAGGAAGAAATACCGCAATGGAGTGCCTTGTTTCCGGCTGTCATACCCTTTATCTTCGCTTCACTGGCAGGTGCTTATCTGGGGAAAAAGTTAAGGCTGCCGACACCTTATCTGCTCGGCCCCATTGTCGCAACCGCTTTGATGGGGATATATTTTACGAGAGGACCTGCGCTTCCTCCTTCCCTGCTGGATCTGTCCCAGTTTTTCATCGGCGGCCATATCGGCCTCCTTATGAGGCCGGAAAAGCTCCATCACAAAACTAAAACCATCTCACTTGCCCTTTTAAGCGGCGCTCTGCTTATCGGTTTATCCCTTTTATTAAGTATCCTGCTGGCATTCGAGTACGATCTTTCATCTGCCACCAGCTTTCTCAGCCTTGCTCCAGGAGGAATGGACCAAATGGGAATCCTGGCACACGAGGTTCATGCAGATCTGGCCACTGTCACCGGCTATCAGCTTTTCCGGATCTTTTTTATCTTTTTCGCCGTCCCCCCTGCACTGCGCTGGTATTTCCGCCTTCGGACACGCAAGAGAACGGCAAAGAGGGCCTGACTATGACCATAGCAGTTCAGATAATGTAAAAATTACAGCCCAATAAACATGCGTTTTCGTAATGTAAATAGCAGGATAATTAACACACCAAAAAAGCCTGGAATGTCCCCAGGCTTTTTATTTTTTTGACTTTATTCAGTAAACGCTCTCAATCGCTGAATGGTTGAACTGTGATTTGCGTTAAACTTTTTGATTTTTAAACAATGAAATCAGGTTTTCTGCAATAGAGTGTTATAGAGGGAAAAACTCCCCTTATTTTGCTAATTATACTGAAAACACCTAATATAGAGGGAGAAATTCCTTTTATGTAATCGAAAACGCGAAAAATAGATTGCTTTTATTTGCATAGAGGGAAAAACTCCTCTTATTTTACCCAAAAACGACTTCTGATCTGCAATTAACAGTAAAAACTCCCCTTATTCCCTGTCACTTGTTACTCACTTTGTAATTTCCCAGCTGTTGTATCTGTTAAGATCGATCGTAGTTGTATGAGCAGATCAAATTCTCAAGAAAGTTAAATAACACCCTAAATGGCACGATACAATTTTCATTGCCAATGTGCTATTTTGGGTGCTTGTTTCTTTGCCATTTTAGTTGTGCTGTCTTATCAAACAACCATATGTTTTATGCACTGAAATGTATGCTGACACATATGCCATTTACAGTATTTCTACAAGAACGCTCTGATCAGGGCTTTAATTTATAGTTACAGCGTGGCTGCCCATCATCTTCCATGCTTCGGCGAAAGCTTCTTTTTCAGCCTTTCTGTCTTTCGTTCCATAAGGATCATTAACATAGATATGATCCTCATCATAGCCAGTGATCACGACACTGTGCATGTTGAATGTCACCTCTACCGCTCCCTCGGGCGTGTCCCATTTTTCAAAGGAAGCAGCCGGCGTTAAACTGGCCGTTGTTATAATCCATACGGGCGAGCCCTCACTAACCTTTTTAAGGATTTCTTCAAAGTCCCGGCCTGTCAGGTTTTCCGCCTTATCGCCGGCATAAGACTGAGCCAGCTTGAGAATGGGTCCGCTGTAGACGCCAAGTCCAGGCCCGTTGGCCATGTCACCCACAAACCCTGTGTTTGGGCTGCCATAGCTGCCGTTACTATAGCGGAGCGGGACGGTATCTATATTGTCCGCCAATTCATTTTTCGTAACCTTATATCCTTTATAATTCATAAGCATGGCTAGGCTTGTCACCTCACAGCCGTTATAAAGCCGGGGGGCGGCCATTTGGTTGAACAATGGGACATCCAGCATCACTTCCTCCTTTGTAATTTCATTCTTCGTTATCGGCGCATTCTTTGCTTTACTATGTAATTCTGCTGCCAGGGCCTTTCCCGGCTGCTCGTTTTCTGCATCCATCCAATGGTAGCCTCCCAGAGTAATAGAAAGACCCACTGTGGCGGCAATAGCGATTCCCCAAGCTTTGTTCATCTGCAAATTCTCCTTAGCTGCATACATTCTAGTAGTTTTATTATTAAGTCTGGAGAGGGGACTTTCAAGAAATTTGCCTCAATTTTAAAGTTAACTTAACCCTTTCGACACAATCCCTCCCTTCTTTTCCAGTTAAGTATAGATAAGGGCGCCTCGGCTGATACTGCCATCCTCCCCTTTTTTCTGCCAGTTTCGTGCAATTTCTCTTTCTATGATAGATTCCGTCTAGTTTTGTGAGCTTTTGTCAGACGGCAGGAAAAAAGACAGCACTGCGGAATATAACAGGCAATGATAAAAAGCGGCTCTAATACGTTAGGTAAAATCATGTTTTATATTCAATATAATTGAAAGGATGTCTTTTATGGAAACTCAATTTATGAAAGCTTACACGATTAAAGAGGTATCAAAGAAAATAGGTGTTCCTTCCGGTACACTCCGGCAATGGGAAAAAGATTTGAATGGCCTTCTTGTAATTCCCCGGTCCAAGCAGGGGGTGCGCTTTTTTACTGATACAGAAATTGAGCTATTGGGAAAAATTAAAGAGATGCGCGAGAAAAATCTCAGCAAGGAAATGATCCGCCATCTTATGCAAATCCACCTGGACGGGCGCGGCGAAGAAGATGCCGCCCCATTGCCGGCATCTCCTCCAGCCGTTACAAGAAGCCTTGAGGCGAATCCTGTAAATGATATGGAACTCTTTATGGAAGCCCTTGATAGCTACAAAGAAAGCTTTCTTGCTGATATCCGTGCTGAAATCAGGAATGGCATCCGAAAGGAAGTGCTTGAAGAAGTAAAAAAAGAGATTTCCAGGGGATCGGTGCACACAGTCAAAACAATATCCGATTCTATTTATAAAACAGCTGAAGGCACGAAATCCCAGCTTAAAAGCCTGTCTCACAAAATCGAACAGGTTTCAGAAGATACCTCCGAAACATTCGGAGCCTTTTCAGAAGAGGTTGCGAGGGCTTCGGAAGGCACTTCTGAGCAGATCCGCCAATTGACGGCACGTGTGTCGGATTCCTCGGAAGCGGCTTCTGAAGAATTCAAAACGATGATCCACTATATTTCAAAATCTGCGGAAATAACGAATCACGAGATTACCAGCCTCATTGATACACTGAATAAGGACCGTGATGCCTATCTTCATGCCATGAATGAAGAGAGAGAGCAATATCGGGTGGATATCAAACAGCGAGAAGATATCTTCCAGGATTTTGTCGTCGGCTTCCGCCAGGCAGCTGCTGCAGAGGAAAAGGCAAAAAAAGGCTGGAAATTCTGGAAATAAGCCTATATTCCTGATTGATCATCTGAGACATTGGCACGAAATTTCTGCAGCCTGATGGTTATTGTTATATTTTAACATCCTCTTTATGCTACGCTTATTTTATGCATTAGTACTAGCAAAGGAGCGATTAGCGTGTTTAATGGAAACCATCAAGACAACCCGGAAGCATACAGGATTTTTTCAAAAGAGTTTATCCAAAACCCTTATCCCGGCTATCGTAAGCTCAGAGAAGAACAGCCAGTCTATAAAACCGTCATGCCTGATGGACAGACAGGCTGGGTCATTACGAAATATGAAGACGCAGTTGCAGCATTGAAGGACAAGCGCTTCATTAAGGACTTTTCCAAACTTTACGGCGGCCAGATGGATCATGAGAGCATCTTTACAGAGAATATGCTCTTCTCTGATCCTCCTGACCACAAACGGCTTCGCGGTCTGGTCCAGAAAGCATTCACTCCGAGGATGATTGAAAACATGCGCGGCAGGATCAAGGAAATAGCAGACCAGCTTCTGGACAGGATGGAAAACAAGGAAGAAATCAGCCTGATCGATGATTATGCTTTCCCCCTTCCGATCATCGTCATTTCGGAAATCCTTGGTGTCCCAACAGAAGACCAGGACAAGTTCAGGATCTGGTCCAACTCTTTGATTGAAGGGTCAAATGGCGAGAATTGGAATGAAATCCAGCAGCATATGAATGAATTTGTCCAGTACCTGGGCGAATGGTTTGCATTTTTGCGCGATAATCCGCGTGATGACTTGATCAGCCAGCTTATCAATGCTGAAGAAGGCGGGGATAAGCTGACAGAAAAAGAATTGTATGGCGTCGTCTCCCTGCTGATTATTGCGGGCCATGAAACCACCGTCAACCTGATCGGAAACGGGATCTTGTCCCTGCTTGAAAATCCAGATCAGCTAAAGCTTCTGAGGGAGAAACCGGAACTCATCCATAATGCCGTAGAAGAACTTCTGCGCTACAATGGGCCTGTAGAATACAGCACGTCCCGCTGGGCAATAGAGGATGTCGAATTCCAGGGGCAGACGATCAGAAAAGGCGAGCTGGTCATTGCTGCACTGAATTCTGCCAATCGCGATGATGAGAAATTTGCGGATCCGGACGTACTGGATATTACGCGGGAGAAGAGCCCCCATCTTGCTTTTGGCAAGGGCATCCACCTGTGCCTCGGTGCACCACTGGCTCGTTTAGAAGGCGAGATAGCCATCCTAGCCCTGCTGGAAAGGTTCCCGGAAATCGGTCTGAATGCTTCACCGGATGAGCTAGAGTGGCGCCCTGGCATGATTGTCAGAGGCGTTAAAGAGCTTCCTTTGAGGGTCAGATAAAAATTAAAAGCAGCACCCCTGTCAGGGTGCTGCTTCACTTTAAGATTCTGTCACTTTCAAATAAATCTCTTCATATTCCTCAAAATCCAGCACCTCGATAACGTCAGACCAATGAAGGACCGTCCCGATAAAATCCTTGATATCAAGGCCGGGCATTTCATATGTCTCATCTTTATTTACAGTCCCTGTGGCATCTTCAATGAAAGTTACTTTGTATCCCCTGTCATAAGCGCTGATGCTTGTAAAGAGACAGCAGAATTCTGTATTGAATCCGGTGATCACCAGCTTTTCGACATCCATTTTCTGCAGCAGCTCTGCCAGATTCGTCTCAAAAAAGGAACTCGGGGTCCTTTTGTCAATCACATAATCTGGATAATCGGCAAATTCCCCGATGATTTCAGCTCCTTCACCTTTTTCATACAGCGGGCTTTCTTCAACTCCATCCAGATGTTTAAGGAATATGACCGGTCTGCCCCTGTCTTTAAAATCCATTATAACTTTTTCCATTTTTTGCAGTTCATCTGAAAAATCCCCTGTCGTAACAATACCATTCTGCACATCTATCACCAGCAATGCTTCCATTTTATCTCCCCCCCTAATTGGCAATCCTCTACCAATTCTTCATTAGATTCGTAATCTCCTTCTATAAATAAGAAATCCAGGGGTGATGAATGTCCATTTGCCGGATGCCTTGCTTCAGCCAATACCTTTGTTCTTTGCTGAGAAAATCCCTCGCACTATGAAAATCTGCTTGATCTTTGGGACGGGCTTTCAGCTTGAAGAGAAGGACAACTTGCGGGTTTAGATAGGGCATATCATCTTCTGTGAACAGGATGGCTTCGGCAGCCGGGCAGGAAATCCCAAAGTTGCGGCGGAAGATCCACCTTCCTTCTTCACGCTCGCTCAGGAGAATTTCCGCCTGTTGATTATGTACTCTATCTACTGCGTGAATTTCATGTACCGGAAGATTGAGGTATTCTCCATTCCAGGTGATGAGAGACCCATTGACAGCCTTGCGAAACTCCCAATCTGCGAGTTGGTCCCTCAAAGCTTTCTGGTCTTCCCGGAATATGCCGATTTCCAGATCTGCATGCGGCCTGGTCTGTTTCCCTATAAAAAGATCAATCGCCCAGCCGCCCGCAACAAACCAAGGCTTCTCAAATCCGTCCATCCATCCAGCTGCTTTTTTACACTCCGGGAACATTGGCCCATTCCTCCTCTTTCTTTCAAAGAAAAAAACCGGATGGATGGCATCCGGCAGATTTCTGGACTAGCGGCTTTTTTCTTTGAGAAAGAAGCTTCCCAAAGTGGTTATGCTGGAAACCAGCATGAAGAAAAACGCAGTGCCGGCAAGCCAGGAACCTTGAAAAATCAAACATATAGCCAGGGCACTGAAAAAAATGATCAGGCTGAGATCCATCAGACCTTCCTTTGTCATAGAATTACCTGCCTTTCGTTGTTCAGTAACTCTTTGTTGTCATTTTTTCCGCTCAGACGGCCTTTTTAAACATAATGCTGAAATAATGCCATACAGCACCAGCAGGACTCCAGCTGCAAGAAAGGCTGCGGCAGCTTTTGGAATGTTTTGTTCGGAAAGGCTGTCAGCCATTTCAAAGCCCAGGAATTGTATGCCGATCCCGTCACCATCAATATCTGTCCCTAGGTGCATAAGCTCTATGCCTTTACAGGACAATGCTAAGCCTAAAATAGTCAAGAAGATTAGCAGGACAGCTTTCATTTACAGCACTCCCTTTTTTAAGGCAGTTTGTCTCTTTATTCGGGCTGGTGCATGTCATTCCCTCCTTTTTGGCAAAAGAAATAGGTTTCTGCATCCAAAATTCTGTTATAGCTCTCTTCATAGGCTGTTTGTTTAGTTTTTTCAGCGTTCCAAAGGAAAAAGAATAGTAATATAAGTGCGGCCAGGACAAAAATTGCTCCGTACATTAGATAATGCATCACAATGGATAGGGTCCTGTTTTGTTTGGGAAGGCGGTATAAAGTGAAGTGTATTTGTTGCTTGATAGAGTGCGGCAGATATGACGGCTCATTTTGCAGAATTCTTTTCAGCTGTTCATCCTTGCATTTATCATGCATTGCCGATCCCCCTCTCCTCAGAAAGATAGACAGACAATTTGGCCCTTGCCCGGTTCAGCCTTGATTTTACTGTTCCTGTGCTGATTTCCAGCAGCTCTGCAATTTCCTTGACGGAGAAATCCTCATAATAGTAAAGGATGACTGGTGCACGGTGTTTTTCATCCAGCTCACCGATTGCTTCGCTAATGCTTTGGGCCGGATCGCCGAGAAACCGGTCTGATAGATAATATTCAATATCCTCCACAGGCACGACTGTTTGTTTTTTTCTCAGGATGTTATGGCACTCATTGATGAGGATGCGCGTGATCCAGGTTTTAAAATATTTGGGCTGCTTCAGTTTGCGGATGCTGCGGAAGCTCTTCAGGATCGTTTCCTGAATGGCATCTGCACAATCATTATCATTGGACAGCAGGCCTCGCGCCACCCGGTAAAGCGATAGTTCGCAAGATTCGATCAGTCTGACGAAAGATTCCTCATTTCCTTTTTTGGCAAGAATAATGTCTTTTTCTGAAAACACATTTATCTTCCTCCCTTTGCACATTAGACATTTTTTCGAATGCAAAGGTTCCATTTTTTATCTAAATTGGGCTTAATTACTTATGGAAATTGGAGAAAAAAGGAGCTTTTTGGGCAAATGGTATTCCCGGTTTCTAATCAGTCCCAGGCCTAGGCAGGCCTGAGCTTCAGCCGTTTAGGAGAAAAGATATCCGATGCAAGTATTTTGAGCAATATATTAAATGAAAGGTGAGAATGGTGCAAAAAAATGTTCATAAAAAAAGAAGGCCCAATTTCGGCCTTCTCTCATTACCTCCTGCCGCGGCCAGGTCCCCGGCTTCCATTTGAAGCTGGACCCCGGTCTCTGCGACCGCCTGTTCCATCTGAACTTCTGGAGCGCTGGCTGTCACGGCTCCGCTCCCCGCTTGAGCGTATGCCATCAGGCCTTGGGTTTCTTTCAGCAGATCGCCCACCTGACGATCTCCGGCCATCACTAAGAGAGCGCCTGTCCCCTGATCGGCGGCCATTCTCTCTCCGCTCGTCATGTGTATAGCTGCGGATTTCGCCATCGGCTCTGCGTCCTTCACTCGAACGGTTGCGCCTCTCCCCTGATCGGGTGCTGCGGACTTCCCGGCTACCCCGCCCTTCCGTCCGGCCGCCAGTCCTTCTTCGTGATTCAGCGCCGCCAGCCCTGCGGTCCCTGTCAGAACGATTTTTAGGTTTATCTCCACTGCTGCTTTTTTCCCCATCAGCTGTTGAATTGGCAGTCGCAGCGCTTTCTTCTTTAGGCAGTCTTATATTCAGCTCCTGCTCGATCGCTTTTAAAGCCGCTTCGTCTTTTTCAGCGTAGAAGGTGACAGCAAGGCCGTCTTTGCCTGCCCGCCCTGTTCGGCCGATGCGGTGGACATAGCTTTCGCTGTCCTGGGGGATGTCATAATTGTATACATGTGTCACGCCCTCCACATCAAGGCCCCTTGCCGCTACATCGGTTGCAATCAGAAACTGGATTTCAGCATCACGAAACTTCTTCATGACTTTTTCACGTTTCGCCTGGGTAAGATCCCCATGAAGTTCTTCGCATGAGAACCGCTGTGACTTCAAGGCATCGTATAATTTTGTGGCCCTGCGGATCGTCCGGCAGAAAATGATCGCCATGAATGGCCTGTCTTCCCTGATCCTGCTGATAAGGGCATTCTGCTTGGCCCGGTCTGTCGTAAAAATAGCCAGCTGCTCGATCGCTTTTTCGGGAACAAATGTTTTTTCAATGCGGATGCTCTCCGGCTCCTTCAGATGCTTTTTGGACAATTTCCTGATATCGTCAGGCATAGTGGCTGAAAACAGCATCGTCTGCCTTGAAGCAGGCGTCTGGCTGATGATCAGTTCCATCTCATTCAGAAAACCGATATGCAGCATCTGGTCTGCTTCATCAAGGACAAGGAATGATACCTCATCAAGCTGGACAGTCCCCCTCCTGAGATGATCAAGAAGGCGGCCAGGCGTGGCCACTACAATCTGTGTCTGTTTTTGCAGCTTGTGCAGCTGCTTCTCGACATCCTGGCCCCCGTACACGGCCAGCACATTCATGTCAGGCATCCCTTCGATCAGCTTTTTCACTTCAGATGTGATTTGCAGGGCGAGCTCTCTTGTCGGCGTGACAATCAATGCCTGCGTGCTTCCATTAGAAGGATCAATTTTTTCCAGGATGGGAAGAATGAACGCCAGCGTTTTTCCTGTGCCTGTCTGTGCCTGGGCGATGATATCCCTGCCTTCCAATACGATTGGAATCGCTTTTTCCTGGACAGCTGTCGGTTCATCGATTCCCTGGGCGGCAAGTTTATGTATAAGAGGATCTGAAATCCCAAGATGTTTAAAATTCAATCTAATCCCTGCTTTCTTTTGGACAATACTCCTATTATCTGCGATAGCTTCAACAAATAGCAACCTTTATCGGACTGTGCCCATGAAAAAAGAGACCCGGAAGGCCTCTATAGGACAGAAGAATGCATAGCACGCTTTGTTTCCAGTAAGTCTTTTATGACAATCTTGTCTGGGGGGCTGATATTTTCTGGCAGCTGCTCCAGCGGGAAAAACTCGACCTTTTCCGCTTCCTCAGCATCAGGTTCAGCTGTTCCATGATATTCCGTGCAAATATAAGCGGCAATGACATTATAGACCTCGTCGCCGTGAGGATACTTATAATATAGTTCCTCGCCGGAATATACTTTGAAAAATGAAAGGTCATCTGCATGAAAGCCTGTCTCTTCCTTCAGCTCCCTGAGTGCTGTGCTTTCGAGTGATTCTCCCGGCTCAAGCGATCCGCCTGGAAGGCCCCAGCAGCCGTTATCCTTTCGCAGCTGCAGCAGCAGCCTGTCCATTCCATCCAATAGCAGGACACTGCTTCCTGCAGCAATAAGCGGCCGTGTCCCTACCATCTTTCTTAAATCCATTATATACCCCATGATTTTCCCCCTATATTAGTTTGGCAAGCTATGAACATCCTGCTAAATCCATTTAGAAAACCAGGCAACATAATAAGCAGCGGGCAAGAATAGTGCCTGTGCAAACAGCGTCCCGGCGAATTTACTTGTCACCATGGTCAGTGAATAGCTCTTTAAATACACATAACCGGCCTCCTTATTGGCGACCCTGTCGGCGAGTATAGAGGCTTTCGGATCAACAAAAAGGGTCAGAAGGATGGTGGCGAAGCCATTGATGATGCCTGATGACATCATGGCTGCCCCCTGGTATTCAGGAGCCAGCGCCGAAGCATACAGTGCCGCAAGGATGCCTACTGTATAAATCCCGGAAATCAGTACATTGACGGCAAACAAGCGTTTAGGCACCGTCTGATAAGTGATGCCGTCCAGATAAGAAAGCCTCGGAAAACGAAAGCAGGCAGCTGCATTTTTGAGGCTTGCTATCGTAAACCCTTTTTTCAGCACTTTGAAATAAGATCCTTTTTCTTCCGACAGCTGTAAAATGGTCCGCGAAAAAATGCCGATGAAGGTCGGGAACAGCAATATGCCGAGCACGACCCCGGCAGATGATACAAATAAAAGGAATCGGTATTGGTCCTCCAGAAAGCCAAGCTTGTCCCCTTCAGGAGCTAAATCGGCCAATTTTGCTGTCATCGGCTGCTGAAAAAGAGTGGAAAATCTGGATATAAGGACAATCGAGCTGAAAAGGGACAATGCAGTGGCAATAAGGCCGACCCTTGCCCCTGACAGCCTTGCCGAATAAGCCAGTGTTTCTACAGCCGTGATGACCAGCAGAAGCAGGGCTATGATAAGGAGTTTTCCTGAAATGAAAGCCGCCATACTCCACCCTCCTTTTTGTTATATTTTAAACCAAAAGGAAGATGATGGGAAATATTATCTTTAAAAGTTAGCTCTGTTAAAGTTCAATGTTGAAATTACTGATAAACTATGGAACTTCATCACCAGCGGAAGTTTGCAATATTTGCTTGCTAAACTGACGGACCAGATCGGTAAAGTCTATGTAAAAACAATCCGCGCATACCTATAAAAGGAGCGGACCTACGCGGACCTGAATGAGGGAATCTGTGACAGGCACAAAAATAAGCGGAGAAACTCCCGCTTATTTTAAGGCTTGCTGGTCAATCTAAATAAGGATCCGTTTAATCTTGTCAACAACAGACTTTAACAAAGCCTAAAACTTAATTTCCATCACTGTGGATATATCATGGAAGCCGAGATCCTCGTACATCTTCTTGGCGGGATTTCCCTGAAAAACATTCAGCTGCACTTTTTCATATCCCTCCTGCCTGAACACTTCCACCGCATGGGACATCAGCATCCTTCCAACCCCTAACTTCCTGTAGGGCGGGAACACATAAAGTGAATACAAAAATGCAGCATTGTTTCCATTTACAGGATTCGTGTCCCTTCCTGCCATCAGCCAGCCGAGGATTTTATAATCATGGACTGCTACATAAAAGAATGCCCCACTCTGCAACGCCGGAATAAATGCACTTAATCCTTTTTGAGGATCATTCTGGAGATGCCCCATTGAGCTTTCCTCCATCACATGCACGGTTGTATAAAGCAGCTGTTGTGTTTCAGCCCGATTTGCTTTACGTATAAACAAAAGGCAGCACCCCGTTCATTTGCTTTCAGCATAATATATGCCGGACAAATGCCCATGGTGCCGCCCATCTTATATCAGCCTGTATTTTCGCTCGGATTGGCATCCCAGACCTTTTTCTTCATTATAAACACCGCAATGGCGATTATAGCGATGATGCCCAGGCTAACGAAAAATCCGGGACGGATATTCTTTTCAAGGAGAGTGCCGCTGACGGCTGCGAGTATCAGCAGCAGTGCCGCCGAACCCATCAATTTGCTCCAAAACTTTGCTTCTAGAAGCTTAAACGATGAAATGACGATAAAAAACCAGTTATAAAGGAGAAGAATCCCGGCAGCTGTGGTGATATACTCATAAATCTTACCCGGCAAAATCAGGGCGGTGATAATGGATAACAGCAGCCCAACAGATGCAAGTCCCAGGGATGGCAGGGGCAAATCCTTCATTTTCTTGATTTTTTTTCCGAAGAAAGCCGGTGCATCCCCATCCTTAGCCAGTGTCACAAGAAGATTGGTCACTCCGAAGAGCGAAGCGGTCATGGTTGAAAAGCCGGCAATGATGATTGCCCCGTTAAATACATGCGGAAAGAATGGCAGATTATTTTTCGACAAGGCCGTAATGAACGGGCTTTCTTTCTCATGGAAAGCATCAATCGGCACCATTGCAACAGCAAGCCCCAGGGAGATTACATAAATGGATGCCAGGAGGATCAGCATCACACTCCCAGCCTTTGGTGCATCCTCCTTCTTTTTCAGCTGCATGGCCATCAGCCCGATGACTTCAATCCCGCCATACGCATAGAAAGCATAAATAAGGGAAGACCAGAAGCCTTTAAAGCCATCTTCGAAAAAAGCACCAGCAGAGTCTGGAATGCCCGGCCGGTCTGCATGGCTGTGCAGCCAGCCGAACATGGCTGCTGCCGCCAAAATAATAAACATGACGATGGCTGCCGTTTTGACGACTGCCAGGATGTCTTCTATCTTATCAAAGCCCTTTGTACCGGTCAGTACAACAAGGATGGACAAAATGGCATAACCGGCAGCAAATACCCATAAAGGCACATCCGGGAACCAGAATCGCGACAAAATGGACAAAGCAGTCAGCTGGCTGCCCATGATCAGGATATTCGAGGTCCAATAATTCCAGCCGCAGCTGAAGCCGGCCCATTTTCCATAAGCCTTTCCGGCATAATAGCAGAATGAACCTTCCTGCGGGTCTTTTGCCGTCATCTTTGCAAGCAGGTTAAAAACAATATAAGTTCCAAGTGCAGCCAGAATGAACGAAAAGACGATAGATGGGCCAGTAATCTTGATGCCGATGGCAGAGGCCAGGAAATACCCGGTCCCGATCGTACAGCCCACCCCTGTCAAGGACAGCTGCCACCATTTCAGATTTCCTTCCTTTCCTCCTTTGCTTCCCTTTCCTGAACTGCTTGGATCACAGCTAGCACTGCTCATTTTCTGCCTCCCTCTTAGAGAAAAATGAATCACTGTCTTATATCCGACAAACACTATACAAGATTATCGTTTCTAATCGGCGGCCAGAAAATCCAGTGAAATAAATGGAATCAGGGAGGTGAAGTTTGTGTTCGGTAATAAAAACAGAAAAATGATAAGTGCAGGAGCCATTCTTTCAAGCTTTTTCAGCCTGGTCATCATCGGAATGACCATTTATCATCATCTGCGGATTGAGGAATTGATTATGAGGATTCAGAACGGGCAAAAGTTGAAATAAAGGCATGTTTTTCTTTTTAGTGTGGCTGGAGGAGGGGTGACGTATATGGGGGAAGTCTGGAATTAGGGCTGAATGGGGTACATGACTTCCCTCTTGGCAGCCGGGTCATGTATACCAGGTGCCCCATGGGGTACATGACTTCCCTCTTGGCAGCCGGGTCGTGTATACCAGGTGTCCCACGGGGTACATGACTCCCCTTTTGGCAGCCAGGTCGTGCATACCAGGTGCTCGCTGGAGTACATGACTCCCCTTTTGGCAGCCGGGTCGTGTATACCAGGAGCCCCATGGAATACATGACTTCCGTATCTGAAGGCAAGTCATGTACCTCAGCAGCCCGCTATAATACATGGTCCCCCCGTTTGAATGGCAAGTCATGGACAAGCATCCTGATTGCCCCTCCCTTCTCATACCACCGTCAAGTCCATTAATAGCTATTGATCCAAACAAAAAAAGCCACAGCTCCCGGCTATGGCAAATCAGGTCTTTCCTCACTTACTAAACTGAGCCCTTCAGAATAATACCCTGCTACATCGGAATGATTTTCAAGCTCTTCCCTCCCTTTTGATGTGAGGGAATAGGTTCCGCGGCTGATTCTTTCAAACCAGCTGTAGTAGTTTTTATGGAGGATTGATTGGGTTTTATCACCGGTGCCCATTTCGCGGAGCTTCTTTGGCGACAAGGGCCCAAAGCGCTTCAGGCAGCAGGCGATGTGGATGCAATTTTCTTTGTAGGCTGTCATGATCTTTGTCTGGGTGACTCCGCCCACATTATAGTCTCCATTCCGCCCGCTGATCTCGGACAGCATTTTATCTTTCCTTTTCTTGTTTAGACGGATGCTTTTTTTGCGGTCGAATGTTCCAGGTTCAATCAGGATTTCCATTCTGGCGGAACCCGCCTGGAAAGAAACTATGATAAGGCCGAGCTCAAGCCGCCGGATGAGATGGCTGATATCATTCCACTTTTTCGACCGAAGCCTGTATTTTGGCTTTGGGATAGCAATATAGACCTGGTCGGAGAGCTTTTGCCTTTTGGCCGCCTGTACCAGCAGCTCGACTGTCAGATTAAGCTTCAGCTCAACAATGATGAGCTCTTCTTCTTTCACAAGCACAACATCACAATCATGAACCTCTCCATAAACTTCATAGCCGAGCGCGGAAAAATGCTTTTGTATTGGCCTGTATAAATCTGCTTCATATCTTTTTACATTTGAGTTTTTCATTGCTGCTGCCTTTCTGACTAATTGTTTCTTTTAAAGAAGTTCGAGGCCGCTATAAGGAGGATTCCTCCTATAATAACAGGTATGGACAGATTGCTTACAGCGGCTGGCACATCCCCGATATCAAGAAGCGGATTGACGGCAAAACCAGCTGCAAAAAGGGCCATACCCAGGAAATATAGTGTCTTGCCTGTTTTCGAAAGGCGGTTGATCATTATTATTTGCCTCCTTTATATTAAACGGCTTTGGTAACCGGCATCTCCCTCTGTTGGTGATTCATGCGGTTAAGGAGGCTGCCGGCCGAAGCAGCCAGAATTTGCTGAAACAGCATGCCCATGATGACCGGGACTGCGACCGGGGCCGGAAAATAGGCGATGGCCAGCACGGCACCTGCACTGATATTTCTCATCCCGCTGTTGTAGGTGAGCGAAATGATGCCAGCTGTTTCTTCTTTCATGACCCTCCCTGCGAGAAAACCTAGAAGGTAAGCAGTGATAGACAGGATAAGTACAGCAGCTGCTATTCCCCATAGCTTGCTCGAAAGTGTCTTAAGATAGGGGGCAATGGCTGAACTGTTGATGGCGACCACCACACCGATGCCAATTTTAGAAAAAGGTGATAAGTACGGATTCAATTTTTTAGGTGCTGCGCCTTTCGACAGCTGATTGGCTGCCATTCCCGCAATGGACGGCACCACAATCATCCAAATCAGCCCTCCCATCATATCGGCTGCATTCATCTCTACCGATGCCCCTGCAAAGAGATGCAGAATGAATGGCACTGCAAACGGGGCGATCATAGTGTCGACAAGGATGATGCATAAAGTCAAGAAGGTCTTGCCTTTATTAAGCGCCACCCAGACAAGGCTGGTGATGCCGGTTGGAATAACAAAGGAAAGGATCAGCCCTGTCCTCGTATAGGCATCTTCCGGAAAAAAAAGCCTGCCTGTGCCATATGCCGCAGCGGGCATCACCAGATGAAGGAGCACCAGGCAGATGATGATCGGAAGCGGGTGCAAAATGACCTTCTTCAAATCGCTGAAGCTTGAGCCGAGGCTTCCGGAAAAAGTCATGAAAGCAAATAGCCATGGCACGATAAAGACGAGATTATGAAGCTGATCTGCAAATGTGATGCCGAGAAGAACAGCCAGCGGTGTCATGAACGGCATAAATTTCTGTAAAAATCGGTTTAGATTATCCAGCATTGTTTCTCCTCCGGCCTTTGTGGTTTAAAAAGAAGGTGAACGGGTATTACCCTTTTGGGGCTGGAGGATTTCCGCCTAGTTCATCGATCAGCCTTTCAGCTGTCCTTCTATACATATTGCCCATATGGACGAGCGAGAGGATCAGGAGGATCTGTTCAAGCTCGCTGCTGCCTGCTTCCAGCTCTTCTGCCTGTTCGCGTGCCAGGCGGCCGCGGAGCGGGACATCTTCTTTAAAGCCGGCCAGATTCTGTTCTGCCAGCTGGAGATAGCTGCTGTAAAACTCCTCGATCCGGAGATTGCCTTTCAATGCCTTATTATTCGCCCCATCCAGGGTCAGTTTGATATCCTGGATGGACAGGGACCCTTTAAGCTGATAGATGAGGCTGATCATCATGAGCTGTTCACGGGAATATTTTTTATTTTTAACCGGGGTGAACAGCTTTCCTTTGGCATAATTGTTGATCATCGTTTTGGTGAGGACCTTTTCCCCTTCATTGCGGGTGGCTGAACCAAATGTGTTCTCAAAAAGCTGGATCACCTGATCCATATACAAATCGATGCCTGGAAGCTCTTCAGGCAAAAGCTGCCTTTCAAAGCCAAGGGATTCGA
The DNA here is from genome assembly GCF_031844465.1 of Bacillus sp. AG4(2022). Taxonomy (NCBI): domain Bacteria; kingdom Bacillati; phylum Bacillota; class Bacilli; order Caryophanales; family Bacillaceae; genus Bacillus; species Bacillus sp. AG4(2022). The sequence continues at coordinate 63,446 of NZ_JAUZVH010000010.1, forward strand.
TCAGTTCTGTCATATTGTTTTTATCCATAGTGTTTTACCCTCTAGCTTTCTATGTAGTGCGCTTCCTTTATTTTACCATAAGTGCGAACTATTTGTTGACGGGAAGGGATAATCGTTATATTATGATAAGTAGTTATCAATACTACGTACCGTTATGTAAGGGGGAATTGTCTTGAATTCTTATATCCGCGAGCCAATCAACGGGCTCACACATCTTGCTGGCGCCATCCTGTCGTTCATCGGCCTGCTGGCAATGGTCATCAAAGCCTCGATGGTAACTTCATCTGCCGTCGCAATCGCATCATCAATTGCTTTCGGCGTCAGCATGATCCTTCTGTATTCTGCTTCTGCCACGTATCATATGGTGATTGCAAAGGATAGGGTAATCGCTTTCCTGCGCAGGCTTGACCACTCAATGATTTTCGTTTTGATTGCCGGATCTTATACTCCCTTCTGCCTTGTGAGCCTGAATGGCACTACAGGCTGGGTCATTTTTTCCATTGTCACCCTTGTAGCCGTCTGCGGCGTCATTTTCAAAATGGTGTGGTTCAATTGCCCAAGATGGCTTTCAACTGTCCTGTATATTGCGATGGGCTGGATCATTGTATTGGCTTTCTCACCGCTTTCAGATGCAATGTCCTTCCACGGAGTGTTCCTTCTGTTGCTTGGTGGAATCTTCTACACGGTCGGCGGCATCATCTATGCAGTCAAACCCAGATTCCTGGAGTTCAAACATATGGGCTTCCACGAAATCTTCCATGTATTCATCATGATGGGCAGCATGGCCCACTTCCTCAGTGTTTATCTTTATGTGCTGTAACCGAAGCTGAACGGATTACCCGTCAGCTTTTTTTGTGGGCAAAAGGCCCTTGGTGCGTGATAGGAACCCATAAAGCTGTTACGCATATAGTAAAGGAAACAATAACCGAGGAGAGGTTCTATGCCTTTAATTATTAATATGTACTGCATGAAGGTGAATAGCATCTCGGGCAATGGCTCTGTCACCGTTGGAGAAGCCACTCACAACAGCCACTCAAGCAAATCGAAGTCCCAGGGAATTACGTCATCCTATGGCGATACGTCCCCTGTAGAAGCCTTTATGGAAAATATATATATTGATCCGGATGTAAATGACCAGACAGATATCGGCACTTCTGATAACGCCTATGTTGGGGCACGTGCAGGCGGGCCGCCGCCTTCCCTCTATTAGTTGCATGATCCACTGGATTTAATGGATTGAAGGAGGTTTCCCATGAACATTGATAAAATGACGAAATGGCTTGAACTGACCAATAAATATCAAAAAAATGATTTCTGGCAAAATATTTTTGATCAGGAAAAGCCATTGGCCGAAGCAGTAGATGATGATATTGAAACAGAGCAGGCATTTGTCCCGCTGCACGATATTTACCAAAATGAGAGCCACATCTGTGTTCTGGTCGAAGCTCCAGGCGTCAGCAAAAAAGATATTAAGATCTCGCTCCAATCACGGTCAAAACTCTGCCTGAAGGGCTATATCCATCCCCCCTACCCTTCAGAAATGCTTTTAAGCAAAGAAAGGCATTACGGTGAATTCCTGAGGGAGATTCCGCTCCCTGAGCCGGCTGAAGCCAAAGATATACAGGTGAAATTTTCTGATGGCCTCATTTATGTTTTTTACCCTAGAGTGGCAGAATCGATTGTTATCTATGATGAAAGCGGCCATTAATACGCCCTATAAGAAAAAGTGTTTAGGAGCCTGTCCGTAAATCAGGTCCAGTTGCCGTCATTTCTACCAGGGATCTCTGTACATTTATTTATATAAAGATGGCTATCCAATCCTGTTGCGCCGCTGCAGCCTTAACTCACCTATATGGAACTATTGCATATAGATAGCAATAAAAGTGATAAAGGAGAATTGAGTTGGCAAATAATTATGTTTTCGGTCAAGTTGTTGTAAATGGAGTCATTCAAAATGGGAATATTGATATTGGCAATAACCTTCAGAACAGTCATACTGCTAACTCCAAATATGTTGGTGCCTGCTTTGCCATCGGAGATTGTACGACTGTAAATGGATCGGGAATTAATGCGGTGCAAGACCCGGATATTTCTGACCAGGGCCAGATTGATAATCCTTCTGATCCTCAGGCAGTGTCCATTTCAAAATAGGAAAGGAGCCGTTCAATATGCCTTATGCAATCAATATCTTTAATATAAAGACAAATGGAGTCACACAAAACGGAAACCTGGATATTGGCCCCACGGTCCATAACTCCCATACCGCCAATTCGAAAATGGTAGGAGTCTGCTTTACCCTTGGTGATATCTCTTGCGCCAATTCCCTTGGGGTAAGCAATTATATTGATCCGGATGTAAGCGACCAGGATCAGATTGCAAACCCATCAGCACCAATATCAAATCAATTATAGAATTTCTGAAGCTTCTTTGTAATCAAGGGGCTTTTTTTTGTGTGACAGGATGAACCGATTTACACTTCTACCCATTTGACTTATAATTGGTTAAAATATTCAGAAAACAGGAAGTGTTCGACGTCAATGAAAGAAATTATGATAGGCATTCTCGCATCCTTATTTTTTGCGGTCACCTTCATCCTCAACAGAACAATGGAGCTTGCAGGGGGAAGCTGGCTTTGGAGCTCTTCCTTAAGATTTATTTTCATGGTTCCTTTTCTTGTCGTCATTGTAGCTTTGCGTGGAAATGGGAAGCAGCTATTGGCAGAAATGAAAAAACATCCTTTCTGGTGGCTGTTGTGGAGCTTTTTTGGATTCGTCCTTTTTTATGCCCCGATCACATACGCGGCTAGCTATGGACCCGGCTGGCTTGTTGCCGGCTCCTGGCAGCTGACGATAGTGGCCGGCACCCTTCTTGCCCCTTTGTTTACTTCTGGAGGCATTGATGGAAAAAGAAATAAAATTCCCTTTAGGGCCCTTTGCTTTTCGCTTATCATTCTGGCAGGAGTCATCCTTATCCAGCTTCAAAAAGCAGACGCTTTGTCTCCCGCTGAAATGGCTGCAGGGATCCTGCCTGTAGTGGTGGCTGCCTTTGCTTATCCGCTCGGAAACCGGAAAATGATGGAGCTTTGCGGTGGCAGGCTTGATACCTTCCAAAGAGTGCTGGGGATGACAATCGCCAGCCTCCCTTTCTGGCTCATTATCGCAGCTGCAGGCTACGCAAATGCCGGCCTTCCTTCCTCAAGCCAGCTCTTGCAGATCTTCATTGTCGCCATTTCATCCGGTGTCATAGCGACAACCTTGTTTTTCATTGCAACTGACCGCGCGCGCCATGACCAGTCAAGGCTCGCCGCAGTGGAGGCGACACAGTCGACACAGGTGCTGTTTGTGATGGCAGGTGAAGTTCTCCTATTTTCGGTTCAGGCACCTGACACCCTTTCTTCTGCAGGACTGCTGGTAATTGTAATCGGAATGGTGCTGCACAGCCGGTTCTCGCAATCCAAAGCTAAACCCTCAATGGCAATTCCGGCTGCACCTGTTAATAAACAGGCTTGAAATTACAAAGGACGAGACATTTCAATTGTCTCGTCCTTTTTCCATGCCCAAAAATTCTTTGCTTTTATTCTCTGCAAGCATCCGGTGGAAAGGACATTTGCTAAGTGCACTGTCATCGTCCCTCAGGAAATATTGCTGCCACTCATAATTATTCTCGCTTCCATAACTGTTTAAATGGGGATGGGCCCCGATACTGTCGTAAGCTTCCAGCCGGTCGCGTATTTTGCTTTTTACCTTTGCAGCACGTTCGGGGGCCGAATTGAACTCTTCCAGCACCCAGCGCGGTGTGATTGCCAGCATGAAATAAGGAAAATATCTGCTTTGCCTGTTTACGTGCGCAGGTGTGGCGCAATACATGAAATACTGTTCACCATGGCTGCAGAACTCCCAAAGCGGATCGTGCGGGTCCTCTGGTATATGCGCTGGCCATTTTTCCCTGTCCCTCCCGGCTAAAAGATTCAACTGCTGCCAGAAAAGTTCTTCAAACTCCTCCACCGTTCCATGCTCCGCCAGCTGTTCATTTGTTTCAAAAAAGACAATGAGCGAAGTATAGCTGCCAAAGCTCCTTGAAACTGCTGTATACTCCCTCATCATTTCTGCCAATTCGCCTGCTGAAGAAATACTCCGCGGATCTCCGGCAAATCCATAGCGAAGCTGCTGAAGGGCATATCCCTGGGTCGCCGGGATACATGGGAATCGATGTTTTTTATTGCCCAGCTTTGACTGGAATGCCCTTAGTGCATCTTCTTCCCAGCAGTCAGTTTTTTTCAAGCCGGATATGTCGCTGATTAAATGCATGATCATCCCTGCCTCCTGTTTGCTCTTTCATCATATTCAGGATGGTCTGTAAATGGGTTTGTACAGCAAAAAACCGGGCTCATACGCCGGCAAATTGAATACCCTTTTTCCTGTAGGACTATACTGATAAGGTTTTTTACTAACTAAAATCAAGGAGATCATAATGGAACATATCGCTTACACCCACTCTACCGAAAAAGTTTTGAAGCTCCCTATAACTGCACGGCCACTGGTGAATCCCGATGATGTCTGGGTCCCTGAAGGGTACAAAGTGGAAGTGGCCGCTGCCGGCCTGTCCTTTCCGACCGGGATGGGATTTGCGGAGGACGGCACCCTTTACATATTAGAAGGAGGAAGCACCTGGCCGACAAGGCCTGCCCTCCCGCCAAGGATTTTAAGCCTGGATCCTGATGGGATGCTCGAGGTTTTTGCGATTGAGACATTGGGCGGACCGCGCGGAGTCGTCTGCAGGGACGGCAAACTTTATGTTTCCTGTAAAGGCGGCTATCTCGCCCGGATAGTGGCATATGACAGAAAAACGAAGGAGCGCACTGTCCTTCATGAAAAAATACCGAGCGGCGGCTGGCATGAACCTGGGGGACCCGTTTTTGGGCCGCATGACGGGTTATTGTATTTTGCCAATGGATCAGTTTCCCAAAACGGCGTCTGCCTCCCTGCAGGCTTTACGGTCGATCTGGCAAAACATCCTGAAGCCCATGATGTTCCCGGAGCGGATATTACCTTGACAGGGCATAATGTCACATCCCGAAACCCTCTCATGCCCTTCCCTTTCTTAACAGAGACAGGCGCTTTCAAGCCATTCGGAACACCAGCGCAGAAAGGAGAAAAAGTCAAAGGGGAATTATGGTGCTCAACGGGCCTCTGGAGATCCAAACCGGATGGAAGTGAACCAGAATTGCTGGCCTGGGGACTCAGAAACCCATATGGACTGGCTTTCAGTGAAGATGGCGAATTATATGCTTCAGATAACTGCCTGGAGGAAAAAGGCGAACGGTCGATCGCCGGAGACCCTGATAGAATCTGGCACATCCGCAATGCCAAAACAAAGCATGGATCAGTAAAAACGCCGGACTGGTACGGTTTTCCAGACTGCCGGGCAGATGGCGTGCCTGTATGGGATGAACGCTGCAAGCCGGCAAAAGGGAAAGCAGCTGAGCAGCTGATTGAGAATCCACCTGAATGGGCCGGCCCTCCGGTTTACCTGGAGAAGCCTCATTCGGCTATGACAAAATTGGAGTTTTGCACTTCCGATTTCTTCGGTCACCGCGGGAAGCTGTTTGTAACAGAATGGGGTACCTATGCTCCCCTCAACACCCCGCACGAGAAAGACCTGAATAACGGATTCAGGGTGGCGATGGTTGATGTTAAAACAGGAACTTCTGAGGTATTCCTCCGCAACCGGGCCCCGGGAGCTGCTTCCTATTCAGGCACAGGCGGAATTGAAAGGCCGGTTGACTGCAAATTTCACCCGGACGGAAAAAGCTTGTATGTACTTGATTTCGGCTACTCCCCTGTGACAAAAGGATACATCCAGGCATATGGCCATACGGGAGTTTTATGGAAAATTACAAAGGAATGAACGGAGGGAACGATATGCGGGAACATAAAGCCATTCTTATTGAGCTGGGTGAAGATTATATTGAAATGCAGAAGAATGAAATGGAAAAATGGTTTGAACATATCCTCACAGCCCAAACCGCTCTTGAGGTTATGCTGGCAAAAGCAGTGCCCTCTATCCGGGAGCCACATATCAGGGAAGCCATTGAAAAAATACACAGGTCGCAGCTGCATCATGCAGAAAATGCGGAAAATCTTTTTCGCTTTATCGGCCGCACAGCCGATGACCGTAAAGACCGGATTCTCGGCACGGTGATCGGCAAAGTGGAGGAAGCTTTACTGTCTTTTCAGGACTTCCTCGCTGGTGCAAAAGGATCATGGCAATCCTTGCATCACCTCCTCCTGTTAAACCAGCAGGCAATGGGCGCTTTTGCCGTTGGCGAACAGCTCGGCCTTTCAGTCGGGAGCAGGGAAGTTGCTGACGCCTGTTTCCTGATTGTCCATGATAAAACGATGCACCAGCTGCTGCTGCAGGAATATATGCTGGAAATGGCTCCCATCTCAATTTTATATAAAGAACAGGTATAATCCCGCACAGTAGCGCATTGCCTATAAGGGGGTGGAAAAATGATCAGAAAATGGTTTTTGGGATTATCAGCGGCAGAGGAGATGTCCCGTCATTCTAATACGGTCAAAATGGTGATGGGTGCGATCCTGGGAGGCTTGACGGCAATATTTCAATCAGCCGGGCTTTTTGGCGGTGCAGGCTATGCGCTCAGCATCCTGACCACATGGCCAATCATTATAGCCTGCTTTCTATCAGTGCGGATCGGCCTGCTTACATATTTGCTCACAATTATGATGCTTGCTGTCCTCCAGCCTTCTGAACTTTTCGTATTCCCATTTACCACCGGCTTGCTTGGCATCAGCATCGGCATTGCCCTTAATAGGCTGAAACGGCCTCTGGCTGCCATCTTATTTGGGGGTGCATCCCTGACAGCCGGCATCTTATTCCTTTTGTATGTGATTGGTTTTCCGATACTTGGCCCTTCCCTTTCAGGATACTCCGCATTGCTGACGGGCGGACCCATATTCCTGTTTGGCCTTGCCTACAGCAGCATATGGCTCTGGCTATCCCTCGCCACAATGAAGGCGCTCAACCGGACAGTTCGGAAGAAATCACCGGAGATGACATGAAAAAGGCTGCCGTTTAAGGCAGCCTTTGAACATGGACTTCATCTTGTCCTTCTTCAGTTTTGCGGGCAAAATATTCTTTCAGCATGGCTTTGTTTTCAACAATATCTTCAAGTGTATACTGATCCAGCACCTTTAAAAAACTTTCAAGCGCGTGATTTAAAATATGCTTCAAGGAACAGACAGGTGTAATCACACAATTATTGTTATGGTCAAAGCATTCAACAAGATAAAAATCTTCCTCTGTCTTCCGGACTATTTCCCCGATATTTATATCGGCCGGGCTTTTTGCGAGCCTGAAACCCCCGTTGCGACCTCGGACAGTTTGGATATAGCCCATTTTCCCAAGATTATAAATGATTTTCATTAAATGGTTTTTTGAAATATCGTAAGCTTCAGCTATTTCCTTTATGTTGACGAGCTTGTCATTTTGATGTGAAGCGAGATATATTAATACTCTTATTGAATAATCCGAATAGGTTGTCAGCCTCATGATTTTCCCTCACATTCTGTTCTTTCCCCATCTTATCACAATTGTGAACAAATCTTAAACTTTGCTGTTCTGCTCTTTAAAAGATGTATTTGAAATATTGCTTTTTAGTTATCCGGCTACTAAAATAAAGATGTATTTAAAATACTACTTAAGCAAAGAAGGGATTCAGCAATGCTATCTCAAAAGACCATTGACACTATCGTATCAACCGTTCCTGTATTGGAAGTAAAAGGAACGGAAATAACAACCGTCTTCTACCGAAACTTATTCTCAAGTCATCCGGAATTATTGAATATCTTTAATCATGCCAACCAGCAAAGGGGCAGACAACAGACTGCACTTGCCAATACCATTCTGGCAGCAGCGGTTTATATCGATAAGCTTGAAGTCATTATCCCTGCAGTGAAGCAAATAGCCCACAAGCACAGAAGCCTTGGGGTCAAGCCTGAACATTATCCTATTGTAGGAGAACATCTTTTGGGAGCAATCAAAGAAGTGCTAGGCGATGCGGCAACTGATGAGATCATCGGAGCATGGGCAGATGCCTATGGCGTAATTGCCGATGCCTTTATCGGAATCGAGAAGGAAATGTATGAAGAAGCAGCCAGCCAGCCTGCAGGGTGGATTGATTTCAAGGAGTTTACAGTCACTGATAAAGTGAAAGAAAGCGATGTTATTACCAGCTTCTACTTAAAGCCGTCAGACGGTTCAACTGTACCGTCCTTCTTGCCTGGACAGTATATCACCTTACGCATTGGCATTCCTGGTGAAGAATATCTGATGAACAGGCAGTACAGTCTTTCAGCAGCACCTGGCAAAGATTATTTCCGGATTTCTGTCAAACGGGAAGCAGAAAGAAATACACCTGAAGGCAAGGTCTCCAATTATCTTCATGATGCTGTTGAAACAGGCAGCATTATAGAAGTGACGGCCCCAGCCGGTGACTTTGTACTTGCAGCTGATGCTGATGAACCGGTTGTGTTCCTTAGCGGCGGTGTCGGAATCACTCCTTTCATGAGCATGATCAATTCTATTGCTGAGCGAAACCCGCGACGCAAGGTAGATTTTATCCATGCCTCCAGAAGCAGCAGCCACCAGCCGTTCAAAGAGGAACTGTCCTCAGTTGAAGCTAAACTTGAAAACAGCACGCTTCTGTATGTATACGAAAAAGCTCAGGACACTGACCGCCAGGATGCCCGCTTTGCTAAAGAAGGCTATATAGATGCGGACTTCCTCCGCGAAATCCTGATGGATGGTGCACACTATTATGTATGCGGGCCAGTTCCGTTCCTTCGTGCCATTGTCAAAGGATTAAAAGAACTTAATGTAGAAGAATCCCAGATTCACTTTGAATTCTTCGGACCGGCTTTGAATCTGGAAGAATAGGAATTTATGACAAAAAAGAAGCTGGCGGTCCTTTATGGGTTCGTCAGCTTCTTTTTTGTAGTGTTTGGGAACAGGTGTGGTGTGGCTTGGTTGATCTCCGGGTGAAAATGTTAATGTGCGGCTGTTTTGGTGATTTTCAGGTGAATTAAGGCCGTTATCGTCGGCAGTTAAAGCAATGCAGGAATTTTATTGAGTTTTCAGCCGGGAATGCTGGCTGCCTGGCATGGCTGGCCCTTAGGAGCAGCGGCCTATTTCTGTTTTTTTATCAAATTGCTGGTTATTTCAATCATATGCGGGATTATTTTAATCAATTCGCCCGATAATTTAATCAAACTGCCAATTATTCTACCATTTCAACAAAAACAGGTGCATAAGGCGGTTCCGATAAATACCTTGCACAAACCCTGATGCCTAAAACGATCTCGCCGACCTTAGTACAGCATCACCATACCACTTCACTATCTTCCCTCACACTTTCCGCCATCCTCCTTATTTCCGCCGCCTTTTCCTCCTGCTTGCTCTCGCTCGATCTGTATTCATCCTCCAGCAGGCTCCAAAGCAGCCGGTCTTTTTCTTCGGCGGGAAGATCCAGACTCTTTATTGCCAACCGGCATTTCCCAAGGAATTCTGTATACACCGACCATGTCTCGTCAAAGAGGACCTCTAATTCTTTTTTCAGCTTCCGTGTCAGCTTGGGGCTGGTGCCGCCTGAAGTCACAGCGATCTGAAGACCGCCCCTCCGGACTCTTGCAGGGAAAGTGACATTGCCGGTTTCAAATTCGTCAACTACACAGACGAGCTGATTGGCCGGAAGACCCTTCTGCAGCTCATCATTGGCACTCCGGTCATTTGTGGCCAGTATTGCAAGAAAGGCATCAGCGAAATCTGCAGCCTCCGCCTTACGTTCAATAAGAGCATACCCTTTACTATCAGCCATCAATAAAGCTTCCCCCGAAAATGAAGGGGCAATGAAAGTGATGTCAGCCCCCTCCCCGTCAAGGACACGAGCTTTCCTGGCCGCAATCCTGCCGCCTCCGGCAATGACGACTTTTTTCCCTCTTAGATCAATGAACAGGGGCTGCATCTCGCTCCTCCTTCCCTGCTGCACGGGCAATGACGATTTCCTCTATTGCAGAATGCCTGCTCAATGAGCCGGTATGTATGATCTGCATGCCCTGCTTTTTCCTTTTCCTTACCGCGTTCTCAATTTCACTAAGAAGGAGCCCGCCGAATAATAAATAAGGAACTGCTATGATTCTTCCCCGGCTATCGGCACAAACACCCTCAAGCCCTTCATCGATAGTTGGAGAAGCCGCAGCCAGAAAACAAACCTTCACCATGGCACCAGTTTTATCAGCGACGCCACTTCTTATCTCTTCAAACGCTTCAATGATAGAAGGATCACTGCTCCCCCTCCCAACAAGCAAAACAGAATCCTCTTTGGAAAGCACCATTGCTTCCTGAAATATCAAATCACATACTGCATCAATAATCGTCTGCTGGACACCAAAGGGATCGGCCACTTCAACAGGTATTTCAGGGAAATTATTTTTTAACTCTTTCAGAATATCCGGGATATCTTTTTTTATATGCCCCGCTGATAAAAGAAAGATCGGAACCACCCTGATGGAGGAGGCCCCCCGGCGAATACATTTTTCGTAAGCTTCGCCAATCGACGGTTCTGCAAGCTCCAAAAAGCTGATTTCCTGGATCCGTGAAGAAGATTTGCTGATAATCCTATTCAAAAAGTCCCTTGCCTCCTGTGCCCCCTTTTTCGAGCGGGTGCCATGCCCTATATATAGGATCGCTTCCATGTTCCTCCTCCTTTATATTCCCTGGATGACCGGGAGCTGGGGTGCAATTTCTTCTTCAAACCAATGAAGCTTTTTGTGCAGCTTGACGACTTCCCCGATAACAATCATGCTTGGGTTGCTGATGCCGGACCGTTCAACAAGCGGCACAATTGTCTCAAGTGTCCCAGCTACAGTCTGCTGGCCAGAAAGCGTGCCCCAGTGCACGAGGGCAATGGGCGTATCCTTTTCCTTTCCGTTTTCGAGGAGCTTGGCAACGATATTAGAAAGATGTGATACTCCCATATACACACAGATGGTGTCTACTGCCCTGGCGAGATGGGCCCATTGATGCTCTGCTTCCATGTCTCCAGCCTGATGGCCTGTCACAAAGGCGAAGCTTTTGCTGAGGGTGCGGTGCGTGACAGGGATCCCTGCGTAGGCGGCGGCCCCGATGCCAGCCGTTATCCCGGGAACTATTTCAAAGGGGATGTCATTATTGGCGCATTCCTCCGCCTCTTCCCCTCCACGGCCGAACACGAAGGGATCTCCGCCTTTCAATCTGACAACATTCAGTCCCTTTTTGGCAAATTTCACAAGGAACCGGCTGATTGTTTCCTGTTTCATTGTATGATAATGGGGGAGCTTGCCGCAGTAAATCAGCTGGGCGCCTTCTTTCGCGTGCTCAAGCAGCTCCGGATTCACCAGCCGGTCATAAAGGATGACATCCGCTCCCTGGATGCAGCGAAGACCCTTAACGGTAATCAGCTCGGCTTCCCCCGGACCTGCCCCGACCAAATATACTTTTCCTGGCATCACTACCACCCTTTCTCATCTTCATCAAATATATATCCTGCATTTTTTGCAGCGCGTTTCTTCTCTCTTAAGGCCACTTCCTGTACACCGGGTTCTTTCAGATAAAATTTCTCAAGCTCAACATCCAATTGACGGAAAGCCGCCTCGTCATTTTCAGCGAGGATGACAGCGGCAATCTCCTTCTCCTCCAGCTGCACACTGAATCTATAAAGATAGGCCATGGGCTTCTTTTCCCAATATGATGTCAAGCTGCTGCTGGAAAAGCTCCAGGCCGGCCCTGCTGACGAAATCGAAGAAGGATTCCCCGGCCGCCTTTTCTTTTTTGAAAAATTGCAGCAATTCCTCGAGTACATCTGCCAGCTTTTCCGCTTCTACTTTTCCCTTTAGCTTTTCATTGAATTTGCCGCCGGCATTCAGGGTTCCTCCTACATAAATCTCGTAAGCTTCCACCATTTCTTTTTTTTCATTCCGCACCTTCATCCCCTGCAGGCCAATATCGGCAATCTGCCTTTGACCGCAGGAGTTCGGACAGCCTACCATATGGATCCTGACCGGCACATCGAGGGCGATCCGGTTATCCAGCTCTTCAGCTATCACGCGCATCCTTTCTTTTGTTTCAACAAGTGCCAGATTGCAATATTCAATCCCGGTGCAGGAAACCGCGTGCCCGATAAAAGAATTGGGATTGATGGTGATGCGGCTGAAAATCGGCTCTTGTAGCAGTGCTTCAACGTTTTCCTCAGCTATATTGGGAATGATCAGATTCTGCGAATTGCACGTCCTTATTTCTCCGTTCCCATATTGGGCAGAAATGCGTGAAAGCTCGAACACTTCATCAGACGACAGGCGCCCCACCGGCACATTGAATCCAAGGAACTTCAGGCCGGGCTGTTTCTGGTCATGGACACCGTAAAAATAGCCGGCATTCCAGCCTGCTGCAGGCTCTGTTCCTTTTTCAGGAAGAGGGCCTGTGAACTCCAGCAGCTTTTCCTTGAATTTCTCTGGACCCCAGTCTGCCATAAGGAATTTTAGTCTGGCAAGATGCCTTTTTTCCCGGTAGCCGTAGTCCCTGAAAATCGTTGTTACGGCAATTGCTGTTTCCAGTGTGCGCTCAGGCTCGATAAATACATCCAGTGTTTCTGCAAGATACGGTCGTGAAGAAAGTCCGCCGCCAACCTTGAGGTGGAACCCTTTTCTCTGCTCGCCATCAATCACCTTGACCGCCGGGGTAAAGGATACACAGTTGATTTCCGCATTAGAAGCATTATGCAGATTGGCTGAAATTGACATTTTATATTTTCTCGGCAGATTGGAGAAATCTTCATTCTTCTGAAAATAGGTATATACACCCTTGACAATTTCAGTGGTATCAAACAGTTCATGCGGATCAAGCCCGGCAATAGGGTTGCCGACAATTGTTCTTGTGATGTCACCGCATGCCCCTGCACTCGAAAGGCCGACAGCCTCCAGCCTGTTGAAAATATCAGGGATCTGCCCGATTTCAAGCCAGTGGAATTGGATTGCCTGCCTTGTTGTAATATCAAAGACGCCGCGCCCGTAGTCCCGGGCAATTCCTGCCAGTGCCTCAACCTGCGGCTTCGTCAGGATGCCGGAGGGGACGTTCACCCTCATCATGAAATAGCCATCCTCCTTCGGGCGCTGCAGATACAAGCCTGCCCATTTGAACAGGTCCCATTGATCCTTTGGAATGGATTCAAAGCCGTTTGCTGCATAATAGGGAATATCATTAAGAATTTCGAGTCCGTCTTTTTCCAGCTTTGCTTTTTCCGTTTTGTTCAGCTTTTCATTATCAGCCCAATGCTTTACATATGCCATTCTTGCCCCTCCTTAAATGATACCCTGCTCTTTTAAATAGATTAATATCTTTTCAGCCGCCTCTTCTGGAGAAAGCTGGTCAGTCCGAATGATAATCTCCGGTTCTTCCGGTTCTTCGTAAGGAGCGTCGATTCCTGTAAATCCCTTGATTTCTCCGCGCCGTGCTTTTTGGTACAGCCGCTTGGGATCCCGCTTTTCACATTCTTCCAAAGGGCAGTCAATGAAGACTTCAATGAATTCCCCTTTTTCAGGAAAAAGGCTCCGCACCAGCTCCCTGTCCTTCCGATAAGGTGAAATGAATGCTGTACAGACAATCTGGCCGCTGTCTGTAAACAGCTTTGCCACCTCACCGATGCGGCGGATATTTTCATTTCTGTCCTGCTCTGAGAATCCGAGGTCGCGATTGAGTCCATGGCGGATATTATCGCCATCCAGGACATATTCAGCGATGCCATCCTTGAAAAGCCGGTGGCTGACGATATTTGCGATCGTTGATTTTCCTGATCCGGACAGGCCGGTAAACCAGAGTACACAGCTGGCATGGCCGTTCTGCGCTCTCCGTCCTTCCTTTGTGACTGCAGTTTCATGCCAGGTCAGATTCAGTGATTGTGCCATGTTAGCGTCCCCCTTAAACCGTTTCTTTTTCCCGAAGGCCTTCAATCAGTACCTCTATCACTTCTTTCCTGCTGAAAGAGGAAGGCGGGATCTCTCCTGCACGGAGCATTTCCCTGACCTTTGTGCCTGAAAGAACCACCCTGTCATCTGCTGTGTGCGGGCAGGTCTTGTCGGAAGCCATGCCTTCGCACACATTGCAATAGAAGCTATGTTCAAAAAATAACGGCTTGATTCCCAGCTCCTCTTCGGTAAATTCGCTGAATATATGCTGGGCATCATAGGTTCCGTAATAATTTCCTACTCCGGCATGATCGCGCCCGACAATAAAATGGGTGCAGCCGAAGTTCTTTCTGGCGATGCTGTGAAATATAGCCTCCCTCGGCCCCGCATACCTCATGGCTGCTGGATAGACTGCCAGCTGAACACGGGATTCAGGATAATAATGCTCCAGCAGCACCCGATAGCTTTTCAGACGGACATCTGCCGGTATATCATCCTCCTTCGTATATCCGACGAGAGGGTTGAGGAAAAGGCCGTCGACTGTTTCCAGGGCAGCTTTCTGGATATATTCATGGGCCCGGTGCACCGGGTTGCGCGTCTGGAAGCCCACAACCGTTTTCCAGCCTTTTTCGGCAAATAATGACCGTGTTTCTTTTGGTGTCAGCCAGACATCTGCGAACTCTCCTTTATCAGGATTTTTAATCAATGTAATTTTTCCTGCAGCATAGGTGCCGCCTCTTTCAAAAAGCTTTTTAACCCCGGGGTGCGCCCGGTCAGTTGTCCGGTAGACAGATAGTGCCTCTTTTTCAAGATCAGGCTGATAAAGCTCTGAAAGTTCAAGAATCCCATAGGTTTCTCCTTTATGATTCAGCCTGCAGGTATCGCCTCTTTGAAGCTCTTCTGCTTTATCCGGGGTGACTGGCAGTGTGACCGGTATCGGCCATACTGTCCCGTCTGCAAGGCGCATCCTTCCAACAACAGATTCATAGTCTTCTTTTCCCAGAAAACCTGCCAGCGGGCTGAAAAGGCCGCAGGCGATCAGCTCCAGGTCGCTTAATGCAACTGAGTCTATTTCTATTTCCTTATTCGTGTTCTGGACGGGATAATTTGGATTAAATGCTTCAATGAGTTTGCCTCCATGAGGCATAGGTAGTGACATTTTCATCAGCCTTTCCTTGCTAATTTGTAAGTTTCATTTTCCGGCAGGGCCGCGGTCTGCCTTCCCATCAGGAAACGGACACCGAATACAGAAATGAGGACCCCAGCCATGGCAACAATCGGATAAAAGTCGTGCTTGATCATGATCTGGATCAAGGTATAGCTCAGGACCATCGATAGGACTGGCGACACAAGCCATACACCGAGCAGCCTGACGACGATTTCTTTCTGGAAAACAGAGCGCCCCTGGCCGGCAAAGCCGATTCCGATGATGGAGCTTGTCGTGATCTGGGTCAAAGGGACGGGAATCCCGAACAAGGATGCTGCAGTGACAATGCCTGCCCCGGTACCAGAGATAATGCATCCTTCCTCAAGCCGGATATCAGTTATTTTCTTTCCGTTTGTCTCCAGCACTTTGCTCCCAAGAAAAATTGCCCCGGCAGCAACGAATATGCCGCCCCAGAAGATTCCTGCCCCTGAAGAGAGAATGTCAGCGCCAACAAGGGGGCCGACCGCATTGGCAACATTGTTCATGCCGGCCGAAAAGGCTTCAAACAATCCCATGAGAGCGACCAGAATGCCAAGGAAGCGGATGGTGCCCGGCTTTTTGGCTTGCTTGGACAAGCGGAACATCCTGAGCAGCTTCGCGGCAATGACAGCAATGATAAAGGCTGCCAGCGGCGTTAGAAGCCAAAAGGAAATGATCCACAAGAGCTTGGAAGCAAATAAGGATTGATAAGCAATCCCTGCTCCGACAACCGATCCGACCGTCACCTCACTCGTCGAAAGCGGGATGCCGAAAATATTGGCCAGGAATAGCGACAGTGCTGCCGAAGCAAGGACTATCAGGGCAATGCTCACCGTGAAAGTGCTTTTCGGCACAATACCGCTTCCCATCGTTTTGACAACCTCGCCCCCTCCGAGCCAGGCGCCAAGGAATACGGCTGCCCCGCAAAGCAGCAGGGCAGTTTTTCTGTTTTTAATCGACCCGGATCCGTAGGCGATCCCCATCGAGGCTGCTGCCCCGCTTGCTCCTATATTCATGGCAAAGAATAGTCCAACAGTCATTGCTATTGCTGCAAGCATGGTCGTGCCCCCCTTTCACCCGGAATGCAGGCCGCATTCCGTCTTGCCGGTCCCGGCCCACCTGCCTGCCCTGCTGTCCCCGCCATCTCCTGCAGCCCTTGTACAGGGAAAGCAGCCAATGCTTGGATACCCATTGTCATGGAGGCTATTATAGGGGAGATCTTTTTTTCGGATATGCTCCCACACATCCTCCCAAGTCCAGTGGATTAGCGGACAGATTTTCACATTATGGAATTTGCTGTCCTTGTTTAAAAATTCCGCCCCTGCCCTGGAGGCAGACTGTTCCCTCCTCAGCCCGGAAATCCAGGCCATTTTGCCTTTCATGGCCTCCTGGAGCGGGATGATCTTCCGGATGCTGCAGCAGCGGTCCGGCTCTTTTTTCCACAGTGCCGGTCCATAGGCTACCCGCTGATCATCCAAAGTAAGGGCCGGCAGCTTCCTTTCAATATTCAGCTCAGGAAAACGCTCCTGCACCCTTTCGATGACTGCATAAGTTTCCGGAAAATGAAGCCCGGTATCCAGGAAAATTATATGGGCATCAGGCTTTATTGCCTGGATCAGATCAATCAGCACAATCGCCTCTGCCCCGAAGCTTGATGCATAACTTATTTCCTGCGGGCTGTAATGGCTGAACGCCCATTCCAGCACATTTTTTGCCCCTTTGAATCCATCATCTTCAGGGAATGACGGCGGTTCCCAGTGTGTGTACGTTAAGGTGGTGCTCATTTCAGTGCTCCTTTCATGATGCCTTCTGCTTTTTGCCTGCTTTTTAACAAGAAAAAAAGGCAGCCTTCCTCCCGCTTCGGGAGAAAGACCGCCTCTAGTTTGTCTAGTCAGCGCGCTTTATTAGATTGAAGGCGAACCTTTTCATTCTTCTCGATTTGAATGACCTTGCCATCCTGCACTACAAGTGTGATGCTTCCAAACTTAACAGACTGCAGCATCCTTTGCAGATGTGCTGCCACTTCCTCCCAATCAGCATGCTTCAGATCGGCTCGCCTCCTTTTTGAATGGCTGGGATGGGCACAAGGAGGAATAAGAAAACGCCTTTTCCAACAGGAAAAGGCGCATTTCACATACTTGCACCTTATCTCCCAAAATGCTGGACATTTTGCTGGAATTGGCACCTTGCTTTTAGCAGGTTGCCGGGCTTCGATGGGCCAGTCCCTCAGCCACTCTAGATAAGTGATATAATCAGGAGCGTTTGCTCTGATTTATTTTGTTGAAATTAATCCTACCATACCCATATGATTTGTCAACGAGTTAGCAGGAAGTTTTCTAATTATTTTTTCAATTAGGAAAATCTGCTCATTTTATCTGATTCTCAAACTCCCACTCTTCTTTGCCGATTAAATAAAGAACCAGCAGGATGTCTTCCAGCTGCCTGAATGATTTCCGTTCTGGATCGATATCGAGCTTTGGCAGGAGCGTATAAGATAGTTTCTTTGTGAGCTCTTCTCTTTTGCCTATAGGGAGCTGGAGCAGTCTTTCACTATAGGTTTTTAAAAGCTTCCATTCCTCGGCGCCAATTTTCCTGACAGTCCATTCGTCCATATATAAATCTTCCTTTTTCAGGCCTCTTTCCCGGATTTCTTTTTCAATCCCGGTCACTTTACCCGGCTTCTTCTTTTTCCTTTCATGCACGACCACAGTACCTGCAGCCAGATCGCCGACCCGTTTATGCCTGGAATGAAAAAACACCATCAGGATGCCAAGCAGATAGTACACCGGCAGGGAGTCGATGATTCGCAGGAGATTGCGGATAAAGCTTGAAAGCAAAGTGATGCTCTGCCCGTTATCCTGGATGACCCGGATGCCCATGATTTTTTTCCCCGGTGTCCTTCCCGCCCAAAAAAATTCAAATACAAAAAAATAGCCCCAGTTGACCAGAAAAAGGCATATAAGCATAATGGCGAATGGCCATGAAAGGAAAGTATCATCTAGAAAGAACGCAGCAGCACTGGAAGCATAAAAAATAAATAACAGAATGCTGGCCAGATTGAAGACCATGAGAATCAGCTGATCGATGATGATGGCTCCAGCCCTGCTGCCAAGTCCGGCAGGCTGGAATTGAAGCGGTACATATTCAGGTGTTTTGACAAGGATTGTTTCTGTTTGCATGATGCACCCCATTTCCTGGAAGTTTTGCCTGTATCTCTCTCTCCCTATGACTTATAATGGAGATACAACTTTTATGGTTACAGGCAGGTGATTAGTTTGAATAGTAAACAGTTCATCAAGCAGCATCGGGAAAACTGGCAGGAGCTGGAGGAGCTGCTCGCCAGGATGCAAAGAAGGAAAGCTGCAGGAACTGATCTGGCCCGGTTTGACAGGCTGTATCAGAAAGCAGCACAAAATCTTTCATTCTCCCGGACTTTCTTTCCTGACGAAGAAGTGACTTTTTATTTAAATGATCTTGTCGCAAAGACGCATAATCTTTTATATAAAAGCCAATCCTCCAGCATGGCTCAGCTGAAAGATTTCTTCCAGATCAAGTTTGTAAGGCTGCTGTTCGAGCAATGGAAATTTGTAGTTGCCAGCATGCTTCTTTTCACTTTAGGCGGTCTGGGCAGCTTCTTCGCTGTCATCAATGATCCCCTTTCGATCCATTCGATTCTCCCCGCCGAGATGTCAGGGGCGATAGACCCCCAGAGGCTCGGCGAGAATGAAGGTGCGGTAGATTCTGCCGTCATGTCAGCAAGCATCATGACCAATAATATCCGTGTCGCGATCCTGGCATTCGCCGGCGGCATCACCTTCGGCATTTTGACCGTCTATCTTATGATTTATAATGGCATCATTGTAGGCGCCATTGCCGGCCTGTTCTGGTCGCATGGCAAATCTTATGAATTCTGGGCCTATATTGTCCCTCATGGAATGATAGAGCTTACCGCTATATTCATAGCGGGAGGCGCCGGCCTGCTGATGGGCTACAAGCTTCTTGTCCCCGGCAGATACTCCCGTGGCTACCAGCTGAAAACCCAGGCGAAAAGGTCGGTGCAGCTGCTGTTGGGAACTATTCCGCTCTTTATCTTCGCCGGGTTGATCGAAGGGTTTATCACACCTTCTCCTCTTCCGCTCGAAATGAAGTATGCGGCCGCCTTCCTGACGGTACTTGGACTTTTGTTTTATGCATGGTCAGGCTGGCTACTGGATCAAAAACGAAAACGCCTCGAACATCCCCTGCAAGCTCGATGAGACCTTGCAGGAGGATGCTTCTTTAAAGAAGACCCCGGTTCAACACACTGATATAATGGGACACAGCAGCTGCGGCGAGCCTTCCTTCAGGAGCTTCCGCCATTTGCAGGCCCTGCTTTTCCCACTTCAGCTTTTCCCGCTTAACCATAAGGATCTGCTGCTGCGCCATGCTTTTCAGCATAGCGCTTTTTATATCCTCCGGCCGCGCTTTGGCATGTGCTGCCAGGATATTGTCTTCTATTCCCAGCATAAAGAACAGGTGCCTCTGCCGGATCCTTTTCAGGTAAACAAGCGCACTTTCCTCCAGGATGAAAGTCTTTACGTCAGAAAAGAGAAGCAATAAGCTCCTTTTATTCTGGACAGTCTGCAAATATTGAAAGGCACCGCTATAGTTGGATTCTGCAGCATCCGCCTGGATCGCATATAAGGCTTTCAGGATGAAGTTTAAGTGCTGCATCCCTTTTGCAGGCGGTATATAAGATTTAATGTCTTTTGAAAAAGCGAGCATGGAAACATAATCACCGTTTTTGAGAGCAGCCGCTGCCGTAGTCATCGCCGCCTCCAAAGCCTTTTCAAGCCGGTTGCCGGTTTCCAGCTCCGCACCCATGATCCTGCCGCAGTCAATCATAATAGTGACATATTTTCCGTGCTCAGGCTCATGGACATTGGCCATGACCTCCTGAAGCTTGGCAGTCTGCCTCCAATTGATTTTCCGGGGATCATCGCCTGCCGCGTATGCCCGGATCTTTGAAAATTCCCCCGCTCCGCTCTGCTGCCTCCGGATCTTTTCTCCTTCATACAGCAAATAGGATTGAGCATTTTCAAGATAACGCCGGGTTTCGGTCAAATCAGGAATCACCTTTACTTGGCTTTCCGCCTCTTTCACCATCTGTTTCTCCCATAGGCCAAGGATACTGCTGCAGCGGATATAAATCCTGTTCAGCTTATAATGCCCCCTTGTACCAGCCTTAGTTTCATATTGCACAGCTCCCCTCGTGAATCCTGCAATCTTGCGCTTAAGCGGAAAAGGCCTGGCAAAGGAGTCGGAAAGATCATCAATGATCCTTAACGTTAAAGGCTGCCGTGAATGGTTTTCTATTTCAATGCCAATTTCAAATGGAAGCCCTCTTTCCATTTCTTCCGGTACACTCCGCTTCACCATGATCTTCGAACTTTTAGGCAATAGAGCCAGATCCGTGAAGGAAAGCAGCAAAAAACCGATATTGAGCCCTGCTGCCAGCTTCCATGGCACTCCCCAGAATGCTGCCGCCGCCAGGACCAGTGAAAGAATAAGCATGCCGATAAGGAGCCGTTTTCCAGGCAGTATGCCTCTATCTCGGAACAGGAACCGATCCCACAAGCTCATCGATGGTCTGGTCAACAGTCCTTCCCTCCAATTCTGCATTTGGTGATAATTGGATCCTATGCCTTAAAGCCGGCTTGGAAACCATCTTGATGTCATCAGGGGTCACATAATCGCGGCCAGCCAGATAGGCCCATGCCCTTCCGGCCTTTCCGATAGAGATGGCCGCCCTTGTACTGGCACCGAACCTGATGGACTCCGCTTCACGCGTTTTCCTGACAATCTTCATGATATAATCCAGAATGTCATTGCTTAAAGCGACCCTCTCAATATCCTTTCGTATGGACAAAAAGTCAACAAGTGAAAGTGCCTGCATGATCGACCCGGTTTCCATCCGTCCTTCCAGCACAGACTGAAGGACAAGCTTTTCTTCATCAAATTCAGGAAAAGCGATGATCAGTTTAAAAAGGAAACGGTCCTGCTGGGCCTCAGGCAAAGGATAAGTCCCTTCAAATTCTATCGGATTCTGGGTTGCCGCAACAAAAAATGCTTCCGGGAGCTGATAGGTCTCCCCCTGTATAGTCACTTGCTTCTCTTCCATCGCTTCCAAAAGAGCAGCCTGTGTCTTCGCAGGTGTCCTGTTGATTTCGTCGGCGAGCAGGACATTAGTAAAAATCGGCCCTTTCAGCGTCTGGAAAGAGCCTTCCTTCATGTTATAGATCATGCTTCCGGTTATATCGCTCGGGAGCAGGTCAGGTGTGAACTGGATCCGGCTGAAATCGCCGCCGAGAAGCCCGGCCAGCGTCTTGACCATCTGTGTTTTCCCAGTGCCCGGCACCCCTTCGATCAGTACATGCCCCCCGGAGAGGATAGCGGCTAGCAGAAGCCGCAGGTTCAGCCCCTGTCCTTTTATCCGTCCCTCATACTGCTGCAGAAGTGCTGATGTATCTTGATTCAATTTTTCTCCACCTCTTTCCTTAAATCATCCAGTTTTGCAGACCAGCGCAAATAATCTTTTTTATGCAAATTCTCTTCTTTTAATATAGAAGATGTCCCTTCAGTAAGCGAATCCACCTCTTTTTCAGTCAAAGATGATGCTTTTGCCAGTATGGATTCCCCAGCTTCTTCCCAGCCGCGGCTGTATGGGATGCCCCATTTTTCCTGCAGCAGCTCTTTCGTATAATCAGCCTGGATCCTGAGCGAGTCCTGGTAGCGTCTTCCCCTTATGTGCCAGGCAGACAAAGCAGCAATCTTTTCATCGGTAAAACGGACAGTTTCCTCCCTCGGCCAGTCGACAGGGCCAAACCTTTTGCCTTTATAGAATATCCATAATAAGGCGAGCAGGGCACCCTGGATAAGAATAACGAGGAACCATTGGGGATATGCGCCCACGCCTGAAGATGATTCCTGCCCATGCAAAAATTCATCTATAAAAATATCCCGGGCAGCTGCTGCGTCCATTAACGCCAGGATGAGCTCAAAATGGTTCTCATCCAATATCATTCCATTTGTGAGCCAGGAAGGGGAATTGACGGCAATCAGGCTGCCTTTGCCAATCGCCCTTTTGACTGCCACCGCTCCCAGTTCATCGGAAAGCAAAATTTCATCTTCAGGCTCTTCTGTAATCCTGAACGGAGAGAATACGGCAGCACTGTGCTTTCCCCCTTCCTTATCGGCAACCATGACGGCGCTTTCCGCTTCAGAGGCAAATTGCTCTGTTTCTATTCCAAACATAGGTGCCGGATTTTCCTTGAATAGCAAAATTGTATGGCCATTCTCCAAAAATCTCGTATAAGCGGCCATCTCCTCTCTGTCAGGGACAGAACTCGGCTCTGCCATGACCAGAAGGATGGGCTCTTCAGGGTTTGGAAGCAGACCGGGGTCCCTGCTCCATTTTCTGATGCTGGAGCCGCTTTGCTCCAAATATGTATAAAGTCCCTTGATGCCTGTCGGCGAAGGGGATTTGGACAGATAAGGAGGATAGCCGGCAGGCGCGTCTCCGGCCAGGAAATAACTGGCCATAATAAACAGCAGAAGCGGAACTATCCAGTAAAAAGCCTTCTTAATCAGCTGAGTCCGCAATTGCCGGTTCCCTCCCTTCCTTCGGGTTTGCACTATTGTCCATAAGTCTTAATGTTTCTTTCTTGTATTGCTGGAACTCACCGGGCTTTATGCTTTGCCCCCCATAGGCAGCCCTGTCGAAAAGCGCTGACAGAGAAAAGAAAATCTCAGCGGTTTTGCTGTCTGTTTTTTTGAGCTCCTCATAATAATCCCAGTTTGTTTTCCATATTTTTGCCTTCAGCCACCCGTGTTCATCGAACCATAATAAAAGGGCAAGGAATATATGCCGCGCTCCCTTTGTCAGATCCCCTGCTTCCTCATGCTTTCCGGCTTCCTCAAGATGCTTCTTATAGGACCAGCTGATCTCAGAGGCCCTGTCGAGTGGCTGATGCTCCTGCAGGATCTTCTGCCTTTTGGCAGCCCTTGATGCCGCAAACACGACTATTCCAATGAATAGGACTCCCGCCAGGACCATGATGAACGGAAAGGAGCCTGAAGATCCGCTGGAAAATTCTATCTGCGGGAACAGCCCTTCAAGCCACGTGAAGAATTTTTCCCTCAGCTTCTCAAGAAAGCTCTCCCCCTGATCCTGGTAGACGGTATATTCCCTGTCTTCCAATATCTCAGATAGTTCTTTTCTTGCTTGCTTTGCATTCTTCAACGTCTCCACCTCTTGCCAATATTCTCAACACTCATTCTACTGCACCCGGCTGTAGTCCTCTATCATGCTGTTAAGGTCATCGCCGCCCTGCCTTCCTTTCAGATCAAAATACATCACAGAAAACCCGACATAATACAAACATGTTGTGACAAGGGTTGCCAGGTTCAGGATGATATCAAACAGTACACTGCCTCCAAGGAGCAGGCCGGCCGTCATCTCGATCGCAAAAGATACTATCCCGATGATCAAAAACAGCAGGGCATAAATAAGGAGCATATGCCAGGAGCGCCCCTGGGTCAATGTCCAGCTTTCTGAGAAACCCGGAGCTTTCTTTTCCAGAACGGTATATCCAAAGTAAAAGCTCCACCTCGTCAGGAGGTAGCCTACTCCAACGGCAAAAGCGAGTAAAAACAGCCCGGCAAAAATGAAGCCGATCACAGGATGGACCATGGACCCGAATATACCAGTGATTGATACGAATACAATCGGCAGGATAACGATGGCGAAGGTGATTAAGCTAAAAAGTATACTTGTTCCCAGGATCGGCCAGAACCGCCTGAAAGCCTTCTTGATCACCATTCCCGGGGTAAACTCCTTTCCTTTTCTCACCTGGTCTACCGCTATAAGGACAGCCGCCCCCGCCACAGGGATCATTAAAGCTGACAGAAGGCCGGCAAATACCAGGCCCAGATCGGCAAAAAGCGAACCCGGTGCGTAAATACCTGCTCCCGTGGTGTCTGTTTCAAAGCTTGAAGCAATTTGTTCAAACCAGCTCCCCCCGGCATTAATGTCCCTGAAAAAGCTTTGTCCCGCAGCCAGGCTGAACAGTGCCTGGAGAAGATAAACCGGCCCTACCAGAATGAGAAAGATAGCAGTAAAAGAACCAAATCTGTTCCTGGCCAGACTGAAGGTAAGGTCAAGAATCTGGCCGATGCCTTTTGGCTTGTTTAATAGTGAATTCATATTTCTGCCTCCTAAATGAATGGAGAGCGCTCCCGGATAATTATCCGAATTTCAGTGATGCGTCTCCCGGATGAAAAATTTGTCAATCTATTGTATTTTAACATTTTTCTTCCAGAAGCGGGGAGTAAAAGCGTAAACCCTGGCAGTTTCCCAATATAGCAGGATATTAAGATAGGAGTTTGTGATAGAAGACAGTTGTGTGGAGGGTGCCGTCTTCCGAGCGGGCATAGCAGGGAATCATGCCTGATACTGTATAACCCAGGGAACGATAAAGCAGGTTGGAAGGATCTCCCTCCCTTGTATCGAGCACAATCAGGGAAATTCCGCCTTCCACTGCCCGTTTCTCGGCGGACACCATCAGCCGGCGGCCAATCCCTTTGCGGCGGAAGTTTGTATGTGTCATCAGCTTGCCTATTTCAGCACGGTGGCTGCCGTTTTCTTTTGTGCAAAATTGAAGCTGGACAGCCCCTGCTATAGTTCCTTTTTCTTCTGCTATCAATAGGGCAGTATCATTCAGCTGCAGTTCCTTCCAGTAGGAATATGCGGCTGCTTCATCCATCGGCGGCAGAAATCCAATCGACGCTCCGCTGTTGACTGCATCAGCCAGCAGCACGGACAGCTGTTTCAGTTCTTTTTCCCCCAAGCTCTTAAGCGCTCTGATTATCATTTAAAAATCCCCCTTTAAGTTAGTTTTAGATTACAGGTGATCATTTCAGCCATGGAAAAAGGGGCCCATTCATGGCCCCTTACTTTCGCCTTTTCCATCTTATTCGGTGTCCTCAGCTATTTTTCCTTTTTTTAAGTCATAATAAGCCTTCATAATGCCCTGGCCGATTTTTTTATTGATGGTGTTTTTATCAGAAGACACATAAGGCACAACAATCGAGAAGGCAACCTCGGGATCACGTGAAGGCGAATATCCCGCCAGTGTGAGATTATAGGTTGGTGTGTCTTTGTATAGCTTTTTCTCTTCCATACTATAATAAAACGACTGTGCTGTGCCGGTCTTTCCTGCCAGGTCATACTCCCGGTAAGGGCTCCCGCTGAAATAGCTTGCTGCAGTCCCGCCCTGTTCCTGGAATACCTTCTTGAAGCCGGCCTGAACCTGCTGGATTTCCCGCTCGCTCATATCGATGCGGTTCAGTGTAACCGGCTCGAAGCCCTTATAGACAGGGCCCAGCTCTTTTGCCGGTGATGGTTCCCTGATTTCCCTGACAAGCTGGAGCTTCATGCGGTTGCCGTCATTGGCAATCGTCGATATATATTGTGCGAGCTGAAGGGCTGTATACGTATCATACTGTCCGATTGACAAGTCGAGCAGAAGCCCGGGCCTGTAATCGGTGCCCGGCAGGCCGCTGGATTCGTTCGGAAGGTCGATCCCCGTCTTGACACCAAGGCCGAACTGATTGAAATAATAGCGGAACTTTTCAAATGCGCCTGGATCATACGGCAGCTTCATCCCGGGGGTATATTCCTTGCCTAGCGCCCGGATCGCCGTTTTAAACATATAAACGTTCGATGATTTCTTCAGTGCCTCAATATCATTCGGCGAACCGAGCGATAGGCTGTATGATTTTTTCACTGGAGTTTCATACAGATTAAGAGGCTCATCCTTAAATCTGGTTCCGAGCTGCAGGACGCCCATCTCATAGCCGGCAAGTACAGTCGCCCCCTTGACGGCGGACCCGACTTCATACGATGAAGTGAAAGCCCCAAGTGCATAGTCATCCACCTTATAGCCGCCATTATCGTATTTAAGTTTCTTGCCTGATATAGCCAGGACTTCACCTGTCCTTGGATTGGTCATGACAACGAATGCACTGTCGAGAAACCTGCCGCCGCTTGCTTTAGCAGCTTTCAGCTCGCGTTCGATGACTTCCTCCACCTTCTCCTGCAGCTCAAGATCAATGGTCAGGATCAGATCCTTGCCGCTTTTTCCGGGAGATATTACCTCTGCTTCCTTCACTTTTCCGCTTTTGTCCACTTTGTATTCTGTTTTCGTCTTTTCACCAGCGAGCACATCTTCATACTGATATTCAATCTGGCTTTTCCCGACCCGGTCATTCAGACTGTAGCCGCGTGAAGTGAAATATTCCAGCCGATCCTGAGGAAGGCCTTCATCGCTTGAACTGATATTCCCAAGGATCGAGCGGAACGTATCGCCGTTCGGATATTCACGCTTCCAGTCCGTGAAAACATCGACACCTGGCATGTCCTGAAGATGCTCACTAACGAGAGCGGCTTCTTTACTGGTTACATTTTCATTTTTGACGATCTGCGGTGTGAGCGCATAGCCTTTTGCCATTTCCCTGAAGATAGCGGCCACCTTTTTATCCTGAGGCGTCATTTCCGCAAGGTGCTTTTCCGGATTAATTCTTTTTAGCTGAAGCTTATAAAGGTCTTTAAATGTCAGCTTTTCATTTTCCAGCTCTTCCTCAGTCAGCAGTGCCTTTGCCTCTTCTTCATGGGTCAGGATCCAGAAATCCTTCAGATCTCTTTCTGTCAGCTTATCTGTGCTCATTTCAATATATTTGGCAAGCTCTGCAGCAACATCCTTGATTTCCTCTTGCTTCGTGTTCTGGTCCTTTATATAGGAAATGGCATTCTGCCCGATATTGTCGACAATAAGCCGGCCATCCCTGTCAAAAATTTTCCCCCTTGGAACAGATTCTTTGATGACGAGGTTTTCGGTCCGGTTCAGCTCGTTCACGAAATCCTCACCTTTGACAATCTGGACCACGCCCAGCCGCACAATCAGCAGGCTGAAGCATACGAAAACAAAGAAAAAAAGCAGGTTGAGCCGGAATGGCAGCTTATTTTTTGACTTTTTTTTCTCTTTTTCCACTTCCACTTTTAAGACCCCCCTTTTATTTTCTGAATTGAAAAGGCCTGGATACAGACATGTCCGCCATATCGCCCTCTGCCTGTACAATCAAAAAGAACTCACTCCCGCCTTCAAGGATGCGGACTGGGTTAGCCATCGACACCTCAAGCCTGCCGTCAGCAGAAGGGATGAAATAAATTTCATCCTCAATCGACCCTTCAGCTATTTCTATATTTTCAGCCGGTCCGAACACAACGCCAGCACTTGCGGAAGACTTCAGTGTAATCGTATACCGGCGGCCGGGATTGAGATTTTCAAGCGAAATTCCGCAGATGAACCTCTGTGTGCTGTCGATTGAAATGGAAGCCTTCCCTTTACCTTTTTCCATAGGAACAGCTGTTTTCCCTTCCTTTTTTATGGAGATTACCGGTGAATTTTTTACAATTGATTTTATCCTCGCAGTATTGTTTGAATCCGATGGGGCAAAGCGGATGGTATAGGTGTCTATGACGACTTGCATCTTTCCGCCTTCTTCTGCAGCCGTTTTTATTTTTTCTGAGAAGTCTTCTTGATTTTCAAAAATAATCCAGCTTTCCCTTGTGTCTCCCTTAAAACGCGGCAGGAGAGCTGCAGAATCTGCATCAGGCTTAAAGTAGAATTGGCCTTCTAGGAAACCGGTGGAGCCGCCGAAACTTTGGACTGTGCCGCTTAAAAGCTTTTCTCCCTTGAATTCTGCATACACTGTCTGGAATGCTCCATGCCTGCCTTCACTATCAAGCTGGGATAAACCCATTCCCGCTACCATATCGCCCGCCACTGCTTTCTCAGGGTCAAAAATGTTTCGGCCATCGTCGATTGGGACGATTTCTTTAACTGTTTCCTGCTGTTTTAAACTCTGTCCTTCTGTCTGCAGGAGGCCCAGCTGATATCCGGCAAAACCGCCCGCAGACAGAAAAAATACACCTGCTGTGAGCCATGCGGCAGCCCTGGGGATAAAGGTTGAGTAACGTGCCGCTTTCTTTTCCTTCGCTGCCGCAATCTTTTGCCTGATCAGCCTTTTATCTTTCTCTGTAAAAACCGGGTCCTTAGAAATATAGGAATCAAATTGCCGCTTCAAATCTTCCAGCCTGTCATCCACTGAATTCATTCCCTTCTTCTTCAGAATAAAAGACTTTCAACTTATCCCGGCCCCTTCTGATCCTCGTTTTAACCGTTTCAATATGAAGATCCAGAATCTCGGCAATCTCAGGCATTGAAAATTCCTTCACATAGTAAAGGAGGATGCTCTCCCTGTATTTGACCGGCAACCCCAAAATATTTTCCATCAGGCGTTCCTGTCCATCTTTTTCAACCAGCTCATCCTCAGCCGATTTCTCCCTTCTGTCAAACCAGAATAGTTTGTCAGTAAGCTGGAGATGGAGGTAATGCCAGCTTCTTAGATGATCTTTGCATTTATTTGCGGCAATCCTGTAAATCCATGTTTTAAAAGACGATTCACCTTTAAAGTTTTCCAGATTCATATAAACACTCAGGAACACCTCCTGAAGCACATCTTCAGTCTGTGACCAGCTTTTCGTATATGTATAAATAAACCGCTTCAATTTCTCGCCATACAAATCCATGGCATATTCTATGGCTTCTTCCTTTGCAAGCTTCTGCCAATCTTTGTCTCTGTCAGGGTTCAATCGCCCCCCTCCTAGCTGCTCAAAAAGCCGTTTGTAATATAGACGCAACACAGATGTAAAAAGGGTCAAAAAACAGGGAAATTTTTCTGATGATCATATAATTTCTGGCTGGACTCTGCCGAATTGGGGATTGACTGCCTTAATTTGGATGTGATGAGGCATATCCTTATTGTGGTGAAGGAGGGATTCTACATAGAAATTTAGTTTTTATGCCTGAATTTTTAGTTTTTATACCTGAAATGTGAAGGATTCTACCTAGAATTACTTTTATTCAACCCAGAATCAGAGATAATTTTTCTATTTAGAAAATATTGCCAATACACAAAGAAAAGAGCCGGAATCCCTCCAGCTCTTCCCACTATTTAAACCAGCCCTTTTCACGCGAGCGCGTGATGGCTTCAATTCGATTCTGTACTTCAAGCTTTTCCATGATTGCGGACACATAATTCCGCACTGTCCCGGTTTTAATGGACAGCTCTGCTGCAATTTCGTTTGTGTTCTTGCCGTCTGCGACCAGTTCAAGTACTGCCTTTTCCCTTTCGGTCAGGGGATTTTCTTCGGCGTACATATCGTCCATCAGCTCCGGGGCGTAAATGCGGCGGCCTGCCATGACACTGCGGATGCTGCCTGCCAGTTCTTCGCTCGGGCTGTCTTTAAGAAGGTAGCCGCTGACGCCGGCTTTGATAGCTGACTGGAAATAACCTGTTCTGGCGAAGGTCGTCAGAATAATGACCTTGCACATGCCCTTCAGCTCTTCCGCTGCCTCAAGGCCGGTCTTCAGCGGCATCTCAATATCCATGATGCAGACATCCGGCTTATGTTTATGGACCAGGGATACAGCCTCGGCGCCGTTTCCAGCCTTGCCGACAACCTCCATATCATCTTCAAGGCTCAGCAGCGAACCAAGTGCACCGAGCATCATACGCTGATCTTCTGCTATGACAATCCGAATCATTGCAGCTCCTCCTTTTGTCTGATCTTCACAACATTCGGCACCCGGACAATCAGTGTGGTTCCCTCGTCCTGGTACACCTCCATAGTGCCATTGACAAATTCAGCACGCTCCCTGATTCCGAGCAGGCCGCTTCCTTTGCCAATGTCCCGGTCAGGGTCTATGCCTGCGCCATTATCCCTCACTGTGACTGCGGTTTCGTCATTGGCCTGCATGATTTCCACGATGACTTCACTGGCATTGGAGTGCTTCACCACATTATTCACTGCCTCCTTCAGGCACATGCTGAGGATATTTTCCACAAATAGTGAGACATTGACAAGCTGCCGCTCCTGCTTAAGCACAAATGAAATCCCTGCCGCGTCTAGTATTTGTTCTATCAGGACTACCTCTTCCTTCAGCCGGATCCCCCTCATCTGGGAGACCATCTTCCTGACCTCATTCAGGGCGGTCCTGGCTGTCTGCTGCACATCCTTCAGCTCAGAACGGGCCTGCTCAGGATCTTTATAGACGAGTTTACCCGCCAGATCACTCTTAAGGCCGATGAGTGAAAGCTTCTGGCCTAGCGTATCATGCAGATCCCTGGCTATCCGCTGCCTCTCCTCCATTTTTACGAGCTCTGAGATCCGTTTATTGGCATCTTCCAGCTGCGACTCCAGCCTGCCCCGCATGTTGCGGTTCTTGATGCTGAATGGCAGGAGGATGACACTGAGCCAGCTGATAATAATGAATGGAATCTGCTTCAGAAATAAAGGATCCTGCAATACAAACTGATAGTTAATCGCTGCAGAAGCGCCGACCAGGTGAAGGATATAAAGAACGGCAAAAGCGGCCTTTCCAGTAATATTGCCGATAAAATAAGCAATGAAAAACGAAAAATACACATAGCCGAATAGTGTGGTCATTGCAGATGAAATCCCGATCAGCACGACTGCCCAGATATAGACTGTCCATCCCCTCGAAAGGAATGCCAGCCGGAAGCATAAATAAAAGATGACAGTTAAAATGATGCCGGCAACGATTTCCGCTGTTGATGAAGACTGGAAAATGAAATAGAAAGGCAGTATCGTCAAAATCGCCCAAATATATGGGGATATCCCGGTGCTGCTGTTAAAGACAAGCAATTTTTTCTTCATTATACAACTCCAATATCTTTGTATCCTTATTTTACATAAAAATGTCTTTTCAAAAGGCTCTTTTCTTAAACTTTGTTGTTTTCTAAAAAAAAATTTACAGATATCACCCTGCTTACCATGAAATATCATGATAGGAAAAGAGCTGCTCTCTTTTTTCAAAGAGAAAGTTTTTGTATGAAGGGAAAAATCCGGCTCTTGGGATTTTTTCGAAAGCAACAATCTATACGAGAACAGTCTTTCAAAAAAGGACAGAGCCATGATTTCCGGGCTCCGTCCTTTGAATAGGCTTTTTAAACTGAAACACTTTTCTTCTTCTGTGCTTTCAGCAGGTGATGGATATCCCTGAAAGTAACAAAGCTGCGGCTCTGTTCATCCCATAATCGGTATTTCAGCGACTTCAAACTAGTTGATAGTGTGATCGTCTGGACATTTTTGAGCAACGGCTCTTTATTATGGGCATCTTCCAGATAATAGTTCGGAACCCTTGGGCTGAGATGATGGACATGGTGGAAGCCGATATTGCCGGTCAGCCACTGCAGGAGTTTCGGAAGCTTATAAAAGGAGCTTCCATCAACAGCTGCCCTGACAAATTCCCATTCTTTATCGTATTCGAAATAAGTATCCTCGAATTGGTGCTGCACATAAAACAGCCAGATGCCAAGCGCACCGGAAATATAGAAAATCGGTCCCTGGATCAGAAGGAAGGCCTTCCAGCCTACCAGCCAGCACATAAGCCCAATTACCAGGACAATCAGAATGTTTGTGACATAAGTGTTCATTTTTTCCTTAGGCCGTGCTCCCTTTCGGTTGAAGCGCTGGGCAATGAGGAACTCATAAATCGGTCCGAGGCCGAACATCACAAGCGGATTGCGGTAAGCCCGATACTGCACGCGCTGCCATAAGCTGGCGTCCATGTATTCATCAACCGTCATGACCCATATGTCCCCCGTGCCCCTTTTATTAAGGTTACCGCTGGTTGCATGGTGGACAGAATGGCTGTGCCTCCACTGATGGAAAGGAAAGAGTGTCATTACTCCGGTGATCATGCCAAGCACTTCATTCGCCTTCTTGCTTTTGAAAAAAGAATTATGGCAGCAGTCATGGAAAATGATGAAGATCCGCACCAGGAATCCTGCATTAACAACAGTCAGAATCAAGGTGATCAGATAGGATATTTGCATGGTTTCATAGGCCAGATACCAAATGAGAAAGAATGGCACCAGCGTGTTTATTAGTTGGACAATACTGCTCTTTGTATCTGCTTTTTCATAAGGAGAGATATTTTTCCTCGATAATTTGCCAGGTTTTGACGTTTTTTTATCCATACAGTTAATCCTCCTCGTACTTGCTAATTCCATTATGTAATATAGAGAGAGGTGATGTAAGACATACATGTCATATGATGGACATGATAAACGTCATGGTTGGGTTTAGAATCTTAATTATTCTCCAAAATACAAAAAGATCTTCGACCTGGTTATACAGCTACTGGCTGATGATTTGCATTCCTAACATTTCGCTTTACCCGGGGCAAAGCTGAACCTCCACAATGCAGGCCACTGCCGGGCATAAGCAATTTCCTGCAATGAGCGGGTCTGAAACGATGGTCATCAGGGTTTACATAATTTTTTACAAAATCAGACCACATTAAGTAAATTTCTTAGATAAAGCCCAAAAAAAGAGCACGGAATATTTTTCTCCGAACCCTCTTTTCACATGTATTAAAACCCCAATTTAGCCCTTCCCTGCCTGGAACCCCGGATATTGCGTCATTCCTCCGTCAGCGAAGAGTGTGAGCCCGGTAACGTAGCTTGCTTCTTTTGATGCCAGCCAGACGGCACAGGCCGCGATTTCTTCAGGCTTTCCGATATACCCCATCGGAATGAGCTCCAGAACGCCTTTTTCCAGTTCAGGATCCGAGAATTTTTCTGCATTGATCGGTGTATCGATGGCCCCGGGTGCAATGCAGTTGACCCGTATTCCTTTAGGGGCGAATTCAAGCGCGAGTGTCTCGGTCATCAGCTTTACGCCGCCCTTGCTGGCAGCATAGTGGACGAAATGCGGCCAGGGAATACGCTGGTGCACGGATGACATATTGATGATAGAACCTTTTATTTCGTTCTCCAGCATATAATTAATCGCCTCTCTGGAGCCAAGGAACTGACCCGTCAGGTTTGTGTTGATGACTTTATTCCAATCGTCCAATGAAAGTTCCTGTGATGGGACTTCATTTTCAATCCCTGCATTATTGACCATAACATCAAGAGAACCAAAGGTATGCACTGCATGTTCAATGATCCGCTTAATATCTTCTTCACTGCCGACATCACCCTGGATGCTGGTAGCCTTTCCTCCCGCATTTTCAATCTTTTCAATGATTTCATCAATATTATCATCACTGCTGTGGTAATTGATGACGACATTCGATTTTTCTGCTCCGAATCTTTCGGCCATCGCCCGGCCAAGTCCTGAGTTTCCTCCTGTTATCACAACTGTTTTTCCTTCAAGGTCTTTATACATATCCATTCTCCTTTGCTTATCCTTTTGTAAACCCAATCAGCACGCCGCCTGCAATGATGAGCAGGCACCCTGTGATGATAAGGATGGTTTGCTTTTTGGACGTTTTCTCGCCGAGAAGGAAAATTCCTCCGAGGGTAGAGATGACAATTCCGGTCTGGGAAAGCGAGAAGCTTGTCGCCACCCCGATTTTCGGAAGCGACAGCAGCAGCGTCAGATTTCCGGTTGCCCAGATCAGCCCCGTCACTAGATTACGAAGGGCATATTTATTGAACGGCTTATTTTTAATGGTCAAGGCCGTTCCGCCAATGACCATACCGAGCGCCTGCGGAAGGAGGGCAGACCATCCGTCGATTTCCAGCCAGTTGATGATGACAACATATCCGACAAAACCGACAGTCGATATTAGCAGGGTGACAAGCCCTTTTTTTAAACTCTTTGATTCGTCATTCCCTTCCTTCTGTCCCCAGGAAGTCATGACTGCTCCGCCGATGATAAGGACAAGGGCGATGATGCCGAGTGTAATCTGAAGCCCTGTTGACCATTCATTGAAAACAACAATCCCGAAAAAGCTTGTCCCGATAAGCTGAAGGCCGGTCGATAGCGGAGTAGTCTTTGCGACTCCAAGATATTTCACGGCCCCAAACTGATTTTTTTGTCCCAGGGACCAAAGCGCCCCGGAAGCAAGCCCGGCTCCCCATACCAGCGGCGAAAGTTCTGGCCTGACGAAGAGAAATACCGCACCTGCAAAAATAAGTGCGCCGATGGTCGTCCCAAAGGTCTGGCTATTGTCATCCCCTCCGAGTTTATTGCTGACCAAGATGATGCTGCCCCAGCATGCTGCTGTTATGACAGCCAGTAAAATTCCTGACATGTATGCGGTCCCCTTTCTCGCTGAAAAAAATCAAGATGCTGATATTAGCTTTTCCCTGAATGAGCAGGAAATGAAACATTGAGTTAAA
The DNA here is from genome assembly GCF_031844465.1 of Bacillus sp. AG4(2022). NCBI lineage: Bacteria > Bacillati > Bacillota > Bacilli > Caryophanales > Bacillaceae > Bacillus > Bacillus sp. AG4(2022). The sequence continues at coordinate 97,967 of NZ_JAUZVH010000010.1, forward strand.
AAGCACATGAACAGGAAGTTTATTGCAGTCAGGAAGTACCAGGAATTGGACTAATCTTTGCAGACATATGATAAAAGATCAGTCTGGGAAGGTGAACGAAATGAGAGCAGATAGCCGGTTTATTTTCTTTATTATAGAAGCGTCTTCCATCAGAAAATTCCTTGCTTTGGAGATGGGTTTTGGTACGGCCTTCTATTATGGGGCGAAGGTCATCTTCGCCAATGAGATTACATCAGTATGTACCAGCATTTTGGCTGTGGAGGCACTGAAAAAAGGGCTGAAGCAGCTTGAGAGGAAATAAAAAATAATACAGTAGAAGCGTGGAATGGTTAATAATTTGCAGGTGTTTAGAATATTTTGAAATGATTCAGCCTGTCATAACTTCAGCATCAATAAAATAAGGCCCGGCACATTGCCAGGGCCTTCTATTCCATATTTTCAGCATCACTCTTCACATTGCGGCTGATTGCCTCAGGGGGGAAAATCATCCTGCAGATGATTCGGGCTGCTTCCAGTGTATTGAGGGGCGAAGAGCTCTGCTCCTCTTTCTCGGGGCCATTTTCTGCCAAAATAAGGGCTGACCATGCAGCAGTGTCAAGATCTATATCCTTCCAGGTCAATCCTTTTTGCCTCGCCAGTTCTAAACCCTGCACAATCTGCATATGTATATTTCTCCGAGCCTCCTGCAAAATTCCGGCCAATTCAGAATCCTTGGGCAGCAGTTCAGGCAGCACACGATGGATGCCGACAGCCTCAAGCCTTTTATAGTGCTCATCCAGCAGACGGGCAAGCAGGTGAACCGGGTCTTCACTGAGCCAGTCTGGCTCCGGAATCATCAGAAAGTCGATTTTATCCTGCAGCAGTGCCATAAGCAGCTGGCGTTTATCAGAGAAATAGCGGTAAAAGGTGCCTGTGGCCACATCGGCTGCGGCTGCTATTTCCTTTGCTGTTGTCATTTCGTAGCCTTTTTCTATGAATAGCCGCCGCCCGCTTTCCAGCAGCGCCTTCCGCTTCTGCAGCGCTCTTTCCTGTTTAGGCAGGGATGGGAATTCTCCTGGAAACGCGCCGGCATTTTTATCCGCCATACGCTCACCTCCTAACTCATCATATCATATAAAGAACATCATAGAGAGCTAAAATCGGGAGATAAAAAAACCTGAACTGAAGTTCACCTTATTGTTTGACAGTGGTTTCTTATGGTGCAATAATGAATTTAATTTCACTAGGGTAGTCCTTACGTCATAGTTTTTACTGTTTGAAAAATTTAACGATAAGGGGTCGCGAAGATGGCAAAAGAGGGAGATACAATCAGATTTAAAAGACATGATCTTTCCATTACCGGAACAGTCGTGAAGGTCAAAGAAGAAAGCGTTCTTGTCCAGATCAGCGATGAGGATGCACTGCTGTTAAAAATTGATACTCCAATCACGGTCGTATCGCATAAAAATTATAAGATTGTCTGAATACACCATATGTATAATGGCGGCTTAAGATATTAATAGAAGAAAGCTGCTGAGTTTAATTGCTTTTGTGTGAAAAATACGCAGGATTTCAGCGATAAAGGTAGAATTGATTTATATGTTTATTCATTCTGCCGATTTATCAAAATTTATACCTGGGAGGATTCTGGCATGGAAATCAGCAAAGACTCAAAGAAATTAGCGGTAGATTCACCTGTTTTGCTAAAAGGCATTGTTAAGGCTATATACAAAGATACCGTCCATATCCAGATCGGCGGCAAGATCATTGCTCTGCCGGCTTCCAATATGCCCGCCGCTTCCTCTTAACCTGCAGCCTGAAGAAGGCTGTTTTTTGTGCATATGCCTCTTTTACCTTGTAAAAGGAGCCGGAATGCCGGCTCCTTTCGGATACACTTATTCAGAAGTTTTTTCAGCATAGCGGAAATCCGGATTGTTGAGAGGGCTGAACCGGATTCCTTTAATATACTCTTTCACGACAGCATTTTGAGAAGAAAAGTAGATTGGGATGATCGGCATTTCATCCATCAGGACAGCTTCAGCCTGATGCAGCAGCTCAAATCTCTTTGATTCATCCTGCTCAATCAGCGACTGGTCGAGCAGCTCATCAAATTCAGGATTGGACCAGTTTGTAAAGTTGCTGGAACTGCCTGAGCTGTATAGATCCAGAACAGGGTACGGATCCAGGAAGTCCCCTACCCAGCCCATACGTGCAGCCTGGAAGTTTTTCTGCTTGAAAGTATCTATGAATGTTTTCCATTCCTGGTTCTCAAGCTTCACTTCCACACCAAGGTTAACCTTGAACATTTCCTGCAGAGCTTCAGCAATCTTTTTATGGTTGCCTTCTGAATTATATTTAAGGGTGACAGCAGGAAGCTCCTTCCAGCCTTCTTCCTTCATTCCCTCTGCCAGCAATTTTTTCGCTTCGTCAGCATCAAAAGAGTAGTAAGGGTCCTTTTCATCCCGGAAATCCTTTCCAGACGGCCCTTCTACGCCAAATCCTACATAGCCGTATGCGGGCTCTTCTCCGCCTTTCGAAATGTTTTTTGTGATTGCCTCACGGTCAACTGCCATGCTGAATGCTTTCCGGATATTACTGTTATTGAAAGGCTCTTCATTTACATTGAATGTATAGGTATAGACACTGAATTGCGGCGAGTTGATAAACTCCTTGCCTCCCTTTTCCATATCTATCGCATCGGCTGCAAGATTCTTGATCAAATCAATATCGCCGGATTTATACATCTGATACTCGGTGTTGGCATCAGCCACCATTTTAAAGTTTACTGCGTCCATCGTAATGTCTTCGCTGTTCCAGTAATTGCTGTTCTTTTTCAGGGTAAGAAGATTATTGTGTTCCCACTCCCCGAGTGTATAAGCGCCATTGGTAACGATTGTTTCCGGACCTGCCGCCCAGTTTTCATTTGCTTCGACTGTTTTCTGATTCACCGGCATGAAGCCCTGGCCCATAAGAACTTTCGGGAAAAACTTGATCGGTGTGTTCAGCTCGACCTTCAGGGTACTGTCGTCCACTGCGGTAATTCCTACATCTTCCACAGCACCATTTTCCCTGTTATATTCTTCAGCCCCTTTTATGTAATAAAAGCTGGATGGGTCGTAGGCGCCAGTTTCGGGATTCAAAACCCTTTTCCATGCAAACTCAAAATCCTTTGCTGTCAGCGGATCTCCATTGGACCATTTCTGCCCGTCCCTGATTGTAAAGGTGTATACTTTACCGTCTTCAGAAACATCAATCTTGCTTGCTGCCCCTTCCACAGCATTTCCGTCTTTATCGTAGCGGTACAAGCCCTCATAAAGATTATCGATCACCCAGAAGGAAGTTGTATCAGATGCAAAAGCAGGATCAAGAGTATAGGGCTCCCCTCCAAGATTGGCATTTAGTACCTGCTCAACATCATTTTCTCCGGATGATGATCCTTCGCCATTGCTGCATCCTGTCAGCGCAGCCAGGGCGAACAGCAGGATGGCAAGCGTTACAAGTGATAATTTTTTCATTTCATGATTCCCCCTTCAATTCAATGATTTAAAGCGATTTAACTTATTAAAATACTAAGAATTATATTTGCAATCCCCCCGCCCTCTCATGCTTATTCCGAAAATGTTCTTTACTTCTTTAACCAACTAAAAACCCTCCCAGCAAAGACACGCTGAGAGGAATTTGTTCTCCGCTTATCTTTCCGGTATATCCGGTGGAATTGGCACAGTGTCCACAGACCTGCTGCCGAGGCTTCATTGGGCCAGTCCCTCCGCCTCTCTGGATAAGTGATATAAGATTTTAGCTGGCTGAAATAAAAAATCCCCTTCTGCAGATAGAAGAGGACAGTATGTATGAACAAGATCCCTTCTTATCTGCCAGGCTTCTGCCTGATGGAATTGGCACAGTGTTCGAAAGAACCTGCTGCCGAGACTTCTTCGGGCCATACCCCTCCGTCTCTCTGGATAAGAAATTATAGATATATAATTTTTTTCGGTGCACTAAGAATAACCAATTTAGAAAATTTCGTCAACACAAAAGATAAAATTCTAACTTTTCTATCTTTTTAAACAGTTGAAAGATCATAGTCATAACTGGGATATCAGTTCTTTCCTGATAATTCCTAACTTAATTGCAAACACTAACTCCATACTGATTGAAGGAGTCTTCCCATGGAAAAGAAAACACCCCTTACATCGGCAGAAATCGCGATGCTCTGGACTACTTATATGAATGATAGCATGTCAAAATGTGTTCTTGGCTACATGATTACACATGCCTCAGAAGCTGAAATTGGCGCAGCCCTCCAGTTTGCCATTGATCTTTCGAACAGCCACCTGCAGTACCTGGAACCTCTTTTCAAAGAGGAAAAAATGGCTGTCCCGAATGGCTTCGGCGGCGGCGATGTCAATCTTGATGCTCCTAAGCTGTTTTCAGATACCTTCTGCCTTGCATATATAAACCATATGGCAAAAGCAGGAATGCTTGCTTACAGCGGCATGCTTGCTATGTCTGCCAGAAATGATATAAGGAAATTCTTTACCGAAGGATTGGCAGAAACAGCCTCGCTCTACAATAAGACTACAACTCTGATGCTGGAAAAAGGAATTTACATAAGAGCTCCATATATATCTTATCCGCATGAAACGGATTATGTGGATACAAAGAAATATTTAAGCGGCCTCAACCCCTTTGTGACTAAAAGGCCTTTGAACGCGGTGGAAATTTCTCATTTGACCGTGAATATACAGACAAATTCCATCGGACTCCAGATTGCCGCAGCTTTTGCACAAACAGCGCGGCTGAAAGAAGTACAGGAATTTATGCTGAGAGGAAAAGAAATTTCCCAAAAGCATGTCGGCATTTTTACGAAGATTCTCCTGGAAAGCAATATACAGGCCGTGGGTTCACCTAATATAGCGGTGTATGATACAACCATGCAGGTATTTTCCGATAAGCTTATGATGTTTCATATGTCTCTGTTAAGTGCAACCGGATCCGGAAATTATGCTACAGCAGGTGTTGCAAGCCAGCGTACTGATGTAGCTGCCAGCTACCAGCGGCTTGCCGTTGAGATTGCATTATATGCTAAAAGCGGGGCTGACATAATGATCAAGCACGGCTGGCTGGAGCAGCCTCCCGGAACGACAGACCGTGATGCATTGGCCAAAAAAGGAACACCTTGACCCCTCTATATAAGCGGGCGTTTGTGCTGTCTTGTTTTACCTTTTCGGCTGCTTCCTTCCATAATTTAACACAAACGTATAATTACAGCAGATAAGCGAGGATCGGGAATAAGGAATCTAAGCAAAAAATCCTTAAGGATCCAGCTGGGAGAAAGTTTTAAGACTGAAAAAGGGACATCCGGCAAATCTAAAAAGGACACCACTAAGAGGAGGGCTTCTCATGACACAGTCTAAAAAGCAGGAAGAAAGACAGTGGCGGCAAAGAAAAGAAACTCAGCATCCGCATGGCAAAGTTAAATCATTTGATCAGCTGGCTGATGAAGCCGGCAAAAACGGACGCTCCTGATTAAAAGGGTCCGGGACATAGTCCCGGGCCTTTATTGCGAATTTCAATCTCCTCTCGGGTGGGGAAGTTGCTAATAAGATCAGAAAGCTGCTAATATATCCAAAAGGTTGCTAATAAGGCCTGTACTCCTAATAGCACATGTACTGAAAGCGCAAACCAATTCTAAATCTGCTTCCATGCCTCCCGCCTTTCAAATATCCAGACAAGCATTTCTGCATTAATGGTGAACAAATCCTTGTTTTTTGAAAAATAAGCCATAAAAATCAGCTGGATGCAAAGCATCATATCCCTCAAATGTTCCTTTTCACAGGCCAACAGTCCTATTGATTCATCATAGTGACTGAAAAGTGTTTTTGAAAAAAGCACCCACCGTCCCCTTTTTGCTTCTTTACCAAATATTTCGGATAACACACTAGTCGCACAATAGCAAATGTCGAAGATCCGATGGCTTACTTCAGCAATTTCAAAATCGATGATGCCTGAGAACTTGCCGTTATCAAAAAGCAGATTGAAAAGATATGCATGCATCGCGATGAATCAGCTGCCTGGGAAGCGTGTCAGACATATTTCTGACAGCCGGCTCTATAGCAGCAATAATCTCTCTGATAGAATCCCCCCTCGCTAATGGGCTTTTCACCACCTCAGGGACAGCAAAACCATAAACGGTTTTATAGAGGTCCTTCTCCGGATAGCCAATTTGTATCTTATCCATTTCAATATGAACAGCCGCAATGGCGGATGCCAGCAGCTGTGGCGCTTTTTCAGATATAAGCACTTCATCAGCCTTAAGGTTTTTCCCTTTGCAATAGGTGTAGAGGCTGTATTGCTCTTCGCTATAAATAAAGGAGCTGGAGCCATCTAAAGCAGGCATCAGCTGCTGGGTGGGTATGCCCTTACCTTCTAAGATCCGAAGCAGCTCAGATTCTTTCTCCAAACATAGTCCGTTTGTCTTTTTGAGAATATAGCGTTTCCCATCTTCTGAATGCAAAAGTGCAACCCGGTCAGTCAGCTCCTCTTCCTTGCCTATTTTTAACCTAAACTGGCTTTCAACAGCAGAAAATCTGTTCATTGATTCCACTTCCCTAAGCGTTTTCTGAATAATATACAAATAAAGCTCAGGCTTTTCCTGCAAAAAAAACAGGAATTTTGTACAATTCCCCCGCAGGCAAGGATATGCGAGTATAATAAGGGTGGCAGTTTGCAGAATGTCTTATATAGGTCATTTTTGGGGGATCACATTTGATTACTTTGCTAAAAACGCTTTTAATAAATATGACGATACTATTCTCATTTACCTTTAATGCAAATTTATTTTTCCCATTCCAGCTGAAGGAGCTTCTTTCCTTTAAGCATAAGCTAACATACGGGCTGATTGGCTCTCTGGGTGCAGTCTTTTGCATGCTGTATCCTATTGAGACGCTTGGTGAAACACACTTTGATTTCCGGATGATCGCTATACTGATTATTTCACTCTATGCCGGTCCTATACCCGGCCTCATCGTTGTGCTTGTCGTCTCGCTGATCAGAATGGCGATTGGCGGACCCTTTGTGCTGACCGGCATTGTGGTTTCTCTCCTAGCCATGCTGATCGGACTCGCCTTTCGAAAGAAGTACATCGAAACTTCGTATAAATTGATTGTAAGTTCTGCAGCTTTTGCTGTTTATGCGTTCCTATACATCCTGGTCATTTATTTTAATATCAGGTTCTTGGATGCATCGTTTTATCTCATGTATTTTTCAGCCTTTTATATTACTTTTGGCAGTATGATATTGATTATCGAAAGACTCATTAAAACAAATAAGCAGATAGAAGAGGTTGTATATCTGGACAAGCTGACGATGGTTGGACAGATGGCCGCTGCCATTGCCCATGAGATACGTAATCCGCTTACCACCGTCAGGGGGTTCATCCAGTATTTAAGCGAAAAAACTACGGATGATCAGGTTAAATCCTTTTCCCCTCTCATATTAGAGGAATTGGACAGAACCAACAAAATTATTACCGATTATTTAAAAATCGCCAAACCTGAACAATTCAATCTGACTGTCATTAATTTGGAAAAAGTGATCAGGGATAGTGTAGACCTGCTCCGTCCGCTGGCGAATTATATAAATACAGCTATACTATTTGAGGAAGATGGACATCATTTTGTCCGCGGTGATGAGCACCATCTTAAGCAGGCAATCATGAATGTAATAAAAAATGCTATTGAATCTACAGAGAAGGACGGACTGATTAAAATCACCATCCAGGCTAATCAGCTCGCAAATATAGTGTCCCTTAAGGTTTCTGACAATGGAATCGGGATGACAGACGAACAGCTGAGAAAGATAGGCCTTCCTTTTTACACAACAAAATCTAAAGGAACAGGGCTTGGGAGTATGGTGACGAATAAGATCATCAGGGAAATGGATGGAAGGATCGAATATGAAAGCGAAGTGGACAAGGGCACTACTGTCACTATCACACTGCCGCTGCAATTGATTCCAGAATAAGCTGCACAGTGTGTCGAATAAGCTACATATGCTGCTGTAAAATAACGTGTATAGTAAAGAGAAGCCAGAATTGGGAGATTTATGATGCTAAATAATTTATACGAACCGGATTTCATCTCTTTTTGTCAAACAGCCACCCCTATAGAAATGGTCACAAGGCTTACAGGAGGAAAAGTGCGCGGACTGGAAAACCTGGCACTCAGGTCCCTGAACAGCCGGAGACAGCTGCCAAAGGAAGTTGTCAATGTCCTGCTTGTTTATTTTTATGACTCATATGCCCATCAGGTATACGACAGGAACAGCCTGGCGCGGCTGTATGATTACTGGGCGACAAAGCGTGTCCGCTCCTTTGCAGCTGCACGCGATATGACGTCAGTGGATATAAGAACAATACTTAATAAATAGAAACAGCCTTATCAGAGGCTGTTTTTTGCATTTTCCCACTTTCTCTCAACCCGGCTTCATAAAAAAGCTGCTTCTGAACATGCTATAAACAAGCCTTTTTTATTTTTTATTTATGGTGTGTTAAACATTGCCGTTGAATTTTGGGACCATTTAGTACAATATCCATATGAAAAATAACAGAGCCTTGATTAAAAGAAGGGATTGAAGAGCGATGAGACGAAGTGCCTCAGACAGAAAAATATTATCGTTCATTTCTCTTATTTCAATCAGCATCCTCTTTATCACCCTGAGGAAACCGCCCATCAAAGATTGGCTTCTGGCATTCCTATTCAATGCGTACACAAATGGAATTATTGATAAATATGTTGTCAGCAAGAAGTTAGTTTCCTATCCTGTCCGATTTTTGCCAAAGCTGAGTGATATCAATATACTATTTGACTACCTTTTTTATCCGACCGCCTCCCTGCTTGCCAACCAGATGACAAGCAGAGACAAAGGGACGCTACTTTTCTGTAAAATGATGGTCATTACTTTTATCATGTTCCGGATAGAATCTTGGGCTGAGCGCAGAACAAGACTTGTTAAATGGCAGAAAGGATGGACAGGATATCATTCATTTGCCTCGCTTACGATTAAGTCGCTCTTGAACAGGTATATCGTAGAAGTTATTCGAAAAATCGACAATAATCAGCAGAAAGAGTTAACGAATAGAATCAGGCAATAAATTTCCAAATTTCTTCCTTAGAAGGGTTTCATACTTGTCCAGGCGGGTATTATGGAAGTGTATTGAAAATCTTAGGAGGAGTTGAATCAGCGATGTCAATGATCGAAAACCCATTCAAGGCAGAAACTGATGCAGCCGCCATTCGGTCAGGTGAAGTTGAGCCCAAAAAAATGGTTATCAGCCTAACAGGAAGCAGTTCTGTCGTCCCTCCTTCTACAAAAGGAACAGCTCCCGAATTTGATATTTTCGGGACAGGATTGAATGAATACCGCTAATATACTATTTCTCCCCCAGCCTTCTAAGAAGGCTTTTTTTTTTTGAAATTCTTCTATAGAGAAAAATGCAGGCAATAAAGAACAAGTCGCTGCCTATCTCTCCTGATTACTGATAAAAACCTTGGCTGTATGCATTGCGGAGAATTTCTTTCATCTGGCCGCGCAGGGACTTGGGAAGGCTGTCAGCGTCTTTGCCTGATATGGCATCCTTTTAAGAATTTTATTTGTGGTGCAGCTTTGTGCGGCTAGTACGGCTGTTAGAGGTATTCTATTTTACAAACAAAACGGAGGGCCGGTATCCAGCCATCCGTTTCTTCACTCTATTTTAGCCAAGGTCTCTGTTTCGATAGCCGGTAAAGCCGGCAAGAGCCGAAACAGCTGCTGCACCTATCAGCAAAAGCAGAGCTCCCAAATTAAATTCTTCTGCGGGCAGGGACGGAACATACCCAAATGGAGACAGCTTTTCAAGCCACTCGGGAAATTGAAGCAAGCTTCCTAAATATACGATAACAAAAGAATAGCCAAGTATGATCCATATAAGCCCTGTCAGCCTTGGGAGGTATCCCAGCAAAAGGACTGCCGCGCCTGCCATCAGCCAGACAGCAGGCAAATATACAATTCCGGCACCCAGCATCCTTCCATATGCAACCGGATCCTCCATAACGGACACAGCCGCCAGCCAAAGTCCAAAAATAGCAAGAATCTGCATGATAACGCTAGAAATGAGGGATAGGCAGAAATAGCTTCCAACCAGCCTGAGCCGTGAAATCGGTTTTGACAGCAGAATATCAATTCTGCCGTTTTTCTCCTCGCTCTTAAGCCTTAAAAAGAAGATCAGCGGCGGGATACAAGTGATCATAGAAATGACGGACATCAGCATTGACATGAATTGTTCTGTCAGTGATATACCGCTGGAAGGGTCAATCATTTTCTTGAGCAATTCATTTTGGGTGAAAAAAGACTCCAGATCTCCAAATACAGATCCATAGGAAACCCCAAGGATAAACATACCTGCTGCCCATGAAATTATGGCAGTCCGCTGCAGCCGGAAAGCCAATGCAAATGGGCTGGATAGCAGCGGAGAGGCATTTTTCTTCCCCGGTCTTGATGGCAGAAGCCCGGAATCAATATAGCGTTTCAAATTGAAATAAAACGCAGCTGCTGTTATCAGGACGCCCGCTATGACTGTAAGGATGACAGGGAACCAAAAGTCATTTACGTATACTTCAGTGAACACTACCCACCCGAGCGGCGAAAACCAGGAAAGGCTGCCTCCGCTTATATCCCCTATAGCGCGGATCAAGTAGGCGAAGCCCAGAACAGCAAGGGACAAGCCGGCTGTTCCCCTTGTATTATCTGAAAGCTGGGCGAACAAAGCAGTGACTCCTGCAAAAAAGATGCCTGCTGCACCGATTGCAGCTCCATATAGCATTGAACCTTCAAGCCCCATCCCCTCGATTTGCAGGCTGTAAAGTCCTAAACCGGTGACAATGGCCAAAACAATATTCACAGCAAATAAAACAAGGACTGCTGCTGTAAGATTGGCCATTCTGCCGACAGGCAATGAACGGATCAGCTCAATCCTTCCCTCTTCTTCATCATTGCGTGTATGCCTCGCCATCAGGAGGATGCTCATAATGGCTGCAGCGATGCTTGTGAACAGGAGCATCTGATGGGCCATCATCGGGCCGGCAGTATAGTTCTCCAGCCCAAAGCCCGGTCCTACCATCGCAGTCATAGCCGGATTCTTCATCGTTTCTGCAATGGCCTTGCGTTCTGCATCTGTCTTGTATAAATCAGTAAAAGCTGAAGCAGTCGCTACGGTCAGCCCTGCAAGCGCTAAAACCCAGACGGCTGCCCTAACCCTGTCCCTCCTGAGCAGGAATTTGATTAAAAGCCCGGTCCTGCTGAATAGTCCCTTTACCATTCAGTTCCCCTCCTGCTTCGGTGCAGCTTTATAATGGCGCATGAACAATTCCTCTAATGTCGGCGGCATGCTTTCAAGCTTAGAAATGCCAAACTGGCTGATATATTGAAGAATTGCACCGAGTTCTTCAGCATCTGCCTTCAGTGAAATACTTCCTCCATCGGCCTTAAGTTCATGAACCCCTTTCAGGCTGTCAAGACCGGGTACGACATTGCTGGTTTGAAAAATCAAATGTGTGCGGGTCAGGTGGCGGAGCTTGGCAAGTGAACCCGTTTCAATGATTTCTCCCTGTCTTATGATGCCGACCCGGTCGCACAGCTTTTCCACCTCAGAAAGAATATGGCTTGATAAAAGGATGCTTTTCCCCTGATTTTTTGCTTCAATAACGCATTCCTGAAAGACGATTTCCATCAATGGGTCAAGTCCTGAAGTCGGTTCATCCAGGATAAACAGCTCTGCGTCTGAAGAAAAGGCTGACACAAGAGCGACTTTTTGGCGATTGCCTTTTGAATAGGTCCTGCTTTTTTTGGAAGGATCCAGGTTGAATTTTTCCAGCAATTCCTTTGTCCGCTTTTTATCGCGAGCTCCCCTTAGCCTGGCAAATAAGTCTATTACCTCTCCCCCTGTAAGATTTGGCCATAAATTGACATCTCCAGGTACATAGGCAATCTTTTTATGAATATCGACAGCATCTTTCCAGGCATCCCTTCCAAACAGTCTTGCTTCCCCAGAGGTTGCCTTCAGGATACCAAGCAATATTTTAATCGTGGTGGACTTCCCGGCTCCGTTCGGTCCAATGAAGCCGTAAACTTCCCCCTCATTCACATCAATATTGATCTCATTCAAGGCTGTAAACTTCCCAAACCTTTTTACAAGGCTGTTTGTTTCTATAATTGCCATTTCCATTCCCCCCTGCTTCTGTTCTTATTGCCACATGAAGATATGAATTATTTTTATCGATTGAGTTCATAATACATATAATTTTTACTTCTTACAAGAGTTTATGAACTATTTTATTTGTTATATTACATAAATTTCATTACAATAATAATGAGGTGAAGAAATTGGACGGTTTTCAGCGCAGAAAAGAACAAAAACAGCGCCACATACTTGAGGCAGCCCTTAAACTGTTTATGGCCTCAGGAATTCATAAGGTCTCCATATCAGAAATTGCGAAGGAAGCGCATGTATCACAAGTGACCATTTATAATTATTTTGAAAGCAAGCATCAGCTTATCCATGAGGTATTCCTCTATTATGTTGACAAAGCTACCAGTGAATTTGAGCAGCTAATCGGCAGTGCAGCAGCATTCCCTGAGAAAGTGAAAAAAATCATTTTCAATAAAAAGGAAAATGCCAATGGTATCCATGAAGAGTTTTATCATTACTTAATGAAGGAGTATTCCGAGGAAGGCAATTATATAGAAAAAATCTACGAGGAAAAAGCCATCCCCCTTTTCAATGAGCTGTTCAAGCAAGGGCGTGAACAAGGATATATCAATCCTGATCTTTCGTTTGAAAGCATGCTGTTCTATGTACAGATGATGAAGGACTATTTTCAGCGTGAGGATGTATACAGCAAGGCTTTGCCGCTGACTGAGGATATTACAAATATTTTTTTCTATGGGATCATAGGGAAAAAGGAAGGCCGCTAAAGCTGTCTTCCTTTTTCAATTGGTTCCGGCTGATTTGCCTTTATCATGAAAGTTTGTCCTTCCGGCTGCATATATATAGGCTGTTCCTTCTTTTAAGGGACAATCTAAACAAGAATGGGCAGATGATCATGACCGGTTTAATTTTAATCTTTTTTCTTGTTCTGCTGCTGCCATTTACGCTGAAAGCTGTGGAGCACAATCTGGAGATTTTCCTCTTTGCGATGGGAATTCTTGCGGCTTTTATAAGCGGGATATTCAATGGGGAGTTATTTTTGAAGGCTGCCGGCGACCCGGTTAAAATCACTGCGGCTGTGCTGGCGGCTGGTCTGCTGTTCAAATGGCTGAAGCGGCCGCTAGAAAGGATCATCATGGGGATAAGCAGAAGAATGCCATTCAGGCTTTTTTCCGCTATGACGGTTGTCGTGCTGGGACTCGTTTCCAGCATTATCACTGCAATCATTGCCGCCCTGGTGCTCGTCCTGATTGTCGGCGCTCTCCGGCTTGAACGGCAGGCAGAGGTTCGCTTCACGGTGCTGTCATGCTTTTCCATCGGCCTGGGGGCTGCCCTTACGCCGATCGGAGAACCTTTATCGACCATAGCCATTTCAAAGCTGAATGAGGACTTTTTTTTCCTGGTAAAGCTGATTGGACCGGAGGTAATCGCAGCCCTCCTTGCATTAGCGATTATGGCCATGCTCCTTATCCAGCCTCCTGAAAAACGGCCCGGAAGCTTCCGCAAAGAATCCGGAAGTGAAACATATGAAGAAATATTGGCAAGAAGCATGAAAGTTTACCTGTTTGTCATGGGGCTAACCTTCCTTGGCGCAGGCTTTGAGCCGCTGATCAAGCATTATCTGATCGGCCAGAGCCCATTTCTTCTTTATTGGGTCAACATGATATCGGCCATCCTTGACAACGCCACACTTGCAGCAGCAGAAATCAGCCCTTCCATGGACCATTTTACGATTCAGTCCATCCTTCTCGGGCTTCTGATTTCCGGCGGCATGCTGATTCCCGGGAATATCCCTAACATCATCTCTGCCGGGAAGCTGAAAATCACCAGCAAGGAATGGGCAAGGTTCGGGGTCCCGGTCGGACTGCTTACCATGTTTGCCTACTATCTGGCCATTATGTGGCTGGAACATAGTTAAGAATCCCTTTATGCTGGGATTCTTCTTTTTTATCCTCCTATTAACAGCTTTTTTAAATCATCGCTGCCATTTTCTAACCTGCCAAAGCCCTCCCGCTTGTCATTGCTGAGTATTTCTGCATTCTTGCCATTGAACCATATATGGTATGTGGCTATAGTTTCAGGTTCATTTTTGTCCTCTGTAAAAAAGAAATGCGCCTCGGCATCCAGTTCTCTTTCCATTTCTGGCTTCATGTTCGGTACCCATTCTATCTGGGACATTTTCTTCTCTATGTTTATCAATTCTTCATCCACCTGGATATGTTCCTTTTCCTTTCCCTTCTCAATAATATCGATCCGTGTCAGCTCACCATATTTCTGATCATGACAGCCTGTCAGCAGCAAGAGAGCAAAGACCCAGATGACATTCCTGAAAGCATACCTCTTCTTCACCATCTCTTTATTGATCATCTGAGCCTTCAATCTGGCCCCAGTAATACAGAAAGCCTGCGGAAGACAGCATTGCCAGCAGGATCAGCATCAGATTCATATCAGCACCTCCATTATTTCAGGCATTTTCTTATCCCCCTCCAAAACATACAGCTTTTCCTCATATGGTTTTAGCAGTTCCACTATTTCCGGCTTGCTTATTGTTTCAAAATACCGGTTCCATCTGAACATTTTCCTGAACATTTTAAATGTCGGCTTGTAGTTTGCTTTTTCCATATGAAGCTTTTGCTTAATGAACCGTTTAATGATCCTATAGGTTCTTTGGCTATAAGGGGGATCCAGCAGAATAATCTGATCTGCCTGCCTAAGGCTTTCCATGATCCAGGTGTGGTGCACCCCTTCAATAATCCAGTTGTCAGAGGCAATAATTTCCTGCAAAAGAGCATCCCTTTCCTTTTCAGTCCTTCGCCTGTCACCTTGTGGCCCTCTTTCCCATACCACATTGTCCAGTTCATAATAGGGAATTCCGACCTGGGCAGATAACTTTCTGGCCAAAGTTGTTTTGCCGCTTCCAACAGAGCCGATAATATGGATTTTTCTATTCACTTTCATTGGGCCTCTCTCTTTCTATACCTTTTCCAGGAGTTCTTGCTTCCCAAACAGCTTAAGCAGAAACTCCCTGTCCTCAGGAAAAGAAAGCGGGATCCTCTCAAGCTCTTCTGCGCCAATCCAGGATATATCATAAATAAGTCCATCAGGGTCCTGGATAACAGGGCTGCCGCCGGCTATTTTAATTTCAAAATAACTCACTTCCGAAAGTTCAGTCTCTTTCACGAACAAAGGACGGATGATTTTTGCCAAATATCCTGTCTCCTCCAGCACTTCCCTGATACAGCATTCCTCACTGCGCTCTCCCTGCTCCTGCCCGCCGGAGGGAACTGACCAGCGTTTTTCTTCATCAGGGGTTCCCTGCAGGACCATCAGCAGTTTACCATTTTCAATACAAACACCAGCTGAACCAATCCACTTCTTCATTTTCCTTCCTTGTACCTCCCAAATACTGCTATATCAATATGCATTTCGATAATAAATGTATAAGTCCTTCTTTTTCGACGAAAAAAAGAGCAAAGAAAAAAACAGAGGATATTCACTCTGCTTTATACCGTAAGTCCCCATATTTCTTGCAGGCGTTTCTTTTCTTCTGATTTATCCCGATATTCAAAAAGGCCCAGCATATTTCCCCAGGGATCCGTAAAAGTGCCCCATTTTACAGGTACCCTGCTCCGCGACTGTATTAAAAAGGGCTCTATATTTAATTCATCCATCAGCCGCTGTCTTTCTGCTTCAATATTCTTGACTCCGAGGCGGATAGGCCCGCTTCCTTCTGCAGTATTCCCTGAGGCCAGCTGCAGCCAGCTGCCAGGCACAAGCTCCCACTCGGCAAACCCTTCATGCGGAATAAAGTCAGGCGCTCTGTTGAGAAGTATGGTATACCAGGCCCGGCCTCTTTTTATATCTGCCACTCGCAGCTGAGTGGTCATTTCAATGTACATATTGAACCTCCTCCTTGCGTTTTATTCAGTGTATCAAATAACATCTGGGAGGAGTTCTTCCCGATTGCTGTTTTTTTCAATCAAATTAAGAACAGATTGCTTCATTAATCACTGGTTTAACGGCTGAATATGCAATATTGTATAATTTTTACTCCTCTTGCTCTATGAATCAAAGCAGACCATTTGCTAAAAAGAATGGCAGCAATAAAAACAGCGATTGGCACTTGTAAAATACCGGTCAAGTATTTTGACAGTTCCGTGAAGGTTCCTTTGTTTTGCAATTGATGCAGTCAGTTCTTTACGAATCTCCATGAGTTTATCAAGCGGTATACTTTCAGAAAGCAGAAAGTCCTCGATGCTTTCGGTCAGCCATCCTGCCGATTTACCCTGGACTGGCAAGGATAGTATCTTACTTAATAGCCTTCTTTTTTGTACAGTCCCGCGGGAACAGCAAGGACAGACTATTTTCTGCGAAATTTCTTCCAAGAGCCGATCCCCCTTCTCTTTTATATACGAATAGCTTATATGCTTTTTAAGAAGATTTCTGTATGCTTAACGAAGGATTTTTTACATTTATGTTACAAATTTTCCTAGTTCTATTGTATGAGCCGGGTTATCTTATCCATATAAATAACAGCTTTTTATAATTTTACAGATAGTGAATGAACGAATGTTCCAGTGCGTATCTTTTATTAGAGAGATATTCCTTCAACTTTAAAAAATAGTTTTCTGCAGAGTCTGGAAAGCTAGTATTGGAGAGTTTAGATGCTATAATTGAATAGTAATATCATTTTATATTTCTTATATAACAGCTGCTGTTTAATAAGAATCAGAGGGAGCACATGAATGGAAAACTGGAGAAATATTTGGGTTAAGACTGGTGCAAAGCGGATTATCATTTTTGCAATCATCCTCTTGCTCCTCATATCACTGCACAGCATGATCAATATCATCCTGCTGACCTTTATTTTTTCCTTTTTAATGGACCGGCTGACCACCCTGCTTACAGACAAGTGGAACCTTAACCGGCCCCTGGTGGTAATGTTTTTATACCTCGTTTTAATTGGAGGACTGACACTCGCGGCAATAAATTATTTGCCTGTCATATCACGGGAAGTAACACAATTGATTGCCCAGCTGCAGGCGTTTTATCTGCACCCCCATGAAAATGGATTCATCAATTATATTGTATTGTTCATTGAACAAAATGATATCAACAAATATCTTGAGCAAGGATTTACGTTTTTGCTGAAATATTTTACCGATATAAGTAAAATCGGCATGCAAGTACTGATATCCCTGCTGCTAAGCCTGTTTTTCCTTCTTGAAAAGAAGAAACTGATAGATTTCACCTTAAAATTCAAGACGAGCAAAGTCGCTGCTTTTTATGATGAAATCGAATATTTCTCGAGGAAATTCTCCATGACATTCGGAAAAGTCATTGAAGCTCAGTTTGTAATCGCCATCGTTAACTGCCTCCTGACGACATTGGCTCTATGGATCATGGACTTCCCGCAGCTGGTAGCCCTTTCTTTGATGGTATTAGTCCTGGGGCTCATCCCTGTGGCAGGTGTCATTATCTCTATGATTCCGCTGACCATTATAGCCTATTCCATAGGCGGATTCATGCTCGTCGGCTACATCATCCTGGTCGTTATGGTCATTCATGCTATTGAAGCTTATATCCTTAACCCGAAGCTGATGTCTTCCAAAACAGAACTTCCGGTTTTTTATACCTTCATTGTACTTATCTTCTCAGAGCATTTCTTCGGAATTTGGGGTCTGATCGTCGGAATTCCTGTATTTATGTTTCTGCTGGATATACTGGGCGTCAAAGAAATTGCCCCAAAACAAACAAAGCAGGCCCGCGTCAGCTGACCTGCTTTTTCTCTAAGCATAAAGGATGCACCTTAAGGCTGCATCCTTTTTATCATGCTATGAAACTCTCTTTACTTCAATATATAGGACCTGGTGCCCGTCTTTTTCTGTAATTTTGAAAATAAACCCTTCTGCTTCCACTTCTGTTCCTACTTCAGCATCGAAAACCTGCGAAAGGACCCAGCCGCCAATCGTATCGATATCATCACTTAACAGTTCAATTCCAAGAAGGTCGTTCACGTCCTCAAGCAGCATTTTGGCATCAAGGATGTATTCATCTTCCTTCACCTTCCGGATTTCAGGAACTTCATCGTCATCAAATTCATCCCTGATTTCTCCAACGATTTCCTCAAGAATATCTTCTACCGTAACGAGTCCTGATGTTCCTCCATACTCATCCATAATGATCGCAATATGGGTCCGTTCTTTCTGCATCTTAACGAGCAGATCATGAATCGGTATATTTTCAATCACATGCATGACAGGCTTGACGAACTCGGACAGTTCGTGGATCATACCGTCATCAAGGATTTTTGCAGTGAGAAATTCCTTCACATTTACATAGCCGATGATATGATCTTTATCTCCATTGACAACAGGATAGCGGGTATAATTCTCCTCTTCCACCGTTAGCATGATTTCTTCAAAGTTATCTTCAATACTGATCGTAATCATTTCGGTGCGCGGCACCATGATCTCTTTTGCAACTCTTTCATCGAATTCGAAGATATTGTTAACGTATTTCAGTTCGTTCTGGTTGATTTCCCCGCTCTTATAGCTTTCTGACAAAAGCAGGCGAAGTTCTTCCTCTGAATGGGCAAGCTCATGCTCGGATGCCGGTTTCAGGCCAAAAAGACCGACTAGCAAACGGGCAGACCCGTTCAGGAACCAGATGAAAGGATACATCAGGCGGTAAAACCAGATGATGGGCCTCGCAAAGAGCAATGTGATTTTTTCAGCCTTTTGAATGGCAAGAGTCTTTGGTGCAAGCTCCCCTACGACAACATGCAGGAAAGTGGCAATAGCAAACGCAAATGCCAGAGTCAGAATATGGGAAAGCGATTCGCTTACTTGGAAATATTCAAGAACAGGGTGCAGGATAACTTCAAATGTCGATTCCCCTACCCACCCGATGCCCAGTGCTGTCACGGTAATGCCGAGCTGGCAGGCAGAGAGATACTCATCAAGATGTGTCACGACTTTTTTTGCAGCCAGTGACCCGTTTTTCCCTTCTGCAATAAGCTGGTCAATCTTAGAAGATCTTACTTTAACGATTGCAAATTCCGTCGCTACGAAAAAGGCGGTCAATGCAATTAAAATAGCAAAAATGATCAAGTTAATAGTGGTCAATGAATAGCCTTACAAAGTAAGGCGTACACCTCCTGGAAAATTAGGGTCATGACCGCTGCTTATCCCCTGGCAGTTGATCAGGCAAGTCAGGAGAAATATTTTTTCACTCATGTTTTTTTAAGACTAGTAAGGCGCTGGTGTCGGCAGCAGCCTTTAATCCATTACTTAAGCCGAATCCCGGCCAGGCTGCAGCGGCAATTCAATTTAGAACGTACAGGTTTCAGCAAACTAAATTTGGTGTAATAGTTTACAGAACCCCTTGCATCATAGGTTGCTGTTGAAAAGCCAAGCTGCTTTAATTGCTCGTTCCCAAATGAATCACCCCCTTACCGGCACGTTATAGTTAGTTCTTATTTTACTGTCATTTTTGGCCGGTGGCAATCTATTAGCCCTTCTGTCCATTAAATGTTCAAAAATGATAAATCAAAGCCAGATGGTTAAGCTAAATAGTGGACAAACCATTTGGAAAAAGTGGAGAGGTGAAAAGATGTCTTTTATCCAATTATTGAAAAAAGGAAACAAATCATCCGGCATCGCTGCAATCGGCAATACTGTGCTTACGATTGCCAAAGGGATAGCTGCTGCCATAAGCGGCAGCGGTACAATGCTTGCAACCACGCTGCACTCTGCAGCAGATGCCCTCAATCAGGGCTTTGTATTCATTGGCAGTGCCCTTGCTGAAAAGGAGCCGACGAAAAGATTCCCGACCGGCTTTGGGCGTGTTGTCAACCTGTTTGTGCTCGTTGCGGTGATCGTCATCGCAATCATGGCCTATGAAACAATCCACAAAGGCTGGGAGCTGATCCAGCACCCAAAAGAGTCCACCAATATCCTGCTTAATATTGCCATCATGCTTCTCGCAATAGGGGTTGACGGCTTCATTCTATTAAAGGCGATGAAGGAAATCAATCATGAAACCCGCAGTGAGGCCAAAGGCTTTGCCATTGTTACGACTGCTTTCAAGAATAATGGACTGGCATCACCGCCTACCAGACTTGTGTTTTATGAAGACCTGATTGCCACATTTGGCGCACTGCTTGCCCTTGTCTCCATCCTGCTTGCTCATTTTACCGGTTTTTATTTTCTGGATGGGGTCGGAACGATACTGATCGGCTTACTGCTCACAGGGATTGCTGTTAAAATCGGCTATGAAAATACCATCGGACTGATCGGGGTAGCCGCCCCGAAAGTCGTTGAGGACCGTGTAGCAGATATGATCCTTTCCGATCCTGATGTGGTGGATATCATGGATATGCGCATCCTGCAGGAAGGCAGGCGCTTCCATGTAGAAAGCTACATTGAGCTTAGGGCTGGCCTCTCACTAGCAGATGCTGATGATATCAAATTCAGGGTCCGCGACCTGCTGCTGACAGATACCGATATCGGCGATGCCACACTTGGTATACTGGAAACAGACAATGTCCAGACCTGGAAAGATGAAGACGAATAAATAATGGAGAGGGAGACCTCTTCTTTATTTATTTGGGCCGGGTGTGATACCCTTTTTCGCCATAAGGCTGGAAATGCTCATGCCATTTCTTCTCAAGCTCTGCGAGTGCTTCCTTTTCACTGTAATACGGGTCGTCAATCGGCTTTAGAACCTCAAGCACCGAGATTTCGAAAGCATCCTTCCCAAATCTCCTCCAATCTTCCTGAAGAGGCTTATTAACATAGGACCCTGTTTCCAGACTGAATTTCAGACCGTTCAATGTCTTAATATTTCTAGTGCTTCCAATAAACATTTTTTGGCTGTGTTTATTTTTTATTTGAAAGACACCTGCTTCCACTGGCACTTCCATGAATTGATTTTTCAGTTCCTTTTTCCGGTCCATGATTCTTTCCCCCATCTTTTATTTTTTCAGCCAATAGGCGCTTCCATCGGCCTTTCTGTCCAGCAGGCCATATTCAATCAAATATCTTCTGATCAGAGCATAGTCTTTATAAATGGCCTCTATAATGCTGTTTAACTCTTTTTCCCTGTACACTTTGCCAGCCTCCAGAAACTTGCTGATCTCTCTTATCACTGCCAGCCGCTGTTTTTCTTTTGGCGGAAATTTTTCAAGGCCGCCTGCAATGCCTCCGGGAAAGAATTTATCGACGATTTTCTGCTGTTCTTCCTCTGTAATGGCATATCTGTCATCAACCATTGATGCATGTTTATGAGGTGGTACAAAAGCCGGCGCATACTGGTCCTTTTCTCGCAAGAGCTCCATGATTGCAAGGAATGTTTTCGCCTGCCTCTCTTTTTCCTTTAGAGCAAAACGATGATGCCTGATGGTAGAAGCGCTTCCGATGCCCATTTCGGCCTGCACCTCTTTATCCGCCATTCCCTTATAGAACAATTTCAAAAGCTGGCTCTGATGCTCTGTCAGCCCGGTCCATTTCTTGTCAAGACCCAGCAAATAGTCAAACACCGAGGAATGTGATCTCTCGATATGAAGCCGCGTATATCTCTCTGCTTCATACAAGCGGTCTTCATATGGATAAACAACACCCTTTTCAAATTTCTCACCGCATAACAAGCAAAGAAAGCTCTCTTCCTCTTCTTTGTATCCTTTTTTTATTTCCTCAAGACTTGCCTCCCAAAGGCTTGCAGATGTATCCCGCATTCAAATACCTCCAATGACCCGTATGTTGATTAATAAACAATCATAAACTTAGTTGATTATTATACAAACAATATATAATTTTGTTTGTAATTAGTCAATAAAAAAACGGCTATCCTCTTTGGATAGCCGAAGATCATTAAATATTATTCCCTGTCAGATAGCCTAGAAAGGCGAGGAAAATTCCGAAAACATATGTAATGCCAATGTACAGGATAAGTGCTTTTTTCTTTTGTCCGATATGCAGCTGCATGGTTTCAAGCTTTAACGTTGAAAAGGTGGTAAAGGCACCCATAAACCCGGTGCCGGCGAATAAAAGATAATTCTGATCCAGATGAGCTCCTGTCAGCAGGCCAAGCAAGAAGGCACCAGACAAATTGACGATGATCGTTCCAATAGGAAGGGTTTTCTCTATGCTGTTATATTTCCGGCTTATGGCAAACCGGGCCATGCTCCCGAAAAATCCGCCAATGCCTACCAGTGCAAAATGGAAAATACTCATATGGCTCCCTCCTCCTTAGCTATCCTGAATCCAAGCCGGCTAAAAAACAGTCCGCCGATCATGCTGAAGATGATATAAAGGATTCCGAGGTTTGCATGTCCCTTGTTAAATAAATCGACAGTTTCCACACTTAAAGTTGAGAAAGTCGTGAATGATCCGACAAAACCCGTGCCAATAGCGGCCATAAGCTCAGGAGTGACTTTCATTTTATTGAATACACTGGTTGTCAGCCAGGCAAGCATAAAGCTGCCGGCCAGATTGCAGGCCAATGTGCCGTACGGAAAAACATTCTCCACAAACAGGCTGATCCCTATCCAGTATCTCAGCATGCTGCCTAACATTCCGGCGAGTCCGACATACATATAAATCATGATGATTGCTCCTTTATTACTAATAATCTTTAATCGCACCTTTTAGTATAGCACCTTTCTTGTTGCCCTTTAAAATCAAGAAAAAAACTCCTGCCATTTATGGGAGGAGTTCTTCTGAGTTCTTATTTGTCCAAGGATTCCTGTAGAGTGATCAGTTCCCTTGCCAGCTTTTCAATTCTCTCAAGGACAATGGGTGCTGCAATTTCATTGTCCTCATTAAAGTCATTGCTGTGAACAAAAACTGAGCTGGCTGGGGTAGTTCCCTTTAAGTAGGAAATGATCGGCTTAAGCTGATATTCCGCAACAAGAAAGTGCTTGTCGGATCCCCCTGTTGTCAAAACACCGACTGCTTTTGATTTAAAAACATCTACAGCAAGATGATCAAATAGATTTTTCAGCGCTCCAGTAATGGATGCCTGGTAGATCGGCGTGCCTATAACGAGGAAGTCTGCTTCAGTTATAGTCTGCACAACCTTCCATGTGTCGCTGTTATAATAGGTCAGCGGCTTGCCTGTAACAAACTCAACGTCATAGTCCTTTAAGTCAAGCAGCTCTGTCTGGATAGATGGAGACAAGCGCTTTGCCGCAGCGAGTACTTCATGTACAGCCTTTGATGTTTTCGATCCGGTCAGGGATCCTGAAATGCCGACAAGTTTCACAGCCGATTCCTCCCAATGTCAGATTTATTATATGGCAAATTCCTTCAATTCATTATCAATATGCTCTTTTATCAAATGAAGGCACTCCTCTGCTGTCTTTGCAAAAATCCTTTTTCCATTCACGATTGCATAAGGGCGCCTGGCACACATGCCGCAAAAGGAGAGGCAGCTGCTTTCAATAACGGCCACTTCAGGATACTCCCCTTCAAGGAGCCCTTCGAGATCCAATTCTGTAATCAGGCTCCCGTCGCAAATCTCCACCACTACTATACCCATCGCTGCTCACCTCCCTGCTTTTTAGGCATGCTGCCCTTTGTATAATTCCTCACCAAGGGTGATCACTTCGGTTTCAAGGTCGACACCATGCTTTACCTTCACAGTTTTCCTGACATATTCTATAAGTGCCAGATAATCCTTTGCCGTACAATTATCTTTATTAATGATGAAGCCGGCATGCTTGCGGGAAACTTCTGCCCCGCCGATATTTTTACCTTGAAGACCGCTGTCCTGTATAAGCTTTCCTGCATAATGGCCAGGAGGACGCTTGAACACACTCCCGCAGGATGGAAATTCAAGCGGCTGCTTGCTTTTCCTCGCCTCCGTGTTTTCTTTTATCCTGGCTGATATATCCTCTTTGCAATCAAAGGACAGATTAAACTCTGCCTTCAGGATGATGAATTTTTTTTCAGCCATGATGCTTTTCCGATAGCTCAGCACAAGCTTCTCTCTTCCCAGTTCCAGGATGCTTCCTTCCTCTGTGAGAACTAGTGTTTTTTGAAGGACATCAGAGATTTGTCCGCCGTAGGCACCTGCATTCATGTAAAGGGCCCCTCCAGTCGTCCCAGGGATCCCGCATGCAAATTCCATTCCTGAAAGGCTATGCTCTAATGCTTTGAGTGAAACATCGATGATCCGGCTGCCTGCTTCGGCAATTACCGTCTCTCCAGTGACCGAAATCTTATTCATTTTTGACAATGACAGAACAAGCCCCCTGATTCCTCCATCCCTGATGATCATATTCGAACCGTTGCCTATCAGAGTCACAGGCACCCCCTGCCGCTTTGCCTGCTTAAGGATATAAGCTGCATCCTCAGGGCATGCCGCTTCAGCGTAAAGATCTGCCGGTCCGCCAAGCTTTGTATAAGCATGCTCCTTTAAGGGTTCATTAAGTCTAAAAGAAGAGTCCGGCAATTCTAAGGAAAGCAATTCATACAGATTTTTTAGCATATGATTCATGAAACCAGCTCCTTAAACAGCAGGCGGGCCGAATTTACCATTATGGAAATCCCGGTATGCCTCCCTGATTTCTTCCATTGTGTTCATCACAAATGGACCATAGGGAACAATTTCTTCCTTAATCGGTGCACCGGAGTATACAAGCACCTTTGATTTTCTGCTGTTCGCCTTTATGGCAAGTTCGCTGCCTTTATTAACATCCCCGCCGTCCTTGTATGAAAGGGTCGCGACTCCATGCTTTTTCAGATTCACTTCATTTTTCCCAAAGTCCATATCCCCTGAGAGGACATACAAAAAAGCATTATGATTTTCAGGGATGGTCAGGGTATATTCTGCACCCTTAGTTAAGTTGATCTCAGAAAGAGTAATGGGGACTGCAGAACTAAGCGGACCCTTGACACCTGCTGTGTCTCCGGAAAACACCTTGATGGAGCCTCCTTGGAAATCCACCGTGGGTGCATCCTCTCCGTAAACATTCTGATAGCTTGTTTCAGAATTTTTCAATTCCTTCGGCAGGTTCAGCCAAAGCTGCAGCGTGTGGGCAATATCATTTTCCACGCCCTCCTCGGCATGGCGCGCTGCCCAGCCGGCATTCATATACTGCACATCGCCAGGCTCAAGAATATCCCGGCCTCCTGCATTGTCGATATGCTCCAGCCTGCCATCCACAACATAGGTGACTGTCTGGAACCCCCTGTGCGGATGGTCAGAGAAAGCGCCCCTCTTAAACCAGTCCTCCGCCATCAGGATGAATGGATCAAATTCCATGAAGCGGTCAGCCGGCAGTACCCAGCCCTTCTGGATGAACGGGAAGCTCGCTTCTTCATACTCCACATACCAGTGGTCTTTGACGCTTCTTTTAAACAGGGGTTTTTCTTCCATTCTATCCATCTCCTTCTTCGTTCAAATCTTTGCCATTATCCCTATTTGCCTTCATTAGAACATATATTAGTTGTTGCATCAACTATTAAAGCTTTCTTCGTGAGCACGCTTTTTTTATCAGATGAAGCACACAGTCAGGAGGTGTATATACATTAATAAAATCTGCATTATACACATGCAGCCAATCCACCAGCTCGGAAAACTCCTTGGAGCGGCTGTAAAAAATGAGAGAATGACTGCTTATTAAATAGGGAAGCTGCTGAACGTCCAGCAATGAATCTATATCCATGATAACAACATCTGTATCATCAGGTATGCTGAAGGGCTCATAATCTTCCAGGAAGAAAACCTCCAGTTCTGGATATGCCTGCAGCAGCATCATTAAGCTCTTCCTGACTCGTTTATTCCCCGAAACAATTACTGCCTTCATCACCACAGCCCCCTCTTTGCTCTTCTTTTATAATATAGCAGGAGACAGAAGACTTTCCTTCCGTCATACTGGCGAAAAGACTATGCTGCTTTTGGCTGAGTTGACTAAGACTAAAGTTGTAGGGAGGTCTCCTATGGGTGGAGCTAACTTGCTATGCATGAGGATCCCTTTTCAAGTGTGGGGCATGTATTGATTAGATTATTTTCTATGCATGAGGTCCTTTTTCAAGTGAGGGGCATGTATTGATTAGACTGTTTTCAGTGCATGAGGTCCCTTTTCAAGTGAGGGTCATGCATTGATTAGACTGTTTTCTATGCATGAGTTTCCTTTTTAAATGAAGGTCATGAATCAATTAGACTGTTTCCTATGCATGAGTTTCCTTTTCAAGTGAGGGTCATGCATTGATTAGACTGTTTTCTATGCATGAGTTTCCTTTTCAAGTGAGGGTCATGCATCGATTAGACTTTTTTCTATGCACGAAGCCCCTTTTCAAGTATGGGTCATGCATCGATTAGACTGTTTTCTATGCATGAAGCCCCTTTTCAAGTGTGGGTCATGTATCGATTAGACTGTTTTCTATGCATGAGTTTCCTTTCCAAGTGAGGGTCATGCATTGATTAGATTGTTTTCTATGCATGAGTTTCCTTTTCAAGTGAGGGTCATGCATTGATTAGACTTTTATCTATGCATGGGGTCCCTTTTCAAGTGAGGGTCATGCATCGATTAGACTGTTTCCTATGCATGAAGCCCCTTTTCAAGTGTGGGTCATGTATTGATTAGACTGTTTTCTATGCATGGGGTCCCTTTTCAAATGAAGGTCATGCATCGATTAGACTTTTTTCTATGCATGAGTTTCCTTTTCAAGTGTGGGTCATGCATCGATTAGACTGTTTTCTATGCATGGGGTCCCTTTTCAAGTGTGGGTCATGCATCGATTAGACTGTTTTCTATGCATGAAGCCCCTTTTCAAGTGTGGGGCATGCATCGATTAGTCTGTTTTCTATGCATGAGGTCTCTTTTCAAGTGTGGGTCATGCATCGATTAGACTTTTTTCTATGCATGAAGCCCCTTTTCAAGTGTGGGGCATGCATCGATTAGTCTGTTCTATGAATGAAGCACCTTTTCAAATGAAGGTCATGCATCGATTAGACTGTTTTCTATGCATGAGGTCCCTTTTCAAGTGTGGGTCATGTATCGATTAGACTGTTTTCTATGCATGAGTTTCCTTTTCAAGTGAGGGTCATGCATCGATTAGGCTGTTTTCTATGCATGGGGGTCCCTTTTCAAGTGTGGGTCATGTATTGATTAGACTGTTTTCTATGCATGAAGCCCCTTTTCAAGTGTGGGGCATGTATTGATTAGACTGTTTTCTATGCATTGGGTCCCTTTTCAAATGAAGGTCATGCATCGATTAGACTGTTCCTATGCATTAAGCCCCTTTTCAAATGAAGGTCATGCATCGATTAGACTGTTTCCTATGCATGAGGTCCCTTTTCAAGTGAGGGTCATGCACAGTTTTGACTGTTCCTATGCATGCCCTCTCTTTTTCTGCACGTTTCAAGCATTCATCAGATTCTTTTTTAAGCATAAAAAAACCCTTCCTTGAAAGAAGGGTTCCTCTGGTCATACGCCCATTTTCCTGCGGGTATTGCTCGCCTTTTTAGTCATCTGGCTTTTCATCACCTGATTTTTAGCAGCTGACTTTGTGCCTTGTTTTCCATTTCCCTGAGCTTGCTTCTTTTTCTCGAGCTGCTGCTTCATCAATTCCTGAAGACTTACTTTTTTCTTTTCGCCGTTTTGAGTATTTTCCTGATTGGACATATTGTTTCTCCTTCAGATTGTATTTCTTTTATTATAATACAAGCGGAAGATAATTTCTTTCATTTATTAAAAGATCATAACCCAGCTGCCTTCTTTGTATGATAGCAGCTCTCCCTCACTCAGGCATTTTCAGCCTTGGAAAACAAAGATAGAGCATCAATCCCCCAGTCCCGGTCATGAAAAGGAATCCCAATATACTGCCTTCCGCTATGGCAAAAAAACCAAACACCAGAAAAATGAACGACAGCCATGTAAGAAAGGAATTAATCGTATAATCATAAATTGCACTTATAAAGGTCAGGGTCTTCCCGAGGAACTGACCTTCGTTTCCTGCCCTTTTTGCCTGAATCGCTGCAAGCACCGTACTCCAGAGGAGTAAAACAGGCAGCCCCCATAAGAAAATCCATCCAAAAAGACTCATATAATCCTCCCCGCCAGATCAGCAGCAATCCCAGTTAAACAGCACCCGGTCAAACCGGCGTGCCTTCAGGTCGCTTTCGCTGATAAAAAAATTACAGATGCCAACATCGCCCCAAATGACCGCGTATTTTTCACTTGCCTTGTCATAATCGCTGTCCAGCTGGAACAGGAGGGTATCATATCTGCTCCCGCCCTCGCGTGGATCCATTTGTGTGAAATAAGGATAGCCGCCCATCTGATGGTGTACTGCTCCCTCAGGATTGCTGTAGTCATTGTAAAGGTCGTCAACCTCTTCATATCCTTCAGGCATTTCTTCCTCTGCCAGCCTTTCGAAATAATCAAGGCTTGATTCCCCGATCACTTCATCAAACCGGTAATCACCTGTCGCTATATACATACTTGAAGCTTTTCCTTTAATCAAATACTCCCCGCCCTCGAGGACATCATATTCACAATTTGAACGGTGTTTATCTATAGCGGAAAAATCTGTCACCAGATATTCTTCATTTTCCTCCACATCCGCAAAAAATAGGACCCGGAAGCCTGACTGGTCATCCTGCTGATCAAAATTCATCCCAAAAACATCATCATTTAAATCGATGTAAAAAGATAGAATGCCTTTATCCGGAAAATCCGGCAGTTTAGGGAGTTTACCCAAATTAAGCTGCGCAAGCAAATGAAGGGGCTGCCCTGCTTGATTAAGCGGATAATCGATGCCTTTTGGCAGGTAGGGGTGTCCCCCAGCCTTGCTGTCCCAAAGCCGAAGCTCAGCGTCAGGCTTCACAAGTTCAAGCTGCACAAACTCTTTCCTCGTTTTTTCAAATGCTTCCCGGTCATTACGGCGTATTAATTTTTCCTGCTTCATCAAGCATTCCTCCTGATTTTCAAAAACATAGTCTCTTATATTTCCCGGCGACGTATAATACGATGCTGTATGTATATAGTTCCTAGTGCTTTTTTCCTTTTTTCATAGAAAGTAAACAGCTCACCCCCGTATATAGAGTACTTTACCGGAATGGAATCGCACAAATATTTTTCCGAAAATTCAACTAATTATTTTATAATAAAAGCAGACGAAAAACTAAGGGGGAAATATATTGAGTAAATGGAGAATCATTCTTTTGATCTTCGGAGGTTTGCTTCTGCTGTTTTTGGCTGTAACCGGTTTCAATACGCTGATGGTCCAATCCCGGCAGCCCGAACCTAAGGAAGCATCCCTGGAAATCAATGAGGATCAGGCTGTCGGGCATTTATCAGAAGCAGTTACATACAAAACGGTTTCTTACCAGGACAGAAGCAAATTTGACTGGAAGGAGTTTGACAGATTCATTTCTTTTCTGGAACAAAGCTATCCGCTCGTCCATGAGAAGCTGGAGCTTGAAAAAATAAATTCTTATGCGCTCGTTTACAGATGGAAAGGAAATACCGGGAAAAATCCAATTGGCCTGACTAGCCATTATGATGTGGTTCCAGTCCTTTCAGGAACGGAAAATAATTGGGAACAAGGCCCTTTCAGCGGGAAGGTGGAAGGAAAGAAAATATGGGGGCGCGGAACCCTGGATGATAAAATCGGGGTCATCAGCATTCTTGAAGCGGTCGAGCACCTCCTTTCTGAAGACTATCAGCCTGAAAGGGATATCTATTTAATGTTCGGATTCGATGAAGAAATCGGCGGAGACGAAGGGGCCTTAG
Source organism: Bacillus sp. AG4(2022) (assembly GCF_031844465.1). Lineage (NCBI taxonomy): Bacteria > Bacillati > Bacillota > Bacilli > Caryophanales > Bacillaceae > Bacillus > Bacillus sp. AG4(2022). The sequence continues at coordinate 127,933 of NZ_JAUZVH010000010.1, forward strand.
CCATTGCTGAAACTATGAAAGACCGGGGTATTGAGTTTGAATTTGTCCTTGACGAAGGCGGTGCCATCGTGGATGGGATGGTACCAGGCATCAGCCAGCCTGTCGGAGTCGTAGGAATTTCTGAGAAAGGCTCGGCCACAGCCGTCCTATCGATTGAAGGCAGCGGAGGACATTCCTCGCAGCCGAAGGATCATACTAATATCGGGCGCATATCGAGCGCGATAGCAAAGCTTGAGGATAAACAATTCAAGGGCGATCTGAGAGGCCCTGGAGAGGATCTATTTGATTTCACCGCACCGGAAATGAGTTTTCCGATGAAATACGTTTTTGCCAACAAAATGATCTTTGAACCTGTCATTGAGAGGATTCTCCTGCAGCAGCCTGCATCAGCCGCCCTTATCCGCACCACGATAGCGCCGACCATTTTTCAGGCAGGGGAACAATATAATGCCCTGCCTGAGAAGGCAGAAGCAATCATCAACCTGAGGGTCATGCCTGGAGATACACTTGATTACATCCAGTCTTTCATAGAAGACACAATCGAAGATGAAGCTATTAAGGTCACCGTCACCGGCAGCGAAGCTTCCAAGGTTTCCAGCATTGACAGCTGGCAGTTCAAGACAGTGCAGCAGGCGGCAAGGAATGTCTACAGGGATGCCATCATTGCTCCATATCTGATGTTCGCCGGCTCTGACGCCAAGCATTATGACTCTGTCTCCAAAAACACATACAGGTTCCTGCCTGTCCACATCACCTCAGAAGACCTGAACCGGATGCACGGAACAGATGAGCACATTTCAATTGAAAACTATCTGAACGCAATTGCCTTTTATGCAGAAATCATGAGAGAGGCGGATGCAGCAGAATAGTTGCACTTGTCCTTTAAATGTCCATTTGCTGTGCTTGGCACAGTTCATGGGCATTTTTCATTTGTTCGGAACATTTTTACAGTGTATGATTCTCTTATCTGAAAAACTTTTAAAAAGGTGAATCTATTTATGTCCCGTACAATCGTCCGCAGTGCCGCCGCTGCACAGCTTTTCTTTCTCCTGTCTCTGCCATTCATCGGCAATCTGATTCAATATCTGCATCCGCTCGCTTTAATTGTCGTATGGGCCTGTATCACCAGCTTCACGATTACAGCAGGTCTGCTGATCCGCGGTGAAAAGCTGCCATTAAACAAATATTTAGTTCTGCTCAGTTTTGCCTTATATAGCGCTTCCCTCCTCGTCCTGCTTTTTTTCAGGCCGGGTGATAATGCTAACGCAAACTATAACTTAGACCCATTCAGTACGATTGAATTTTATTTAGCCGGACGGGTGGACTCTCTGGTTGCATTTTATAATTTAGCTGCGAACATTATATTGTTCATTCCATATGGGCTATTCTTGATTCTCCTTATGAAAAAGAAGTCAATTTTTACTCTATTGGTTATTCCGGTTGTGTCCATATCGGCAATTGAAATATCCCAATTCCTGAGCAGGCGCGGCAGTCTTGATATTGATGATCTGATCCTTAACCTGCTTGGAGTATTTTTAGGATACGCATTCTCGCCGCTGCTGCAGAGAGTTTATGTCATAAAGGAATCTCTTTGAAAAATTTTGCAATCAAAAACCCAACCAGCCTGAGTGGCTGGTTGGGTTTCTAAATTAAGCTAGCTCAATGCCTCCAGTTACACCATATACCTGGGCGGTCACATAGCTGGATTCTTCAGAAGCAAGGAACACGTATACGCTTGATAGCTCGACCGGCTGTCCAGCACGCTTAAGCGGTGTGTCCTGGCCAAAAGTCGGGATGACTTCCTGTGGCTGTCCTCCGGAAATCTGCAGCGGCGTCCAGATTGGCCCTGGTGCTACAGAATTTACACGGATTCCTTTTGACGCTACCTGTTTAGCCAGTCCGCGCGTAAAACCGTTAATGGCAAACTTTGTTGCTGCATAATCCAGCAGATTCGGACTCGGATTATATCCCTGCACAGAAGAAGTTGTGATGATAGAAGCTCCTTCAGGCAGATGCGGAAGTGCCGCCTGAACGGTCCAGTAAAGGGAGAATACATTGATCTCAAACGTTTTGCGGAGCTGTTCGCTCGAAAGGTCTTCAATATTTTCTACTGCCTGCTGCTTGCCGGCAACAAGTGCAAGAACATCAAGGCCTCCCAATTCTGACTGGGCCTGTCCGACCATGTCCCTGCAAAATGACTCGTCGCTCAAATCACCAGGGATAAGAACAGCTTTGCGGCCTTCAGCTTCAATCAGTTCTTTTACCTCTTCAGCATCTTTCTGCTCCTCTGGCAGATAATTGATTGCCACATCGGCACCTTCGCGGGCGTATGCAATGGCTGCAGCACGTCCAATCCCGGAATCACCGCCGGTCACCAGCGCTTTCCTTCCTTTGAGGCGCCCAGTTCCTTTATAGCTCTTCTCACCGCAGTCAGGCTGAGGATCCTTCATCTCGTTCTGGACTCCAGGCGGCTCCTGATACTGCTTCGGGAAGTCTCCATTAAAGAATTGTTTAAGCGGATTTTCAGGGTTTGACATTGTTCAGCACTCCTTTTTGAAAAAAATAGTCTCAATACATAAAAAGCCTCTGCTTAGATTGTGCAGCTCTTCACTATGTATCCTTACTAATACATTCCCTTTTCTGGTGGCGATAAACTAGCAGCGGGAACTTCGAATGAGTGTGATTTTTGTAAATATATGTAATATATGTAGGATCATTCATTTTTTATGTAGAATTCCAGTATTTTTAAGTAGAATAAATAAATTTATAGGTAGAATTTTGCTGATTCTATGTAGAAATATTAATCGTACGCAAAAACTCCAGCCATTATGATGGCGGGAATCAAAATATTTAGGCTGAAAGCTGCCAATCTACTATATTAAGGTTTGCTAAAATCTTTCATATAGAGCAGATTAAGGAAAATCAGTTTAAAACACTCATTTAAGGCGCTTTTCAACAAGGTTTGCCTCATTTTTAGGCATCAGCAGGCTTTTCCTTAAAACTTGTTATACACCATCCTGTGCATAATCTATGCAGGCACTCCCACTTAATCACAATAGGAATATTTACTGCAGCGGCGAGCTCAATGTTGGGTAAATGCTTCATTAGCTTGTAAAAAAGCCGGGATTCCTCTTCCCGGCTTTTTCGTTTACTTTTTCTTCACATTGTCGTTCGGTGAATCTCCTGTTGCATTAATGCCTTTATTATTTTTCGAACCAAATGTCTGGCCGTCATTTGTGACTTTGGCTCCTTCAAGAAAATTGTCCTTCGTTTTCATAGTCATCACCCCTTTTGCTTATTGTTTCACTGCAAAGTTAAAATATTCTTTAATAAATGGTTAAATTTTCATAAAATATTGACTACATATGGTAATATTATAAATAATACTTAAAAGTAATATAATCTGCAGGAGATAGAAATATGCCAAATCGAGGACGCAAGAAAGGTTCCATTGGTGAAAACAGCAGGAATCTGCTTTTGAATATTGCAGCTGAGGAGTTTGCTGAGAAGGGATTTCACGATGCCAAGATCAGCAGCATTGTTAAAAAGGCAGGGTTGACCCAGCCTTCATTTTATCTGTATTTTCCAAGCAAAGAAGCGATCTTTCATGAGTTGATCATGGCATTTCAGCACAGGCTCTCATACTTAACAGATGCGAGCCGAATAGAGCCAGGTGTAGAATTGCCACAGCTTCCAATAAGAATTAAATCAGGACTATATGCCATTTTTAGTTTTTTCCAAGAAAATCAGATGCTTTCCAAGATCGGTTTCTATATTAATCCCGATGCAGAAAGCATAAAATCACAAATGGCCGCCCAAATCCACCATAACCTTCTTTCCGAACAAAGAGCAGGCTACTTCCGGGAAGAGGCAAACATGGAACTGGCAGCGGCGAGCCTTGTGGGTGCCATTGAAAGGCTGACAATCACGCAGATTTTTACGGGAAAGAAAACACCAGATATATTGGCAGAGGAAACAGTGGATATCTTCCTTTACGGACTAATCAACAATAAGAAGTAAATTTATAGGGGGCTATAGAATGGAGGAAAAAGTACAAATTGATCCTGAATGGAGAATGCTGATTCTAAAAGCCAGACTCTTAGGGCTGACAAAGGACGAAGTGCGCCGCTTTATAAACGGTGCGGACACTGCACATGATTACTATAAAAAACAGCAAACCAGAAAAGTGAAACAAAAAAAAGACAAAATAAAAGAAAATCATCCCCAGCAGTAAAGGTAATCTTAATTTTGAATTGTTATTAAAATAGGAAATGGGCTCGTTTCTTATTATTTTCATCTTTGACCCACAACGAAACGAAGATTATTTGTGAACTCAATTCCGCAATTATACATAATAAAAAGCTCAATTGCTTTCTATCACAATCTTAAGCCTGACTCTTTCTTTTGATTGCTGTCAAAAGTCCTTGGACATCAGCCTTCCCTTGTAATCAGGAATCATATGATGCCTCCCCTGATCACCCGATATGCGGCCAAATTTAAGGCCCTCTTCTACCGTAAAAGATCTCTCGTAAGTCGAAATGCATCAGGCATTCCTGAATATTTCCCCTTCTGCAAAAAATGACTATAAAAAAGGAAGCCTATAAAGGCCTCCTATCTTAAAGTTCTTTTACAACAGCCATCTCCCTGCCGAATCTATCTCCCTTATCAATAAATCCAAGGCTTGCATACAAGTTATGTGCAGCCAGATTGTCAGGATGATAGCCCACAGCTACCTTTTTGGCATCCGGCAGCTGCGCTATTTTCTCAATCATCAGGAGTGTGGCTGCTTTGCCGATTCCTTGCCCTTGCATGCTGGAATCAATCATAATCCTGTAAATCCAGAAAGAATCCAATTCTTCTGGAACAGTATTGTACATCAAAAAGCCTGCCATTTTCCCATCATATAAGATTGCATAGGCTCTTAAGGTCTGTTCATATTGAGACTGCAGGATCGATATTGCATTAGGCTCCATAAAAGCCTCCTGACCACTGGCTAGTTTCAGCTGGCAGCATTCATACCAATTTTTCTCATTGATTTGTTTTAATATAATCATTTATTATCCCCTTCCATCATAAGGGGATATGCTGGACTATTTTGTTAAAAAGCTGCAATCCCCTGTGTGCTGTTATGCTGTCTTATTGCCTTCTTTTGCATAATGAACGCCTCCTTTAACAAAATGGTCCAAATATTTACTGGCAACCTTATAATAGCAGAATTTTCTATCATCGTATATATTTCTCTTATATGATTACCGCTTTTCTTTTAAAAGAGAATAAAGATATGTATCATTTGGCTTTCCTTCCTGATACATATATCCCCTCAGCACACCTTCCTTTTCAAAGCCCAGCCTCGAAAGGAGCTTATTTGATGCATCGTTCTCCAGGAAAACGACTGCCCCGATCCTGGACAGATCCATTTCTTTAAAACCATAAGCAATTACCTTTTCGGCCGCCTCTGAAGCATATCCTTTCCCCCAATAGGCAGGATGGAGCTCATAGCCTATTTCAGCGCGATGGTGCTTTGGGATCCACGCGTTATATCCAATGGTGCCAATCAGCTGATTAGTTTCTTTTATTTCGATGCCCCAGCGGACTCCTCTTTTTTCCTTGAAGTTCTTTTGGAAAAAACGGATCATTTCTTCCGCCTGTTCCACCCGCTGGAAAGCATCCTGTCCGTAATGGCGCACAACCTCACTTCTCGAAAAATTATCAAACAGGCATGCAGCATCCTCCACCACAATCTCCCTTAGCGTTAACCTCTCTGTCTCGATTTCCTTAAACATCTAATCTCCCCTTCTGAGCCCTTTTCATCTGGCCATATAAAGAAGCAGTGCTGCCGCAATATTCGGGAGTCCAATTAAAATAGAGGCAGCCGCTGTTCTTCTGCGCTTTCTTCTCTGCTCTGGCGGTTCTTCCACATGCAAATCAGCTTTAAACCGATGGGGCCCCATGATGACGCCTGAAATAAGAACGGAGATTCCCCAGAACAGCAGGCCAATGGCACCGGTCACCAAATGGGCATATACAAGAACCCCTGTTAATAGAGAAGCTACTATACCAAGGATGGATATTGCAATTCCTATCAGAATATATTTCAAGCTGTTTCCCCCTTTCCCATATCTTTTTTACGAAGCAGGTATCCATTTGGTTTCAAGATCAGAACACTTTTCTGAAAAATCAACCTTTTTCAGATTACCTTGGGAGCAGAGTTGTTGAAGATGTTATAATATTTTATAAAAACATCTTAATAGTGATCGCGATAATATCTCGGGTCATTCTTATTAAAAACTAATATACTGAAAACAATTGTCGCCGGAGGTCCTTATGAGCTATAAAATTGTATTTTTTGATGTGGATGGGACGATCACCCATCATGAAGATGGCAGCATTTCAGATCAGACGAAGGAGACGTTCATTAAGCTGAAAGAGCAAGGGATCAAGGTTGCAGCTGCCACCGGCAGGCCCTTGTCCTTGTGCAGGGAGCTTGAGGAGCTTGGCATTGATACTTTTGTAACTGCAAACGGCGGTTATGCTAAGCATCGTGATCAGGTCATCCATAAAGTCACGCTTGATCCGCAGGTTATCCGTGATGTTGCTGCTTTTTCTAAGGTTGAAAATCTTGGTTTATCCTTTTTCACTGAAGAATTCAGCACAAACGGCGTTCAGAGTGAAGAAATTCTGCAGATATTGAAGGAAACACTGGCCTTCACCGATTACCCTCCATTTTATGCTGATATCCATGAACAGGAAGTTTTTTTGATGTGCCTGTACGCAAACGAGGAAATGATGGAAAAATACATCCATGCTTTTCCCCATCTTTCTTTTCAAAGATGGCATCCGTTTATAGCAAATGTGCTTCAAGAGGAAGTATCCAAGTCTTTGGCCATTGTGAAAGTACTGGAATTCTTTGAAATTGAGCCATCAGAGATGATTGCTTTCGGGGATGGAAATAATGATATTGATATGCTTGAACTGGCGGGACTAGGGATAGCGATGGGGAATGGAACTGATGAGCTGAAAGCAATGGCCGATTTTGTCACCCGTAAATCCAGTGAGGATGGCATAGAATTTGCCTTAAAGAAATTTGGAATCATCCAGAGTTAGAATGTGTTATAATTCCAAGCTGAGCAGATACTGAAAGGCCCTTTTTTAACAGCGGCAGTGGCCTATAGCATAGGATAATAGCCATTTGTCCGCAATGCCGCCGCTGTCCTGTATTGCACTGGCAAAAAGGCGCACAGCCTTTCCATTGCAGCATATTAAGTGTTAGAGCCGCCATGATCCCTATTATCTCCCATCATATAATTTGAATCATCGCCAGGCTTGGCATGAGGATGTGTAATATTCGGGGGATTATTATTGATCTTCTTCCTCCGCCAGTCGATCAGAAAGGCAAATCCAAGGACAAGGAAAATAAAAATAAATAGAAACCAAATCATGAATCTCCTCCTTTTCCATAGTACTCCAATGGGATCTTTAACTCGCCAATTATCAGTGTATTTCCCTCTTCCACTTCATATGACATAATTATAAATTCCCTCTGGCTCTTTTCAGCGAGTATTGAGTCATCCCTGATTTTTTTCCCTCCTGATAAACATATGGCAAAACCCTTCTATATACCTTTACGGCCACGCCATCATATTCTTTCTGTGGAATTTCATAGCTAAATCCGGTGACAGCATAATCAGTACTCTCAATGATAGTATAATTTTCTGCAAGCATAAGCCTTGGCAGTATGGAAACAAGAATGATGAGCAGCAGGAACACCGCAGCCATCCCAGGTATGCTTTTGTTCTTAAAATATATTCCCGAAGACAGTGTGAAGACAAAGACCATCAAAAAGTCGGGAACCAATGCGCCATCTGCAGATCCTGTCCTTCTGGTCCGATAAGAGCGAAGCCTGCAGCCGTAATAATAATCATGGCCAGTCTAATGAGAAGATATATTCCGGTAATTCCCAATAATGCTGCACAAAAAATAGAGCGGATAAAATACACAGGACGTCCACTGGTATACCTCATTAGACCTCCTTTCAGCAGGCTTTTCTGGTATAAAAAGAGCTGCAGAAAGAGGTAGGCATTCAAAGCAGCGAGGCAAGAAGCAGCTCATTCTCTCTGATAAATTTCCTATGCTTGTCAGCTCCCCTCTTCTGCCCCCAGCCGACAGAACAAAATGCATCGAAAAACTTATAAAAAGGAAGGATGCTGTCGAGATCAATCATCGGCCTTATGGTTTCATAGCCTTTTATATAAGCCTCCCTGGCACCTTCATGGCGTTCCCAAACATCCCGGTTTATCTTTGAAAAATCCATTTCAGGAGATCCGGCACGGGCACTTTCAAAATCTATTATACCCGCCACTTTATTTTCTTTCACAAGGATATTTCCCGGCCTGAAATCCATGTGGATGATGCATGGGCCATCAGGGGCGGGCATTTCCTGCAAACTCTTATAAAAATACATTTGAGACATTTCAAGCAGACTTTCAGGAAGGACCTTGGAGGCATGCAGGCCGAAATGCTCGAATTTCTCCCTGACCATTTCTCTCCACGCCTTCGGATCAAAGCAGGGATATTCCTTAGGCACCGGGGCATTATGGAGCATTGCATGATGCCTGCCGATCTGGAAGGCAAGCTCTGCGTCCATCCCCCGGGTGCATGGTTCGCCTTCAATTGCTTCAAGCAGCAGTGCACCTGCAATATCTTCATCCCCTTCCCATTGATCAAGAACTGCCGGCACCGGGACATATCCTCTCAATACTTGGAGCATTTCCAGTTCCCTTTCCAGCTTGTCTCTAGAAAAGGGGATTTTCAAATATACGGTTTGTCCTCCCTGAAGCACTATCTTGTATACTGTTGAACTGAATGATTCTGGAACATCGCTGATTTGCTCTGCACTTATATGAAACCGGTCAAGATATTTTTGTATATGGTTCATGGATTCTCCTATTCTTTTATAAGCTTTTGACAAAGCCTGTGCTTTTGGCCGCATAACCTGCGCTTTTATAAAACTGATGTGCTATTACACGTTCTTCCCGGTTTCCGCTGTTCAGCACAATGCTTTCTGCGCCTAGACTGACGGCCATTTCCTCCATCTTAGCCAGGAGCATTTTTCCTATGCCCAGCCCTCGGAAATCACAGTGTGTTACCAGCGCAGTCACACGTGCATACAGATTGTCAGATGTATATAGATAGCCTGTATGAAAGCCGATCATTCCAATTAATTTGTCTTCCGATACTGCAGCTAATGTATAATGATCAGCAAGCGGATGAATCTTCTTGAACCGCTTTTCCATACTTATAATGGTTGTGGGGTAGCCGAGCTGTTCCATTAAATCAGCCAGCTCCGGAATATCTTCAAATCTTGCCTCCCTAATCTCCATTTTTACCTCCTTATACGTTCTTCTCCTCTTTTTATCTTCGACTTGAATTAAAAATAACCTTTTAAATAGTAATAAAATGTAAAACAAAAGCAGGGTCAGTGCCCTGCTTTTCCATCCAGTTCAATCTTTATGTTTTTGCTGCTGAATATGGTATAGCTGAAGCCCTCAATCTCCAGACGCTCAGGTATCACTTCCCGGCTGCCATCCCCACTTAGATTAATAGTATGCTTTGTTGTATAAAGTCTCGGTTCGTTTAGTTCTGCTGTACGCATAAAGTATTCATCTGCCTTGTATCTTTGGCCGTCTTTGTCAATAAAATAACCGTCAGAATTGCTGCCTGATGATGTCATGCCTTTGGCAGCAATTGAAAATCGCAGTTTTTCATATGCACGGTTATCCGGCAATTCCTCAGTTAAGACTACTTTAGCCGGTTTGCCGGGTTCTATGCTGTCGATGGAAAGGAGGTTTCCTTTATACTCAGCCTTAATGGGAAGATCCTTCCCCTTTAGATCAATGGTTTTTGGATCTTCTACTGAATATTGCAAAGCACCAAGATGTATTTTAATATCCTTTGGTTTTTCCCCGTATATAGAATCGAAGGAAGATGTTACTGTAATCCACCCATTGCCTGATGAGCCGCCCCCAGGGCCGAACAGCTGGCTGCTGACAAGGCCATTCTCTGTTTCGATACTGTCGATTGCAATATAATCAAGGGTTTTATCACTATGAGTGTTTTGATATCTGTAGGTAAGCATGGTCGCTGTCGGAGCAATGACGAGCTTTTCAAAAATGATTGGATTCCCGTCTGTCTCTGTTTCAGCAGACAAAGGATATTCTATGCTGGGGTGTTTTGCCACCGGAACCTTAAATGACCATTCACCTTTCAAAGTTTCACGTTCCTCATCCCGATCTGACGCTTCACTAAATTTCTCCAGCTGCAGGATCTTAAGTTCAATGTTTCCTTCTGGATGGTCCATTGGCGCCACTGCCAGTTTTCCTCTGAAGGTATTTTCTTTATCGGAATAAAGGTTCATCTGGCTTCTGATGGGAGAAAATAAGGGTTCATCCTGATCGCTCCAATACTTATCAGCATTCAAGACTTCAATTCCATCATAATCAAGCATAAAAAGATCTTCACTCTTCAAATTTTCTACCTCATAATAGATCAGTGTCTGGATATCATCAGCCGCCACACTTGTTATCCTGACTTTAATCCCGCTGCTTTCAGCTTCCAGATCCAGCTTCTCTCCAAGTCCGGACTGGATGTATTGCTGCTCCTGCCCGCTTTCCTCGATACTGAAATACTGCCACCAATCTTTAAATGCAGTGAATCCGCCATTGGCAGCTGCCGTACCGACAAATAAGGTAAGGCATACAGCAGCCGCCAAACCGCCGATCCTTCCGGCTTTGCTCTTCTTCTTCCTTTTCGATTCTGTCTGCCGGACCCTCTTTCCCACATTCAGCATAAAATCTTCCGGCATTTCAATTTCTTGCGATCTAACGGCCAATGCTGCCGTTATTTCCTGGAGCTGTATCATTTCATCTTCACATTTTCTGCAGTTTTCCAGGTGCTCAATCAATTTAATCTCTTCTTCAGGCTGCAGTCGTCCTTCCAGGCTATCCAGCATCAAGTTTTGTACTTCACTGCATGTCATGGCTGCCAGCACCTCCATATTCTTTGCGAAGAATCAGCAATCCTCTATAAATACGGCTTTTAACAGTGCCAAGTGGAAGCCCGAGAATGCCTGCGATTTCTTCCTGAGAGAATCCTTGTATATATTTCAGCAGTATTGGCTCCCTGAATTTCTCATCAACCTGTCCCAGTGCATCCAGCACATCCAGCCTGTCAGAGGGAAGCTGTCCGGACTCATTTCCTTCTATAGCAGCTTCCTGCTGCCTGCGCTTATTCCTCCTGTAAAGGTCCCTGTACTCATTAATGTAAATTGAAGTGACCCATGTTTCAAAATAACGGTCCTGCTTCAGTTTATCAATATGGTCATGGACCTTAAGGATCGTATTATGGAATACATCCTCCACATCATGATGATTCTTTAAATAAGCCCAGCCGATTTTGTAAAACTTCGATTTTCGTGCCTCAAACCAGCTTAAGACAGCATCAATATCCTTTTCCTTGATTTTTTTCAGCATAATTGAATCCTTTATCGCTTTAATCACACTCTTCTCCCGGCCCCTTCCTGCTGACTGTTTGTTAATTAGAGAAATGCAGGGTGCAAAAAGTTCCCATTAATTTTTGTTTTCTCAATAAAAAAAGAGCTGCAAAGCAGCCCTCATCCAGACAGTCACAATTTCACTCGCCTAGTGAATATGATTGCTATAAGGATCAAAAACCCCTGACAATAAAAGCACACAAATACCCAAAACAATTATGCCCCCAGCCAATAATACTGCAGCTGCCTTATTGTTTTGCTTAAAAATTGAACATCCTGTTATCAGGAGTCCAGCAGCTATGAACAGCAGTATGATGCCCGCTCCTATATTCATAAGAAAATCTCCCCTAAATCAATAAAGCCGCTGAACATAGCCTTCATGCAGTTCCCGTTCAACCTGCTCAGCCGAGACATTCGGTATCTTTGTATGAGCGACGATCATTTTAGCTGCAGATGGCAGATCCTCTTTATCCGCCCATGTGTCCGGCTTCCACAGCCCTGACCTGATAAAAGCCTTGGCACAATGAGTATAGCATTCCTTCACTTGCACCCCGATGCCGAATAAAGGCAGCTTCCCGTTTACCGCACTGCCTTCCAGAAGCTCAGGATCACGGACGATAAATGCTTTTCCATTAACCCTTAAGGTCTCTCCCAGTCCTGGAATGAAAAAGACCAGTCCAACATAAGGATTTTCCAATATATTTTGGACAGAGTCCAGCCTTTTATTGCCGGGCCTTTCCGGGATGAAAAGATGTTTTTCATCCAAAACGGACACAAACCCCGGCATATCCCCCCTTGGGGAAACATCACATTCGCCGGCGCGATTGGAGGTGGCCATCGTCAGAAACGGCGACATGCGGATGAACTCCCGGCAATGTTCATCCACAATAGGTATCACCTTGCTTTGGGCCCTCTCACTTGGAGAACCGACGACAGGACGGAACTCTTCAAATTCTTCCTTTGTTTGTATCATATTTTTAAAAATTGTACTCAATTCAATCACCTTTTCCACCAGATTTACTCAAAAAAACCTTTGAACTTTATGTACATACTACCTAGCTATCACTCTTTTTATCTGTAAAAACCCACGTGAAAAATAGCCGGGCTCCAGTAACGCATATTGCTATACTAACGTTCCTCTGCCAAATCAATGATATCTCCCCTGATAACATCAAATAGACTGAATGAAACCATCCAGATCAAAAAAATGACTGCTGGATAACATCTTGTGTTCCTGATAAACCTGTTCGCCCATTTTTTCTTCCTTCCAAGACTAGCCTTTTTTTAATTATATATTACTTAAAATTCCAGATAAGTATATGTATTCAGTATAATAGACGAAATGCTGAGAGAAAAGATTCATTTTTTTGCGAAAAAAAGAGAAGCAGTCTCTGCCTCTCCTTTCTCCTGCTCCTTGTCTATAATACCTGATGGAGGCTTGAAAAAACTGGTATGTCGTTTAAATTTACACCTAGCTTCACAAAGGTCTGGGCAATTTCCGGCCTGATTCCCGTCAGCTTCACTGACATGCCTGTTATCTTAATTGCTTTAACTGTCCTAAGCAGTTCATGGGCGATGCGGGTGTCAATGAATTCGACACCAGACAAATCAATAACCATGCAATTCAGTGACCTGCTCGCGCTGTAATGCAGCGCTTTTTCCATCAGGTCGTTGGTCCTTTTTCTATCAAGATCGCCGACAAGCGATATGACCGCGATATCGTCTGAGACCCGGATAATTGGTATAGAGAGCATCTTAACCTTTGCTTCTGCAGCCAGCAATCGTCTACGCATCATTGTAGAAGCCTTTTCGCTGGTCCAGTTGATGATATCATCTGTTGTTTTGTGGAATTGCCGGTCCCATTGTTCATAAATCTCATCTTCCCAACCATTTTGTTTAGCCATATCCCGGAGGCTTTCAGCTGCTTCCTCCCTAAAGGAACAGACCTGCTCTATTAAAAGCTCAGATGGGGCACCTGCTGCTAACAGCTGATCAAGGTTTTCTTCCCAATAGCCAATCGTTGACTTCCTATATTCCTTGTCAGGATGAAAAGCCTCCGCAATCATATCAGCCAGATTATTTCTCCAATGATGGATAACATTCTTCCACTCAGAAGGCATATCCTGATAATCCTTTTCCAGTAAAGCCCGATGAGTTATCTCTCTCATAATTCTGGTGAATTCCATAATCTTCTCTCCGTTCTTCATAGACTGCTAATAAAGATTCCTTGTATCCTGATGAAGAAGAATACGGTTATTTTTCCCTTGTAACCTACTTTTCCAGTATGGGGGTTCATCAAACGAAAAAGGACATAAAGAATGTGGCTGGTTTGACCCAGCCGGTCAAGAACATAGAAACTTGACAAATTAAAATAGTCTTCCAATCATATCCATCATATAATAAAAGAATGAAGGAGGTATTGACATGTCTGATGTATCTGTATATTGGGGAGATGCGAGGATTAAGCTATCCTGGACTAAAAGCAGTTCATTGCCGCCATTAAATAGGATTACGAGCATCCATAGCTTTTGTTTTTATAATGATAGATTACTGCTTGTTAATCTGAATGAACGTGGATGGGATTTCCCTGGGGGTCATTTGGAAGAAAATGAGACAACGGAAGAATGCTGCAAGCGGGAAGCCTGGGAGGAGGGCTATATTGAAGGAAATTGCACCCTTCTGGGATATATCACCGTCAGCCATGAGGAAAATCCGCTTTGGAACGAAAGCAGCCCTTATCCCAAGATAGGATTCCAGGTTATTTACATCATGGAAATAGAGCAGCTCCACCCTTTTGAAGGGAAATATGAATCTGCAGAGAGGATGCTTATAGATCCTGAAAAAGCCTCTCTATTGTACAAAGGCTGGAATTCGCTGTACGAAGAAATACTAAAAGATTCACTGGCAAGCCGTCAGCCTGGCGCCGGGCCTTATGATTTCTGACGGGGGCATTCGATCAAATGATACTAGACATGCCAAAGCCTTGTCACACTTAAAAGTCTGATGCCATCGAATTCCAATTTATATAAATCGGGCTTTGAGGAAGTTAATAAAAATTCCAATCCATAATCTCTATTAAATGTACCCATCATGAGAGTCATAACCGCCCCATGCGTACCGATGGCAATTTTCCTGCCCTGATTTTTTTTAATCAGATTAAGCAGTATTCTTGATGCCCTATCTTGACAAGCTCTGTTAGACTCCCCGCCCGGCAAGGCGTATTCAGGGTCGGAAAAAGACCGTTCCAGCAGCGGCAGCAATTTCTCTTTATTGATAATAGCTTCATCCGGCAAGAACACTCTTTCCTTCAGATTCTCAAAAACATGGATGTCCTTACTGAGCTGTGCTGCGGCCCCTTCAATTGTCTGGATCGCACGCTGATAAGGACTGGATGAAAACACCTCAACCCCTTCATCCAAAAGGCATTCACACACCTTCTGTGCATCTCTTTTTCCCTTTTCCGTCAGCCCTCTTAATCTTTCATTTTCATTTTCTTTAGGCGACTCTCCATGCCTCACCATGTATATGTATGTTTTCATAGATTCTCCTTTGTCATTATAGACGCGTCTTTACCCATTTAAGCCCATGCGGTCCGGGTATTAAAAAGGAAAGGTTGACAGTCCTTTCCCTTTCAGGCACCTATTCCACATACAAACGGTCACTTTCTTTTTTTTCCAAACAGAAAATAGAAAAAAAATCCGCTAGTAGCTACTATAAGCAGCAAGTGGGGAACAAAATGGAATTCTGCCGGGACGACCCAAAACAATATGACAGCCACTGCTATAACCGGCAGCATGATCAGCAGCCAGGCCCTGACAAGCTTATTATTCAGGCTAAAATCAAAGCGATCCATATGGACTCCTCTCTCTTTACGTTTTTTGGGATTATAGAGCTGAGACTAGAAGGCTTTTTTAATTACCTGGCCGCAAAACCATGCGGATCGTCACTAATAAATGGCCCTCAAACTCCTCCTCAAACTCTTCGATATGCTCGAAACCTTTTGCCAGATAAAAGTTCCTGCCAAGCTCATTATCTTTTTCTACATTTATATAAATCTCTTTCACACCAGCCAATTCCTCTATACCTTTGTTGAGGAGAGAGGTTCCAATCCCTTTGCCCTGTGCTTCAGGGTAAAGATAGATGGCACCCAATTCTGCTTTCCCTTCCTTGTTTACAGGTGAAAAGTTGGCAAAGCCAACAATCTGCCCTTCTTCCTCGGCGACAAAAAGATGGGATCGCTCAATCCTTTGCAGCATTCTTTCACTGCTGTAAGCTGCAGCCAGAAACTGGTCCTGCACTTCCCTTGGAATGATGCCTTCATAGGTGGTGTGCCAGCTGGTCTTTGCTACGTTCTGTACCTGTTCAATATCGTGCGGTTCCATTTTTCGAATGATGGGTATCATCTTTATTCTCCTCTGTTAAAATGCTGACAGCTGTTATTTTTTCATTCTCCTGTATGCTGTTCCATTTATCATGAACATATGAAAAAGAAAATATATAGTACGACTACTGCAGGGATGCTATGCAGCTGGCTGAAAAAACATCCTGATTGTATGACCACCTTGAGGCGGACCCCACGCTAAAGCTAGGAAAATCGTACCTGGTATCTTCATAACCGGTACATCCACGGGAATTTACAAAATTCTGCCCATAACCACCGTGCTATAATATTTACCGTCAGACAGCAGCTTATCCTTTCTCAATACACCTTCAATTTCAAAGCCATATCTTTTATAAAGCTGGATGGCATTTTCATTCGTTTCCAGAACCTGAAGGGTGATTTTTTTAATATCAGCCCCTTCTGCCCATCGAATGGAATCAATCAGAAGCTGTTTACCGATTCCATTTCCCCAATAATCTTTAAGAACGCATACTCCGAACTCCACCTTATGGGAAGTTCTTCTTAAATTGGAGCCCTCGCAGCGGGAAAATCCGACAAGTTTGCCTTCCGCTTCAGCTACCAGGAAAAGATGGTTCTGCTGCTTGCTGTCATTTACAATGACTCTCTCGAATCCTTTTTCATCGATGAAATTTTCACCGCTCTCCCTGTCCATATTCTCTGTTTCGCCATCGATCTTCACTCTCAAATCTGAAAGACTTTTAGCATCTTCTATCTTTGCTTCCCTTATTGAGAATCTCTCTTTAACGCTCTGTACCAAACTAAATCTCTCCTTGATTTAAAGTATCTTCTCCGGATTTCTTACTTTGAAAAAGTGGACATAACCGCATTTCGCACAAAAAATGGCATCCACCTCTGAATATTTCAGGACGGTTTTTTTCTTAAAAATTGATCCATAGCCTTTAAACTCGCCAGTTCCACTTTCTGCTGAACCGCACTGAGGACAAACTTGTTCTTCGGTCATCTCTAACCTCCTCTCAGCAAGCTTTTACTAACTCAGGCAAACACATTGGCCATCTTCTCATGAAGAAGCTGGAAGGCCTTCTCCAACTGTTTTTTTGGCACCTCTCTATACATATCGCCAATGCTGAGCTCAAAATAGCATGAATGACCCTCTTTATCTCTTAAGTTACCAGTAAACCCTACGCCTGTTTCTTCCTGGACTTCCGTCAGGATCGGCTCGATTTCCTCCTTCCGATGCTGTAAATAGACATGAAACATATTGGATACTGGTATTGTTGGCAAAGTAGAAATACCTTTGCTGCTGTTAAACATTTCTGCAAGCTCCTTAGCTTCCTGATAATAATCTGCCATTTTATCTGAACGCCTGTCGAAATAAAAGTCTGCAGAAAGTATGTAAGGATAAAGACTGATCAAATCGCCTCCATGGCGGCGTTTCCATATCTTTGATTTTTCGGTGAACTCTCTGCCTCCAGCAAGAATGGCGCCGGCAATCCCGCCGATCCCTTTGTAGAGTGAGATATAAACACTATCAAACAGTGAACACACTTCTGCGGCTGTTTTTTCGTAAAACGGAAGCACTTCCAGTAATCGGGCACCGTCAAGCTGCAGCTTGATCCCTTTTTCCCGGCAATAGGCCGATATCTTCTCCAATGTCTCATAATCAGGAAGCTGTCCGCCGATTTCCCGCTGAGGCAATTCCAGCAGCAGGCAGGCAACCTCCTCTTCCATGCTGGTGACATCCTCAAGCTCAATCACCCTTGTTTTGTCTGCGAGGAGAACAGTTTCAATATGGTGCAGCTTTTTCAACCCGTCTTCTTCATGAATTTCAAGATGGCTTAAAGGATGGTAAGCCACCTTCGCAATCCCCTTTTCGTCGCACCAGATGCGCAGAGCTATCTGCTGGGCCATTGTACCGCTTGGGAAAAAAACAGCAGCCTCCTTTCCGAGCAGCTTTGCCATTTTATCCTGGAAGTCCTCAATTACCTTCCCCTTCCCATACATTTCACTCTCAATGTCGCCGCTGATATGTTCGAATGCTTTTTTCAATACCTCTACATTCCGCTTGCCATGGCCTGCGAGCGGATATTTAGCCAAGCTGTATGATTCCTGGAGCGATTTAGTATGCATATGTATTCTCCTGTCTTTTCAGAATAATAGAATTATATCCCAAAGCGTGCTGCCGGGTCTATGGCTGCGGCGCTTCCAGAAAAAAAGGGCCGCCGATAATGGTTGCCCTTCTTAGTCTTATCCCTTTTTGAGTTTGTAAAATAAAGAAGCAATCAGGTTCGCTCCCCAAAAGAGGAACCCTTGAGCATTATAATGCAACAGCTGATTCTCAAAGGTCATGTCGTCATAAAACTCATCCTGAGCTTTTCCTTGTGCTTTTCGCTCCTGATCCATTTTTTTCAGCTCTTTTATATATCGATATTGAACTGGAGCAAGTATAAGCGACAGCAGCAGGTATATTCCGGCAGCCCATAAGAAAATTAATCTGTCCATTATTTACAGCTCCTTTCCAGAGGGTTTTCCTATATTTACGATTGAAAGCTGGATAGGTTTCAATTTTTCAAAATTTTCCCTTTCAATCCCTTTGATTGTAAACCAAAAAAAAATGATAAAAGCTGAGAGTTTTCTTTTCCGGATTCCGATATAGTTAATGAAAAAGCTTTTTCGAAAATTAAAGGAGAATATAGATGAAATGTAATGATCGGAATTTTATCAAGCGGCTAAAGAAGAAAAAAGAAGATGCCCTTGAATATATCATTGATGAATACTCGCCCCTTGTCCACGCAATCTGCCGGAAAGCTTTATCGGCTTATGGAAACGGCGCAATCCAGGAATGCTTGAACGATATTTTCCTGGCGGTTTGGGAGCAGGCCAGCAGATTTGAAGGAAAACCGGAGGATTTCAAGAAATGGATCGGCATGCTCGCCAAATATAAAAGCATTGACCTGTTTCGGCAGCTTGAACGGCAGGGAGTGCGGGAGCAGGATGATCATATGATCTATGAGTACCCGGGGCAGCAGGATGTCCAGATGCAATTGGTAAGAAAAGAAGAACGAAACACTATGCTCCTTGCCCTTAGCACCCTCCCTGAATTGGACAGGGATATATTTATCCAAAAGTACTACCTGAACCTGTCAGCCTCAGAAATCGCCGAATCGCTCGGCCTGTCTGTCGCCGCTGTAGATAACCGCCTGTATCGGGGTAAGAAAAAACTCGCAAAAAATCATAAGCTGAAGGAGAGATTCCTTTGAATAAAGATGTAGAACTGCTATTAAATATGGATGTGGATGATGTTGAACCAGAACCATTGTCCGATAAGCAGAAGGCAGAGATGAGAAATTATATACTCTCAAAGAGCAGTCCTAGAAAGAGATTTAAACCAGCACATATGGCCGCAGCAGCCATTCTCGTAACAGCGGTTGTTTCAGCCAGCCTGGTATCCGTACCGGCTGTCGCGAACCAGGTTCCCTTTATCCAAAGTATCCTTTCCTATTTTTCGGTTGAAGAACTGCCGGGAAGCTACAGCGATTTGGCCACCGTTATCAATCAGGTTGAATCAAGCAATGGTATCGATATCATGATTGAGGATGCTGTATATGACGGTACTAATATCATCCTAACGTACGCTATCCAAACGGACAAAGAACTTGGTCCAACACCTCGTTCGGAAGGTTGGTTAGACGTGGAAGATGCTACTGGCATGGGTGGGACAGGCACCATAGAAAAAATTAACGACACAACCTATGCCGGCATTGAAGAAGTAACCCCTCATTTCAGCGGTAACAATCCGGAGGAAATCCTGGTGAACTGGGAGCCGAAAATATTTGAAAATAGGGCGACTAACGAGCAGTTCAAAGGTGATTGGAAATTTCAGTTCTCGCTCGAACAGCTTAATGGTAATGTACAGAAACTGTCCAGGACGGTTAAGCACGATGATATCAGCCTAAGCTTTAATTCTTTGAAAAAAACTGATTTGGGAGCAGTTCTCACTTATGGCTTTATAGTTGAAAAATCAACGCTGGATGAGTATCCTTTCGTGACTGTCGAAATGTCAGATGTAAAAGATAATCTTGGGAATGAATATAAAATTCAAGGTAATGGCGGTGTCAGCCATGATAATGGTGTTTCATTCGACTGGAAAACAAGCATATATTCACTCGACGCCAAGGCAGAAACACTTACCTTCGTACCGAAGATCAGTTATTCCAAAGGCTCAGGCAAACAATTAATGGAGAAAGAAATGGATTCGGTCACAATAAATATTGCAGATTAATTGAAAAATCCCGGCATGATGCCGGGTTTTTTCTTTTTTTATGGGGATTTGTCGCATAGTTCTCAATGCATCATTATTTCGCTCTCGGGTGAGATAATGACTTCTTCTATCTCTTGCGGGATTCATTATTTTAGCTTTCCCTTAAAATAATGACTTCAATTTTCTGCAAATATCAAAGGATGCCATTGTGAAGTGACCCCATAATGTTAGACAGGTTGAACCTGCAAAAGAAAAATAAGCGGAGATTTTCCGTCTAAATACAGAAAAGAGCTCGTTCTGAGAAAAATAAGGTGAGATTTTCCGCTTATGCAAAGTAAATCATCACATTCTCACGCTTTTTGAGTCTTTAAGCGGAATTTCTCCGTCTATATGGCCAGTTTTTAGTGGGAATTTCTAAATAAGCGGAATCCTTCACACTATAAATCAGACAGACACATAAACCTGATTCCCTAACCGATAAGAGAGACCCTCTAGTTCCGGTGCGGTAATTAGTATCTTTTTCCCGACTATTTGGAAAGTACTTTTTGTCCAGTTCTCTCGTTTAAACTATTTTGTCTTTCGGCTAAAAAAATGGTTCCTTCTTCATAACTCTTAATCCCAATCTAAAATTTATTAAACTGATTCACCAAATGAACTGTTTTTCCTCAACAAACCAAAACCACACTTGATCTACTCTTAAGAAGCATCCTCAAACTGGCTATTATACAAATCAGCATAAAAACCATTCTGCCCCAGCAGTTCTTCGTGATTTCCGCTTTCGATAATGTCGCCGTCTTTCATGACGAGAATCAGGTCGGCATTTTTGATGGTGGATAGCCTGTGGGCGATGACAAATGAAGTTTTGCCTGCTGTCAGCTTATCCATCGCCTCCTGGATCAATACTTCTGTGCGTGTGTCGACAGAGCTTGTCGCTTCATCCAGAATGAGGAGCGGCGCATCTTTTACCATGGCCCGTGCTATGGTAATTAACTGCTTCTGTCCAGCTGAAAGATTGGCTTTATCGTCAAGGATGGTATCATATCCCATTGGGAGCGTCTGGATAAAATGATGCAGGCCAACGGCTTTGGCTGCTTCCACTACCTCCTGATCACTTACACCTTTTCTGGAATAGACGATATTTTCACGGATTGTCCCCTCAAACAGCCATGTATCCTGAAGCACCATGCAGAACAGGCTGCGCAATTTTTCACGGCTCAACGCTTTTGTCGGCATACCATCAATCAGGATTTCTCCCCCGTTTACTTCATAAAAGCGCATCAGCAAATTGATGATGGTTGTTTTTCCTGCCCCTGTCGGTCCGACAATTGCCACTTTCTGCCCTGCTTTTGCGAGAGCAGAAAAATCATGGATGATCATTTTATCTTCACTGTAGCCAAAGCGGACATTCTTAAATTCAACTTCCCCTTTGACATCAGTGAGAACAGTTTTCTTATTATCTTCATTTTCCAGCTCATCTTCAGCCAGAAACTCAAAAACACGCTCACTTGCAGCGGCTGTCGACTGCAGATTTGCGGCTGCCTGTGCAAGCTGGGAAAGCGGCTGGGTGAACAGTCTGATATAGATCATGAACGCGACGATTACGCCGAATGTAATTGAGCCGTTTACCGCTAGCACTGCGCCAACCACACATACTACGACATACCCGAAATTGCCGACAAACATCATAATCGGCATCATCAGTCCTGAAAGGAACTGCGACTTCCATGCGCTTTCGTACAGCCTTGTATTGATTTCGTGGAAGGCTGCCTTTGCTTCCGGCTCTCCATTATATACCTTTACAACGCTGTGGCCTGAATATATTTCTTCAATATGGCCGTTAAGCCTTCCCAGCTCTGCCTGCTGCTGGGCAAAGTATTTCTGAGACTTGGATATTAAGAAACTCATAAACACAAAACCGACTAATGTTGAAAGAATGGCAGATACAGCCATGATCCAGTTTGTATAGAACATCATGACGAGCGAGCCGAGGAACATTGTGATGGCTGATACCAATGTGCTTAAGCTCTGATTCATCGTTTGCCCGATCAGGTCGACGTCATTTGTCACGCGGCTTAGCACATCTCCGGTGCTGCCTGAATCAAAGTATTTCAAAGGCATCCGGTTCATTTTGGAGGATAAATCACTCCTTAAGTTCTTGGATACCCGCTGGGTGACTGTTGCCATGATGAATCCTTGAATATAATTGAACAGAAAACCCAATCCGTACAAAAAGGCGAGGATGGAAGCAATACTTACTACTTCGTCCAAATCGATTTTCGCCATCAGTCCGTCTGCAATCAGGTCAGTGATCCTGCTGAGAAGGTCTGGACCGATGATACTGAAGATTGATGCTGCCATTGCAAGAACAAGGGCAGTCACAATAAACGGCAGATAGGCCCTGCAATAGGAAACCAGCTTCTTAATAGTCTTTTTGAAATTCTTTGGCTTTTGCCCGCCTGCAGGCCCCATAGCCTCTGGCCTGCCTTTTTGCCCAGCCCTTTTGCGGTTAGATTTTTTATTAGCCAATTTCCAGTTCCTCCTTTGACAGCTGAGAATAGGCAATCTCCTGATACACGCTGCAGCTGTCCAGCAATTCTTCATGCGTACCGATGCCGGCAACCTTTCCTTGATCCAGCACTACAATGCGGTCTGCATCTTTGATGGTTCCGATTCGCTGGGCAACAATCAGGGTTGTGCTGTCACTGGTTTCTTTTTTCAAAAGTGACCGCAGCCGCCTGTCTGTTTTATAATCAAGTGCCGAGAAGGAATCATCAAACAGATAAATTTCCGGCTGCTTATAAATGGCCCTGGCAATGGACAGCCTTTGCTTCTGGCCGCCTGAAAGATTGGTTCCTCCCTGGGAAATCGCGCCTTTATACTGGTCTTCCAACTTTTCAACAAATTCAGATGCCTGCGCTATTTCTGCCGCTCTTTCTATCTCCTCTTCAGGTTCTGTCCTCCCGGTGCCGTAAGCGATATTCTCCGATACTGTGCCGCTGAACAATACAGCCTTTTGCGAAACATATCCAAGCTTATTGCGGAGATCTTCCTGCCTGTATTCTTTAACATTGATGCCGTCAACCAGCACCTCGCCATCTGTGGCATCATAAAAGCGGGGAATCAGGTTAAGCAAGGTGCTTTTTCCGCTGCCTGTTGATCCGATAAAAGCGACAGTCTCCCCTTTATGGGCAGTGAAGCTGATATTCTGCAGGATATAATCTGCCGCATCCGGGTATTTGAAGCTTACATTCCGGAACTCAATCTCCCCTGCAGATTTTGCATCATTCCCTCTTAAGCTGCCGTCAAGGATTTTGGAATCTGTTTGCAGCACCTCATTGATCCTCTTTGCGGATACCGTCGCACGCGGCAGCATCACAAAGATAATGGAAAGCATCATGAAAGCCATTATGACCTGCATGCTGTAAGAAGAGAACACGACCATATCAGAAAAAAGAGTCAGTTTGTCTGGCAAAGCAGCATTGTTGATGATAAAGGCACCAATCCAATAGATGGCAAGATTGATTCCCGACATGATCAATGTCATAACCGGCATCATGATCGCCATCGTCCTGCCTGTAAAAAGATTGGTCCTCGTCAGCTCGCTGTTTGCCTTTTCAAACTTGTCTTCCTGGAATTCCTCAGCATTATAGGCCCTGACTACCCGGATTCCAGTAAGGTTTTCCCTTGTCACGCGATTCAGGTTGTCTGTTAAAGTCTGGATCACTTTGAATTTAGGGAGGGCAATGACAATGATGACAGCGAGCATCACCATAAGAACGGCAACAGCAATCCCGGTCGCTGCAGTCCACTGCCAGCTCTTGCCCATTATTTTTAAAATGGCCCATACAGCCAGTATCGGCGCCTTGACAATCGCCTGCAATCCAACAGCAATCAGCAGCTGGATTTGTGTTATGTCATTGGTCGAACGGGTAATCAGACTTGGAGTTGAAAACCCATTGATTTCCTCCATCGAAAACGACATTGTTTTTTCAAACACCATTCCGCGCAAGCGTACGGCAAACCCGGCAGCAACCTGGGCGGCAAAAAAGCCGACAATCATGGCAGCAGCCATACTGCCGATGGCACATAATAGCATGTAGCCGCCCTGAATAAGGACATCGCCCATACTGCTGCCTTCAGTCTGGACCAGCATGGTGATTTCATGCATATATTCAGGCAGCTTTAAGTCAAGCCAGACCTGTACAATGATAAATATGAGGCTGCACAGGACAAGCAGCCAATCTTTCCCTTTAAAATGCTTAAACATAGCAAGCATCCGCCAAATTCCCCCTTAGACTTTATCTAACAGTATTAGATATTAAGTGCAGATTAACCGAATTGCGCGGTTGAACATTATTCCATTTCTTTATGAATTTCTTCTATGCGCTTCACAATACGGACAAACTCTTTAGCATCATGTTCCCCGAGCTTCCTGAAGGTCTTTTCGACAATACGCTTTGCTTCTCCATGCTCTTCCATTACAAAAGTTCTGCCAAATGGAGTAATGGAAACAATCACGAGACGTTTGTCATTTTCGTCCCTGCTCCGCTCGATATATTCTTTCTTTGCCAGATTTTTGAGTGCGGCAGCGACTCTCGGGGTTGAAAGGCACAGCTTTTCACTCAGTTCACCTGAAGTAACCTCATTTTGTATAAAGGTCAGGTAGCCCAATATACTCCTTTCCCCATGAGAAAGGTCATTGACTTTCTTTTGGAAAGGCATCTTTGGTGATTTGCTTATATTCTGGAAAAATTCATCCACTAAATCTTTATAATCCATAATCAGCACCTTTTAATTTATTTTATCTAATACTATTAGATATCATAATGCCAAGAATGTCAACGACGTGAAACAGCAGCTAAAGGCAGCCAGCATAAACCCAAAATAAAAACCTTTAACATTGGTTATTTTACTGATATGGAGGTGATTGGAATGGCGGAAAAGGAATTTCCGAATGTGAGTCTTGGGGGTAAGATCGCCAAGGAAAAAGGGGACGGCGGAGACCAGGTGCACGGGCATGAAAAAGAAAATAAAAACGGAAGAGTCAATACAAACCCAAAAACGAATATGTGAGGGCTGCATGCCGGCAAGACAGGAGCATCTAAAGCTGTTCTCCTTTCTTGCCGGTTTTTTATACGAGGTTTAAGTTTCCAAAGATGGGGACATTGGAAACGAGACAGTCACAGCTGTGCCCCAGCCCTCTTTACTTTTGATCAGGAGCTCTCCTGAATCAGCCTTGACTAATTTATGGCAGATGGTCAAACCAAGGCCAGTTCCTTTTTCTTTAATTGAATAAAAAGGTTCTCCAAGCCGGGTTATTTTTTCGGCTGGAATTCCGGTTCCTGTATCAATCACCCTCATTCTTGCTCTGTTATCAGCGGAATCAACCACAACTTTTATTACTCCAGATGGCTGTGAAGCTTCTATTGCATTCTTAATAATATTTTCAGTGATGCGCTTAAGGTAATGCCGGTTAACAAATATGGAACAGGAAGCTTCCCTCTGTTTGTGGATCTGCAGTTTTTTCCCCTCTTTTCCGGCTTCAGTCTGAAGCGTCTTGACCGCTGTCTTTATTTCAGCAAAAAGATCGATCTCTTCTTTTCCTTGAAAATGTTGGGCAGCTTGAGGATTCGCCAATAAAAGCAGATCTTCTAAATATTCATCCATCCGGTCAATTTCTGTCATTATGACCTTTTCATATTCCTTAAAAGGAGTATTCCCCTGTTCACCGGCCAATTGCAGAAATCCCTTAACCACTGTCATTGGATTGCGAATTTCATGTGCAACACATGCAGCTAATTCACCCAGAACCTCCAGTTTTCCGCCTGCTTTATGTGCGGTTTCTTTAGTCGTAAAATTAACCACTTTGTCTCCTCCAAACAGCCACATATCAGTATGTATAAACTTACCATTTTAGTCATAATACCATAACTGGGTGAATGAAAATGTGGCTATCCAGATAAAGATGCATTGTTAGATGAATTTGACAATATATTGAAAAGCACAGCAAAAAAATGATTCCTTAAACACACTCAAACAGGAAGCCACTCTCAGTCTCTGCTATTCTCTTTATTAAAGACATAATGAAGGAGTCCTGGAATTGGAAGAAGACCATTTGAATGAACTGCTGAAAATACTGGAAAAATACCCGCAGACCGAAATAACCCTCACCCTTTCGACCCAGCAAAATATTCCCTACGCCATTATAAATTACGTAAAGAATGTATTTGTACTTGTAGACCAAGGAACACAAATGTCCTCTGTTTATACAGATAAATGGACATTAATATCAGCCATACAAAGTTACTGGGATAACAAAAAGAAACTGGCAGGAGCCTAACATCACTTCCCTGGAACCAAAATAAGCATGTTTCCCCTTCAACTGTGCACTCTAAAAAGAGAAATTAAGAGTAGCCGCAAAAACCGAGGGGGTAAGTCTGCATGTGGAATGCCTTGTTTTGGGGAGGACTATCAGGATCTGCTGTCTTATTGGGGGCAATGGCATCAATGCTTTTGCCTATCCCGCAAAAAATCATAGGGCTGATCATGGCATTCGGTACAGGTGTACTGATTGGTGCAGCATCTTATGAACTGATTGGAAATGCCGTTCTTGAAGGCGGCATCCTAGCCACTAGCATCGGATTTCTCTCGGGCGCCCTCCTTTTTACCATCCTTGACAGCATAGTTTCCCGGAGAGGTGCGGATAAACGGAAACGGTCCAGCCATATGGCTGCAGGAAGCGGAGGAATGGCCATTTTTATCGGCACCGTCATTGATGCAATTCCTGAATCGATCATGATCGGAGCAAGTTTGATCGAGGGACAGTCTGTCAGCTTCCTCTTAGTCGCGGCCATATTCATCAGCAATATTCCGGAAGGACTCTCCAGTACTGCCGGCATGAAAAAAAGCGGATATTCCTATACAAAGATTTTTCTGCTCTGGTTCACTGTACTCGCCATCTCTGCCATTGCATCGCTTACAGGCTACAGCCTCCTTGCCGGGGCTCCTGCTGAAGTGATGGCGGGAATCGCTTCTTTTGCTGGGGGAGGCATCATTAGCATGATCGCTTCAACGATGATGCCGGAAGCCTATGAAGACAGCGGTCCTGTTACAGGGCTTGTCGCCTCCCTTGGGCTTCTTGTATCCATCATCCTGGATCATGCTTCTTAAGAAAGCTCCCGTTATTAAAATCACTTGTTCCCCCCCTCCTTAGCGAAAAGATGATGCTTTCATCTAGTACAAGCTCAGCCCCTCAATCATAAAATAATGTAGCGCCATGATGAGGGAGGTGGAGTCATGAGATGCAATTGCAGAAAATGCCGTGAACGTGCTGCAGCTGACAAAACGATTGTAAGCCCGACTGAAACAGTTGTCCGCAATAACACACGCACTAAAACAATCAGAAGGATTCACCCGACGGAAATTGTGAATGTTAACCGCACGATCATCCGCAATGAGAATTATTTCCCTGTCACTGAAAGGACAGTGAACGAAACTATTGTGGAAAATTTCGATTGCGGCAGGGACCCTAACAATAATCGCAACTGCCGCAGAATCTAAGCTTCCAGAATAATAGGCACCCTGCATGGGTGCCTATTTCAATTTTTTGACCAGATCGATAACATAATACAAAAGTGCAATCAAAAAAGAAACTAAGATAATAATGATGCAGCCAAATGTCACTGCGGCGAATTCCCCCGGTGAACTGTCATCAAAAATACTTGCAAAGATAAAAAACAGTATGATGCTGGATCCGATCCCAAGAAAAAAGATGCTGATATATTTAGCCATGGCCCCTCCTTATTTCTTAAGCTTTGTTTCTGCCATAACTGTACCCGCCATTAAAAGAACAAATATAATAACAAGACCTGGGATAAGCAGCGGCTGAAATTTATTTCCTTCAGATTCTGAAAATGTGTATTCCCCATCCCTGTCAGCTCTTACATATATCCCGCCCCCTGCTTCCACTGCAATCGATTCTTCTGTACTCACTCCTTTTATTGAGAAATATTTGCTTCCTTTCTTAAACTCATTGGAAAAATTGCCGCCCATAGGATACATATCTGAATAAGATGTCACTTGCCCGATTTCTGACTCGATTTCACTTTCTTCTATATATTCATCCTGTACTGTATACTGATAGCCTTCCCAGACAACAAAGCTGCTCACCCACTTGGTCGCTCCAGTGATAGCCGGACATGCTGCAATCAAAAGAAATAGAAGGCTAAAGGAAAAGAACATTCTCCGGATTCTCACTTTTCTTCTCCTAACCCGGCATTTCCATTTCTGCTGAGTATACCAAGATACTCTACCCAAGGGCCGACATCCTTACGATATCTTTCTGCCATAACCCTTGCGATCTGTGAAAGATGGGTCAGGTCATGCACTGCCCAGGTGGAAACCAGCTCCCTTGCCTTCACGGTTCCAAATGCAGGATGCTTTCCTGCAGCTTCCAGCCTGTCTTCGGTCACCATCAGTTCCCGCAGAAGAGCCAGGTTTTCAGCCCTGATCTCTTTAAATTCATGAAGCTTCCGGGCGACCGTCTGTTCCTCCTTTTTCAAGTGGGAAAAGCGGTCAAACGGAGGGAATGATTCTTCTTCCCCTTTTTCCAGCATAAACTTGAGGCGAGGCACCCAGTTATGCTTTTCTCCTTCAATCAAATGGTCGACCACTTCGACAGGATTCCAGGTTCCTTCCCCTTCATTGGCCCCAAGCCATCCAGGAGACAGCCCTCCCAGAAGTATCTCCAATACCCGGGGTGTACGCTCCAGCACTTCCATTGCTTCACCCAGCTTGAATTTCATCCCTTAACTCTCCCTTATGTTTATAATTTCTATAATTCTATTCCAGACTTTTACCAATTACCTGCTGTACATAAATTTCAGGAAAATAACAGTCTTGGATTTGCTCCGCTATTTGTACTATAGTAAGTGCAAACCGAAGGAGTGATATATATATGTTCATCAAGCTGACGAAAGAACAGCAGCAAACCATGGTTTCTGATATCCAGGAGTTTTTCCTGCAGGAGCGTGACGAAGAAATATCAGAATTTGCAGCTGAAAGGGTGCTCGATTTTGTAAAACAGACACTCGCCCCTCATTTTTATAACAGCGCCGTTTCAGATGCCAAAACCTTAGTGGAACAGCAATTCGCTTCAATGGAAGAAGAAATTCTGACGCTTCTGCGCCCGATAAAAAAATAGATGTGATTGCCTGGATATACTCCGGGCTTTCTTTACTTAATGGAATCCAATAGCTCCACGTTCACATGATCAGTATTATCAGGATCACTGTTAAAATCATAAATCTCCAGATTCCATCTGTCATTTGCCCGTTCATATCCCTCAGCTTCTATCCAGCGGTGCAATATTTCATAGCTTTTACGGATATCTGAGTTCGGCCCATGATGATGGATCGCAGCATACCGCTGAGGCGGAACAGTCTGACTTGTCATCCCTTCTGGCACCTGATCTTTTTGGTCAGCTGAAACCCCTATCCAATAACCATCTTCATCTTCCGAAGCCGGATTCACCACAAATGCGCCAATCTGCCGCCAGCTATCCTTTACACCTTGGATTTCGGAAACCCGCTCCTTCAGCCACTTAGCTGCCATGGGTATCTCCTCTATATATTGGCTTCCCTCACAAAGTACGCGAAAGCCTATCAGGTATACTTCCTCCATATCGACTATCCTTTTTTCATATTTCAAGTTCGCCTGCATTCTGCCAGCTCCTTTCTTCTCACACCTTATTTCGACAAGGAGAGCAGGCAATCCCCCTCATTCACTAAAATTTGGGCAAAAAAAATGAGCTGTAGCCAGCTCATTTTTGATCAGAATTCCTCATATTCAGCCGGGTCTTGGTCATGCAGCCTGCCGCCGGGATGGCTTAATTTTGAGATGGCCTC
This sequence comes from Bacillus sp. AG4(2022), assembly GCF_031844465.1. Classification (NCBI taxonomy): domain Bacteria; kingdom Bacillati; phylum Bacillota; class Bacilli; order Caryophanales; family Bacillaceae; genus Bacillus; species Bacillus sp. AG4(2022). The sequence goes on from NZ_JAUZVH010000010.1 coordinate 158,007, forward strand.
CATATCCTCCACATCCAGTTCAAAATCAAAGATAGAAATATTCTCTTTCTGTCTTTCAGCAGAGGAGGATTTAGGAATGGATACAGCTCCCAGCTGATAATGCCAGCGAAGAACCACCTGGGCTATGGATTTCCCATGCTTTTCAGCAATCTTTTGAATATCCCCATTTCCGAGAAGATCGCTGCCGCGGCCGAGCGGGCTCCATGACTCTGTCAGAATACCATGTTTCTCATGATAGGCGCGCTGTTCTTCCTGGTTGAAATAAGGATGCAATTCGACCTGGTTCATGCTCGGTTTAACCCCTGTCTCCTTCTCCAGCCGGTCCAAATGCTCCGGCAGGAAATTGCAGACACCGATTGAACGGACATACCCTTTTTTCTTTGCTTCTATTAAAGTTTGCCAGGCTTCAACATACAATTCTCTCTTCGGGTTTGGCCAGTGAATCAAATAAATATCATAATAATCCAAGCCAGCTCTGTAGAGGGATTCTTCAATTGCAATCATCCCTTTTGCTGATTCATGATAACGCCCCGGGAGCTTCGATGTGATGAGCAGATCCTCCCTGGAAACAGAGCTTCTTTTTACAGCCTCGCCGACTGTCCCCTCGTTTTCATAGTTATACGCAGAATCCAGAAGCCGGTATCCTCCCTCATCAATCGCCTTGCGGATCGACTCGGCGCCTGCACTCCCCTTCAATTGATATGTACCCAGCCCGATTGCCGGAATGGACAATCCATCATTAAGCTTTACTTCAGGTATCCCATTAACCATCATCCATCACTCCTTTATCTGTCATACTATTACCTTACCATACTTTGGATTTTTTACCCTGCTGGGGAGATTTGATTCTTCCCTCTTGGTATTCAGAAAACCGATCTCCTCCTGCAATTTTTGTTTTTCACTCCATATTTTTAAGGCAGCCTATTTGCTATTCTTGATATCTGGAGTGCTCCATAGGACTCTCCTGAGGCACTCTATACACTTCTTTCACACTCTAGAGTGCTCTATAGACCTCTCTTGAAGCACTCTGAACGCTCCTTCAATCCTCTAGAGTGCTTCATAGACTTCGTTTGAATCACTCTGTACGCTTCTTCCAGCCTCTAGAGTGCTTCATAGACTTCGTTTGAGGCACTCTGTACGCTCCTTCAATCCTCTAGAGTGCTTCATAGACTTCGTTTGAATCACTCTGTACGCTTCTTCCAGCCTCTAGAGTGCTTCATAGACTTCGTTTGAGGCACTCTGTACGCTCCTTCCATCCTCTAGAGTGCTTCATAGACTTTGTTTGAGACACTCTGTACGCTCCTTCCCATCTTCAGAGTGCTTCATAGACTTCGTTTGAGGCACTCTGTACGCTCCTTCCATCCTCCAGAATGCTTCATAGGCTTCTTTTGAATCACTCTGTACGCTCCTTCCCATCTTTAGAGTGCTTCATAGACTTCGTTTGAGGCACTCTGTACGCTCCTTTCCTACTCTAGAGTGCTCCATAGACCTCTCTTGAAGCACTCTGTACAATCTTTCCTCCCTCTAGAGTGCTCTATAAACCTCTCTTGAAGCACTCTATCTGCTCTATTCCCACTCTGGAGTCCTCCAAAGATCAAACAATCCCCACCTCAATTCTCAACCTGCATCAATTTCACCCAAAAACAAAAAACCTCCCGCAAAGGAGGTTTTTCTACTATCAAATGCTTTCTTTCGCCTGCGATACACCGCCGCTGCGAATGGCAGCCACAAAGAATCCGATCACTGCACCCACTACGGCCGGCATGATCCATCCAAGCCCGACTTCATATAATGGCAGAATTGTGCTGAATACCTCTTCAACCGGTCCAAAGCTTAGGCCTGCAGCCTTTAACCCATCGAATAAGCTGACAATGAAAGTGAACAGCATACTTACCTGGTAAACTTCCTTTTTCCCTTTGAAAAGAGGATGAAGGAAGGTAAGGAACATCAGGCAGATGGCTAAAGGATAAATTCCTGTCAGAACTGGAACCGAAATGCTGATCAGCTGGCTGAGCCCGATATTGGAAAAGACGGCGCTGAATACAGACAAAATAACAACAAAAACTGTGTAAGAAACCGAAGGAAACACTTTATGGAAATAAGATGAACATGCTGTCACGAGTCCGATGCTCGTTGTCAGGCATGCCCCAAGAACAATGATGCTTAAAAGCAGTGCGCCGAATGAACCAAAGTAATATTCTGATGCACCGGACAGTACAGCTCCGCCATTATCAAGCCTGCCGAGCTCACCGACGCTCGATGCGCCAATATAAGACAGCGAGGTATAGATAATAGCAAGAAGTGCTGCCGCAATAAGGCCAGCTTTAGCTATTGAAAGCATGATTTCTTTTCTTGAAGCGGCCCCTCTTTCTTTTACTGCATCCACAACAATAATCCCAAACACAAATGCGGCAAGTGCATCCATTGTCAGATAGCCTTCCTGGAATCCTTTAAAAAAGGTGCTGGCTAAATAATTTTCACCTGGTGATTGAAAAGAACCCATAGGATTGAAAAAAGCGGCAATGATCAAAATGCCCACTACAATCAACAGGATCGGCGTCAGGTATTTACCGACAATATCAACGATTTTTGAAGATTTTAAAGAAAAGAAGCCTGTAACCGCAAAAAACAGTACAGAAAAGATAATGAGTCCAATCGTGCTGTTACCAGTTAAAAACGGCTTTACGCCCATTTCAAATGAAACGGTTGCTGTCCGGGGAATGGCAAACAATGGCCCGATGGACAGATATAAAAGCATCGTAAATACCGCACTGAATGCTGGATGCACCCTTCCTGCCAGCGACTGAAGATCGCTTTTGCCGGAAAAGCCAAGCGCCAATATCCCTAATAGCGGCAGCCCTACCCCAGTTACTATAAAGCCTGCATTGGCTGACCAGATACTGGTTCCTGCAGACTGTCCGAGCATCGCAGGGAAAATAAGATTACCTGCCCCAAAGAAAAGTGCAAACAACATAAAGCCTACGGCGACTACATAAGAAAACGGTATTTTAGATCCCATCCTATTCTCCTTTATGATAAAGATTCTCGCTGCTTAGTTTTTTCTCAACTTGCAAATTTCTGAAAATGATAAAAGCAGTTTAGTTTAATAGTTACGTAATATATTGCATAACTCAAGATAACACACGATCCGACCGTATGCAATATATTGCATAAAGAAAATTGTCGAATTATGCAATATATTGAATTTTTCTTTCTAATTCTTTATACTAATTGTATAATCCAGTAAAAATTTATAGAAACCTATGAAAATACTAGAGGTGAAGATAGATGCCCATCCCTGCCAATTTTGCTTCTCCTGCACGCGTATCGGCCAAAGACCGCGCTTTCCTGCAAATCCAGGAATGGATCATTGACGGCACCTTAAAGCCGCAGGAAAAATTGAACGATGCCGACCTTGCCAAAGCGCTCGGCGTCAGCCGCACACCGATCAGGGAAGCGCTGCAGCTGCTCAGCGTCCAGGGATTCGTAGAAATGTTCCCAGGCGTCGGCACCCAGGTCACTACCGTCAATCCGGAAGATATCACAAAGATTCTTCCGCCGCTTGGATCCCTGCAGGCGCTTGCTGCAGAGCTTGCAGCACCATCCATGGACAGCGCGACGATTGAGAAATTAAGGTCCATCAACCGTTCCTTTGCGGATTCCCTCTTAAGGGGCGATACCTTTTCAGCACTGAAACAAGATGAACAATTGCACAATCTTATTATTGAAAAAGCGGACAATCCTTACATCACCAGCTATGTATCTTCCCTGCAGGCCCATGTAATGAGGCTTTATTATAATAAAACAATCATTTTGAAGCCCCGCTCAATTGATGAGCATGAGGAAATCATCAAAGCTTTTGAAGAAAAAAATACCCATAAAGCTTCGGATGTAGCACGAACCAATTGGCTGAGGGCCATTGATGAGTATTACGGGGAAAATTAATATTTGTAGAGGAAATGGCAGCTGCCCATTTCCTTTTTTTATTCTGCATCGGCTCCCAGTTGTGCTCTCCTCACTAGCCTTGTGCCAACATAAGCAATAAAAGCAATGCCAAGATCAATCAAAAACAAGTAAAACAAGTTCATTCCCTTATTCAGTTCGACCATGCCGAGCGCCTTCTCTATGGAAGCAAACACAAAAGAATACATTGCACTGAGAATAACGGTATACAGGATAAAACTTTTTCCATTCCTGGTGCAATACTGATAAATCAGCATAAATCCTGCAGGCAGCACTGACATCGTTATATTAAAAGCATGCGGGAAAATCGGCAACATATAGTATGTATGAATGAGCAAGGTATAATTACCGAGCACAATGTCTGTATATGTCCAAAGCGCGTGGACAATAAATCCAAAAAAGAACACCTCAAAGATCCTCTAGCGGTCGACTGTAAAATACAATAAAACAAGCGGCAGCACCAGAAGGACTGCTACAGCCCAGAACTGCAATGAACCAGGACCGGAATAGTTCTTCCAATAAGAATCAACCAAGGAAGTCATCTCTTCACTCAGCTGAAAAATTTTATCCCAATACTCGTTATAGCTCATCTGCAGCACTCCATGATATGAATTTCAAGCCCTATCTTTAGAGCTTTTCCTCTTATTGTCCGTAGAATTATCTATAATATACATATAATTTCCATGAATCAGTATCAGCAAGAAAGGCAAGCCAGCTCAATACATCATCTTAATAAATTTTCCCATTCTCGGCAGATCGCCTCCATTACTAAAGAGCATAAATAAAGACACCCATTATCTTTATGGGTGTCTTAAGAGAGCCATCATTCCGTTTACCAGCGGGCAGTCAGCATCTTTCTTCTGGTATAAAACTCGACTCCGTCAGAGCCGTTTGCATGAAGGTCTCCATAGAAAGAATTCTTCCAGCCGGAGAAAGGGAAAAAGGCCATAGGTGCAGGTACGCCGATATTGACGCCGAGCATTCCAACTTCAATGGTTTCTCTGAAATAGCGGACATTTGTTCCGCTGTCGGTGAACAGGCAGGCTCCATTGCCAAAATCCGATAGATTTGTCAGCTCAATCGCTTCCTCAAGGCTCTTAACCCTGACGATGGAGAGAACGGGAGCAAAGATTTCTTCTTTCCAGATCTTCATGGATGGATCAACGTGATCAAAGATGGTCGGTCCGATAAAATACCCATTTTCATGGTGAGCTTCATCCTTCCGCCCATCACGTATAAGGACTGCTCCTTCTTTTTCGCCGATTTCAATGTAGCTTTTTGTCCGTTCTTTATTTTCCTGGCGGATGACAGGGCCTAAGAAAATATCTTCATCCAACCCATTTCCCATTGTCAGGCTGTCTGCCTCCTCCTGCAGCTTTGCCACGAGTTCTTCAGCTATGGAGTCTACGGCCACCACAACAGAGCAGGCCATACACCTTTCCCCTGCTGACCCATATGCAGCACCAATAATTTCTTTAACAGCCACTTCAAGGTCCGCATCCGGCATCACAATCGAATGATTCTTTGCACCGGCCAGAGCCTGGACCCGCTTCCCCTTCGCAGAAGCGGATTTATATATATACTCGGCAACAGGCTGGGAGCCTACAAATGAAATGGCCGGTACATCCTGGTGGTCAATAAGGCTGTTTACGACTTCATGGGCGCCATGAACAATATTGAAAACGCCGCCCGGGAGGCCCGCTTCGGTAAATAACTCTGCCAGCCGGTTTGCGAGTATCGGAGTCCTTTCAGAAGGCTTCAGCACAAACGTGTTTCCGCAGGCAATTGCCAGCGGGAACATCCAGCAAGGGACCATCATTGGAAAGTTGAAAGGCGTGATGCCGCCGATGACGCCTACAGGATAGCGGTACATGCCGGATTCAATATTTGTCGCAATATCTGGCAGCTGCTTGCCCATCATAAGAGATGGGGCTCCAGCAGCAAACTCCACACATTCGATACCCCGCTGAACCTCTCCATACGCTTCTTTGTAGTTTTTCCCGTTTTCCTGTGTGATCAGTTTTGCAAGTTCGTCCCAATTGTCTATTAAAAGCTGCTGATATTTAAATAGAATTCTTGCTCTTTTAGGGACAGGCGTTTTGCTCCATGTTTTATAGGCTTCCCTGGCTGCCTGTACGGCATCCTCCACATCTTCCTTGGTGGAAATCGGTGTGCGCGCCAGTTCCTCGCCGGTAGCAGGGTTGGGGACAGCTTCAAACCTTTTTGTTTTTGCATCCACCCACTCTCCATTTATAAAGTTTCTTAAAACATTTAGGGATGTCATTGCCATTAAAAAGCTCCTCTCAACATTAGTGACATTCTGCCTTTACACCTTCTCAGTTTCAGAGGAAAAATCATAGTCATAGCAAATATGATAGAGTTCCTCCAGTTCCAGCTGGCTGGGCACTTGGGGGTTATTAGCCGGGCTGCCACTGTCAATAGCGTCTGCTGCCATTTTCCCAACGGCCTGCTTGAAGGCTTCCCCGTCGATCCCCCACTCCTTTAGGTTGGGTATATTTAATTTTCTGCATAACTCTTTTACAGATTGAACAGCTACTTCAGTTGCCTCCCCATTGGCACCCTTATTAATATCAGGCCTAAAGATTCTGCCTATATCAGCAAGACGTTCAACGCAAGCTCCTTGTGTGAATTCCAATACAGCAGGCAAAAGCATGGCATTTGAGATGCCATGCGGCACATGGAATAAGGCGCCGATCGGTCGGCTCATCCCATGTACAAGGCAGACTGAAGCATTTGAGAATGCCATTCCCGCCTGAAGTGAGCCAAGACTCATACTCTCTCGTGCATCTAGATTTCCGCCATCATTGTAAGCGGTTAAAATATTTTCCACAATGAGCTTCATGGCTGAGATGGCCATCGTGTCTGTCATGGGATGTGCTTTTTTAGATAAGTATGCTTCAATGCTATGGCTTAGAGCATCAATTCCTGTAGCCGCGGTGATATTCTTTGGCGAAGATACTGTCAGCAGGGGATCCACAATCGCGGCATCCGGCAAGAAAGCGGGCTGCTTGATCATCATTTTAACATTGCTGGATGTATTGGTGATTACGGTTACATCTGTTGCCTCTGAACTTGTACCGGCTGTAGTTGGAATAGCAATATGAGGGACAGGTGTTTGAAGAGCCAGTTTCTTTCCTCCCATATAATCGCCGATAAAGCCGCCATTTGCAGCAAGGACTGCTATTGCTTTTGCGGTATCGATACAGCTGCCGCCCCGATGGATATCACCAGGTCGCAATGCTCACTTTTAAAAAGATTCAATGCTTCTGACACATATTTATCGGTGGGCTCAGATGCAATACCCAGATAGACTGTGCTTTGAACACCTGCATCATTAAGCAAAGCTCTGCCTTCGGTCACATATCCAAGCTGATCCATTATTTTATCACTAATGATCAATGCCTTCTTCCCTTTAAGAGCCGCTTGCGATCCTATATTTTCAAAGGAGCCCCTCCCGTAAAAAATGGACTCTGGCACCCGGAATACCGCTGTTTTTTTCAATCTTTTACACCCCTTTTTTCAAAGACGGCCTTAATTCCATCCCAGGCACTATTTTACAAAAAATAGCTCCTCATTCAGCTGATCCTGGCTCTTTAGGTGAAAGGGCTGGAATAAACAGTCGTCAGAATAGTTAAATTATTAAAATTATATCATTAAAATAAGAATTTCCGTGAGCTATTATTCAAAATTTTTCCTCCTGAAAAAATAAGAAAACAAACCCACAAACCTAAGTTTCCCTATTGAAAATTGAAGGTATAATCTCTCAAAGAGGGGGTAAACAATGAAGGAAAATTATTTTAATTTAGCTTTGAATGGAGGATTTTTTTATGACTGTCAAACTAGCAATCGTCTATTACAGCTCAACCGGAACAAATTACCAGATGGCTCAGTGGGCTGCTGAGGGCGCAAAGGAAGCCGGCGCTGAAGCCACAATCTACAAAGTTCAGGAGCTTGCGCCAGAAAGCGTTATTGAAGGTGTTCCTGCATGGAAAGCCCATTTGGAAGAAACAAAGGATGTTCCTGTAGTTACGCCTGATGATATCGCTGAAGCGGATGCCATTATCTTCAGTACACCTACCCGTTTCGGAAATATGGCAGCCCAGATGAAGCAGTTCCTCGATACAACCGGCGGCATCTGGGGCTCGGGAAAAACAGTTAATAAGGTTGTCAGCGGCATGACTTCTGCACAAAACCCCCATGGCGGGCAGGAGGCAACCATCCTTTCATTCTATACAACCATGTACCATTGGGGTGCCATTGTCGTAACACCAGGATATTCAGATCAATCTTTATTCCCTGCTGGCGGCAATCCTTATGGAGCAAGCGTCACTGTCGACCAAAACAATGAAATAGTTGGCGATAAGGATGCTTATAAGGGCGCAATCAAATACCAGGCGAAACGCGTTATCGGGATTGCTGAATCCGTTAAGAATGGTGCAGGGCAGCAGTAAAGCAAATAAGCAATCAGCTCGCCGGCTGGTTGCTTTTTTTGCGTAAACCTAATGGTTGACTGTGCTGAATTTGTGTGAACAAGACAGCCTTGAACCTGCATCAAATAGGGATCTTCTGATTAAAAAGGTTCACGCTTTCCATAATCCGTGATCCTCTCCCATTCCTGTCCAAACAGGTCTTTCTCTGTATCAAGCTTTAATGAAAGTTCAGCCGCAGCCTCCTCCAGGAATTCCCGGCAAAAATAATAGCTTTTATGCCGGATGAGCTTTCCTTCTTCAATTTCCACTGTGGCAATGTCCCATAAAACAGGGCCTGAACCGGCATCTCTGGTATAGATGACTGTATACCGTCCCCATAAGACAGCAAGCTTTGCGGAAAGACCAGCTGTACTGCCGCCCCAGTCACCCATAGAGTTCTTCCGTATCTGTGTTTTCCCGATATCCATGCCCTGTCCGATCACTTCATTTGTCGCATACTCACCAAGAAGCTGGCCGATAGACTGGAAATCGCCCCTTACAAAATAGTCCATATACTGTTGGATGACTTGTTTTTTTTCATCTGTCAGCATTGCCTCTTGGAAAGGAAGGTTTGGCACCGCTCTCTGCCTTTTGAGATTAGCTCTTGCCCGGCTTAGCAAGGATTGGACACCTCCTTCTGTTGAACCGATGATCTCAGCGGTTTCCCGGATGGTGAAACGGTATACCTCTGCTAATAGAATGGCCGCTGCCTGCTTTGCCGGCAATTGATGAATCAGAATCTCAACACTTTCAAGCACTTCTGAATAAGACACGATATCGCCATCCGGAATTCTTTCCAGCTCCATATCAAGCAGCTCAGGCGATTTTTTCCTGAAATGGTCCATCCAAGTATTCGTCGCAATCCGGAACAGGTAGCTTTTTGCATTCGTCGCCTGCCCGACCCTTGATAAAGAAGAAAATGCCTTTAACAGTGTGTCCTGCAGCAAATCTTCCGCGTCCCACGGTGTTCCCGTCAGCTTCCGGCAATAATGCCACAGCTGATCCCTGTATGGCTGAACGATGTATTCAAATGAAGATGCTAGCTCCTCCATATCTTTACTGATGGAAGACAAATCATTATGTTTCTTCACAAAAATCCCCCTTTTTTGTCTATTCAATCTGTAAGACGGAATTGAATTATGAAAACATACGGGCGGCATAAAATTTAATTTATTTTTTTAGCGGAATGAGATAACTGAACGTCCGGCTTTCCGGGGATTCATATTTTTCCATTTTAATACCCTCTGCCTTGAATCCAAACCTCTGAATCTGCCACATAAAGTGGAAACAGGTGAAAGGATCATACACATTGCATTCCACGGCAGCAAATAAACTCGGGCCAGTCCGCTCAGTATACATGTCTCTATAACAGCCAATTTCTTTGCAGGGCTGGTTTTGTAAAAGGCAGCCCACTTCCCCGGTTATTGTATCTCCCTTTGATTCTAACGTTCTTACAAATACCCCTGCCTTTGTCTCAATCCTTAACGTCTTCAGTCTTTCGCTTATTTCAAACATTTCCTCTTGAAAAGGATGAAATGTCCTTGGGACAGTGCGCCGGAACCAGATGAAGAAGCTGTCCCCCTCCCATTTAACGAGGTGCAGATGCCGCTCTTCAGCATCCATGGAGTTCAAGTACTGTTTAGCGATATTCATGGAAGCAAGCTTTTCCTCTAATTCCCTCTTCCATCCGGATATCCAATTCATCTTCTCTTCTTCTTCACCCTGCAAATAGGATTGTATTTCTTCTATTTTTATATCAGCCTGCCGGAGAGAATGGATGACCATTGCCTTGTGTATCTGTTCTTCTGTATAAATACGATAGCCTTTTTCACTGCGGCCTGCTGGCTCAATCAATTTTTTCCGGTCATAAAAACGGAGAGTGCTCGGAGGAAGCCCAGTACGCTCAGCAAACTTCTGTATATTCATTTCCATTGCAGTACCTGCTTTCTTTTACGAAGGATATGACCAGACATTGATCATGTTCCCATCAGGGTCATAGAAATGGAAACCGCCCCACCCTGCGGTTGGATTGCCCGCAATTTCTGATGGACTCAAACCATTTTTCGACAAAAGCTCATATGTTTGATAAAACTCATCAGGCCTAAGATCAAAATAATTCCTCGCTGAAGGGCTCCCTTTTTCAAAAGCATCGATATCAGCCTTTTCCAGCCATACACTGTCAAGGAATACTTGTTTATGCTGAATCCAATCGTAAGCATCTTCCAGCTGCATATGAGCAAACTCGCTCCCAAAGCGTTTGGCCAGTTTAAATCCTAAGTGTTCCTCATACCAGGAGATTGCATCATCCAGATTTCTCACGGCAATTCTTGCATTAACAGGACCGAATCCCGTGATTCTCGCATCCGGAAATTGACCTGCTTCATCGGGATTATACACAGCTGTGATTCTCGCCTTTTCAAAGGCAATTATATCAAAACTCTTAAGTCCTCCTGGGAGCTCAGCTATCGGAGTTACTTCAATCCCCTCATTCTTAAAATAAGTGAGGGACCTGTCAATATCCAATATTTCAAAACATAGCCTCAATTGACCTTCAATGCCGCTCCCCTTTTGAAAGTGCTCAAAATTCCCTTCAAAAGATTTCAGTGTGACAACCCCCAGTCTTGGCATCTTCATAAAGGCTTTTTTGCCGACCGGCGAAATCACCTTATCCAGGCAGCTCCAGCCAAAATGCTTTGTGTACCACTCCACCCCTTCCTCGAATCCATCCCATGAAACCATAATAAAGCCGCCATCCCAACGAAATGTCATTTTGCAAACCTCCTCCATTAAAATACGGAAAGTTCTTCCATACCTAATACTAAAGCTTAAAGTTAGTTTAAGGTCAAACATAATTTTGAAAAATCTTAAAATGTTTGTTTGCTATTTTAAAATTCTTGCATTAGAATACAAATAGTAATCATTACGTTTTAATATGATGCGCAGCTATTTTTTATCGGTTAAATCGGAATGATTTCTACTTACATTACATAATTGGTTTAGAGAATAGGAGATAAAACGATGAAAATGAAAAAATGGAAAAATGTCCTGCTCGGCACTATGCTTGTCTCCTCTGCTTTCCTGGCAGCCTGTTCAGGTGCAGATAATGAAGGCAAGTCCGGTGAGGGAAATACCGGAGAGAAACTTCAAGTTTTCACCACAATTTTCCCTCTTGAGGATTTTGCAAAAAAAATCGGCGGGGATGAAGTTGAAGTTGAGAGCATTTATCCGCCGAATATTGATGCCCACTCTTATGAGCCGGATATTAAAACGATGACAAATATAGCAGACGCAGACCTGTTCATCTATACAGGTGCCGGTGTTGAAGGATTTGCAGAAAAGGCTGAAAAAACACTGCAAGGCGAAAAAGTGAAAATTATTAAAGCGGCTGAGGGAATTGAACTTTTAAAAACGGCGGATGAGCATAGCCATTATGAAGAAGAACACTCTCATGATGAGGAAGACCATAAGCACTCTGAAGAAGGGCATTCTTATGAAGAAGAAGAACACGGCCACTCTGAAATGGGCCACTCCTATGAAGGAGAAGGCCATGAGCATTCTGAAGAGAGCCACTCCCATGAAGAAGAAGACCATGGCCACTCCCAGGATGACGGGCACCACCACGGCGATCATGACCCTCACGTTTGGCTTGATCCATCAAAGGCTATAACACTGGCGAAAAATATAAAGAACAGTATGACTGAATTAAAACCTGAAGCAAAAGAACAGTTTGAGGATAACTTTAAGGTTCTGAAAGAACAGCTTACTTCATTGGATGCTGAGTTTAAACAAACGATAGCAGAAAGCAATACAAAATATATTCTTGTATCCCATGCGGCTTATGGCTACTGGCAGGAGAGGTATGGTCTTGAACAAATCGCGATCGCAGGCCTGTCCCCTACACAGGAGCCCAGCCAGCAGCAGCTTGCAAAGATTATAGAAGAATCCCGGAAGCATGAACTGAATTATATCCTGTTTGAACAGAATGTTGAATCTCGTGTTGCAAAAGTCATTCAGGATGAAATCGGTGCGGAAAGTATGACTCTTCATAATCTTGAAGCGGTCACCGAGGAAGATATTAAAAATAAAGAAGACTATTTCTCCATCATGGAGCAGAATTTAGAAACCCTTAAAACAGTTTTGAACTAACAGACCACCTTTTGATCACAGTTTTATTCTCCCAGAAACACTGCTATAGCTCCCCTCCCTTTTAGGTGCGGGGATTTTTCATTTTATTCATTCCAGCAGATTGTTTGTACCGCTTTTCCATCCACAGAAAAAAATTCGTAACAATCTTTGCAGTCAAAAGGACAATTAAATACCCTGCAAACAAATGAAGATAATGTGTGTTTCCATACATGCGAAAAAGGCCAACTGCAATTAAGAATGGCTTGAAGACAAACGCTAAAAATACTGCTGTGAGGATGGTATACACATAATAGTTCTTTCCTTTGTTTAAAGTCCACTGATAGATAAGCAAAAAAACGACAGGTATTAAGCTCGAATCAATGGATATTCCAGGCGTCACTGGAATCAATGGAAACGGGTAATTCCAAAAGCCGCTGTTTTTGCCGAACCAGTCTGTATAATTGAAAAACACATGAATGCTGTAACCATAAAAACCAAGCAGAAAAATCTTGCTTCGATCTATTTTGAAATAAAGCACAATGAGCGGAACAAAGAAAAATGCCGCCATCAGCCAGTACTCAAAGGATGTATACAGCGAATAATCCATCCAGTACGAATTAAGGGCGTCCTGCCCTTTTTCGTTAAGCTCGACAATTTTATCAAATTCCTTTACCCTTTTATTCTCCATTACTTATCATCCTTATGAGTTGCTTAATGAATATTTTTTTGAAGGCTGTTTTAAAATTAATTATTCTGTTCTCCATAACTATAATATCAATCAAATTTTTCAAAAATATTCCTCGAACAGTTTGGTATCCAGTAATTATGGCATATGGGGGCACCATGTTAAGCAGTGCCCTCTTATCTGGCAGAAAAAAGGCCACATGCATCCGTATTAGTCAGATGACATGTTTAAATACATTTAATTAGAGAAAAATTAGAGAGTGCACATAAATAAGTCAAATTTCTTCATACAGCAAGGAGGAAGATTCATGAGCAGCAATAAAACAGCTATCATAACAGGTGCGGGAAGCGGAATAGGACAATCCACTGCCGTTCGTTTAGCAAAAGAAGGTGTCGATATAGCAGTTGTCGATATTAGTGAAAAAGGCGGAAATGAAACAGTCGAGATGGTTAAAGGACTGGGTGCTGCTGCTATCTTTATTAAAGCAGATGTCTCCAGGAAAGAAGAAGTTAAGAATTATGTAGACAAGACCCTTGAAGAATTCGGCAAGATAGATTACTTCTTTAATAATGCCGGTATTTCCGGAAGCGGACAATTTTTTCTTAACACAAGCGTAGAGGAAATTGAGCAAATTGTTGGCATTAATTTAATGGGAGCGCTGTATGGTGTACGCTATGTTGCCGAAGCGATGCTCAGGAACGGCGGAGGTTCAATCGTAAATACAGCTTCAAGCGCAGGTGTGATCGGGCAGGATTCTGTTGTAACATATTCGGCTACCAAGCATGGAATTGTCGGCCTCACGAAGAGTATGGTCGCAGAGTATGCAAAAGATGGCTTGAGAGTGAATGCCATTGCCCCAGGACCCACGGAAACTCCCATGGTGAAAGAATTTTATGCAGCAAATCCCGAAATGAAGGTGAATGCCACCGGCGGCATACCGCAAAAAAGATTAGGAACACCGGAAGAAGTCGCAGAGCTTGTTGTTTTCTTATTAACTTCAAAAGCAGAATATATTAATGGTGAAGTGATCCGTATTGACGGAGGCTTTACAAATACTAAATAGCACCAGGACTATTAGATAGATGCAAAATGAGCAGGGGGGATTCCCTCTGCACTTTCTTGTCCGATTATGGAATATCCCATTCAACTGTCACCAGCTCTTTTCGATACTGCCGGTCTGCTTCTCCTGCACTTCAATCTCTTCGCAAAATGAGGAAAGTTTGGCCTTGTGAGTATCCTTGCTGGCGCAAATGCCTTAATGAGAGTCACAGTCCCTAATTGATATGCATGGCAAAAAGACCGGCTGCCCCTTGGAGCAGCCGGTCTTTCCCATGTCGCACCGTTATCGGCAGCCATCTTCCCGATTAACAAGTCCGACTATATCTTTAATCGTATAATCTTTCAGATATAACCCAAGATGCTCTTCTGCGCCGATGAAAATGCTGAAGAGAACTTTTTGCATGTTGGCTCCTACAATGCACTGCTCGTTGGATTCCGGACATTTAGGCTGCAATGCGCCCTCAGAGGTTATCTTATAGATATCCCATAAATTGACATCATCCAGCTCTTTTGCAAAAATAAATCCGCCTCCGGTGCCTTCCTTGGACTTGATGAAGCCATTCCTTTTTAACAGGCTCAATACTTTGCGGATCCGTACAGGATGAACCCCGGCGCTCTTGGAAATTGCCTCGCTTGTAGACATCCGGTCCAGCTGCAGCGCAAGATAGGCTAAGCTGTGAATGGCTAGTGTAAAGTCGCTGTTCATGGATAGCCTCCTAACTAAGCAGTGTTCCCGGCCCTTCTGCTCTTTTGTATTTCAGCAGATCAATTGGCCAATTGCTGCTTTTGCATGAAAGAGAAAGTGCGCAGCTTCCTTGGAAGAAAACTTCGGATTTCTTCATCATTATATCCCACCTGCAGCCTTTTTTCATCCATGATGATCGGCCTTCTCAGCATCTGAGGATTGTCGGCAATTAACTGGTACAGCTCTTTCAGTGGAAGAGAATCGATTTCCATATCCAGCTGCTGATAAGCTTTTGATTTAGTTGAGATGATTTCTTCTGTCCCATTTTCTGTCATGCGCAGAATGGATTTAATTTCTTCAACAGTAAGGGGTTCGTTAATGATATTCCTCTCAGTATACTCAATTTGATGCTCTTCAAGCCATGCCTTAGCTTTGCGGCAGGATGTACAGCTGGATGATACATATAGATTGACCATTAATCATGCACTCCTTTTATGAAGATTTAATGTTATATTGTGATTTTTATTTATCCATATTAAAGTGTAAAATAAAATGTTACAGTTATAGCAGAAAAATAAGGAATATTTCTGATTCCTTACTGTAATTTTAATATTTACAGTTGAAAAAGTCAACCTGTTTCTTGCTTAGGGAGCTGGTTATTTATTCATTAAATTCAGCCCCCCGGCCTTCAGATTGCTGCAAAAGACGGTTTAATGAATACTACTTCATTACTCCTTAGCCAAGGCTTCATGGTCTGCTGCTGCCGGAGGAGCCTCAAACCAGCCATTTCTAATCATAAGCTGCATGCCATCCTCGGCAATTAAAGCAATTTCTACATTCATTCTGGTATATGCAGAAACAATGTCCCTTCTTTGACTGAGGGCGGCTGCTTCGCCATAATAACTGATCGCTGCCGACAAAAGGCCGGTAATATGGAAAAGCATCAGCTTATCGGAAAATGGTGAAACAGCTGAATCAGTCACCTCCGATTCAAAGACTTTGGGGACATGCAGATTCTCTTCTTTCAGTAATGAAGCAAGTATTTCAAAATGCTTTACACAAAGCCCTCTTGCCCTTTCCATATATGTTCTTATTTCTTTGGATTTGCATACCTGGCTGAAGCCAAGTTCCAGCACCATCTTTACCATTGTTTTCTGCATATTGAGAAAGACACCGCTGATTTCAATCGCGTTGATGGGCCTCCGCTTCCCAAGCCAGCCCGTCAAATAGCCTTTTTTAATAAAATGCACTGTCTGTCTATTATGGAGGGTTGGTGCTTTATCAATGATTCCTTTTTGCAGCGCAATTTCTGTAGTCCGATCATACAGATCTAAGCCCTCTGACGTACAGCGCATAAAATATTGCCTGATATCCTTTCGTGAGCAAACTGACGTTGCCCCGGCATATCTGGTCAGTCCATGTAGTGACATGATATGTAAATAAACGATTTTGAAAGTATCAGTGAACAATCCTGGTACATCTGCTTTAACATCTTCCTCAGAAAAGCCAACAGGTACTGGCTGGTTTTCATTTTTCAAAAGTAGTTTAATTTTTTCAAGGTGCCTCTCTGATAATTTCAGGGCGAAAGCAAATACTTCCCGGATATTTTCATCCTTGGCATCTTGCAGAAAATGCTTCAGCACACATCTTGATAAACTGTCATTCATGTATTGTGACCATACCACTGCATATTCTGAAGCATTCATCTTTGTATCATGCTGAATCTGTTTAATGATAATCCCCCCCGCCTTAATATCTTTATTTTTAGCATTTTTGCTATAATTATTTTTCTGATTTAAAAAACAGGTTGATTTTTCATCCTCATTTGCTTACTGCATAGAAAAAAGCCAAACCCTCAGATTTGGCCCTGCCATTTGTCATACCATATTCCCTGCTAAAAGTGCATCCAATTTTTTCAGCTGGGAAGAGAATCCCTCTGCCGCCCCCATATCAATGATCTGCCTGATAGCTGCTTTGGAAGGAAATTCAGTGACGGACACATACTTCGTTATCCCATCTTCTTCACTAAAGGTTGCCGTTATTAATGTTTTAGGCAAAGATTCGTTTATATTCCCTTCTTCATCTGAGAATGCATCTGTATGGACAATTTTCTCAGGCGCAGAAATTTCCTTAAAGACTGCAAGCCCCCACGACTCCATCCCATAAAAGTCCCCCTGGCTTTTGTCTTTGCAGGTCATAGCATAATGCCATATTCCGCCTGGTTCAAATTCGAATTTTTTATTCTTCGTTTCCCAGCCCTCTGGCCCCCACCAGCTTTCCAGCAGTTTGGAATCTGAGAATGCTTTAAATACTTCCTCCCTCGGTGCATCAAAATTCCACTCCATTACCAGATTATTGCCCTCTTCCCTCATAACCAGTTTTCCGCTCATTTCTTGCGCCTCCCTTTTCGAATGTTCCGCGCTGTCTTTAACTTCTGTCCGTTTTTATATTCAACAGACAGGAAACAATTCCTTTCAGACAGGCTTCAATACATTTCGACAATCTGCTGTCAGAGTGGCACCTGCACAAACAGTGCGTTCATACTCCAAAAGGATTATGAATACATCCAATGGTATAAATGCGATCCTAATAAAAGTTAATCATTAAAAAATGCCGCTTTCATAAATAATAAGCGGCGTAAAGCTTGGACGAATTAAGATTAGTATTTCTCATAGTTGGGTTCTCTGCTTTTTGCTTTTGCTATACTTCACCGCGCCTCCAGAAATGAAGAATACAGTGACCATGATGCAGGAAAAAGTATAGATTCTCTCGTCTTCTATTGGTACAAGCTCAGTAAGAAACAGCCATAAGGCAAAAGGGACATGATTGCCAATGCCCCGGCTGCCACCGGGTCCAATCTGATGAAAAGATTTTCGCGTATTTTAAAAGACGGCTCTAATGCAAACTCCAAAATAATGCCAAGAGCCAATGGAATGATTATAAACATCTGATTTTCCTTTCCATATTTCCAGAGATCCGGCCCCTTATTAGCAATCCGGATACAAAGGTCCTTTTTTCTTGGCTGTAAGGATCAAAACTCCGGCGGATATAAGAAGGCCTGAAATAATTAATGTGGGCAGACTCAAAACACCAATAACAATAAAATTGATCCCTGAGCTTTCGGATTCTTATATAGAGTTAGAATGCCTGCGAGGTTAAGGAACAGCATAAGGAGCCAAAAAACGAGAAATAGAATAAGCACTGCCTCGACAAAATTCATAGTCCCGCCCGCTATCTCCCGGGCTGCAGCAGTTCCATCCTGCCCTGCCACTTCCCGCACTTGTGGTTATCGTTGTGACAGACAAATTGAGTTATATAGAATAACCATTGCCTTTAAATAAGCGGGCCTTTATAAGGAATTTTAGGCATATTGATAAAGTCATATGCGGCAATCTCATCTGCCCTGGTCAGGTAAGCATGCAGGCTTTCCGCCAGCATTAAATTCGGAATGCTCGCTTCTTTTTCTTTTATCAGTATTATCGGCTTTTGCATTGCATACGCATAGCCCAGTTCAAAGGCAGTTCCGCTGTCCACAGAGTTTTCTTCATAGTCGTGAATGGCAACTACCACGTCAGAACGCCGCAAAAACCTTAAATCATTTTGGAAAACAGTCTTCCTCCAAGTATCAGATGCAAAAGTCAGCTGCGGGAACTGATAAAATCTCGCCGAGAAGAAATCAGCCACATAAGGATTCTTCTTCAGCGCATTCTCCAGCCTCCCGATTCTTTCCAGCTGCTCCTCATTAAAAAAGGGGCTGGCGATAAAAACCCTTATCGTCCTGAAAAACTGATTTTTTTCCATCGTTATTCCTCCGCATTTTTTGTATATATATGTTCAGGAGGACTGTGATTATGTTAAATCCTTTTATTCGTCTTCCTCATCATGCAAATCTGCCTGTTTCAGCCGCAGCCTGTAAATGTAAAAGGAAGGTATTCCTCCGCACACAGCGGCAATAAAACCGAAGAGCAGACCATCACCCCATCCATAGCCCGGTGTTATACTGATCAGATAAGAAATGATGGCAGCCACTGCCAGGATGGCTGTTAGGCTTACAATGAATGGCTTTTTCGGATCTTTTCCCTGTCTTTCATGCTCCACACTCACACTCATGGATAGATAAGCAAATACAACCGAGGTTCCGATAAAAACAAGCCAAAGCGGATTTTCACGCATAGCTTCCATGCCGCCTTGCAATAAATCGTATGCAAGAATGCAAAGGATCCCCAGCGTCTGGATGATATAGACTATCCGTACATGCTCTAAATTCCTCTGCTTCAAACGTTCATCCGTAATTTTTTTCATTAAAGGTCCTCCTCTTCAACCCAGAATAATTCGTCCAGCTTTGACTGGACTGCATAGCAGATCTGGAGGCACAGCTTTAAAGAAGGATTATACTTACCCTTTTCAATTAAGCTCACCGTCTGCCTGGTAATCCCCACCCGGTCCGCCAGCTCCTGCTGGGTCAGCTCTGCCTGCAGCCGGGCCAGCTTCACATTATTTTTCATATATTCTTCCTCCAAACAGAATGTAACATATATATTCCTTTTTGTAAAATATATATTCCATCTCCAGATAATACGTGCTGTCAAAAAAAGAGACAGGCTCGCCCTGTCTCTTCATACTTCTGCTATTCTTCTTCTCCACGGTATTCGAGAATATCGCCCGGCTGGCAGTCCAGCGCCCTGCAGATACTGTCAAGTGTGGAAAGCCGCACTGCCTTTGCTTTGCCGTTCTTCAGTATTGAGAGATTGGCCATGGTGATTCCCACCCGCTCGGACAGCTCTGTAACACTCATTTTCCTTTTTGCCAGCATAACATCTATGTTAATGATAATCGCCATTCCTTCACCTCAGATAGTCAGTTCATTTTCATTTTTCATAGTAAGCGCGCTCCGCAGCAGCTCCTTCAGGACAGCTGCAAATACACTGATGACAAAAGAACAGAAAGCAATGGCTGCACCCATCAGCAGAACTCCTGGATGAAGAGCACCGGCAGCTCCGACTCCGATGATGCCGGCAGCGTAAATCAGTCCCAAAGCAATGCCGCAGTTCCTGATGCGGCGGAGCGACTGAACAGAGAGATCGGAAAAAGCAGTCTGTCCTTCAATATATCTTAGTAGATTCCATGCTTCGTACAAGGCTATATAAAATGGAATGGCAGCCCCATACATGCCTAAAAGAACCGGCCATTTCAAATAAGAAAATTCAGGGTTCTCTGCAGCTGCATCCCCTGCAAGTTCAGGCAGAAGAAAAATGCAGAGGATGGCCACGATCAATCCCATAATAAGGATGGCGGCTTTCAGAAAACTAGTTATAGCTTTGTTCATAAGGTACCTCCGGTTTAAGGATAATTATATTAATAGTAATACAGTTTTTATCGTATTTCAATAAAAATCAAATACATTTCAGCAAAAATTCAATGTTTTTTAATATAAAACAGTTGACTTTATTTATTGATTTGCGATAAATTATTACTATATATCAATGTTGGGGGCAGTTCATTATGACATCTTTTTTGTTTTTGGGAATCATCGGAATTACTTTATTGCTTATTTTTTTCAAAAAGAACCCTTCACTTGAGGGGAGGGCAGCCAATCGGATGATGGTTAATTTATTGAGTAATACTTCCTGGTACCAAATCCAATGGAAAGCTGGTTTGTTTTTATTTATTTCCAATGCGCTTCTGTTTTCAGCAACACTGCTGATTTTGTATGTGCTGCTGTTTATTAATATACCTTATATACACCTGGTAATCATGTTTCTGGCAACAGCCTTTAGCATCCGTTTATGGCTCAATATGAAACTGGCATGGAAAGGCTCTAAAAAGGGACGTTTAAAAGTGGGGCTGATTGGAAGCAGCTTTTATCTATTTTTATTCATTTTCTTTCTTTATCAGTTTGCAGCAGCAGAGTCTGAATTTCCTGGGGATGACCCCTTTATGCGGGCCATTGGTTTCTTATTCGGAATGATTGTGGCAGCCACAGCATGCATTTCCTGTATATCGGTTATTAGTATTTCTGCACCTGCAAAATGAAAAGGCAGACTTTATGTCCGCCTTTTTGCATAGCAGGTAAAATAATGGCCTGTTCTGCTTTTTAATGGATGCTTCTCTTTTTAAATCGTCCGCCCCTAACTTCTGTGATGTCAGCAATCGCTAAAAAGGCGGACGGATCAAATTCCTCAAGGATGCTGGTGAGCTTGGATTCTTCAAGTCTGTTGATGATGCAGAAGATTACTTTCTTATCATCACCTGTGTAAGCGCCTTCCCCTTTCAAATACGTAACGCCGCGTCCCAGCCTGTCATTGATGGTATCGCCGATAATATCAGCTTCTTCGCTGATGATCCAGACTGATTTAGATGCCTCGAGGCCGTCAGCGACAATATCAATCGCTTTTGCGGCGATGACATAGGCAAGTATAGAATACATGGCCCGGTCCCATGTGTAGACAAAACCTGCAGAGCCCAGAATGAAAAAGTTGATGAACATGACGATTTCCCCTACAGAAAAAGGGACACGCTTGCTGATGACGATGGACAGAACTTCAGTCCCGTCAAGCGCTCCGCCATTGCGGATGACAAGCCCTACGCCAATTCCGAGAAAAATGCCGCCGAAAATTGTGGCTAAAAGAATATCCTCTGTAAAAGGAGGGATTGGGTGAAAGAATGAAGCGAAAAGGGAGAGCATGATGATGCCGTAGATGGCAGAAAGCGAAAATGTCTTGCCCATCTGCTTGTAGCCCAGATAGATGAAAGGCAAGTTCAAAACGAATAAAAATAATCCCAGCTTGATTCCTGTTATATGTGAAAGCATAATGGATATACCTGTAATTCCGCCGTCGATTACCTGGTTGGGGATCAGGAAAATTTCAAGCCCGGTAGCCATCAGCAATGCACCAAGCGTTATAAATACCATGCGCTGGATAATCTTGAGCCTGGAAAGCTTTTTATGGCCCTTCTTTAATGTTATAAGTTCTTCCAAGTGGCACACCTCTATATTGTATTTGTTTTCAATTATACCTTAAGTCTGCTATTTTAGAGGTGTTTGAGGATCGGTTGATGGTTCACCGGGCATGCTTTCAATTTTAAAAAAACCGCATATTCAGTCTTGCCACTTCAGCCGGTCTTACAGGCAAATCTGCCAATGAACCGATATCCAACCAAAGCGGCTCATATGTGCCGCGGCCCCTTGCCAGATCGAATTCTTCTCCTGACCCGCTTCCAAAAATACCAGCCATTATCTCTGCAAAATAAAAAATTGCTGTCCATTATAATCATGACGGACCAGCAGTCTTCCAACCTTAACTTCAATTCCCAGTTCTTCAAGGACTTCACGTGCTGCTGCCTCCTCAGGCAGCTCTCCAGGCTCTGCCCCTCCGCCAGGGAACACATAATATTCCTCACTTTCCCTGATCCGCTTAATGAGTGCCAGTTTCCCCTCCTTAATGATTACCGCCCTGCCGCACATTCTCAATTCGCTCCACTTCCCTTTCGTAGAAAGACTTCCTAGACTCCTTCTCCTGGAAGCTACATTTTTAATTTCAATTAAAATAGAGGTCTAGCTCTACCGACTGATACCGCTGTTTTTGATTTTTTCTGAAATAGTGATCTAGCTCTTTCCACTGGAACCACTATTTTTGATTTTCATTGAAATAGTGGTTCTAGCTCTTTCCGCTGGAACCACTATTTTTGATTTTCTTTGATATAGTGGTTCTAGCTCATCCCACTGGAACCACTATTTTTGATTTTCTTTGATATAGTGGTTCTAGCTCATCCCACTGGAACCACTATTTTTAATTTTCTTTGA
>NZ_JAUZVH010000011.1:0-139864 GCF_031844465.1 Bacillus sp. AG4(2022)
CAAACTCTCCATATGAGAGTAAGATTTAGCTCTGATAAAAAAATTAAGATTAACGTTGACGTTTTTGTTCGTTCAGTTTTCAAAGAACAATCTTTATATTGGAGCGGGTGATGGGAATCGAACCCACGACATCAGCTTGGAAGGCTGAGGTTTTACCATTAAACTACACCCGCATATTAAACTTAAAATACTCATGGTCGGGAAGACAGGATTCGAACCTGCGACCCCTTGGTCCCAAACCAAGTGCTCTACCAAGCTGAGCTACTCCCCGTAAAATATGGCGCGCCCGAAAGGAGTCGAACCCATAACCTTCTGATCCGTAGTCAGACGCTCTATCCAATTGAGCTACGGGCGCATATTTTAATTTGCTTTTTTAGAAGCAACTTTTATATCTTATCACAACCAACTTCGGTTGTCAATAAGTTTTTTTGGTGCGGCCGAGAGGACTTGAACCTCCACGGGGTTAACCCCCACTAGGCCCTCAACCTAGCGCGTCTGCCATTCCGCCACGACCGCATATTATAAGTGACAGCAAAACTTAGTATACCAGGTAATTAAGTGAATATCAACTGGTAAATAATGCTGATGCGGGTGAAGGGAGTCGAACCCCCACGCCTTGCGGCGCCAGATCCTAAGTCTGGTGCGTCTGCCAATTCCGCCACACCCGCATATAGAAATTAAATGGTGAGCCATGAAGGACTCGAACCTTCGACCCTCTGATTAAAAGTCAGATGCTCTACCGACTGAGCTAATGGCTCAAAAATGGCTGGGCTAGCTGGATTCGAACCAACGCATGACGGAGTCAAAGTCCGTTGCCTTACCGCTTGGCTATAGCCCAATGTTTTTTGAGAAAAATGGCGGTCCCGACGGGAATCGAACCCGCGATCTCCTGCGTGACAGGCAGGCATGTTAACCGCTACACCACGGGACCATCTTTAAGAAAGAAAACAATATATTACAAGTGACCCCTACGGGATTCGAACCCGTGTTACCGCCGTGAAAGGGCGGTGTCTTAACCGCTTGACCAAGGGGCCATCATAAAACCAGGTTGCATCTGGCGGAGAAGGAGGGATTTGAACCCTCGCGCCGGTTGCCCGACCTACACCCTTAGCAGGGGCGCCTCTTCAGCCACTTGAGTACTTCCCCATATGGCTCCGCAGGCAGGACTCGAACCTGCGACCGTTCGGTTAACAGCCGAATGCTCTACCACTGAGCTACTGCGGAATGTCTTTAACATCTTATCGACTCTTACTATTATAAGAACCCAGAAACCAAAAGTCAACTATGTTTTTAAAAAAGTTTTAATAGGACTATCTAAACTTAATCTGCCTTGATTTCTCCTGACTTCACGAGCCTTCCCCTGCACTTTCCGCATACATATTTTGATGTATTGATCGACCGCCTTCTCTTATAGAGCTGGCCGCAGCCTGAGCATGTATAGGCAATTACTTTAGCCGCCTTCCTCTTTGGCCTGTCCGGTAAAGCAGAGCAAAATCTTGGTGCACCCACTTGTTCTAACAGCAATCTGAAATCCTTGTCTTTATGCTGGTATCCCCTCCCCTCCAGATGGAGGTGATAATGGCATAACTCATGCTTGATGATGCCGATCAGCTCTTCTCTTCCCAGCTGATCAAGATAGCTTTTATTTATATCAATATTATGGGTGCTTAAAATATATCTGCCTCCGGTTGTCCGCAAACGAGGATTAAAATAAGCTTTGTGCCGGAATGGCTTTTGAAAATATTCTTTTGAAATCCTTTCGGTCAGCAGTTGGAGTTCTTGATCGTTCATTCCTTTGTATCCTTTCTAGTTATGCCCTTTTTACTTTGTTTTATCAGCACCGCAGGTTCACGTGACAACCTTGCCCTGCATAGGCTATATATACAGATTTTACTACAGGAGGGTTCCTATGCCTACATGGTTTCAAAATCAGATTCAGCGTGCATTCCTGGAGAAAAACCGATATCAGATTAAATTGCTGAACCAGTGCTGGTATTTCTATAGAAAGAAACACTTGCAGTGAATTAATAAAAAGGGGGAGCGCATACTGACACTCCTCCTCCTGTAATTATTATTGATCAGAAAGCATGGTCAGGGCCACTCTTCCCTTTTGGCTGTCAATACTGTCGACCCACACTGTCACCACATCTCCCACCGATACAACATCCAGTGGATGCTTAACAAACTGTTTTCGCAGCTTTGATATATGGACAAGCCCGTCCTGCTTTACGCCGATATCGACAAAAGCGCCAAAATCCACTACATTCCTGACTGTTCCCTGAAGCTCCATGCCAGGCTTTAAATCTTCAAGCTTCAAAACATCTGTTTTAAGGATAGGCTTAGCGAGATCATCTCGCGGATCTCTCGCAGGGCTCCTAAGAGCATCAATGATATCCTTGAGCGTCAGTTCACCTGTTTCAAGCTCTTCCGCTGTTTGTTTGATATCAATTCCGGCAAGTGCTGCTTTCAGCTCTTCTGATCCAATATCAGTTGTTTTAAACCCAAGCCTGGACAGAAGCTTGACGGCATCCTGGTAGCTCTCCGGGTGGATACTCGTCCTGTCAAGCGGCTCCTTTCCACCTGCAATGCGCAGAAAGCCGATAGCTTGCTCATAAGTTTTGGCTCCCAGTCTTGGAATCTTTTTCAGCTGGACCCTTGATAGGAATTTGCCTTCTTCCTCTCTTTTCTTAACAATATTATTGGCAACTGTCTTTGATAATCCTGCCACATACTGCAAGAGAGAAGATGAAGCCGTATTAACATTAACGCCGACCTGGTTTACGGCTGTTTCGACGACAAATGTAAGGGATTCGCTCAGCCTTTTTTGAGATACATCATGCTGGTATTGGCCTACCCCTACAGATTTAGGATCAATTTTCACCAGCTCGGCCAATGGATCCTGCAGGCGGCGGGCGATAGATACAGCACTGCGCTCTTCCACCTGGAAATCCGGAAATTCTTCCCTGGCAAGGTCTGATGCTGAATAAACACTCGCCCCGGCTTCGTTAACAATAATATAATAAATATCGCCGCTCAGTTCTTTTAGGATATCTGCAATGAATTGCTCGGTTTCTCTTGAAGCTGTACCGTTTCCGATCGCTACCATCTCGACTTTGAAAGTTTTAATGATTTGTTTTACTTTTTCTTTTGCATCCTTTGTTTTAGAGACCGGCGGATGAGGATATATAACGCCAATGTCCATTACTTTTCCCGTCTCATCAACAACTGCCAGTTTGCAGCCTGTACGGTACGCAGGATCCACCCCAAGAACAACCTTTCCTTTAAGAGGCGGCTGAAGCAGGAGGTTCCTCAAATTCTCCGAGAATATATGGATGGCCTGTTCTTCTGCCTTCTCCGTCAATTCATTCCGGATTTCCCGCTCGATGGACGGCTGGATCAGCCTTTTGTACCCATCCTCAATCGCTTCGCTTACCGGTACAGCAGAGGGGGAGGAAAGATTCTTGATCCATTTTTTCTTCAAATAGCTCTGCATCATATCTATATTCGGCCGGATTGCCGTTCTGAGGATATCTTCCTTTTCTCCGCGGTTTACAGCCAGTATTCTGTGAGGAACGATTTTACTGATCGGCTCCTCATATTCGTAATACATTTCATAGACCTTTTTCTCATCATTGTCTGCATCTTTTACAGAAGTTTCAATTTTACCGCTTTTGAAGGTTTCCCTTCTGATCCATTTTCTGCTTTCCGGATCATCAGAGACCATTTCAGCAATGATATCCCTGGCACCAGCAATCGCTTCTTCAGCTGTATTCACACCTTTTTCCTCAGAAATAAATGCAGCCGCTTTCTCTTCAACCGGTTCTTTAGTGAACGCTAGCATCCACTCTGCAAACGGCTCAAGCCCTTTTTCTTTCGCCTGGGTAGCCTTTGTCCTCCGCTTCTGCTTATAAGGGCGGTACAGATCCTCTACCTCCTGCAGTTTGACCGCTTTTCCGATTTGGGCAGCAAGCTCCGGCGTCAGCTTACCCTGTTCCTCTATCGTCCGCAGCACTTCTTCCTTCCGCTGTTCAAGATTCTGTATGTATTGCCATCTCTCCATAATGTCCCTGATTTGCACCTCATCCAATGCACCAGTCTGCTCTTTCCGGTACCGGGCAATAAAAGGAACCGTATTCCCATCCTCGAGCAGGCTGATGACACTTTTCACCTGTTTGCTGTTTATCTTCAATTCAGCTGACACGAGCTTTAACATCTCTTCCTGTTTATGTGCAGTCTTCTCCAAATTCAATCCCCCACAACCTTCGATTTTCTACCACTATTTTATCAAATGTATTGAAGTTTCCCAAACAAAGAAAAAAAGCCGGCTCTCATTAGAGCAGGCTCCCAATAATAAAGGTCGAATCATCAGTGCTGTTTGAGTATTTGCTTTTAATCTCTTCGGCAATACAATCAATCGGCATAAAGCTTTTGAGCAGGGACTTTACTCCGCTGATATTAAAGCCATCCGAGTGGATAAGAAATTTGGATTTGGCTTCATAATTGAACCGCTGTGTATTGAACACCTGCGGCCTTCCGGACAGATATCCTGTTACTGGGAGCGGATAAGTCAATTTGCCTGCTGCTGAATACAAAAAGAATCTGATATTCCCGACACAGCTATATACAAATTCTTTATTGATAAGATCAACCTTGAATACCGAAACAGCCGCTCCCCTTTTCTGAACCAGCACTTTATTGCACAGCTTCATAAGGGTATCAACATCTTCCTGATGGTTTTCTTCTACCACCTGGATGACAGCAGAAGATGCTTCATGGGCATATTGGCCGCTTCCCAGTCCATCTGCCAGGACACAGACAAAGTATTCCTCTGTTGCTGTAAAAAAATAGCCATCCCCACATTGAGATTTTCCTTCTTTTGCTGTCTGATGAGCGAGGACCTCAAGATTATCTTTGACAATATGCGTCATGAAAGGCACTCCGAGTTATTGCTTTCAGCATTGATCGCTTCCTGGAGCTTTTTAATGGCCCTTCTCTGCAGCCTTGACACATGCATTTGGGAAATCCCAAGCTTGTCGCCGGCATCTTTTTGGCTCATATTCTCCAGATAGGTGTATTGAATGATTTGTTTTTCACGGTCTGTCAGGACATGGAGCACTCTTTCAAGCACCATCCGCTGATTGACCTTTTCGAATCCTTCATCCACATTACCTACAATATCTAAAAGGGTAACCGTCCCTCCATCAGAATCGGCTTCAATGGAGTGATCGACAGAAAGGGCCTGATAGCTCTTGCCCATTTCCATTGCTTCCAGTACTTCCTCTTCGGAGACCCCGATTTCATCCGCTATTTCATCAACCCTTGGTGAACGGTGGAGCTGGGTCGTCAGTTCTTCGACCGTTGTTTTAATCTTCGGCCCCAATTCCTTTATCCGGCGAGGTACATGAACACTCCATGTTTTATCGCGCAGGAATCGCTTGATTTCCCCGATAATCGTCGGGACAGCAAAAGCTTCAAAGCTTTTCCCGAAGGTTTCATCATAGCGGCGTATGGCCCCCAGCAGGCCAATGATTCCCACTTGTGCGATATCCTCATGATAAGAGCGTCCCTTTGAATACTTCCTGGCTATTGTCTCAACCAGGGCTTTATAGTTTCTTACCAGAATCTCCTGGGCTTCTTCATCCTGGTTTTCCTGGTAGGCTTTGATTAATTCGTTTATTTCTTCTTTGGATCTCTGGTTAGGTTGAGATTGTTTCTGCATCCCTCTCCACCTGCTCTCCTTCCAGGTACTTGGTCATAAAGACCGTCACACCCTCTTTATGATGGATTCTAACCTCGTCCATCAATGTTTCGATCAAGTAAAGGCCCAGTCCTCCTTCACGCAGAAATTCGACAGAATCCGTTTGATCATAGGGACCGATGCCTTCGCGTGCAGATTGGAAGTCAAAGCTTTTACCGCTGTCAGCCACCATAACCTCGAGACGGTCGTTATATAGGCCAAAGCCAATAACCACTTCACCTTTTTCGCTCGTTTTATAAGCATGCTGCACAGCGTTTGTGCAAGCTTCACTTGTCGCGATCTTCAAATCTTCTATTTCATCATAAGAAAATCCCATTCGGCTTGCAATGCCTGACAATGTCAGCCGGATAACTCCGACAAACTCGGGCTTGGCCGGAATTTTCATTTCTAAGTAATCAAACGGTTGATTCATTGTACCCCACCCTCAATCTGGCTGTTAATATCAATAATATCGGCTAGGCCCGTAATTTCGAACAGTCTTTTCAGACGTTCAGAAAGGCCGACAATCTGAAACTTGCCATTGTTGGAGCGTACATTTTTGAAAACCCCGACAAAAACGCCTAATCCTGTACTGTCCATATAAGATACTTCCGAAAGGTCCACAACCATTTCAACTGCCTCTTTTTCAGAAAGCGGGAATAATGATTCTCTTAGCTTCGGAGCCGTATATGCATCAATTTCTCCGCTGATTTTAGCTTGTACCAGTGTATCATTCTCTTTCAAATCTATCGTAATATTCATAACTAGACCCCACCTCTTAACATGTCAATTGCTCTTACCTTATACCCGGCGCGATGAGACGCTAAACATTCCTTTTTAATATTATTAATGTAAAATCATCACGCAATTGAAAATGCTGAAGCTTTTCAAGTTCTTTATAAATATTTGTGACTATCTCCTGCGCGCTGAGATGGATGTATTTGCGTATATATCCAATCAGCGTATCTTTTTCAATAAAGCCCTCATCTGTCCGGCACTCAGTCACCCCATCAGACATAAGCACGATCATGTCCCCGGGATGAACCTCCTTCTCGAACTGCTTATACTTCGTCCGCTTGTCGACCCCGAGCAGCAGCCCTTTGGCAGTCGTCTCGCTGAATTCATCTTTTTCAGCATTATAATAGAAACCGGGTTCATGGCCTGCAGACGCGTAATGGAAAAGATGGCTTTCCGTATTGTACATTCCGTAGAACATGGTAATGAACATGCTCGGGTCGACGTTCTGCTCTACAACCCTGTTCAGGTTCTCAAGCACACTGCTTGGCTCATGGCGGTTTTCCGGCAGGCTGTCCATGGCATATTTGATCATTGACATGCACAGGGCCGCTGGAATCCCTTTGCCGATGACATCGGCGATGGCGATGCTTATGTTATTATGCTCATCCTGAACAAAATGATAATAGTCCCCGTTCATATGTTTTGCCGGAACACTGATTGCCCCAATGTCAAGGGAATCGACATCAGGTACGCTCGTGCCGAGCAGTGTCTGCTGGACGTTCGCAGCAATTTCCATTTCGGACCTCAATTCTTCCTGTTTATGCCTTAAGCTCTGATGCTCGCGGTATGCAAGGCCGTAGCCGATCATCACTTCAAGCAGCACATCAAAGGAATGAAGTACATTTTCGGGAAGATCAGGATAAATTTCAAACAGAAGACTTTTGTGAAGACTGATGATTTCCTCTGGTGATATTTTATGTTCAATGGATTTTCTACTGAATTTTTGACCTTGATACAGCGTCTGTTCTGACTGGTCTTTTAAATAATTCTCTAGAATATCCCGATACTTTGATTCCATCATTTCTCGGAAATCCATAATGCCTCCCCCTAACGAAGCCATTTAGTCGCTCTTATATCTGTACCGTCTCCGGGTGATGAGCTGATATAGAATTCATCCATCAGTCTCTTAACCCCTGGCAGACCGGCTCCCAGTCCGCCGGAGGTAGAGAACCCATCCTCCATGACTTGGCGCATATCATTTATTCCAGGGCCGCTGTCCACTGCTACGATCTGCAATCCCGCTTTGCCGCCGTCATAAATTTTCTCTATACATATTTGACCTTGTCCGGCATATAAGTATATATTCCTGGCCAGTTCACTGATGGCCGTCGTAATACGGGCCTGGTCCACTGTACCGAACCCAAGCTCCTTTGCAACATTACGCCCCAGCTGGCGTGCTGCTACGATGTCCCATTCATTAATGATTTTTACGCAGGATTGGATACCCATACAGTTTAATCCCCCAATTCCTGTTGAAGTTTCTCCAAACCTTTTTCTAGATCTAATGCAGTAAGGACATCATCTAACCCTATGCCTAATTCAATTAGCGTAATAGCTACAGCTGGCTGTATACCGGTAATGACGACTTTTGCACCCATCAGTTTGGACATGTTTATAACGTCGCCAAGGACCTTGGCAATAAAAGAATCGATAAAGTCAATGGATGTTAAGTCTATAACAACCCCATTTGCACTGGTTTCATGGATCTTATGAAGCAAGTCTTCCTGAAACTGGAGTGCTGTCTGGTCATCAAGTTCCCATTGAATGGACACTAGCAGACAGTCATGCAATTTTAATATAGGTATTCTCACTGTTCTCCCTCCACAGCTACAATTTTACGGCTAGTCAGCTCAAGTGCTGCTTCAATTCCCTTTTTCAGTGTGTTCTTCGTTGTAAATTGATTCAGATCAATCCCCAGATTCACGATGGTCTGGGCTATTTCAGGCCTGATCCCGACAAGCATGCACTTGGCGCCCACCAGGCGGACGGCATCTGCTGCCTGAATGATATGATGAGCCACCATGGTATCCACGACAGGCACACCTGTGATATCTATTAAAACCACTTCCGATCGATGTTTGACCACTCCATTCAGGAGATTCTCCATGATTTGCTTTGCACGTTCCGTATCTATGGTGCCCACCAGGGGCATTACAGTAATACCTTCAAAAACAGGGATTAATGGAGCGGACAGCTCTTGAAGGGCGATTTTCTGCAGGGAGACGGTTCTTTCCCAGGTCGAGGAATACATATCGACAATTTCATTGGAGACGGGCGTCATCCAGCTTTCAAAGTCCTTGACGATTTCCAGCTGGTTCTCAGAGGTAATCAGCCCTTCCCCCTGCATTCCATCAAAAACGATTTTTCCGAAAGTCTGAAGCCCTTTCGTCACAAAACTCAGCGGCCAGCCGAGCCGGACTACTTTTTCGGCAAAATCGGACAGTTTGGAGGTGAACTCCTCATTCGTCCCCTTTATATTCGATATAATCAAATCGATGAACTCATAGCTCGTACCTGTGAAAACCTGGTCCGAAACTACGCGTATCACCCTTTCATCCGCGTTTTCCTTCGTGCTGCTAACCCATTCATTGAAGATCTCATCTTTTCGAGCTTGAATATAATCCAAAACCTTTTTATCCATTTGATCCTCCCCATTTTAACATACAAATATTTCTAAAGATGGAGTTACCCGGCACTTGTAAACCAAATTTAAAAATGTAAACAAAAAATATATATATATACCATTTAATGATAACAGTTAGGCACAGTCAAATAAAACCTCTAAGTATTGGAACTAGAAGAAAGACTTTTAATTTTACCCGTTTTTCGGATGATTAAACCTTTGCAATCTATCCTGTCCAGCAAAAATAGACATAATAAAAGACAAGCAACACACATGCTTGTCCTCAGCAGATACACAATATTAAGTAGGTTAAAATTTGATATGTACCCGAGATAAAGCAAATCCTTTATCTCTTGGTTTTCCGGAAGACACAGCGAATCTGTGTGTTATAAAAAGACACCCTGAAAGAGCGTGCGTGCTTATAACTAGAATTCAATTAGACCCAAGCTTATTTGCAAAGCTTCATCCACTTTTTCCATCATTTCGTCATCGAGATGGGTTATCTTATCGGTTAAGCGTTGTTTATCAATTGTACGAATTTGTTCCAACAGAATGACAGAGTCTCGTTCAAAACCGTAACGCTTCGCATCAATTTCAACGTGAGTAGGCAGCTTAGCTTTTTGAATTTGGGCTGTAATGGCTGCAACTATTACTGTGGGACTGAACCGATTCCCGATGTCGTTTTGGATGACAAGTACTGGACGTACGCCGCCTTGTTCTGAACCAACAACTGGGGATAGGTCTGCAAAATAAACGTCGCCACGTTTGACAATCAAAGGATTATCCTCCGCTTACTAGACGTTCAACTGTGTGTTCTGCCTCATATTCCGCTTGGAATGCCTCAGATGCAATCGTCAGATTAATTTTTGCCATTTCCATGTAGCCTCTTCTCATCGACTCACGAATTTGTCTCTTCTTCCGCTCACGCAAATACATTTTCGTTGCCTGATAAATGAATTCGCTCCGATTGACATTCTCCTGCTTAACAAAGCTTTCTAACTCGGTTAAAAGATGCTGCGGTAACTTTACCATGATCTCTGTTGTTGCGCTGGACTCAGACACAAACATACACCTCCACCATCACTACACACCATTTTTTATCTCTACCATTTTTTATATTACCATTATTCAGCTGCTGTGCAAAGGACTAATCAGCAATTCCTCTGTATTATCGGCCAAAAAAATATCCTTTTATGCATTAATACGCATTTATTTCCTGAAATATGAATGAAATGGCTTAGCTGGAACGGGAGCAGCAGGGAGCTCCCCCGTTCAAAGCTTGCCCTGCTTGCCGAGAAGCGGGTTATTCAGATCCACAGTCTTTTCTTCCTGCTTATACACGCGCGGCACCCGGCTGGATATCATGCAGGTGACCTCGTAATTGATGGTCTCAAGCTTTGCCGCAATTTCATTGACGGAGATCATACTGTCCCCCTGCGCACCTATCAAGGTCGCGGCTGTTCCAGGTTCCACCCCGTATGGCAGGCGGATCATGCATTGATCCATACAGATCCTTCCTACAATGGGGACTCTGTTCCCGTTCACCAGCACTTCCTGTCCCTGCAGCCTGCGGATCCAGCCGTCTGCATAGCCGATTGGGAGGGTGCCGATCCATTCGTCGCCTTCTGCTTCATAGGTGGCGCCATAGCTGACTTTATCACCTTTTTGGAGCTTTTTCACATGCACGATCCTGGCATGAAGCGAGAAAGCCTCCTTTAGCGGGAATGGCAGCTCATGCTCAATTTCCGGCGATGGGGTGAGGCCGTACATGCTGATTCCCATTCTGACAGCATTAAAGCGTGCTTCTGGAAATCTGAGCGAAGCAGCACTGTTGCTGGTATGGACCATTTCCGGCACCTTGCCGAGCCATGACAGCATTTCCCTGAATCTGCCGAGCTGCTCCCGGAAATAGGAATCGTCCAGTTCATCAGCTGTTGCAAAATGGGTATAGATGCCTTGCAGCTCAAAGGCATCCTCCCGCCCGGCAAGCTTTTCAATGGCAAGCAGCTCGTCCTTCTCCCTTACGCCGATCCGACCCATTCCGGTATCGAGCTTCACGTGAAAAGCCAGTCTTTTCCCCTGCAGACAAGGGAGTGCCTTCTCGAGCCAGCTTTCCTGGAAAACAGTCAGGGTTATGTCCGCAGATGCAGCCAGGGATGCATCTTCAGGTCTGCTGGCACCTAATACCAGAATCGGGGCCTCAATTCCCCTCTGTCTGAGGGAAAGAGCTTCATCCATAAAGGCAACAGCCAGGCAGTCCGCCCCAGCCTCAAGGGCTGCCCTGGCAGCCTGGAAATCTCCATGCCCGTATCCGTTTGCTTTTACCACAGCAAAGAGCTTCACATCTCCAGGAAGAAGCTTCTTCATTGATTTCACATTTTCTTTTATATGATCAAGATTTATTTCAGCCCATGTATCCCGGTAAAAACCTGTGGGATAATCCATTGCAACTCACGTCCTTTTCCTTCCGTGCAAAAAGTATACAAATACGATTATCAAACTCTCGAATCTTAATGTCAAATACGAAATGCGGAGGGCGCTTGCTCAGCCCCGACAAGCATAAGACGAGCAGGACGGAAGGTTGTTCTTTAACCTTCCGGCCTGATTGGCTTATGACTCGAGGGGCTAGCGCCCGGAGCTGGACAAATCGAAATGCGGAGGTGGCTTGCCCAGAGCCGACAAGCATAAGACGCACAAGAATAAAAGGCGTTCTTTGCCTTTAATTCTTGGGTGGCTTATGACTCGAGGCTCTAGCCGCCGGAGCTGGACAATACGAAATGCGGAGGGCGCTTGCTTAGCCCCGACAAGCATAAGACGAGGAGGACGGAAGGTTGTTCTTTAACCTTCTGGCCTGATTGGCTTATGACTCGAGGGGCTAGCGCCCGGAGCTGGACAAATCGAAATGCGGAGGGCGCTTGCCTAGAATTAAGGAACGCAGGCTAAGAACGCCACGTCCTGTGGCAACGCCTGCATGACCCGCGTCCTGCGGGCCTCAAGCATAAGACGAGCAGGACGGAAGGTTGTTCTTTAACCTTCCGGCCTGATTGGCTTATGAATCGAGCACCTAGCACCTGGACAACAAGAAACACGAATGACAAAAAAGGCAGCTGCCCGTCCCCGGGCAACTGCCTTTCCATTATTTCACTGCATCTCCCTGCACTGATTGTGCAAGCATGACCATTTCTTCCCTTGTCAGGTCGCTGGATGCGATGATATATTCAACCCCGCCGTGGGTCCAGCTGATTTTGTTATCGTCAATCGCCCCAATTGTAAATCCTAGGTCTACCGGCTCCCCTGATTCAGAAGTATAGGAGGTGTTTGCCGGCATGACATTTGCTTTTTCCTGGATGAGCGTAAAGGACTTGTCGCCGCCGTAAGTCAGGATAAAGCGTTTGCCGTCCTCCATGCTGATTTCCTTTTCATCGATCAGGCTGACATTTTCAAGCTCGGCCTGCGGATATTTGACAGAGAATTCCTCGCTGGCCGCTTCTTCTGCCATGACTGGAACCTCAATCTGGGCCCCGGTCATATTTTTCTGGGTGTCGAAATCTTTTTTATCAAGGGCAGCCTTGAAGTCAACCTTGGAGAAGTCGACGGTCACCAGCGGATTTCTGTCTGAATCCATAACCTTGACGCTCACAGGGGCAAGATCCTTTTTATCAAGGGTGATTTCCTGGTAAGGAAGCATCTTGTTGTTCTGGTATCTCGTCTTTGTTTCAAAAACATAATGTTCCTTAGTAGCGTTGAATTTCGCCTCTTTATCTTCGAGGATATCCTGCAGCAGGGACTCATACAGATATGCCTGGCTGCTGTTCTGCGGCCAGTCGCTCTGGAACTTGAAGCTCTTGTTGAGGGCCGGTGTCAGGACAAAAACGCCTTCCTCATTGCGGAGGATCATCTGGCTTTGGTTCTTTTCAGGATTCTTCAGGCTGACGCGATAGTAATCAGGTTTTTTATGCCAGATCTCAATTGCATAAGTCTGTGGCTCAGTTCCCATCTGAAGGGTCATTTTCGCTTCTGCTTTATATCCCTTCAGTTCCTCCACTTTTCCGCCAAGCTCCTTCACCACATCCTCTTGTGATTTAGTTCCACAGGCAGTTAAGGCAAAGATGGCCAAAAGCCCGGCGAGAAGCATGAACAATCTTTTCTTCATTCCTTCAACCCCTTCTGTCTCATTTCATCAATTGTGCGCTTCCTGCCTGCATACAGGCATTCCGCTTTCTGAAGGAGAGACAGGGCAAGCCCGGACAGCTGGTTCCGCATGAAAATGCCGGCTGGCAATTCGGGGCATAGCCTTGTCTCTCCTGTCGCACTATGAATATATGAGACAACCTCCGGGAATATGACTTGGCCTATGACAGCTTTTTAGTACCGTATTCCCGGCAGCGGGGTTTCAATGACAACCTGGGCAACAGCATAGCTTTCGCTGTGGGATATGGAAAGATGGAGGCCATCCCTTTCAGGCTTGCTGAAGAATGGCTTCCCTTTGCTGTCATTTGATATCTCAATATCCTGAAAAGACAGCTCGCTTCCTATCCCTGTGCCATTAGCCTTTGAAAAAGCTTCCTTTGCCGCAAACCGGCCTGCAAGGAATTCAAGCTGCCTCTTTTCGTTCAGCATGATGTATTTAGCCATTTCCCGCTCTGTCAGAATACGTTCTGAAAACTTAGCCCGATTGGCCATCCTGCCGATTCTTTCGATTTCAACGATATCAATGCCGATCCCTTCAATCACATTCATCATCCTTCTAATTGGTTTGCATCTCGCATACACAATAGTATACAAGCAGTGGCCATTTCCGGCTCTTTCAAGCTATAGTATAATTAACCTTCCATTACAGATAAAAACAGAAAGGGGACTGTTATGTTCACAAGGACAGAGAGCTTTAAAGAATTCATCCGCTTCTATCCCATTGTCTCCATCATTTTGCTTTTGAATATACTATTCTATTTGCTGACTGTATTGCCTGTATTCCCGAATTCCTACATATTTGAAAGGCTCGCCGGAGTCAATTTATTCATAAGGGAAGGCGAGGTATGGCGGCTTGCCACCCCGATGTTCATGCACAGCGGATTTGCCCATGTCCTGTTTAACAGCTTTTCCCTTGTCCTGTTCGGCCCTGCCCTGGAGAGTATTACAGGAAAAGCGAGATTTGCCGGCATCTATCTTATCACCGGCATCTCTGCCAATGTGGCCACCCTGCTGCTTGAGCCGCTCACCTACACGCATGTCGGCTCGAGCGGGGCCATTTTCGGCCTGTTTGGCTTCTTTGCAGCGGTCGCATACTTCCGGAAAGACTTGATGTCACGCGAAAACTCACAGATTATCATCACTATAGCCGTCATTGGGCTTATTATGACCTTCATCCAGCCAAACATCAATATTTCGGCGCATATCTTCGGATTCATCTCCGGTTTTCTTATAGGAGCCCTTTCATTAAAAAGGAATAGATAATGCAAAAAAAGCGCCGGCTGGCGCTTTTCTTTATGGCTGTCATTTTTCTCTGGAGTACCATCTGTAAATCTGTTCTGCATCACTTATATCCAGGTCAGCCGCCTTTCCGCCAGACCCGCCCGAGCCGGACTTGACGGCAGCTTCCACTGTCGCAAGCTACTTCCGTTTTTGAAAGCGGCTTTCCTTCAGGCTGAGTGACTGCACCTTATTTTTCATCATATAGACTGTATGCTTGCTGAACGCCCTATAACGGAGTGTCAGCTGGCTGCCGCTTATATGCCACCCCGCCGCCCTGAATTTCAATAAGGGCCAAGCCACAGCCGGCAGGAGCAGCAAAAGGGACAGGAATCCCCATGGACGAAAGATGGCCGGCGGAACAATAATGAATAAAGCTGCGGCAAGAAGCCCCCTAAAAAGGTACCGGGGCAGTGCCCTTTTCGGGAGCCCCGCAAGCTGAATTCCAGCATTATAATCTGTAAGATGACGACCAACCAGTTCCTGCAAGTCTTTTTTCTGGATAAGCGGGAAAAGCATTACCTTGGCACTATCCCTATCTACAGCTGACCCGCCCGCGCTTTCCACATATAAAGTACCGAACCCGAGCGGCTGCCTGGCAGGATTTTCACTGAAGCGGAGCGCCTGTATTCTGTGCAGGGGAATCGTGAGCTGCTTTTTCTCCAAGAGCCCCCGGGAGATGACCAGGTCATCTTCCTCTCTTCTGACGGTAAAGCCTGCATACTTCAGCATCGTCCCGATGACAGCAATGATCCATGCCAATAACAGGAGAAGAAACACAGCGCCGCTGATGAAAATCACGCCATTTTCTGCGAAATGCTCAAAACGGTGAAAAAGAGCTTTATAGGGAATAATCTCTTCAAACTGAAAGAAAAAAGCAATCACTGCGGAAATGACCACCCCCGCCCCGCCCGAGGTGGATGCAAGCAGCAGAAGCTGTCCGAGGGAGATCTTATAGATGTCTTGCCCGGCTTTGAGGGTCTTTTCCTTCTCTAAGTCCCCGACGGCCTTCTCCGCTGTAAGCTCAGCCTGGATGGCGGCAGCCTCCGCCTTGGTAATGGCTGTAAGGGTAGCCTCTCCCTCCTGGGTCCCGCTCGTCCCTGCTGTTTCAACCTTAACCTTCACAAGCCCGAACGGCCGGTGCAGGATGCCCTCGGAAAAATCAAGGCTCTGAATCCTTTCAAAGGGGATATACCTTTTTTTGCGGACAAAGACCCCATATTCGATCCGGAGCTCGCCCTCCTCCACCCGGTAGGTAAAGCGGAGCCACTTCAGGATGCCGCCCGCCAGTACAAGGAGGACAACGGCTGCAGAGCCAATAAGGTAGAAAAGGTCCCAGTTTGAATTTTTGAACCCGAAAACAATGAATACCAAAAACGGTACAATAAGTTCTTTAAGCTGCTTAAAAAAGTTGGCTGCCGCAGAAATCGGATGCAGCCTCTTAGGCTCAGACATCTTCATCAGCCACCCTTGCCAGCTTTGAAATGGAGAGGCGCAATTCTTCTGCTTCGTCCATATCAAGAGCAGGTATCTCATGGACAGTAGCTGCCGTAGACACAGCGATAGTGGCCAGCGCATATTTCCTGAGAATCGGCCCCTGCCTTGTATCAACATGCTGCACCCTGACCATCGGGACCAGCGTCCTTTTGACAATGAATATGCCATGCTGAAGCTCGATCTCCTGCTCCCGCACCTCATAGCGCCATCTTTTCCACTTCAGCGAAGGGAAAAGTATAATAAAAAAATACATATACACGCATGCCAGGATGACGGCTGCCGGGATGATCCATCCAGGCCCGTCAAAAATAAAGGCAAGTGCCGCAGCCCCTCCTATTGCAAGCACAAAAATGCCTGAATGGATTGCCCCTGATATCCTCCATACAGGGAGAGCCCTTTTTGAAATCCATTTTTTTGGTCCGGTGCTCATAAATAATTCCTCCTGAAAAGGCACTTTAGGATATAAGCCGTCCTTCAGGCTTCATACCTTCCAGTATACAGGACTTCAGGCAGCCCGTGAGGAAATTATTGCTGCATTTTAAACGCTGCCTGGTCCACCTCTTCCATACCCGCCTCATTCCGGAGATAGTCCGCCAGCTGGAAAAGGGCATCATCCTTCTTTTTCGCTTCAATCATGCAATGTATTTCCGGTACGCTCCCATTGATGTTCTTCAGGAAGTCCATGAACATCACCGGATCAACATAATCAGCGTGAGCCCGAAAGTCCTTGGCGGAACGGGGGCTGGATATATGCATCTTGATGGGAAGCTTTGCATGCTTCCAGGTCGCGGTGACCCTCTCCCAATTGCTTATCCAGTCTTCATTTTCGAAATGGGCCAAATGATGGTGATAGTCAAAGACAAGCGGAATGCCAAGCTTTTCGCACAGATACAATGTATCGTCCAATGTGAAGGCCGTGTCATCATTCTCGAGCATGACCATCTGCTGGATGGCTGCCGGGATCAGCCCCCAGTTATGGATGAACTGCTCCAGCGCCTTCTCCTTGTCATTGTAAGCCCCGCCAACATGCAGGACGCAGCGGTGCTCCGGTTCAATCCCCATCCCCTTCAGCAAAGCCTTATGCATGGAAAGCGTCTTGATCGACACATTCAGGATTTCCGGCTTCAGGGCATTCAGGAGGACAAAATGGTCCGGGTGAAAATCAACCCTCATTCTATGGTCTTTAATATAGTCCGCCAGGTCCTGCAGAGCCGGCTTCAGCGGCCTCATGTATTTCCAATCAGCCAGCTCCTCATGATTGGCGAGCGGGATCAGCTTGGAGCTGAGCCGGAAGAAAGAAATATCATGGGCAGCATTATGCTTCAGGAGGCGCAGGCAGTTTTCCAGATTGGAAATCGCAATCCTCTCAAGCCTCCTGATGGCTGCTTCCCGGTCCTTAATGCCGGAAAATTGTTTATAGGTCATGGTCTGCGAAGGCGAGCAATTCTGCAGATGCACGCTCATCGCCACATATCCAAGCTTTATGATCGTCAATGAGCAACCCCCTTTAATGATCCTTATCCCGCTTAGTATGCGCCAATTTTTTTTAAAAAA
The DNA here is from genome assembly GCF_031844465.1 of Bacillus sp. AG4(2022). Classification (NCBI taxonomy): domain Bacteria; kingdom Bacillati; phylum Bacillota; class Bacilli; order Caryophanales; family Bacillaceae; genus Bacillus; species Bacillus sp. AG4(2022). The sequence continues at coordinate 17,679 of NZ_JAUZVH010000011.1, forward strand.
AGGGGAGCTAGTTTCTATGAGGTATTTGGGAATATATGTATTTTATGTAGAATCAGTTTGCTTTTATGTAGAATCCATCTCTTTTTATGTAGAAAAAAGCAAATTTTATGTAGAATACTCCCGAAAACGGGATGGATAAGGCAATAACAGGCCTCCGCACGCCAAAAATCCAATAAAACAGCAAAAAGGAGTACGGAATGATATAAATTCCGTACCCCTTTTGCTTAAAGCACTCATGGTGCCCATTTTCTATATTCTATTAACGGCTGCTGTCGGACGTACGGTTGGAATAATTGCCTTGACGGCGTCCGCCGCCCTGACCCTGCCTTGGTTTATACTGGCCGTCTTTCCTTTTGGAATCATAGCCTCTTCTGTTGTCGCTGCCTCTTCTATTATCATTGCTTCTTCTGCGGTCATAAGGCTTTCTGTCCCTTTTGGATGGAAGCGGCTTTTCTTCTGTCAGCTTGACAGGAGTGTCGTCCGGCTCTTTCGTCAACAGCTTCAGGACAGCTGCCACAACGTCAGAAGCATCATGCTGCTCAAGAAGCTCGTCTGCTGCCTCTTTATAGCTTTCCAGGTTATTGGCACTAATGGCCTGTGAAATTTTATCGACTGCAGCCTTTTGCTGGCCTTCAAGGGCTTCAGCAAGCGTTGGCGGAACCATTTTTTCCATCTTGCGCTTTGTTGTTCTTTCAACGACAGAAAGATAAGATCTCTCGCGCGGCGTGATGAAAGTCATCGCCATTCCTTCTTTTCCTGCGCGCCCTGTACGGCCGATGCGGTGAACATAGCTTTCAGGATCCTGTGGGATGTCAAAGTTGTATACATGTGTTACGCCGGAAATATCAAGACCCCTTGCAGCAACATCAGTCGCAACAAGAACATCGATGGATCCTTCCTTGAACTTCCTCAGTACAGACATACGCTTCGCCTGGCTAAGATCTCCGTGAATCCCTTCTGCAAGAAAGCCTCTCAGATTCAGCGCCTCTGCAAGCTCATCAACACGCCTTTTGGTGCGCCCAAAAATGATGGCAAGTTCCGGAGACTGGATATTCAGCAGGCGTGTCAGTACGTCGAACTTGGTTCTTTCCTGTACTTCCACATAGAACTGCTCAATAAGCGGAACCGTCATTTCCTTTGCTTTGACACGGATGACCTGCGGGTCTCTCATGAATCTTTCTGCCATTCTCTGGATTGGTGCAGGCATGGTGGCAGAGAACAAGAGGGTCTGCCTTTCCACAGGAACGCTTGACAGGATGGATTCGATGTCTTCAATAAAGCCCATGTTCAGCATTTCATCTGCTTCGTCAAGGATCGCTGTGTGGACATTGTCCAGGCGGAGCGTTTTGCGGTTAATATGGTCAAGGACCCTTCCAGGTGTTCCGACGATGATATGAGGTGGCTTTTTAAGGGCGCGGATCTGACGGTTGATATCCTGGCCTCCATAGATGGAAAGCACGCGCGCTCTTTTTCCGTAGCCGATCTTATAAAGCTCTTCAGATACCTGGATCGCAAGCTCGCGGGTCGGAGCAATGATGATCCCCTGGATAACATCCTTGCTTGTGTCGATTTTATCAATCAGCGGAACCCCGAATGCAGCGGTTTTTCCCGTACCGGTCTGTGCCTGGCCGATCAAATCTTTATTAGCAAGGCTCAAAGGGATTGTTTCCGCCTGGATTGGGGTAGCTTCTTCAAACCCCATTCTTTTTAGTGATTTCATTGTAGCAGGACTGATGCCTAAATCTTGAAACTTTGTCAATGTATTCTCTCCTTTGTTTCTTGGCAATTATTTATGGTGATTAGCGTCAGATCAGCAGGGTCAGCTGCCGCTCGGACAATACATGGCAAAACATGCTTTCCTGCACAAGACTTGGCAGGCAAGCGTTTTGGAGTGTTCTAAGAGGACCGAAGATCTTGTATCTCTGCCGGGATCTAAGTGGAGGGATCCTGGCTGAAACCCGGTAAAGGAGATGGCAGCTTATTTAGCTGGCTATATTTCATTCAGTATTTGAACAATTTTTATAATAAAGCCCCTTGCAGTCATACCTATATATTAAAGTGAAAAAAGACATTCTCCAGGTGGAGTATGTCCGGGTTTCAAAGAAATTTCTCTTTGGCACTTTAGGGTTTATCTTACCATTTTTAAGGGCGCTTTGCAATAAAGTGCCCACTCTGGCAATTATGCCTCATGCTGCAGAAATTCCAATATATCCTGGAACAGCCCTTCACATTCGCCGCTGTGGCAGATCAGGTGCTTCGATTCTTTTAGAAAAATAAGCTTTTTGGACGATGCACCTATATTTTCATATAGGTATGTGGCACTGCGCGGCGGGACGACTCCGTCCACTTCTCCCTGGGCAATCAGGGTAGGAATCCGGATCTGGTTAATGATCGGCCTTACAGAAGACACCAGCCTCCTGAACTGCATCGTGGCTGCAATCGGGGTTTCCCTGATTTTCCGGTTATATCTCAGGAACATTTCATTCTTGAAAAGATTCCCTTTAACGGTGTCCTTTATCATTTCTCCTATATCTTTCACAAGCTGCTTCGGGTTCACATAATAGGCGGCCGCACTTAAGAGGATCAGCTTTTTCACAGGGTAATGCACAGCCAGATAACTGGCAATGATTCCGCCCATGGAGAAACCGATCACATAGACTTCATCACACTTCTCCATCAGCTTCTGCAGCTCATCTTCAGCATGGCTTATCCACTTTTTATACTCAATGCCTTTCAGCTGCAGCCTGTCCCCATGTCCAGGCAGGGTAGGGACGGCAACCTCCCACGCAGTATGTTTCCTGAGATACTCCGTCAGCGGCTCGAGCTCAAACGGAGCACCTGTAAATCCATGTATACAAAGACACCCGATCATGTCCATCACCTTCGTCTGTATGATTTGCTCTCACAGTTCCTTTATTTTACACTTTGCTATGAGTATTATTCCAACAAAATTATCCGCCCGCAAAGGCAGTCACCATAAAAGAAAAGACTGCCTGAAAAATGGCAGCCTCTGTTTGTATCTATCTTTCCCCTGTTTATATAATCCTTTATGCTGTCATAAGTGCTGCCTTAAAGGCTGAACCAATGAATTCACCAATCCCGGGTGCTCTCCAGGAGCTTGTCTATCTCGAATTGGCCTATCGCATAAAATATATTCTCTTCTTGTAATTCACTGGTTTCATCGAGCAGCCGGTCAATATCCAGATAATGCGCTCTCATACGAAACCTCCTATGCCTCTTATATGCGCCTTTTTCAGGCCAGGCTTTTCTATCTCTAGTATAACATTCTCTTCAGCAAATCGGATTATGGGGGTCGGCCGGATTTTTCATTTTATTTACCCCTTAAAAATTCTTTTAAACATTTATCTATCGGAGCACATATTTCATTTACCCACTCACCATCCTAGTAAGGGACTACAATAATGAGGTGAGGATCATGAACCAATCGCTGGGCTATCTGCGTGAACTGCTGTCCAATTACACGGACCGCTCCCATGAATGCCGGGAGCTGTACCATAAAATCACTGACGATCTTTCAGAAGGAGATAATGCGTTTGTAAGCAGACTTACCGAGCAGGAAGCCGCTTTCCTGAACAGCATACTCCCCCCTGAAATCCAGCACGCCAAAGAAGAGCTGGATTATAAAAGAGCCAATAAGCTGAATGAAATTTATGAGCTTCTTACTTAGCCGGGAAAATATTTTTCTCGGGGATTGTTTAAAGGGATAGGTAAACCTTTTAATTGTTATGAGAATTATCTCCTGCTTTAAACGGGGCTGTTGATTTCCGTTCCAGGCACTTCGCTTTCCGCGGGGCGACGCTGAGCCTCCTCAGAGCAAGCTCTTGCGGGGTCTCAGCCTTGCCGCTATCTCCCGCAGGAGTCTACGTGCCTTGCACTCCAATCAACAGGTTTTCAAACTCTTTTTGCCTCTTTCTGCAATATCTTCAAAAAAACGGCCTCCGCCGTTTTTTTATTTTTCCATTGAACCTCCCTCCCCCTTCATTTGTATAATAGATACAATGCAAGCAAGGGAGTGTCTCAAATGGGGACTGGATTCATCGTTTCAATGATTGTCACAGTATTTATCATGATCATTATCTTCTCTATCGCCATTCCGTTTCAGCGGAAATATATCGTCAAAGAAAATGGCAAGATCAATTTTCGCAAGTCGCCTGTCCTGCTCCGCTGGAATGTTTTCGACGGCCTCGCGATCGGAGTGGCCGCCTACAGCATCATCTGCATCCAGATTTTAAACTTCATGATTTCCGGAGGAAGCACCATCGAAAATCCTTTTGTCCAATTTTTCACAAACCAGGGCCAGGCCTGGGTGATTGTCGGGACAGCCTATCTTATTTCACGGCTGGCCATGGTCATCAAAGGGGTCAAGGAGCTTCAGCGGGATGACTGAGCATGCCGGAAGAGCCAATCAATTCATGATAGCCTTCCAGGAAGGGAGCGAAGAGGCATTTGACCAGTTGTATCTTTCGCTTAAATCCCCCTTATATGCTTTTCTGTTCCGCTTCACGAAAGAAGAGCAGCTCAGCATCGATCTTGTCCAGGATGCTTTCCTGAAGCTCCACCAGTCAAAAGCAAGCTATGACCCAAAGAAGGCAGGCGTTAAAACCTATCTTTTTCAAATCGCTTATCATTTAATGATCACCAAGCTGAATAGGCGGAAAAAATGGCAGAAGCTGATGCCATTCCTGCTCCCCTCATCTGAAGGGCAGATGGACCAGGCAGATAAGATGACGGTTCGGGAAGCCATCTCCAGCCTCCCTGAGGCACAGAGGGCAGTCATTATTTTAAGCTATTATCATGATATGCCTCAGTCAGAGATTGCAGAGGTTGTCGGCATCCCTGTCGGCACGGTGAAGTCACGGCTCCATCATGCCATAAAAACATTGAAAACTGTCCTGGAGGTGGATGAAATTGAACAAAGAAAAAGCCAATGATGCAGAAGAATTATTAAAACAGGATCCGTTTTTAAAAATGCATCTGGATTCCTACCATGTAGATACACCGGAAATCCCTAGGAAAAAGAGCAGTTTCGACAGAATTCTCTCTTTTTTGGCATCACCTGCGGCCAATCCGCTTGAAAATTATATTAATAAAGGGGGAAGCTTAACCCTTCTGACCGCTTCCCCTATAGCCGTCGGCGCAGTATTGGCTATTGTCCAGCTCTTGCGTCTTTGACCCATATAGTTATAAGAAAATCCCTGTTTCATGTGAAACAGGGATTTTTTTCCTTATATCATTTCAGTGCTTCAGCTGCTTCTTCCAGCTTCATTCCCCTGGAGCCTTTAAACAGCACAATTGTTTCTGCACTCGTCAGGCTCTGCAGCTTTTCGATCAATGGGCCTTTCTCAGAAAAAGCAAAAACCCGGTCCTCTGAAAACGCCTCTTGTGCCCCTTCCGCGATAACGCGGCCGAGGGATCCGAACGTTAACACATAATCAATCTTTTCCGGGTCGATCGCTTGGCCAATCTCGCGGTGAAATCTCACTTCATCATCTCCAAGCTCAAGCATATCAGCCAGCACAAGCACCTTTCTGCTATATCCTGAAAGCTCTGACACGAGATCGATTGCCGCCCTCATTGAAGTCGGGCTGGCATTATAGGCATCATTGATGATCTTTTCGCCTCTGCTTCCTTCCGAAAGCTCCATTCTCATCGCTGTCAGCTTCAAGGAAGCAAATCCTTCATTCATCTGCTCATAAGGGACTCCGAGGAAACGGGCAGCCTCCATGGCGCAGAGGGCATTCATAACATTGTGGACACCGAGCACCGGCAAATGATACTCCATATCTGAAAGATTCGTCTGGAAGACGCTCCCCTTCTCTTCCTGATTGATCTTAACAGGATAGATGCTATTAGAAGAGCTTTGGCCGAACGAACGGATTTCTGCCGGGCCGCTATAGCCGGCAAGCCTGTCTTTCAGGAGAGGCTCATCCCCATGATAGATGATCATTCCATCGTCCTTCAGCCCTTCAATGATTTCAAGCTTGGCCTTTGCAATGCCCGCTCTTGAGCCGAGATCCTGGAGATGCGATTCCCCAATATTGGTAATCATGACCACGTCCGGACGGGCGAGCTTTGTCAGGAACTCAATTTCCCCAAAGCCGCTCATCCCCATTTCAAGGACCGCAACCTCAGTATCTTCCTCCAAAGATAGCAAGGTAAGGGGCAGGCCAAGATGGTTATTGTAATTCCCCTCTGTTTTTTGGACCTTGTATTTTAAAGAGAGAAGACGGGCAGTCATATCCTTCACTGTCGTCTTTCCATTGCTGCCTGTTATCCCGGCCACCTTAATATCCAGCTCATTCCGGTACGCCTCTGACAGCTGCTGCACCGCCTTGAGCGTGTCCTCTACCATAAGGATCGGCAAATGGAGCGGCGGATTCGGAACATCCTTCTGCCAAAGTGCAGCTGCCGCCCCCTTTCGAAGGGCATCCTCTACATAACGGTGCCCATCAGTCTGTTCCCCCTTGAATGGAACGAACAGGTTGCCGGGCTCCATTGTCCTTGAATTTATAGAAACTCCCTTGATGCTGACATCAGAAAAAGCCGAGTGGTCATTTAAAACGGGGATCATCCCGGCAATCTGAGCGATTGTACGCTGAATCATCTGCTGCGCCTCCTAACTGATTCTATTAATAGAAAAGGGACACGGCCCACATAGCCGTGCCTCTATCTAAAAGTTTACATTGTATGTTTGATGCTCTGTTTTTCCGTATGTCTTTCAATAGCCAGATTTACCAGCTTTTCAATCAGCTGCGGATATTCCACGCCAGTATGCTTCCAAAGAAGCGGGAACATGCTGAACGGTGTAAAGCCAGGCATTGTATTGACCTCATTGATCATGACCTTGCCGTCACGTGTCAGGAAGAAGTCTGCCCTTACGAGTCCGGAGCAGTCAAGAGCCTTGAAAGCCCTGATCGACATCTCGTTCAGTGTGCTATATTCCTCTTCTGTGATTTCAGCAGGAATGATCATGGCTGTATCGCCATCCTCATACTTGGCTTTATAATCATAGAAGTCTTTTTTCGGTACGATTTCGCCGGCCACAGAACACTCCGGCTCATCATTCCCAAGGACGCCGAGCTCAATCTCCCTCGCTGTTACGCCTTCCTCCACAATGATCTTCCGGTCAAACTGGAACGCTTCTTCAAATGCTGCTGCCAGCTCTTCCCGGTTTGAACATTTGCTGATCCCTACACTGGACCCAAGATTGGCCGGCTTGACAAAGCAAGGATAGCCAAGTTCATTTTCTACCTTCTCATAAGCTGTTTCTCCAGCCTTTTGCCATTCGCTGCGGACGAACCATACATATTTGACCTGCGGCAGGCCAGCCTGGGCAAAGATATTCTTCATGATGACTTTATCCATGCCTGCAGATGAGGCAAGCACACCATTGCCGACATAAGGAAGGTTAAGGAGCTCAAGCATCCCCTGAACCGTGCCGTCTTCACCATTTGGTCCGTGAAGAAGCGGGAAGATAACGTCAAAGCTGCTTTCTTCAGCTGACTTGAACATTGCCGGAGCCAGGGCTGCAGGCGACATAGCCTCTCCCTGGGAGAATTCCAGCTGCTTGACGCTCTCTGCCGGTGCTTCAAGCATGGGGCCCTTCACCCATTCCCCTTCCTCGGTTATGTAAACAGGATATATATCGAATTTCTCCAAATCCAAGGCTTTAATGACAGCAAGGGCCGTCTGCATTGATACTTTATGCTCTGCGGATTTTCCGCCGTATAATAATCCAAGCTTCTTTTTCATCAAAAGGAACCCTCCATTTATTCAATCACATGTTTCATTTTACCACTCCAAAAGCGAAAAAGGCGTGATTGACTATTGTTATTTGCAGGAATTTTTTTCTTTCCCAGTCTGCCCTGCTTTCTATATATGTATGATTTCCTATGCCCATTTGCAACCCATTCCCCTTAATTCCTCCAGCCTCCCGGGTAACTGGTTCTAAGGAATTATTCTCGAATAGTTTTTTAGATGTTATTGTTAGAATTTATAGAATATTTTTATTTATTCACTTTTAAAAATTTCCACTTAACAAGAAAGGTATACGACTGTATAATCCACGTTATACAAACAAATGTGTTTTTAAGGAGGACAATGATGAAACGGCTAGGACTACTCCCCAGAATTATTCTTGCAATAGCTTTAGGCATTTTAATTGGTTCTTTTTCTCCAGAAGGAGCCATTAGGCTGTTCGCTACATTCAACAGCCTGTTCGGAAACTTTCTCGGCTTTGCCATCCCTTTAATCATCATCGGGTTCATTGCTCCCGGGATCGGGACAATGGGAAAGGGTGCCGGCAAGCTTCTCGGCATTACGACAGGGTTTGCTTATGCCTCTACCATCGCTGCGGGAACAGCCGCCTATTTTGCCGCTGTCAGCCTGTACCCTGCCCTGCTTAAGAATCAGAGCTTAAAGGAATTCGGAAATCCAGAGGAAGCGCTCGCTGCCCCCTTTTTCCAGGTGGACATGCCGCCGGTCATGGGCGTGATGACAGCACTTCTGCTTGCTTTTACAATCGGGCTTGGACTTGCCGGCCTGAAAAGCAACGCCCTGCAAAATGTGATGGATGATTTCCGCGGCATCATCGAAATGCTGATCGAAAAAATCATTATCCCTTTGCTGCCATTTCATATCTTCGGAATTTTTGCGAATATGACGTACGGCGGACAAGTGGGAAGCATCATCAGTGTATTCGCAAAAGTATTTATCATGATTATTGCCCTTCATTTCTTATTCCTGCTTTTGCAGTACACAGCAGCAGGGGCTGCCGCCAGGAAGAATCCTTTCTACCTGCTGAAGTCAATGCTTCCTGCTTATTTCACTGCGCTCGGGACTCAGTCTTCTGCGTCTACAATCCCTGTGACACTAAAACAGGTCAAAAAGCTGGGCGCACGGGAGAAAACAGCTGATTTTGCTGTACCTCTCCTGGCAACGATTCACTTATCCGGAAGCACCATCACACTAGTGAGCTGTTCCATTGCAGTTCTTATGCTCCAGGGTGAAGCAGTATCCTTCGGGCAGATGTTCCCGTTTATTATGATGCTCGGGATTACAATGATTGCCGCGCCAGGCGTCCCGGGGGGAGCCGTCATGGCTGCGCTAGGCCTGCTGGAATCTATGCTTGGCTTTAATGGGACAATGACTGCTTTGATGATTGCTCTCTATCTTGCCCAGGACAGCTTCGGTACTGCCTGCAACGTAACAGGTGATGGCGCCATCACAATCCTGGCAGACAAAGCAAGTGGAAAGAAAGCCGTTCCGCTCAAAAATGAAGCAAAAGCTGTATAGCCTGAAAATTACTTTTGACATCTCCTGGATAATCATCTAAACTGTTTCTAACATTCAGTAAACAGTAATTAAATAGATGAGTTATGACAGGAATCAGTAGGGTTTGCTTCCCTGTTTGAAGAGAGCCGGTGTTTGGTGCGAACCGGTACAAAAGCAAACGTGAATTACCTCCTGGAACATTCTTTGTGAACCTTAGTAGCAAAGGACGGACGGTCCGTTATCCGAACGAGCGGAAGACAAATGTCTTCAACAAGGGTGGTACCGCGTGCAAAACCACGTCCCTTTTTACAGGGATGTGGTTTTTTGTGCATTCAAAACTCATCAGGAAGTGCCGCAAACAAAAAAACATAAGGAGGATATATCGTGGAGAATTTTATAGAAAAGCTGAACCCCAATCAGGAAAAGGAGCTTGAAAGGCAATATCAGCTTTACACCAGCGGCACTCAGGATGTGGTGCCCCCTCAGGAGCTGAAAAATAAAATCGCCAAATCACTCTTTCTCGGCAAGCCGCTGAAGGTGAAGCTCGGGCTTGATCCGTCCGCACCTGACGTCCACCTGGGCCATACGGTCGTATTGAATAAGCTGAAGCAATTCCAGGAAAATGGCCATACCATCCAGCTGATCATCGGCGATTTTACCGGAAAAATCGGCGATCCGACTGGGAAATCTTCAGCAAGAAAGCAGCTGACCGACGAAGAGGTAAAGCATAATGCGGAAACCTACTTCCAGCAATTCGGCAAAGTGCTTGATATGGGCAAGGCCGAGCTTCATTATAATTCCAAGTGGCTGTCCTCCCTCCATCTCCAGGATGTCATCGAGCTGGCCGGCAAAATCACTGTGGCCCGCCTGCTAGAGCGGAATGATTTTTCTGAACGGCTTGGGGCAGGGAAGCCCATTTCCCTCCATGAGTTTTTCTACCCGCTCATGCAGGGCTATGATTCAGTAATGCTCGAAAGCGATATTGAACTCGGCGGCAATGACCAGCATTTCAATGTCCTCATGGGAAGGCATTTGCAGGAGCATTATGGCAAAGAAAAACAAGTGGTAATCCTTGTTCCACTACTGGAAGGGCTCGATGGAACGGAGAAAATGTCAAAGTCCAAGAACAATTACATTGGGGTGGACGAAAAACCGGAGGACATGTACGGCAAAGCCATGTCGATTCCAGATGAGCTGATGGAGAAATACTTCCACCTTGCAACAAGCCTGCCGCTCGCTGAGAAAAGGTCCATTAAGGAAATGCTTGAAGAAGGGTCGCTTCATCCACGGGATGCTAAAATGCAGCTTGCCAGAACCATTGTCAGCATGTACCACGGACATGAAGCTGCCAGCAAGGCAGAATCCCATTTTAAAAGCGTATTCCAGCAAGGCTCCATACCGGAAGACATGCCCGTCCTTACATGGGTTGGCGGTGATGAACCAGAGCTGCTGGAGCTGCTGATGTTTGCCGGCCTCTTTTCTTCCAGAAGCGAAGCAAGACGGATGGTTCTAAACGGCGGTGTCAGGATGAATGGCGAAAAGGCTGAGGATATCAACACGAAGGTTTCTTTGCAGGCAGAGCTGATCCTGCAAGTTGGAAAGCGGAAATTCGTCAGGATTAAAAAGGCTTAGAATAAAATAAGGGAAGACACCATTTAGGATGTCTTCCCTGTTTCTATTTTAATGGCCGGAAAGCTTGGCTCCATCCTGTTTGTGGACAGCCAGCTTATCAACCAGATGCAGGCTCGGCTCGTTGAGGCCGATCAGCTGGACGCTTGTTCCATTTTCCCGGAGCTTCATCACAATTTTATCAATGGCAGCTACAGCAGAGTCATCCCAGACATGTGCTTCAGAGAGGTCGATCACTACTTCCTGCGCCGTTTCCTTCAAATCAAAACTGCCGGCAAAATCAGTGACAGAGGCGAAGAACAGTTGTCCTGTCACTTTATAGGTGCGTTTGCCTGCTTTTTCATCTAGGACTGTTGACACCTTCACCTTTGAGATTTTGGCAACGAAGAATATCGCACTCAGGAGCACTCCCGCAAAGACGCCTTTAGACAGGTCATGGGTAAAGACAACCGTTACAACCGTTACGACCATTACAATCGAATCGGTGGCAGGAACCTTTGCCATATTGCGGAGAGAAGTCCAGTCAAATGTACCAATGGATACCATAATCATGACTCCGACCAGCGCAGCCATCGGAATCTGGACGACCAGGTCGCCGAGGACCAGAATCAGGAACATCAGGAACACACCTGCTGTTAAGGTAGATAACCTTCCTCGTCCCCCAGATTTCACATTAATGACGGATTGGCCAATCATCGCACAGCCGGCCATCCCGCCGAAAAATCCGTTAATGATATTGGCAATCCCCTGCCCTCTGGCTTCACGGTTTTTGTTGCTTTCCGTGTCGGTCATATCATCGACGATGGAAGCAGTCAAAAGTGACTCAAGCAGGCCGACAATGGCTAGTCCGAGGGAATAAGGGAAGATAATCTTCAGTGTTTCCAGGTTCAGCGGGATATCCGGAATCAGGAAGACCGGAAGCTTTCTTGTCAGCTCTCCCATGTCTCCTACTGTCCGTACATCCGAACCTGTCGTTATCGCAATGATAGAAATGACAATAATGGCAACAAGCGGCGATGGGACAGCCTTTGTAATGCGCGGAAACAAATAAATGATGGCAAGCGCACCGGCTACCATGGCATACATGACCCATGTAGCACCGACAAACTGTTCAAGCTGTGCCATAAAAATCAAGATGGCGAGCGCATTTACAAACCCGATCATCACGGACCTTGGAATGAACTTCATAAACCTGGCCAGCTTAAAGACACCCAGCAGCAGCTGAATGATCCCGGTCAGGATGGTGGCAGCAAACAAGTACTGAAGCCCGTGGTCTGCAACAAGCGTAACCATCAGCAGGGCCATGGCCCCGGTTGCCGCTGAAATCATCCCCGGCCGTCCCCCGACAAATGCGATAATGACCGCAATGCAAAAAGAAGCATAGAGACCGACCATCGGGTCCACACCTGCAATAATGGAGAAAGCAATCGCCTCGGGAATGAGCGCAAGCGCTACGACAATCCCGGCCAGGATATCTCCTCTGACATTGCCAAACCATTGTTCTTTAATTGATAAACCTTTCAAATGAACACCCCTTAGTTTATTGGATTTATAGTGTGACTTTGAACTCTCATCAAAGTCCGGGCCGACAAAAACATAGAGTATCATACCATATTCCAGATAATTTACAAGAGCTGGTGTAAGCGCCGAATTAATGGGTTTCCACTGTTTCCCTTCGATTTTCTTCGAAATACTTAACCGGATAAATCTTGTTCACGCAAAAAAATAAGCCCTCTAAAAAGAGGGCCAGGCATTTTTAGCCGATGGGTGTGCAAATCTCAATATAATGCCCATCCGGATCTTCCATATAGGCGACAGTCTGCCCCCAGGGCTTTTTCACGGGTTCCAGCAAAATGCGGACTCCTGCCTTGCGTGCCTTTTCGATTGTCCCTTCCACATCCTCCGTCACAAAGCCCAGCTCCATCGTCTGCTCTTCCCGGAAACCTGCTGGTATTGGAAGATCTGTCAGTTCACGCCCATTTTCCCTTGTGTTCATGGAGAGGATCGTGCTGCCTGTGTCATATTCTATGTAGGTGCCAAATTCATTTTTCAGCTCGAGACCGAGAAGTTCGCCATAAAACCGCTTCGTCTTTTCCAAATCCTCAACATATAAAATTATATAGCCCAGCTTCAAACTCATCTTTCCGCCCCTTTCAACAGGCCGGCCCTTCCGGCCGGCTGATCTGTCAGCTTTTCTTTTGCGCTTTTATAATGAACCGGTGCGATCGGACTTCCGCATAGCCCGTCCGCTGGATTTCCCCGTGCAGCTCCCTTAGCTTTTTTTCGTATCTTGCGGCAGTAAACCCTTCTATCTGCCAGGGAATGGCCTTCAAATAGTAGAGAATAGCGCCGACATCATAGAATCTTGTATAAGGGTATGCTTCATAAGAGTCGGCAATATGGAAGCCGGCATCTTCAAGCTGGTGAATGGACTTCTCAAGGTTCCAGCCGGCATATCCGAAGTCCTCTTTAGCGCCAAGCATACGGTTCAATCCTAAGTTATCAGTTCCGCCAACCTGCTGGGTTACAAAGACCCCGCCGGGCTTCAGGATGCGGTTTACTTCCTGCGGATCATATGATTCATGGCGGTTAATAATGAGATCAAACAAACGGTCACCAAAAGGCAGTCCCGAATCATCTTTTACCTCATAAACCTCTATTCCCAGCGGCTTTAGACGTTCTGCTGCAATCTCTATATTTGGCCCGTAACCTTCTGTGGCAGCTGTATAGGACGGAAGCGGGGATAATAAGGAAAGAAACTCTCCCCCGCCGGTGCCCATATCCAGCATGGATGCCGCATCCAACATCTCAGGCAGCACCCAGTTCGTATAATTCCAGCCCAGCGGCTCAGAGGCCATCCTCCCTGTTTCCGTCAGATAAGAGAAGTCCCATCCTGTAAATTCCTTCTCAGCTTGTTTTACTAAAAAATCAAAATATGCTCTGTTCATTCCGTCTCCTCCTGTCTATTGTTTATTAACTTGGCAAAATAGAAGGAAGGCGGCCCCCTTTTCGGGTTGCTAACTGTCGGTTAGTTGGCAGTACATTGGTTATGGCTCCTTTTTTCTTATATTTTAGCATTTATGTTGTGTTTTTTTATAATTTTTCGAATTTTTTATGAGGTAAATTGGTAATAAATGTTACACGGAAAAATTATCACTATTTTTAGGTAGAATCCAGCCGATTTCAGGCAGAAAAAACAAAAATTCAGGTAGAATAACTCTGAAATCAGGTAGAAACAGCCGAAAAAAAGCAGCAGCTCTACATTTTAGAGCTGCTGCCTCTGCTTAGCTGATCGTTTTTAAGCCAATAACCCCGCCAATGATCATCCCAATAAATACAACCCGCTTCCAGTCCCGGGATTCACCGAAAAACAGCATGCCAAGCAGCACGCTTCCGGCTGCACCGATTCCGGTCCAGATCCCGTAGCCGGTGCCAATCGGAATCTCCAGCAGTGCCCGGGAAAGAAAATAAAAGCTGATGAAGCCTGATAACGCGGATAAGATTGTATACTTTTTTCTGGTAAAGCCTTCTGACAGCTTCATGAAAATGACAAAGCCTATTTCACCGAAGCCCGCCAATACTAAATAAAACCACGACATGCCTACTCAGCCCCCTTTTCCGTCTCTTCTTCTTTGGAGGTCATTTTCAGCCCGATGATGCCGCCGAGCAGCAGCGCCAGGAATAAAAGCTTCACAGCCCCGCCCGGCTCCCCGAGGAACATCATACTGACAATTACAGTCCCTGCCGCTCCAATCCCAGTGAATACTGCATAAGCTGTTCCGATCGGGATGGTCTTCATCGCATTTGAGAACAGCATAAAGCTGATGATGATCAATATAACCGTGATGGCAGCGGGCAATGGCTTTGTGAATCCTTCTGAATACTTAAGCCCGAAAGCCCAGCCTATTTCGCATAATCCTGCTGCAAATAAATATACCCAAGGCATTGATGCTACCCCTCTTTCTTCATGATGATTCCGGCCAGGAAGATCTTCCATGCCGATTCTCTCCGTTTGTTGTATTCCTCCTGGCTGTAATAATGCTGTTCAACCAGAAGCCCGTCAATCAGGCAATAAAAAGCAGCAGCCATTTCGCCGCTTCCGGCCGCCGTGAACATCGACTCTTTTTTACCGTGCTCAAAGAGGCCCTGCAGCATGTCAGTGGAATGCTTTTCATATTCAAAAAATTCTTCTTTCAGCTTTGGCCCGAGATCAGCCGGCGGAAAGAATATCGCCCGTTTAAAAAACTGGATATTCTCATTTTCTTCCCTCAACTCGGTCAGCGCATCAAAGATCGCCTTGATCGTATCAAGAGCATTATCAGAGCTTTGATCTTCCATGGCTTCCTTAATTGTGAGCAGCTCCAGGGAAACAGTATCCCGGAAAACCGAGAGGAACAGCTCTTCTTTTGAAGGAAAATGCGCATATAAAGAAGGGGTTTTAATGCCAACCGCCTTGGCGATGGCAGAAAGCGGCGTTCCCTCGTATCCTTTTTCAGCAAAAAGCTTTAGTGCTGCTTGTTTGATCTGCTGTGAAGTCATCCTTCCTCAGCCTCCCTAACTATCGTTAGTTAGAAGTATAGCAAAATCAATCTCTATATTCAATAGAGAATATTGTTTCTGCTGCCTCACCGGCATATCCTCTAGTCATGCATCGGTAAACTTTTTTCTATACATGACTGTCTTCTTTTCCTATCAGTCATGTATCGATTAACCTTCTTTCTATACATGACCGCCTTCTTTTCCTGCCAGTCATGCATTGATTAACCTTCTTTCTATACATGACCGCCTTCTTTTCCTAACAGTCATGCATCGATTAACCTTCTTTCTATACATGACTACCTTCTTTTCCTGCCAGTCATGCATCAATTAACCCTCTTTCTATACATGACTACCTTCTTTTCCTAACAGTCATGCATCGATTAACCTTCTTTCTATACATGACTACCTTCTTTTCCTGCCAGTCATGCATCAATTAACCCTCTTTCTATACATGACTACCTTCTTTTCCTGCCAGTCATGCATCAATTAACCCTCTTTCTATACATGACTACTTTCTTTTCCTGCCAGTCATGCATCGATTAACCCTCTTTCTATACATGACTACCTTCTTTCCTAACAGTCATGCATCGATTAACCTTCTTTCTATACATGACCGCCTTCTTTTCTTACCAGTCTTGCATCGATTAACCCTCTTTCTATACATGACTACCTTCTTTCCTAACAGTCATGCATCGATTAACCTTCTTTCTATACATGACTACCTTCTTTTCCTGCCAGTCATGCATCAATTAACCCTCTTTCTATACATGACTACTTTCTTTTCCTGCCAGTCATGCATCGATTAACCCTCTTTCTATACATGACCGTCTTCTTTTCCTGCCAGTCATGCATCAATTAACCCTCTTTCTATACATGACCGTCTTCTTTTCCTGCCAGTCATGCATCAATTAACCCTCTTTCTATACATGACCGTCTTCTTTTCCTATCAGTCATGTATAGATTAGCTTCCTTTCTGTACATGACTTTAAATTTCCACTAAAAAAGCTGAGGGTCCTAGACTCTCAGCTGATTGCTGTGCGCACTTCCCACTCACCGGCAAGCTCCACTTCACGGGTTTCTATGCCCAGTTTCTCCCCCAAAATGTCCAGGAGCCCTTTGCTAGCGGCCGTCCCATGAATCATACCCTCATCCACCTCATAAAGTACCACGGAAATAGATTGGAAATACCGCTCTTGCGAGGATCCCTCTATCAGTCTATCGTGCAGATGATCCATAAAATAATCGTAGCTGGCCCTGCTCTCCCATAAACCAAAGATAACGGCATCCGCATCCCCTTCCGGTCTGGTCCAGCCGCCGAACTGCCGGATAAATCCGGGGACGTGCTTTAATGGCTCCCATCCCATTTGGGCGAGGCTGAATTTTTCCCTGGAACCTGCCTCAACCCTGCACCTGATAAATTTCACGAGCATTCAGCCTGGCACTCCGATATGGGAAAGATCGCCGGCGAGTACAAGCTCGAGCACTCCGTCCCTGTATGTCATATGGGTGAGGCTGGTGCCATGGATGAACGGGGGCTCCCATATTTCATTAACTGTCACCTTATTGGCGAGCATGACCGCTGTTTTGATGACAACCGCGTGGGTGACGATCAGGATTTTCCCTGTGCTCCGGCTGTCCCCGAGCTCCTGCAGGAACCCGGCCAGCCTGGTTTTCACATCGGGAAAGGTTTCTCCCTCCGGGTTCTCGAACTTTGCCGGCTCGTTCCAGTAATAACCGTACTGTTCAGGAAAGAGCATCTTTATTTCATCGCCCGTTTTTCCCTGCCACTGGCCAAGATGGATTTCCATCAGTCTTTCGTCCGTACGGATGGCCGCAGTGCTTCCGGCAAGCTTTTCAGCAGTCTGGATGGTCCGTGAGCTCGGGCTTGAGATGATTTCGTCGAATTGCGTCTCCCGCAAATATTCCCCGAGCCTTTCAGCATCCTCCAGCCCCTTTTCGGTCAAATTTGAATCGAGCCTGCCCTGCATCCGTCCGGCTTTATTCCATTCCGTTTCACCATGCCTTACAAAATATAAATCAAGCAAGTTTCATTCCTCCTCTAGTTGATCTCCAGCTGATGATGAAAGCTTCCCGCCTTCACCAGTATTTCCTGCTCAAGCTCTCTGGAATAGGAGGCGATGAAGCAGCAGGAAGGACCGCCTGATTTTAAGAGGTCCACGCCCTTGCAGGAAACTTCACCTCCAGTGAACTCCCTATTGGAAAAAAGCTGGTTCAGCTCATAAAGTATTCCCTTCGAGCCGACAGGCAGTGTATGGATCCCATCCATCCTGCTGATTTCCTTAAATAGAGAAAGCGGTGCGATTGCCTCATTTTTGCTCAGGACCTCCTCACCGACAAGGGGCAGCCCGATGACAGCCAGCTTCTCCCGGCCGGTGTAAAGGGGAGGACCTTCAGGGCTGCCTGTCTTTTTTCCGATAACGATCAGCCCGACCGCTGATTGGAGGAGATCAAAATTGCTTTCGGTGCTTCCTGTGACAGCCAAGCCTTCAATCCCCGCTTCCTGTGCACCCTTCTCAATGCCCCCGGCAAGGGCATTCCAATGCTCTTCCCCAGCAAAATTGTGCAGGACGGCTGCAAAAGGAGCACCGCCGGCTGAAAGATTTTCCATGACAGCCGTACGAAAAGCAAAGTAAGCAACCGTTTCATACGGGACCTTTACATGGTCAGCCTCCTTCAGGCCGATGCCGCCGCTGTTGTCGCTGCTGATGACCAGTGTTTCCCCGTTTCCGCCTGGTATGTATAATACGTCCCTCATTCCGGCACATTCCCTTCCCTCTGCCTCTCACCAAGCACCCGGCTGATGCGCGGGACTGCCCAGAAAGCCAGCAACCCATTTAGAAGCGAGCCAACCAGAAGGGAGGGGACGATCGCAATATAAAAACCAGTTCCCATTAAAAAAAGGAACGGGAGCGGTGCTGCAAACGTGTTGCCTGCTGCAAAAACGGCGAAAGCAGCCTTCCTCCGGCCGCTTGCCCACAGTTTTCCGTATATCCAGACCAGAACGGCCATTTCGGCTGCAACTAGAAAGTGAAGCGGGCCAAGCGGCATACCGCCGACAAGTGCAGACAAGAGGTGGCCGAGCCCGGCCACCACGCTGCCGGCCCCGCCCCCCAACAGGGCAGCGGCAGCTAAGGCAGGAAAGGTATCGAGTGCCACACTCCCTATGACCGCCGGAATCTTGACTGCTGCCCCAATGGCTGAAAAAGCTATGAACAAGGCAGCCAGCATCATCTTTTTATTTTTCACAATCAGTTCTCCTTGCGCTTTCCGCCGCGGAAAACCTTCGCGCTCCGAACATATTCCACATCCTTCACTTGAAGGCGGAAATTGATCACCCTCGCCAATGCGAAGAAATAGTCAGAGAGGCGGTTCATATACTGCAGGCAAACTTCAGGAACCTTTTCTTCTGTTTTAATGAGTGTGACGATGAGCCGCTCCGCCCTTCTGGATACCGTCCTTGCAATATGAATGGAAGCAGAAGGCTTTGAACCTCCAGGGAGGATGAAGCGTTCTAGCTCGGGCGCCTCTTCAATGAATTCATCGATCCTGCTTTCCAGATAATCGATGGATTCCTGCCCAAGCTTCAGTTCCCTTTTAGCCGACACATTGGCCAGGTCTCCTCCGCAGTCAAACAGCTCATGCTGAATCTTTTCCAGATCATCAAGCACATCCTTGAATACTTCCCCGTCCAGCTCAGCCATGGCCTGTCCGACAAAGCAGTTCACCTCATCAACCGTGCCATACGCTTCAACCCGGACATCATCTTTATCCACCCGGCCGCCAATGATGCTTGTCTGTCCCTTATCGCCTGTCCTTGTATAAATCCTCATTTTCATTTCCCCTATCTTTTTATTTTAATCTCCGGCTGATGCCATACCAGATCAGATCTGCCCTTTCAGCAGCTGCAGCAGCATCCTGGAATATCCACCCGGAGGCATCCCGCCAGTCCCGGTCTTCTTTTTCAATCGGTACAATCCCTTTGGTGATATCTGTTCCTATCAGCACCAGTTTTCTCTCCTGCACGCCGGCTTCCCAGCGGAGCCAATCATCCAGCCGCTCCTTCCACAGGGCTCTTGCCTGGCCCTTATCCATTCTCTTTATATCTTCGCGGATCCACTGTTCGATTCCTTCCAGAATGACGCAGTCTGTCGCTGCACCAGCACCTTCAGGAAAACACTCGCCCTTATAGGCACTATGCCAGGAAGCCTCTTCCTCTGCATACTGTCTTTTCACCCAGGCAGCTTTCCCATTGAAGCTTCCTCCAATAATAAAGTGCATCTTCCACCCCTCCTGAAACCATTGTTTTCCCAGACCAATGTGGTGGCGCCGGCATGCGGGGCTTTCCACTCCCAGAATGGCCTTTCCTCTGGCGCAAGCCTGGTCAGCAGCTGACGGATCACCCCGCCGTGCGTGACGACAGCAGCTCTTGTTCCTTTATCCCGAATCAGGCTGGTCCTGATTTTTCCCCAGCCATACATGACCCTTTCAGAAAACTGCCCATAATCCTCGCCTTCCGGTATCGGGGCAATAAAAGGATCATTGAGCCAGGCCTGGTAGGCAGGATCATTCTTCAGCTCTTCATAGACACTGCCTTCCCATCTGCCAAAATTCATTTCCCGCAGCTCCTTCAGCTCTCGGGCTTCCCCTCCGGGCAAAAGGCTGGCAGTCTCGAGGCAGCGTCCCAGATCGCTTGAAAAAGTGAAGGGATACTCTGGGAGGGATTGTGCCCAGGCTTCAAACCGCTTCTTCTCTTCAGGGCATAAAGGAGAATCTGTCCAGCCGAGATAGGCATGCCGCTTGTTTTCTTCTGTCAGGACATGGCGAAATAATGTAACAGCCACAGTACCATCCATAAAAAGCATTCAGCTCCTTCTGCAGATGCACCAAGTACATCCCCTGTAATTCCGCCAAACCATTTAACCGACTTTACAGCGGCAAATGCGAGAAAGCCTGCTGCAGCCAAGAGCAGGATCGCCGCTTGGACTGCAAGGCTGATATCCGCCATAGCATACAGCACGAACACCAGCAGCACTGCTGCCGGGTAAAAGGCCAAATCCCTGGCACTGGCAGCTTTTTGAAACAGTGCCCCCAGTCCTTCAGGCTTTGCCGGGCGCACCTGCATCAGGAGGACGCCCATGATCTGCTTTCCGAGAAAGGGAATCAGGGCAATGAGCCAATATGTCTCCGGCTCCCGCTGCAGCGCAATTTCATAGATGAACAGAAAGCGCGCGGCAAGAAGCACAATGACAGAAAGAACGCCAAACGCACCTGTACGGGGATCTTTCATGATCTCAAGCCGCTTCTCCCGATCCTGATAAGAGAAGAAGGCATCGCTTGCATCCATCCAGCCGTCAAGGTGGATTCCCCCGGTCAGGATGATCATCACAAGCCATAGGGCAAATGCCGAGGCGAGCGGCGAAAACGGGGTCCATTCCAGGAATCCATACAGCACCAGGCTGTAAAAGAGTCCCTGGAGAAGCCCGAGAATTGGAAAAGTGATCACGGCTCTTTTCAAATGTGCTTTATCCATAGGAATCTGCATCGGCACCGGGATGCTTGTGAAAAATTGAATGTTGATCAGCAGTCCTTTAATGGTTTTCATATGCTTTTTTATATCCTATTATTTCTTTGATTTTGTCCCACTGAAGATGCTGCTTTGCCTCACTGGCAAGTTTCTCAAAGCGTTCGTCCTTCATGTCTCCGATCCGTACAGGCTCCTTTTGCGGCAGGCCTTTTTCCTTCCGGATGCTCTCAAGCCATCTGTTTCTGAAGGTGTCATTATGAAAAACATGGTGCAGATAGGTCCCGATTATTTTTCCGCCGCTATAGCCTTCCTCTCGGCCATCTTCCATCAAAAATAAACTCCTGCCTGCATCTATGCCTTTTTTGGCTGTTTGGCCAAGGTGAATCTCATAGCCTTCAACACTGCCGCTGCCAAACCCGGCGGATGCTATGTATGAACCCTTCGCCTGGACGGTTAATTTGTCTCGGAAGAAGGTCGTATCAGCCGCTATCAGGCCCATTCCCTTTTCTTTCAAACCTATCGTACCGCTGTCAGTCCCTTCAGGATCATACAGCTGCTCCCCTAGCATCTGGTAGCCGCCGCATATTCCGGCAATCCTGCCGCCTTCCTCAGCAAAACAGGCAATAGAGCGTTCCAGGCCGGAAGACCTCAGAAACTGCAGGTCATGGATCGTACTTTTCGTCCCGGGGATAATGACGGCATCCGGTTCTCCAAACTCCGCTGCATCTTTCACCCAGCGCACCGACACATCTTCTTCGCAGAGAAAGGGTTCAATATCACTGTAATTCGAAATGTATGGCAGCCTGATCACAGCAATGTCAATCCTCCCTCCAGCCTTCTTGTAAAAACTGCCCTCGAGTGAAAGGGAATCTTCTCCATCAATCATATGGTTTTCAAGATGGGGGAGAACGCCGAGAACAGGAATCCCTGTCCGCTCCTCCAGCCAGGAGATGCCGTCCGCAAACAAATCCGGGTCGCCCCTGAACTTATTGATGATCAAACCCTTCACCCGCAGCCTCTCTTCAGGAGTGAGCAGCTCAAGGGTGCCGATGATGCTTGCGAACACGCCTCCGCGGTCGATATCCGCTGCCAGGATGACCGGGATGTCAGCCAGATCGGCCACCTTCATATTGACCAGCTCCCGATCCTTCAGGTTGATTTCTACCGGGCTCCCGGCACCCTCCGCAACAATGACATCAAAATCGGCTTCAAGCTTTTTCAATGATTCCTGGATCACAGCCAGGCCCTTTTCATAGAAATTCTCACGGTAGCTGCGGCCGGAATAGGTTCGAACAGCTTTTCCGAGCAGAACCACCTCTGAGCTCATATCAGATTTCGGCTTCAGCAGGATCGGGTTCATCCAGACTGTTGCTTCAGCCCTCGCCGCCTCTGCCTGAATGCCCTGTGCCCGGCCGATTTCCCTGCCGTCCGCCGTCGCATAGGAATTATTGGACATATTCTGAGACTTGAACGGCGCCACC
This sequence comes from Bacillus sp. AG4(2022), assembly GCF_031844465.1. Classification (NCBI taxonomy): domain Bacteria; kingdom Bacillati; phylum Bacillota; class Bacilli; order Caryophanales; family Bacillaceae; genus Bacillus; species Bacillus sp. AG4(2022). The sequence continues at coordinate 40,167 of NZ_JAUZVH010000011.1, forward strand.
CTAAGGCCTTCATTGGACAGCAGCCGGCAGAGAGCAGTAGCAATAAAGCTCTTCCCCACATCTGAAGCCGTTCCCTGTATCATGATGCCTTTCATGGTTTCCTTCCTTTCATAAGAAGCGGGATTCCCGCTTCCACAAGATAAGCCTGGACTGCCATCCCCACAATCTTCTGATGGAGCTGGCCAAGCAGCCTGGCGTATATATGGGACACACTCCCTGCTTCAAACGTTTCATACTGGACTTCATTGCTGACAATAATCAATGCTCCCGCACTCTCATTCAGGGAGTCGATATCAGCAAGGATCCGCTCCTTGACCGCTTCCTGGAATTCCGGACTCTCACACCTGCCGCCTGTGCCGAATAATTCATTATTCAATAGAGTGGTCAGGCAGTCCAGAAGCAGCACATCCTGCTTTGTAAAAGCGGCAGCCAGCTCCCCTATTCCTGCAGGCTGTTCCCAGGTTCTCCAACCGCTTCCGCTTTCATCCCGCTGCTTTTGATGCAGCAGGATCCGCTCGGCCATTTCTTCGTCCAAGCTCTTCCCTGCAGCAATATAATGAAGACGGCCAGTGGAGGCGGCGGACGCTGCTGTTTTTTCCGCAAAGGTGCTTTTGCCGCTGCGGACGCCTCCTGTAATAAATATCAGTCCTTTTGCATTGTCCATTCGTCGATCGCCTCCATCAGCTTCTGGTTATCTTCTGTCCCTTTGACGGCAAACCGCAGCCAGCGTCCGGAAAGCCCGGGAAAGTTATAGGTATGGCGGGGGACAAACCCTTTTTCAAGCAAAAAGTAAAACAGCTTTTCCTGATCACCAAGCTCCGGGTCACGGAGAAGATAGAAGTTGGTTTTCGATTCGGACACGTGCAAGCCTTTATCCTTGTAAAAGCTAAAGAGCCTGCTTCTTTCTTTTTCCATATAAATCTGTGTTTCCTCTATGTATAGATCTTCTTCCAGGCAAATCAGCCCTGCCTGCTGGGCAGCGGAGTTGATGCTCCAATGGTATTGAAAGCGGGCCATCCCCCTGATCAGCTCAGGGTCTGCCAGTGCATAGCCCAGCCGCAGGCCCGGGATACTGAACATTTTCGTCATGCTGCGGAGCAGGATGAGGTTCTTGTATTCTGAAAGCAGCGGCACGAGAGGTTCATATTCCGGCAGAAAGTCATAAAATGCCTCATCTACGATGACGAGCGTTTCAGGGCAACCCTCTAATAATGAAACGATATCTTCACGGCCATAGTATCTGCCTGTCGGGTTGGCAGGATTGCAGAGAAACAGGGCATCCGCTATTTTGGCGTCTTCGCAGAGCCTCATTGCATCCAGCTCCCAGCTCCCCTCATCCAGCTGAAAATAGCTGATTTCACAATCATTCACCTCACAGGCCTGTTCATATTCAGAGAAAGCCGGCTGCACGATGATGACTTTTTTACCGGCCAGAAGCCTCGCTGCCAGGCTGATCAGTTCAGAGGCACCGTTCCCGGCGAGTACATATTCCTTCCCGACGCCTTCCTTTTGAGCCAGCCTTGCAGTCAGGTCTGCTGCAAAAGGATCAGGGTAAACCGGCAGTTTCTCGAAAAATTGATGCCAGCCTGCCTTTAGCCGTTCAGGCGGCCCCATAGGATTGATATTGGCACTGAAGTCCAGCAGCTCCGATGGCTCCCGCAGCCCAAGTGCCTTAAATAAATGCTGCGGATTGGATCCATGCGACGGCCAATTCAAAGAGCATTCCCCCCAGCCATAAGAATAATAGAAATAATAAAGAGGTCCTTTTCATAATCTCAATGACGGACAATATATGGCCTTTTTCAAGGATAACAATAGGGTCGCCCATTCTTGCCCTGTCAGAAACGATCCCTTTATAGTAATTGATGCCCCCGAGCTGGACGCCCATCAAGGCTGCGGCTGCCGCTTCTCCCCAGCCGCTGTTCGGGCTCGGATGCTTCCTGCTGTCCCGGAGGAGAATGTCCCATGCTTCCTTAAAGCTGGAATGCTCCGGCTTTTTCCCGAGCAGCATCAGGAGGCCGGTCAGCCGGGCAGGAATGAAATTCAGCAGATCATCGAGCCGCGCAGAGGTCCAGCCAAACTCAAGATACCTTTCGTTCTTATAGCCTGCCATAGAGTCGCAGGTATTGGCTGCACGGTACAGGAGAGCCAAAGGTGCTCCGCCGATGAGCGCCCAAAATAGAGGAGCGGTGATCCCGTCACTCGTATTTTCCGCAACCGTTTCTACTGTTCCTCTTACAATTTCCGGCTCTTCCAGCTTTTCTGTATCACGGCCGACAATATAGGAAAGCTTCAGGCGTGCTTCAGATAAGTTTTCTCTATGAAGCGGACTATAGACCTCAAGCGCCGCCTCCTTCAGGCTTTTTTGCGCGATTGCGGTGGAAATGAGGATGGCTTCGATTATGATTCCTGCCAGAGGATGGATGTAATAGCCGGTGTATGTGATGGCACTTGCAGCAAGGAATACAGCACCAAGGACAGCCAGGACCATCATTGCCCCTTTCAGCTTCCGCTTTTCGCCGCGGTTCCACTTTTTATCCAAAAATAGAATAAATGACCCGATCCACCGGACTGGATGGGGCCATTTAGGCGGATCTCCAATAAGCTGATCGAGCAGAAATGCAAGGGTAAGGGCAGCCAGATGATGGACAATCATGATGACACCCTCTTCCGGTATTTGCGGAGCGCTTCAGCTGTACAGTCATATACGGCTTTGCTGATCAGCTTGCCAAGCGGTGTAATTGTTCCTGCAAACTCCAGCTTTTTCCCTGACTGGGCAGCAGCAATCAGGATGCTGTCTGTGCTTGTGCCTGTCGCCAGAGTGCCTGACACCTTATCCTCAATATAATGGTCATGAAGCACCTTCACCTTTGTTTCTGTGGCTGTCATGATACTTTGAATGAAGGCTTCCTCTGTCAGGTTTCCGTTGATGAAGATCCATGTGTTGATCGTGCCTGGAGAAAATTCAAAGCTGTGCAGGCCGCTGCGGGAAGCGTCAACAGCATTCCCTGTTCCTGCGGTGACAACTGCGAGGAGAGAAAAGCCATCGGACTCATAGAGCCTATAGCTAGCGTCTGCCACCTGGACGGCTGTCATCATGCCTACCGTCTCGCCTGGCTCATAGCCGTTCTCCCGCAAATATTCTTTCATTTCTGCCCGGTGGTCGCTGCAGTCATAATGGTTCGGCACCTGGCGGTTAACAAACAGTCTGTGCCAGCCGACCCCGGATCCTGCCACCCCGGAGGACATCGTACGGAGCGGGAAGGGAGATTTCACAAGCACATGGTCCTCGTATACCTGGACATCATTTTCGCCAATAGCGGCCGGTTCAGCACTCAGGTCCCCTGGCAGGATTGCCATCTGCGGGGCAGGGACGGCAGGATGGGCATGCTTCATGATATCCGTCTGATAGACTGTGCGGATCCGGTCCTCGCGGAGTACCTCATTCGGGACATCCGCCGCGACTACCTTCCCGTTTTCCATTAAAAGCAGTCTGTCGCAATACAGTGCTGCAAGGTTCAGATCATGGAAAATGGAAACAACAGTCATCCCGCATTCCTTCGCCCATGTCCGCAGCAGGTCAAGCAGCTCTTTCTGGAAAGATAGATCAAGATGGTTGGTCGGCTCGTCCAGAAGCAGGATCTCGGGCTCCTGGGCCAGCGCCTGGGCAAGGAATACCCGCTGCCTCTCCCCGCCGGACAGCTCGTGGATATAATGATCCTTGAATTCTGCGACCCGCGTTTGTTCCATCACGCGCTGGACGGTCTTTTCATCCTCCTCCGACCAGGTCTGGAACCAGCCTTTCTGATGGGCATACCTGCCCAAAGAAACTGTTTCTTTGACTGTATAAGAAAAAGACTGTGATGAATGCTGCGGCAGCACCGCAATGACCTTAGCCAGCTCTTTCACTGAGAACTCCGGCAAAGGCCTGCCTTTTACAGAAATGCTTCCGCTCTTATAGGAGAGGATGCCGCTCAGCATTTTTAAAAGAGTCGTCTTTCCGCTGCCATTTGGCCCGAGGATGCCGAACAGCTCCCCTTTTCCCACTGAAAAACTGACCTCTTGAATGATGCTCTCATCCCCGTAGCCGCCGGTCAATCCTTGTATGTTCAGCATCAGACCGCCCTCCTATTTCTTCTTTTCAGCAAAATAAGCGCAAACACAGGCGCTCCGATGATGCTCGTAATGACGCCGATCGGCAGCTCTGTGGGCGAAATGACCGTCCGGGCGACCAGGTCAGCAAGAATCAGGAAGCCGGCGCCAGTCATCATTGACAGAGGCAGCAGATGAATATGGTCAGGCCCCCAAAGCCGCCTTGTCAAATGCGGAATTACAAGGCCGACAAAGCCGATGGTGCCTGACACCGCGACGGCGGCGCCTGTCAATATGGACCCCGCCACAAGGACCATCATTTTTCTTCTCTGCACATTTACGCCAAGATGCTGGGCCCGTTCTTCTCCAAATGACATAGCATTCAGCTCTTTCGCATTTATCATTAACAGCAGGCTTCCTATTATGAAAAACGGCAGGATAATGCGGATATATGCCCATCCCCTCATCGAAACGCTCCCCATGATCCAGCCGATGATCTGCCTGAGCTCTTCGCCAGTCAGGGCAATCATAAGCGAAATAAGCGCGCCCAGAAAGGAGCTGACAATGATCCCTGTCAGGATGATAGTCTCCACCTTCATGGCCCTGTCAATCCTTCTTGCAAAAAACAGCACGGCAAAAATGGTTAAGAATGAGAATACCATACTGAGAATAGGAAGCGTAAACAGTCCGGCAAACGGGATCGATATTTGAAAAAACAGCACCAGCACTGCACCGACGGACGCACCGGATGAAACCCCAAGTGTATAAGGATCTGCAAGCGGATTCCGCAAGAGGCCCTGGAAGGCTGCCCCCGCAATGGCGAGGGAAGCTCCTACAAGCCCGGCAAGAATGACCCTGGGCAGGCGGATATTCATCACAATATTGCTGTGCATCGGGTCAACCGAAGCATCAAGCTGAATCGGCAGGAGCTTAGATCCAACTATATTAATGATAGAAGGGATCGGCACAGAGACTGTACCGATTGAAATCCCCACCAGCATGCATATGACAAGAAAAGCGGCTGCAAGCACATAGGCTGACAGCTTATTCTTACTTAAATACGTCCGGATAGACAGCTTTGGCAAATTCCTCTACTCCTTCAGCAAGCCTTGGGCCGGAGCGGCTTACTGTGTCTGAATCCACACTGAACACCTGCTTGTTTTTAACGGCATTTACATCCTGCCAGCCTTCACGGGCGAGCACCTCTGCCACAGCATCTTCATTGCGGTAACCGGAAGTGGAAATAATCACGTCCGGATTTTCCTTGATGATGGCTTCAGGATCTACCTTTGGCCAGCCTTCTTCTTTTACAATATTCTCTGCATTAATCATCGTTAGCATTTCATCCATGAATGTATTTTTCCCAGGCGAATAAATCTCCGGCGCTGGAGACACCTCTACAAACACTTTCTTCTTTTCTGTTACTGCAGCAGCTTTTTCTTTGATTGCCTCTATCTTCTCTTTCATGCCGGCAATCACTTCTTCTGCTTCTTCCTTGGCGCCTGAAGCCGTTCCGATCATCTCGATCGACTCATATACCTGTTCAAAGCTCTGGGCATCATTGACAACCAGCACAGCAATGCCTGAATCCTTCAGCTGCTGCAATCCTGCAGTTGAATTATGCGCGCTTGAAGCATGTGCAAGAACCAGGTCCGGAGCAAGGGAGATGATTTTTTCAACATTGAACTCCATTCCGCCGATCTTCTCTTTATCTGCTGTTTCTTCTGGATAATTATCAAAATCAGATACCCCAACCACTTCTTCTCCCAGACCGAGTGCAAACGCAGTTTCCGTGTTGCTTGGAATCAGGGAAACAATCTTCTCCGGCTTTTCTTCAATGACAACTTCTTCACCGGCGGCATCTGTGATGGTAACCGGAAATTCTGCTTTTTCTGTTTCTGTCTCTGTCTGTTCAGTGCTGCTGCCATTGTCCTTTTCAGGCTCTGCCGCTGAATCGCCGCAGCCTGACAGAATACCCGCTGCCAAAAGCATGCTGAAAAATAATGAATAAAGCTTTTTCATGGTAAATCCCCCTGTAGAAATAAGTGTCGCAAAATTCATGCTGCAAAGGTCTTATGCCCAAAACGGGACCAGCATCCTTCGGAACCAAAAAAAGCATCCCCAATAAACATGGGGATGCTTGGCACGGCGTGTGCAGATTCAAAATAAAAGATTCCAAAAGGCTGCCGTACACCTCCCTATCCTCGTAGGTTTATGGGTGCATAAGAATCAGGCAGGTCTCCTGGCTCATGGTCAATGCTCGCTGCGCCTTCCCATACGTCCGTACAGTGGCTTCTGCAGCTTGCTCCCATTTACAGTGGCGGGACCGCGTTGGAATTGCACCAACTTCCCTTTTAAGTCTTTCAAAGAAAAACACCTGTTTCTGCATATATATGAAATTTTCCGCTATCGCCATTATACACTATTTTTTCTTTAAAACTAGCAGAAAAAGGGCCGTCCGGAAGAAGCCCGGACGGACCCTTTCTGCTAGACGGTCGGACTGCTGCTTCTTGCTGACCGCCTGCTCTTCAATCCTGCCATCGAAACAGCGGCAGCTCCAAGCGCGAAGAGGATGAAAACTCCCCCTGCCGAAGCGTTCCACTCGACTGAAGCCTGCTCAATTACTATGCCCCCGATCAGAGATCCAAAGGCAATCCCAAAGTGCAGGGCTGAGTTATTCAAGCTTTGCTGGATATCCGATGTTTCCGGCGAAGACTCTATCAAATAGCTCTGCAATGCCGGTGTGATCGCCCAGCTCAGCATGCTCCAGATAATCATGACCGCAATGAACAGCGGCAGGGAAAAAGCAGTATGCGGAATTGAAAACAGTGCAGCTGCAAACAGTATGATAATGGCTAGGATTGTCGGTTTTGTCCCGAAGCGGTCGGCAAGATATCCGCCTGCACCGCCGCCGGCGACCGCGGCAATACCGAACAGCAGATACATGATGCTTACCCAGTTTCCGTCCATGCCGAGTACGGTTTTTAGGAAAGGTGTCAAGTATCCATACAGCGTCAGGTGCCCTGCTAAAAATAAGAATGATGCCAGCTGGGCAAATAAGATTTTCCGGTTCTTCAACGCAGCGAACATCTGCCTGATGGATATGGCAGCTTTCGGTTCAATACGGTCCATAAAAAAGTACACCCCTGCTATCGACAAACATGTCAGGACTGCAATCAGCAGGAACGGTGCCCTCCAGCCAAATTCATTTCCAAGCATAAGTCCCGCCGGGATACCAAGAACAAGGGAAGCGCTCACGCCCATAAACACGATGCCGATCGCCCGTGCGCGGTATTTTTCCTGCACAATATTCGATGCAATCGTGATGCACAGCACAACAAGCAAAGATCCGCTTGCCGCGGATACGACTCTTGCGAGAAAAAGAATACTATAACTGGGACTCAGGAAAGCCAGGATATTCCCTGCCAGGAAAACGAGCAAGGCCATGAGCGTCAGCTTCTTCCTTTCCACGCCTCCGGTCGCTGTCAGCAGAATCGGGGCCGCGACAGCATATACAATCGAGAACACACTGATCAAAAGTCCGGCCTTTCCGATGCTGACATGAAGATCGGCCGCAACCAGATCAATGATCCCTCCTATAATAAGCTCGACCATCCCCACTACAAAGGAAACAATCGTCAAAAGATACACACGTTTATCCATTTTATACACCCCACAATTAGTTACCACCACAATGGTAACTTTTTATAGAGTGAGGTGCAAGTGTTATTTTTCCCAGTGCGATTTGGCGGAAAAGGTATGCTATTATTAAGGAAAAACTGACTCAGGAGTCCAATTATGCTGCAGCAATTCGGATTTACCCAATATGAAAGCCAAATTTATCAGGCGCTTATTTCCGCGGACCAGCCGCTGGACGCCACAGGGATCGTCAAGCTCTCTGCTGTCCCCCGCTCAAAGGTGTATGAAGTGCTTCACCGCCTGGCTGAGAAGGGCATCATCCTCGAAACGACCGTAGAAAAAAAGCGCTTGTACACCGCCCTTCCTGTAGAATCGGTGATCAGCAGGCTGAAAGCAGATTTCGAAACCAGCGTCCAGGAGCTGCGGGAGGCAGCTGTCAAAAAACCTGTCGCGGATGACCGGGTGTGGACCTTGAAGGATAATCACTCCATCCTTTCCCTGCTGGAGGAAATGCTCGGCAGGGCGGAAAGAAAAATCATCATCTCTGCCTGGGGTGATGATCTTCAGAAGTACGCGAAGCTGCTGGAGGAAAAGCACGAAAGCGGCGTCAGCATCCATGTCCACTCTATCGGAAGTATTGAAACAAGCCTACCGTCCGTCTCGGTCCTGATTCCGGATAAGCATCACGAAACACTCGAAAGAAGCAGGATTGCCATCATCGACGAAGAAGAAATGCTGTTCGCCGGCATGGAAGCCGGCAAATGGAATGCCATCACGACCCGTTCAAGGCCGCTCGTGAAGTTTTTCGCTGAGTTCTTCTACCATGATGTCGCCCTTACCGAAATTACACAAAAGTATAAAGATACGATCATGGAGGATAAAGCGATCCGGGATGTTCTTTTGAATTTGCGGTATTAAGGCAAGGCGGGGCGGAGTGCGGGTATCTTTCGGTTGACGGGGGGATTTGAGGTGCAGAAGAGTGCACGGACACTGGCACCCTATGTTTTGATAAAACTCTTTTAGAGGGCCTTAGTTGGCTCACTGGCACCCTCTGTTTTGTTAAATCTATTCTAGAGGGCCTTTGTCGGGCTCACTAGCACCCTCTGTTTCACAAAAACTCTTCTAGAGGGCCTTAGTCGGGATCACTAGCACCCTCTGTTTCACAAAAACTCTTCTAGAGGGTCTTAGTCGGACTCACTAGCACCCTCTGTTTTGATAAAACTCTTCTAGAGGGCTTTAGTCAGGCTCACTAGCACCCTCTGTTTCACAAAAACTCTTCTAGAGGGCCTTAGTCGGGCTCACTGGCACCCTCTGTTTCACAAAAACTCTTCTAGAGGGTCTTAGTCGGGCTCACTGGCACCCTCTGTTTCACAAAAACTCTTTTAGAGGGTCTTAGTCTGCTTACTGGCACCCTCTATTCATCAAAATTAAAATTCCATCCAAAAAAAACAAAAGCCCGGCACTTCTGCCGGGCTTTCCTCATCTCGCATACAGCTTCCATTCTCGTGTTTTTTTATCAAAAACGAGCTTGGCTTCGCATTTTTCTTTTGCGATGCTTTCGTATTCTTCGTACATGTCGTCCATATTGGCAAAATCGCCGATTACCCAGATGGGGATCTCAATCCGCGCACGGTTTTGATCGGTCTGTCTGATGGAGATGACTGCACCTTCCCTCATCATATCCTTCATGTAGGAAATGGCCTCTTGGGGCACCGGCGGGAAGGAACCTTTCTTCCGCAGGCCGAGGAGTGATTTTTCCGGCTTGATTTCGCTCAGCTTTTCGGGAATCAGCTGGCTCAGCAGGCGGTAAAAATCAGCCATGTCACGGTAATAGGTCTTGTTATACCAGCCGTCATCATGGGCCAGATAAACAAAGCGGTTGCCAAGATAGTTATAAAATGGCGCTTTCAGGTGCTCCTTTAGATGTCCAAGATACAATAGCTCTGCAATCGTCTGACCCGGAAGCTCGTTCAGCCCTTCAAGCTCCTCGAAATCGATCCAGCAGAAATCCCCATAGTTATAGACTTCATCAGAAAGCAGCTTATTCAGCTTTTCATACGGAACATACTCCAGGAGCGTATGCCGGTTGAATTCCCCATCATCAAATCCGTGCTTCAGCAGCAGGAGATTCGCCATTACATCTGACAGTGAACGGGCAAACTCCTCAAATTCAATGCCGTATGACAGAACATAATTTTCCTGTTCATTTAAGTGGACATATATGAGATCACGCGAGCTGTTATGATTCTTTTTCAATAGCAGAACCTCCGAATAAAAATAAAAAAGATGATTTCTGAGCCGATGGAGCGCGGTACTGAACAGTTGTCGAAGTTTTTAAGCATCTTCTGATCTATTATAGTGCACAGCCTTTCTTCACGCTTCAGCTGCCATGCCCGTCCGGATACAATATCCCTATTTTAGCAAAAAACATTGAAAATTTCTTAGTTTTAATAAAAATATAAACCAGTAGACTATTTCCAATTTATGGTGAACGATACAATGCAAGAATAACGGCACTCACTCATTTAACAATAAAGCATCAGCAGATAGAGCAGAAAAGTTTGATCATCATAAATATTCTATTTCCCCTAACTAAATTGAAAAATTCCCCTTTTAAGGAAACAATATACCTGGCAGAAACGTCTATACTATTAACCACTTTACTTGTTCAAAAAACTAATCCGGACTTTTGCCAGAATCCACTCGCCCTCCCTCTGCAGAGGGGCGGCTTATATAACAATGGCCAAACTGAAATGAAACAGGGTGTATTTTATAATGGATCGTTCACTTAAGCCTTCCGACCGTTTTGACTGGACGCTGAGCTTTCTGCTGCTGTTATTTGCCATAGTCAGCTGTACAGCGATTTACAGCGCCCAAACCTTGCAGCAATATGATAAAAACTTCTTGCTCATGCAGATTTTCTGGTATGGTGTCGGTGCCTTTATCGCGGGTGTGACCATGTATTTCGACAGCGACCAGTTCAGGAAGCTTTCCTGGATTCTTTATGCTTTCGGCATACTCCTGCTTGTGGCACTGGCTCTTGCTCCGAAAGAGATTGCCCCTGTCATTAAAGGGGCAAAAAGCTGGTTTGTCATCCCCGGCGTCGGTTCTATCCAGCCATCCGAGTTTGTTAAAGTATTCCTGATCATGGCGCTCAGCAAGCTGATCGCCTCCCATCATGAGAAATTCATCCAGAAAACACTGAAGACCGACTTTTATCTTTTGATCAAGATTGGCGCTGTGACCGCTTTGCCGCTCGGCCTCATCCTTGTCGAGGATTTGGGGACTGCCCTCGTCATTATTGCCATCATGCTCGGGATCATCTTCGTTTCCGGGATCTCATGGAAGATTCTGCTGCCCATTTACAGCGCAGGCATCGGTTTTGCCGCCAGCGTCCTTTATCTGGTCATTTGGGCGCCAAGTATCATCGAGAAATATCTGAAGGTCGATCCTTACCAGTTTGACCGGATCTATTCGTGGCTCGATCCCGAGAGCTACGGGCAGTCTGCCGGCCTCCAGCTGCTGCGCTCGCTCCAGGCGATTGGCTCCGGCCTTATTACCGGAAAAGGAGTCGGCGACAGGCAGGTCAATATCCCCGATAATCATTCCGATTTCATCTTCAGTGTCATCGGAGAGGAATATGGGTTCCTTGGGGCAAGCGTCGTCATCAGCCTTTTCTTCCTCTTAATCTATCATTTGACCAAGACGGCCATGGAAACCAAGGATCCTTATAATACTTATATTTGTACAGGGATCATCAGTATGATCACCTTTCACGTGTTCCAGAACATCGGCATGACCATACAGCTGCTGCCGATCACAGGGATTCCGCTTCCATTCATCAGCTATGGCGGAAGCTCGCTGATGGGCAATATGTTTGCAATGGGCTTGATCTTCAGCATCCGATTCCATCATAAAACCTATATGTTTTCATCTGATTCACAATAGTCTTGCAATTTTAATACTATGGGTTATAATACGTTTAATATTCAACGCAGCGATATATTCAATCAATGATGAAGAGAGTAGTAAAGGGCGGTCCCCTGAAGCGATGCAGGGATGGTGAAAGCCTGCAGGGACCCTTTTATGAAGCGCACTTCGGAGATGCCGGGCCGAAAGTCAAAGTAGGTCCTGCCGGGGAAATCCCCCGTTATCATTTCAAGAGGTCCTATGGACAATCAGAGTGGCACCGCGGGTATAACAGGCTCGTCTCTTTTATAAGAGGCGGGCTTTTTTGCGTTCAATCAAAACAACTGGAAGGAGAAAGATCCATGGTCAAACTGAAAGCCATTTTTACTGAAGCGCTTATGGAACTGTTTGAAGGCCGGTTCACAGCTGCTGAGCTTGCCGGCTTGATTGAAGTGCCAAAGAATACGGCGCACGGCGATCTCGCATTTCCCTGCTTCACCCTTGCAAAAAAAATGAAGCAGGCGCCTGCAGTGATAGCTGCTGAAGCCGCTGGAAAGCTGCAGCACAGCCTCATTGACCGGGCAGAGGCACATGGCCCGTACCTGAATATTTTTCTATCGAAGGAGAAAGTTGGCTTGAAGATCCTGCAGGTCCTTCTTGAAGCCGGCTCCCTCTACGGCAATAGCGCCACCGGCACAGGAAAGACTATCACTATCGATTTCTCAGCCCCCAATATCGCCAAGCCGTTTTCAATGGGCCATCTGCGTTCAACAGTCATCGGAAACAGCATCAGCCTGATTGCTGAAAAATGCGGCTATGAAGTCATCAGGATCAACCATCTTGGCGATTGGGGAACCCAATTCGGCAAGCTGATTACCGCCTATAAGAAATGGGGCAGCCCCGGCACTGTAAAAGAAAAGCCGATCGCTGAGCTGTTTAAGCTTTACATCCGTTTCCATGAGGAGGCAGAGAAAGATCCTGTTCTCGAAGACGAAGCGCGCCGCTGGTTCCGGGAGCTGGAACAGGGTAATGAAGAGGCTTTTGCGCTATGGAGCTGGTTCAGGGAGGAATCATTGAAAGAGTTCAACCGGATCTATGATCTTTTGGGCATCTCTTTTGATTCCTATAACGGAGAGGCCTTTTACAACGATAAAATGGAAAAAGCCGTAGAGCTCCTCCAGTCCCAAAACCTCCTCACCCAATCCCATGGAGCAGAGGTGGTTCCCTTGGAAGAGCACGGCCTCCCTCCCTGCCTGATCAAGAAATCGGATGGAGCGACCCTGTATGCAACCCGCGACCTGGCCGCTGCGATCTTCCGGCAAGAAACCTATCACTTTTCCGAAAGCCTGTACATCGTCGGCCAGGAGCAGTCAGTTCACTTCAGGCAGCTGAAGCTGGTTCTGAATAAGCTTGGCTTCCAGTGGGCAGATAATATGCATCATATACCTTTCGGCCTCTACCTGAAAGACGGAAAGAAAATGTCGACGAGAAAAGGAAGAGTTGTCCTGCTCGAAGATGTTTTGAAAGAAGCGGTCGATCTGGCCTATCAAAATATCTGCCTTAAAAATCCTTCGCATGAGCAGAAGGAAGAAACTGCTGCCGCTGTCGGCATCGGCGCTGTCCTTTTTCATGATTTAAAGAACGACCGCCTCAACCATATCGAATTCTCATTGGATGAGATGCTCACCTTTGAAGGTGAAACCGGTCCTTATATCCAGTACACAAATGCCAGGGCACACTCCATCCTTCAAAAGGCCGGGACAGCCGGCAAAATGGAGCAGGGGCTCAGCGACCCATACAGCTGGGATCTGCTCAAGCAGCTCAGCCTTTTTCCCGGGAAGATTGAAGAAGCCCATAAGCATTATTCGCCTTCAGTGATTGCCAAATATATCACCAATGTGGCCCAGAGCTTTAATAAATATTATGGGCAGATCCGGATACTGGACGATACGCCGGGGCTTGAGACAAGACTAAGCCTTGTCCGGGCTGCTTCTCTTGTCATGGAGGAAGGACTGAGGCTGCTTGGGATTGCGGCGCCAAAGAAAATGTAAAAAAAGAGGAGGGCAAAACGCCCTCCCCCTCCTGCTTTTATGCTTCTGCTTCCTTCTTCCTGATGATCTTCGACAGGGACAGGAAAAAGAAATAAGCAATAAATAGGCTTAGCAGGACTATTCCGATCAGATTGTGATGGATCAGCTTGAAAACGACGCTTAGGAGAGTCGCGATATACAATCCTGAAAGCAGCAGACTGATGTCCTTATTTTTATAAAAATTGGTCAGCCATGCGCCAGCCTGTGATCCGACAAGGCCGCCGGCAACTAGCAGGATGGCAGTCAGATAGCTGATCTCCACAGCAGATGCATACGAGAGGAATCCAGTGCTTACAATCAGCAGGACAGCAAACAGGCTTGTCCCTACTGCCTTTCTCGGCTGCAGTCCCAGGAAGGCAATCGACAGGGGAACCATGATGAATCCTCCCCCAACACCTAGAGCTGCCGAAACAAAACCGCCTGAAAATCCGATCAGCAGCATTCGCGCAAGGGATGGCCTGCCCTCATGGGACTGTTCATTTGACTTTTTGCCCTGACGGAACATGGTGAACGCGAAATAGGAAAGCAATATAATATAGCATGCCGGAATAACGGTTGCATCAAGCCCCTTTTCACTCAGTAACAGCACCAGCGGCTTGGCGGCCTGGGTGGCAAGCATACCGCTCACCCCAAGTATTGCCCCTTCCTTCCATAGTATATTTTTCAGCCGGAAATGGGCGCCGATCCCTGACAAAGAAGTGCCAATCGAGAAAAAAAGACTGGTAGCAATCGCTTCAAGGGGCGCAAACCCGATCAATAGCAGTACAGGCGTCAGGATGAATCCTCCTCCTACTCCGAAGAAGCCGGACAGGACGCTGATCACTCCGCCCAGCAATAAGAAAAGTAAATATTCCATATAAAAACTCCTTTGGTTATCTCTATACCCATTGTAACTGATTTCATTACCCTTTGCCCTTTACCTTGTATTACAATGTACATTGAAGTACAATGTATATAAATGAACCTGGGGGTACACTTCGTGGATAAAGAACTTTTAAAAGGAAGCATCGATATACTTTTATTATCCCTTCTTTCTGAAAAAGACAGCTATGGATATGAAATGACAAAGGAAATCCGCAAAAAAAGCGATGAAGCATACAGCATGAATGAAGGAACTCTCTATCCGGCTCTCAAGCGGCTGGAGGCAAAAGGGTTTATCACTTCCTACTGGCATCAGGAGCTTGAAGCCAGCAGGCGGAAGTATTACAGCATTACCGAAGACGGCCGCAAAGAATTACGCAAAAAGCTCAAAAACTGGAACAAAATCAGTGATTTGATCCACAAATTTTCGGAGGGCTACTCATGAAGAAAATCGATCAATATATTGATAATATCGTTGATGGGCTGCCAATGGACAATACTGAACGGGAAGAACTGAGGCTTGAGATGACCTCTCATCTTGAAGAACATGCAAAAGAGCTGATGGCCTTCGGCTGGTCCGAGGAAGAAGCAGCCGGGGAAGCTATCAGATGCTTCGGGAATGAAAAAAGGATCAGCTCTGAGCTGAAGAAAGCTGTTTTTCCTTTTTATAAAATAGTCAGGTTCCTCTTCAGCACGATTTTTTTAACGGCTGCCCTTCATCTCCTATCATACGAGGCTATGGTGTATTATAACCCGCAGTATGAGTTCGGCCTGGAACCAGGCTACCTTTTTACCACTTATATGCTTGTGTTCTTCCTGGCAGGGATCGCAGAGATATTGTATGAAGCTGTGTCACAGGCTTATAAAGTGAAGTGGCTGCAGAGCCCCTGGGTGGTCATCCTCGTCCCGGCTGCTTTTATCTCGGGATTGACATCGCTTGACTGGTTCAAGCAGCCTGAAAGATACCAGAATGGGCTCTGGCTCGACCTGTTCGCCATCCTTATCGGGGCATTCATTTATCTTCTTGCAAGGCAGCTGTATACCCTATTATTCTTAACCACTAAAAGAAAAGCCGGATCAGCCGGCCAGCGGTAAAGCCCCCTTGCCTATTTATGAAAATTAATGTAATTATCGGACTCCTGCATGACTTGGCAGACAGTAAATGATATACTTCTCGTGTGCTGTCCTTCAGCTCTGTACAAGGGGGCTTGAGGATATTTAACGAAGCTGCTAAAGGAGATCCGTTATGTCAGAACTGATTCACACGATTGAAGAATGGCTTATGGAGTATGGTATCTTTGGATTGTTTTTTGTTTCCTTTGCCGACTCATCCTTCTTCCCTATCCCTCCGGATGTACTTTTAATCCCAATGGGCATTTCCAATCCGGACCGCGTCATCTGGTATGCGCTCATTACAACCGTGGCATCCGTCCTGGGCGCCATTCTCGGATGGATCATTGGAAAAAAACTGGGCCGCCCTGTTTTGCGGTTCATCATCTCTGAAGAAAGAATCCAGAAAGTCGAGAACTATTTCAATAAATACGGGCCAGTAGCCATCCTTATCGCAGGCTTTACCCCAATTCCTTATAAAGTGTTCACCATCTTTGCCGGCATTACAACAGTGCGGCTCCGGACCCTCGTCATCTGGTCCATCATAGGCAGAGGCGCCCGCTTCTTTCTTGAAGCTGCCCTTATTATGGTGCTTGGCGCCCAGGCGCGTCCATTCATTGAAGAGAACTTCGGGATGCTTACACTCGTAGGCGGCGCCCTGATCGTCATCGTGTATATCATCTATCTGGTTATGCGTAAAAAGAAAAAAACTGTCTGATCGAAAACGGCCCTTGGATGGCCGTTTTTTTATACTTATTTTTTATTTATAATAATTATAAATAAGTATTGATTATAAAGTAATATTTGATATAATATAACTGCAGACAAAACGAGGAGGAATATTTATGACTTTGACAAACAGCCTGAATAAACAAATTGCCAACTGGAGCGTCCTTTACACAAAACTTCACCGTTTTCACTGGTTTGTAAAAGGACCGGCATTTTTCACCCTGCACGGGAAATTCGAAGAGCTTTACAATGAAGCGGCGGCGAATGTAGATACAATTGCAGAACGGACATTGGCAGCAGGAGGAAAGCCGATTGCTGCCATGAGCCAATTCCTTGAGCAGGCGTCCATCGCAGATAACGGCAGCGAAGAAACAGCAGAAGAGATGGTCGCTTCCCTCATCTCAGACTACGGCACAATCAGCTCTGAACTTAAGCAGCTGGCCGGCATTGCGGACCAGGAAGGAGATCCTGTAACAGAAGATCTTGCTATCGGACTGATTGAAGACTTGGAAAAGAAAATCTGGATGCTGAAAGCCTTCATAGCCTAAAAAAAGAGCCCAGCGGCTCTTTTTTTGTATACTCCTATAAGAAAATAAAGGAGTTCTCCCTTCTATGGGGAATATTTATGAAAGGAAATCTTTTGTAAAGGCAGGAACAAAATAAATGCAGAAAAATTCAATGGTGCTCGACATTCTCTTTTATGTTGTGCTCCCTCTTGTTGTTTGGAATTACGGCCGGGACATGCTCGGTGATTACTTGGCGATGATCCTGTCATCTGTACCTGGCATCATCTATACACTGTACCGCTTCTTTCAGCTGAAAAAGGTCAATTTATTCGGCCTCTTCCTTCTTTCTAACCTGGTGATCGGCACCATGATCGATGTGCTTGCCGGGTCAGCCCTTCAGCTTCTTTGGAATAATGTGATTTACTCTTATGTGCTGGGCTGCCTGTTTTTATTGACGATTGTCCTGAAAAAGCCAGTCTTCCTCTATTTCACTCTCGATTTTATGGAGTTGCAGGGAAAAGACAGAGGCAGCATGAAGGAAGTTTTCTTTAAAAGCAAAACCTTGATGATCTTCAGCCTGATCACGGCGGGCTTTGCTCTGAAGTTTATTCTTCTTGCCTCCATTAAGGTCTGGCTCATTGGAAAATACGGCGTAGATGCCTTTGACCAGGGAATCGTGCTGAGGCAGATCCTGAACTGGGGTTTTACCATTGTATCCGCAGGCGGTTTTTATTTTATCCTGAAAGAAATCGGAGCGCTGAACGAGCCTCCTGAAACAACCATAAGCCAGGACAGCCCTTAGAGCTGCCCTGGCTTTATCATTTGCAGATGTCCGTCATGGACGCTTATCCGGCAGGGAGTTGCCGAATACACCTCCCCATCCATATCTGCCTCCATCCTCTTGTCTGTGCTTACTAGTATTTCCTTCCCTTTATAATGAAGGATGTTCTCGTTCGCTTCCATGCTGTCTTCTGTAAGTGCTTGTTTCATTAAAGAAAGATTGGCATCTTTTATAATAAATAAATCAGCCAGTCCGTCATTATATTCGAGATTCCTGAAAGGCAATGCATTGGTCCCTATATATTGGCCATTGGCCAGCAGGATCATGACAGCATCCTCCTCTATCTCCTTCCCATCGATTATAATGGATGCATGGAATGGCTCCATTTCCTTGATTGTCCGCAAGGCGCTCAGGAAGTAGCTGATCCGCCCAAACAAGTTTTTTTCTGTTGCCTTGATATTTTCCGAGGCCTCTGCCACCAGGCCGATGCCCCAGAAGTTGAGGAAGTAATCTTCATTGGCCTGCATGACGTCAACCCGCTCCATTTCTCCTGCAACCATGCTGAGCGCCGCATCACGGATATTCTGGGGGATATTCAATGTTCTTGAAAAATCATTGCAAGTACCTCCAGGCAATATGCCGATGGCCGGCCGGGTCTCAAGCGGCGCCAGTCCATTGATGCATTCGTGTACCGTCCCGTCTCCGCCCAGGATGAAAACAACATCCACTTCAGATCCATATTCCCTGCAAAGCTCCCTTGCATGCCCTTCCCTTTTCGTTGGCAGCAGAACCAGTGAATCCAGTTCTGCAGACAAGATCGGAACACAGGCTGCCAGGGACTTTTCCATATTTTTTTGCCCGGCATTTCCATTATAAACAAGCATTCCTTTTTTAAACTCCATCCTGGCCAAGGCCCCCTTTTCCGAACAGTGTACTGCTATTACATTTACATTTACCCAACTTTTGATGTTTCAATTATTCTTGATGTTTAAATTGCTGAAAGGGATAAAATATCTATTTTTAAATGAGCGGTATTGGATTATATTGTAATTAGGAAAAGCCAAGGAGGAGTACGAATGGATGCAATACGGTTCCTGCAGGGAGAGCGGATTTATCTGCGGCCCATCAGTACAGAAGATACGGATATATATGTGAAGCTGCTCTATAATGAACAGTCACGAAAGCTCACTGGGCTGAAAAAAGCTTTTTCGAAAGATCAAATCTTCTCTTATATTAAAGACAAAGCGGAGGATTCATCTTCCATCCTCTTATTGATTGTCCTTGATGGAACGAATGAAGTGATTGGTGATATTGCCCTTCAGGATATAGATGCCACCAACCGCAATGCCAATATCCGTGTGAACATCAGTGAGGAAGAGAACCAGGGGCGCGGCTATGGAAGCGAAGCAATGGAGCTTATGCTTGGCTATGCTTTCGGTGTGCTGAATCTGCACAGGGTTGAGCTGAATGTTTTTGTCTATAATGACCGGGCGCTCCATGTCTACGAGAAGCTTGGCTTCAAGCAGGAAGGCGTCCAGCGCGAGGCTTTATTTTACGATCACCAGTACCATGATTCCATCATGATGAGCATTCTGGAGGATGATTACCGCAGAATTCATCTGGAGGAAAAATAGAGCTGCAGGCCGTGCAACCTGCACGGTTTTTTAAACAGGAAAAATTCACAATTTCCTGATTGACTTTGCGAATGAGCGGGAGTATTTTATAGATTATAATCACACTTGAATTTAATACCTTTGCTGAATCTTATTTTAAGAACGGGGGAACCAATATGGCAGGAGGCTGTTGCGCCTGCCCGGGGTGAATCCTGGCTCAGGCCAGGAAGGAAGCTCTCAATTCCTAATCCGGCAGCTAACTCCGTAAGCATATTGAGAGAAAGGCCAATAGACATATTGACCATTCTTTTCCGTGGATAAGAATGGTTTTTTTATGGTCAAAATTAAATTTGCTTTTCACCATTTGAGGAAAAAGGAGCTCTTTCGATCATGAAGCGAAAATACCTGAATATCACTCCGCCCCAGCTTTTGACCCTTATATTCCTGTTTTTCATCCTGCTGGGGGCCGCCTTGCTGAAGCTTCCCTTTTCAACCATTAATGGTGTTACATGGATTGACGCTCTGTTCACAGCCACTTCGGCTATGACCGTGACAGGGCTGACAGTGGCTGATACGGCCTCAACCTATACTCTGTTCGGCCAGACTGTCATCATGTGCCTTATCCAGCTTGGAGGTCTTGGCATTATGTCCTTCGCTGTGCTGATTTACTTAATGCTCGGAAGGAAAATCGGGTTCAAGGAGCGTCTCGTCCTGCAGCAGGCATTGAACCAGACGTCGGTAGGCGGGGTCATCCGCCTCGTCCGCTACCTGTTTATTTTTTCCTTTACGATCGAGGCCATCGCCGTGTTCTTTCTTTGCCTGAGATGGGTTCCGCAGTACGGATGGTGGGATGGCTTCTATTACAGCCTCTTCCACTCTGTTTCTGCCTTCAATAATGCCGGCTTCCAGCTCTGGCCCGATGGCCTGAGCCAATTTGTCGGCGACCCTGTCATCAATATTGTGATTTCCATGCTCTTCATCATCGGGGGCCTTGGATTTACCGTACTGGCCGACCTGTGGAAATCAAAACAATTCAGAAGGCTGTCGCTCCATTCTAAAATGATGATTGTGGGCACCTTTGCAGTCAATATCGTGTCAATGGCCATCATCTTTTATCTTGAATACAATAATCCGCAGACCCTCGCCCATCTGACCAGCTGGGAAAAGCTTTGGGCCTCCTATTTCCAGGCTGTATCACCAAGGACTGCCGGGTTCAATTCCATTGACATCGGCGGGCTTGAGGATGCAACAGTCCTGTATATGCTGCTGTTAATGTTTGTGGGCGCTGGGAGCGCGTCCACCGGTGGCGGAATTAAACTGACGACCTTTATCATCATTATCATGGCTGTGATTACGTTTATACGCGGCAAAAAAGACATCGTCATTTTCCGCCGCACCATCAGCGTCAACTATCTGACAAAGGCATTGGCCATCTCGATGATTTCCATCCTGTTCGTCTTTATCGCCATCTTTGTCCTGAGCATCACGGAGGATTTGCCATTTATTAAAATTATTTTCGAAGTTGTATCCGCCTTCGGAACGGTCGGCCTGTCCATGGGCATTACTGCAGACCTGTCAGAAATCGGAAAAGAAATCATCATCTTCATCATGTTCCTGGGCAAACTTGGCCCGCTCACACTCGCCTTCTCATTTGCCAGACAAAAACCGGAGAAGATCAGGTACCCTGGTGAGGATGTTTTGTTGGGTTAGGGAAGAGCTGAGGACGATTGCCTAAGTTGATTAATAAGGCGGCACCTCCATATTATCGGCAGAATGCACACAACAAAACCAGGCCAGAACTCACTGTTCCGGCCTGGTTTTTAATATAATGTGTTAAGCAGCATTCTACTCCAGCCTAAGCTTCACTTCTCCCTCGACCCAGGAAGGAAACGCTGATAATTCAAGTCTAATGGGATTCTTATACTTGGCGGGATCTGCTTCAGATAAGCCCACGCCAAACTCCTGATAGAGGCCATCGCTTCCGCGGTAGAAAGACCTTCCCCCATAAAGCTCCCTGCCCTCTGCATCTTTTGCAGCTGCAAAGAGCTGATGATTGTATTCCTCCCCTGCCCGAACCTGGACAGAGAGATCTCCACCATTTAAGACTGCACCTGACAATTTATTGCCCTTTGGCTGTTTCACAATCTCTTTCGTTTCGGTGTTAATGACCACTTCCGCATCCTCCTTATCCACGGCCATCACTTTATTCAGGGCCAGATACAGCTCCTTCGGCTCTTTAAAATAGTTGCTTTGCAGATAAATTATTTTCTCGTTTTCCTTAATATCTTGTGCTGACACACCATTGGCAATGCCAGACCAGGCTTCTCCATTCTCATCAACAAGCCGCAAATCTTCCAGAGCAAAGATTTTCTTGCTGTTCTCCGGATCAAACACCACATGGATGGCCACGCGCAATGGATAAATGGCAATGTCCTTAAATGTGATTTTCTGCCCTTCTATTGAAACAGTTTCATTTAAGGGATATACCTTTTTCTTCACTTTTGGGTTTTCAACCGAAAAGTTAATTTCGAATGTTTCTGTGCCATTCTTTGTTTTGACCTCTGCCTCTGCCTTGAACTCTTTCCCTTTCAAGTCTTCACTGAATAGATAGTCAGCTGTTCCATTTACAGACTTTACTGGTTCATCTGTGTAAGAGCTATCACCAGAACCGGAAAAGCTGACAGGAAGCTCCTTCCCATCACCGCCAGTGATTTCAATACTATTTGTATGCAGCACCTGCTTCTCCTCTGACTCAACTGTGTAAAATACCACCAGCCCCCGCTCATCCCGTATAGCACCATCAAGCGTAACCCGGATCCCGTTTTTCTCCTGGGATATGCCGAGCGGCTGCATATAGTCATTCTCCACAGCGGATATCCATCCCTTGTCAAAACGGATAAGGTCTACCAGCTTTTCCATACCCGGCATTTCTGCTACATAGTGGGCAAAGGCCGGGGAAACTCTGATGCTGGTCAAAAATCCGAGCAATAGCAGGGCGGCCGCAATACCGGGCAGCCAGCTCCTTTTGATCAATCGCTTCTTCGGTGAAGCAGCCTTGGCTTGCTGGAACCCTTTCATGATCGCTTCTTCCAGCCGTTCATCCGGCACAGGAAATTCCTGATACCGCTCTCGTATAGCCTCAAGCTTTTTTTCTTCCTTCTCAAACATCCATCTTCCCCCCGCTTTCCTCGAGCTTCTCTCTTAATGACTTCAACGCTTTATTGAGCCATGTTTTTACAGTTCCTTCCGGACGGTTGTACAGGGCAGCCACTTCCCTGATTTTCAGATCATGGAAGTATTTGAGCGTCAGCAGTTCACGGGAGCGGTCATCGAGCGCCTCCATCGCATCCTGGACTTCGAATAGAAGAGTATTCTCTTCCCCGCCTGCTGCGAGGAGCAGCTGTTCGTTATATACAAGCCTGTTTTGCTTCTTGAGCCTGTCGCAGCAGTAATGGATCATAATCCGGATGATCCACGTTTTGAAATAGGCAGGCTGCTTCAAATCTTTTATGCTCCTGTAAGCCCGGAAGGTTACTTCCTGCACGGCCTCAAGAGCTTCTTCCTCATTTCGCATATAGGCAAGTGCGGTTTTGTACAAATCCGCCTTACAGGAACGGATGATATCAAGAAAAGCTTCATCATCCCCTTTTATGGCTTTGCGGACAATATGCTCCAAAGCTGATCGATCCCCCTCTTGTTTTCCTGAATATTAGACTGCTCCTTAGGAAAAAGGTTTTGCTTTTTCAAACTTTATTTTCCAATTCAGCTGCCTGCAGCCTGTTTATCTGCTAACTCACTGGGTAAATGTAAATATCTATGATAAGGAGTGGATCTAGTTGGATAATAATTATGCATTTTGGAGTGGCTGGAACGGTTATCTGAACCAGCTTCCCGACCTTCTGCTGGCATTAGTCGTCCTCCTGCTGGGATGGATCATTGCAAAGGCGGTTGAGAAGGCTGTCCTGAAAGGGCTCCGCAAAACAAACCTTGATAATAAACTGTTTGCCGATTCAGGAAACAGGAAGTATTCCCCTGAGAAAATCATAAGTAAAATCGTTTATATTCTCATCCTCATTTTTGTCTTTATTTGGTTCTTCAATATCCTAAACTTAAGCTTCCTGGCTACTCCGCTAGTAGGCATGTTCTCGACTATTACAGGTGCCATCCCAAGTATTCTAAAGGCTGCTTTGATCCTGCTGGTTGCCTGGCTGGTGGCATCCGCGCTCAAGTTTCTCATCAAGCGTGGAGGCAGAACGCTTCGCGTCCATGAAACACTGAACAAATATAAATTCATTAAAGGAGATCACGACTCCTCCAATATCGTCGATAAAGCCGCCAATATCGTATTCTATCTGGTTCTGCTGATTTCCCTTCCTGCCGTGCTGTCAGCCTTGAATCTCGAGGGAGTCTCCGGACCGTTTGCCAGCATGCTCAATGATATTCTGGCTTTCCTTCCTAAACTCCTTGCCGCTGCCCTTATTCTGTTTATCGGCTGGTTCATCGCCAAGCTGGTCCGTGATATTGTCACGAGCTTCCTGCAGAGCATCGGTACGGAAAAGCTTGTCGGGCGTTTCGGCCTGTCCAAGCTGTTTGAAGGGACCACCCTTTCATCTGTTGCCGGCTATATCGTTTTTGTCTTCATTATGATCCCGGTCGTAATCGCGGCACTCGAAGAATTGGATCTGGAAGGAATATCACAGCCTGCAATTGCCATGCTGAACGATGTCCTCACCATGATCCCGAATATCATTGTCGCCATCGCCTTTATCCTTGCGGGCATCTGGCTCGGAAAATGGGTCAGGGGGATGGTTGCCGGCCTTCTTGAACGAATCGGCGCAGATTCATATTTTAATAGCATAGGATTCACAAAAAATAAAACCAAGGCTGCAAAAAGCGGGATTTCCCAGCTGATTGGCTATATTGCCCAGATCATTGTTGTCCTCTTATTTGTTGTACAAGCTCTGAACCTGCTGAAGCTCGACTTCCTTGTCACACTGGCAACCGGTGTCATAGCCTATCTGCCTCATGTTCTTGCAGCCCTTGTCATTCTTGGCGCAGGATTATGGCTCGGAACTCTGGTAAAGAAGCTGCTTTCAAGCCTGCTGGAAGGCCCTCATTTCCGCCTTCTATCATCTGTGGCGCAATATGCGATCGTAGCCGTTTCCATCTTTATGGCCCTGGACCAGCTTGGCGTCGCCCATTCCATCGTCAATTCTGCCTTTATCCTTATCCTCGGCGGACTGGCTCTCGCCTTTGGCCTTGCCTTCGGTTTAGGAGGAAAGGATTTTGCCGCCAAGTATCTGCAAAAGCTTGACCGTAAAATTGAGCAGACGAGCATCAATAAAGATGCCCGCACCGCCCAGATTAAAGAATCAATGACTCCAGATGCCTCTATGGGCAATCAAGCTGGAGATTCCGGTCCTGCCCGGCCGATGACGCCTGATAACGCTGATCCGATAAATCCGGAGCATAATCGCATGAATGAAAACAGAGAAGGATAGCAGCCGCGCACGAGAGATATTTTGAAGCACGGGATGAAGCCGGCCTCCTGCGGGAAGCCGGCTTCTAAAAATCATTTTAGGAGAGCTGATTATGAAAACAATTCAAAAAGCATTGCTGAAAAAAGAAGATATGACCAACCCTGACATTGTGCCTGCCTGGGTCATTGAAGAATATAAGACCTTCCATCAAACTGTCACAGACAAGACCTTCCCATGCTATTTCGGCATGACTGCTGAAAACCGAGGGGAGCTGCGCTATGCATATATTTCACAGGATGACTGGTCACAGCTTCCAAAGGCGCTGGAACAGTTCATTGACCTTTTTGATGCTCCCAAGCTTATCCGCCATGGCCTGTTTGTGTTTGTGGAGCCGGAAAAAGAAGAGAAGGATATCCCTTACTACCGCGAATATTTCTGGAACATCCTGCAGTATCTTCATGATCAGGATGAAAAGCCTTGGCCGAAGGATTATCCAGAGGACCCGGACCACCATCTATGGGCATTCTCTTTTGCAGAAGAGCCATTCTTTGTGTTTGGAAACGCGCCTGCCTATAAACAGCGGAAAACAAGGGATCTCGGAAACAGCCTTGTGCTGGGCTTCCAGCCGAGGAGAATCTTTGAGGGGCTTGAAGGCACTTCTAAAGGAGGAATCATGTCCAGGGAAAAAGTCAGGGAACGAGTGGAAAAGTGGGATGGACTGCCAAAGCACCCGAATATCAGCCATTACGGGGATCCTGAGCATCGGGAATGGAAGCAATACTTCATCGGCGATGACATCGAGCCAATCGAAGGGAAATGCCCTTTCCATTCTAAGTGATAGAATGGGTCAATAATTTATGCAAACAGGTTTCATTTTCCTTTTAAAATGGTATCACTATATTAAAATATCATTAAGAAAGGAATAAAAAAGCATGGTACAAGTAACTGTAACCGTTAATCACGGCGGAAAAAACTATATGACAAATGTAATCGCACATAGAGGAACTCAAGAAGAGGAAATTGCCCGCCTTGCACAGGAACAGGTGCAGAGGCAATGGCAGACTGTAAATTAAAAAAGTGAAGCGTGAGCGCTTCACTTTTTAGATTCCCCATTTAATATAAACACCCAGTGCGACGATGGAAAGCAGAATGACTACTGCATAAATTACAGTCAGGTTGACCGTATTTTTCCTCGCTGACTTCGAGTAGTCAGCATCACTTTTGCCGGCCAGCATAAGGGTAAAAATTAAAGAAAGAATGATAATGGCGATAACGATGATTAATCCCAGCTTCATGTTCGACTCCCCGCTTTTTAAGAAGGCTGCTTAATAGATTTCCCTTCAACTGTATATGATTAGTGTATCACTTTATATTTAATTCGTTCCCCTTTTATATATAAGTTTCACACAAATATCACCTTTTAGTTTGTTCGAATCCCGCTGACATCAGCGCCTGCTTAAGATTTGCCCTTGTCGGGATTTCCCGGAACTCTATTCCGAGAGCCACGATCGTCTGGGCGATTTCCGGCCGTATTCCGGTCATAGTTGCCTTCACACCGATCAGGTTTAATGACTTTACAATCTGGAACAGATTATGGGCGACCATCGTATCTATCATCGGTACGCCGGATACATCAATGAACAGCTGCTTTAGTTGAAGCTCTGTGCTGTTTTTCAGGCATTTTTCCATAATGAATTTTGCGCGCTCTGTATCCACTTCCCCAACAAGTGGAAGAACTGCTATATCCGCTGAAATCGGGACAACCGGAACGGACAGCTCCTGCAGGGCAGTCTGGGCGACTTCAATTTTCCTGGTGCTGTGGTTCATGTAAATATTGCTGAATATATATGCGACCTCATCCAGGAGCGGGTTGATGATTTTGCTGACATCAAGCATCGTGACTGCAGCAAATTGATTTTTCTCCAGCTCCTCAGTGAAAACGTCCCAAATAACCGATCTGAACAGGGACAGCACACGCAGGGATTCGTCCAGGGGAACGCCGTTTTCTATCGCCGTTTCTCCTGTTTCACGCGCCCATTTTTCAATTCTGCGCCCGCTTTCCTCCCGATCCGTATACAATGATTCACCCAGGATTTGAATCAGGGCTTTGCGCCATTCAGCTATCTGATCTCTGGCGACAGTCGATTTCTTAAGCTTTTCCTTATAAAAAGGGCATTCCCTTTCAAATATATGTTTGACGAGCTGCTCTTTGCTCTCTACTATCCTTGTGCCAATCTTAATCAATTCGTTTTTCAAAGCAATCCCTTCCCCTGTGAAAAAGTCTGACAATTATATCATAGCATTTCCGTGCAGTATTGCAACGCAGACCTCATCTGAACCCCGGCATGGAGGCACTTTGTGACATATATTACAGGCCGGCTGAGGTTTAGGCCATTTTCACCTGAGGGTATGTACTCTAGTAGAAACATTTTTAAACGATTAAGGAGGAATGAACATGGCAGATGATAATAAACGCGTAGTAGGCTCATATGCAACAGAGGATGAAGCGGTTGAAACAATTGAACGTTTGAAAGCGGAAGGCTACCGGGCTGAGGACATTTCGGTCATCAGCAAGAACCGTGATGATCTTGACGCTGTGAGCGAAGAAACCGGAACGAAAACAGAGGAAGGACTTGCGGCTGGCGCTGCTGCCGGCGGAGCATTGGGCGGGCTCACAGGGCTGCTCGTGGGCATCGGCGCCCTTGCAATCCCTGGAATTGGACCGATCGTTGCGGCGGGTCCGATTGCTGCAACACTGACCGGGGCAGCGGTTGGCGCCGGGGCAGGCGGACTTGCAGGCGCATTGATCGGCATGGGCATTCCGGAAGAAGAGGCCAACCGTTATGAAGCAGAGGTAAAAGAAGGAAGAATCCTGATCCTTGTCGATCCTGACGACCGGAACCGCGACCGCCTGACGGATGATGAAACGATCTTCACCGGAGGGGCTGTCAATGACGCCCGCCGCACTGACGAAGATTTCGTTGGCACAACAGACAGGAATACAGCCATCCGGGCTACGGACCAGGAAGATAGGTATGACAACTATATAGTCGATCCGCTTAACCCGGGCGAACTGGATAAAGGCGAAAATGCATTCCAGGACCACAATGATCAAAACCGCCCGTATACGGATGAAAATATAGATCCAAACACCCCTCTCAGTGACAAGGTGGTAAGCAATCCCTTTGCAGATGAAGACAGGCTGAGAGATGAAGTGAACCGCGATTATACTGACCCGCGCCAGCCTAATTCAGACTATCCTAAAGGATAAGGTCTCAGCTGGCCAACAAGGACCTGGCAGACTAACCCGCCAGGTCCTTTGGCTTTTTCATTTTTGCCCTGCTGAATACACTGAAAAGGTTCATGATATAATAGAGGCAATCCGCATGTTGAAAGGAGAAATAGTAATGAGGGACCATACTTTTTCCGGATTTATCGGCACCTACACAAAAGGCGACAGCAAAGGCATCTATTCTTTTGAATTGAATACAGAGAACGGCAGGATTGAAAACGTCAAGCTCGCCGCAGAGCTTGAAAACCCTACATATGTGACAATCAGCGAAGATAAAACCCGACTTTATTCTGTCGTAAAGGAAGGGACGCAGGGCGGCGCCGCCGCGTTCTCCATCAGTGATGGCAGCGGGCTTACAGAACTGAACCGCCAGCTGTCTGACGGTGCCTCCCCATGCCATATCAGCGTAAATAGAGACTCGAGCTATGCAGTGACTGCCAACTACCATAAAGGTACGATTGAAGCCTACGGACTGACGGGGGACGGTTCCCTGCTTTCAGCTTCATCTGTTGCCCAGCATGAGGGCACAGGACCAAACCCAGACCGCCAGGAAAAGCCGCATGCCCATTATGCAGGCTTTACGCCAGATGAGAATTATATTGCCGCCGTTGACCTGGGTACAGATGAAATCATTACCTATGCGTTAAATGATGGGCAGCTGAAGGAAGCGGCCAAACTGGATGTAAAGCCTGGCAGCGGGCCGCGGCATCTTGTTTTCCACCCGGAAAGGAATATTGCCTATGTGATGACAGAGCTGAGCTCCGAGGTGATCGTGCTCGAATACAGCCCGAATGACGGCAGCTTCAAGGTAATGCAGACAGTACCGGCCATCCCTGAAACATTCCGGGAAAATAACCAGGGAAGTGCCATCCATATCTCTTCTGACGGCCGCTTTGTCTATGCCGCCAATCGCGGACATGACAGCATTGCCGTGTACTCTGTAAATGAAGAAACCGGCACGCTGGAGTTCATCGAGCATACCTCCACTGAAGGAAACTGGCCGCGCGACTTTGTGCTCGATCCTTCAGAAAGATATATCGTTGCCTCCAACCAGGAAACCGGAAACCTCACTTTGTTTGCTCGTGACGCACAAAGCGGCAGGCTATCCCTGCTGCAGAAGGATGTTTCAGTTCCTTACCCTGTATGTGTGAAATTCTTATAAAAAGCTTTTAAAAAGGGATATGCCCTGTTATCAAAGTATTCATAAGCGCATGGATGTTAACATCCATGCGCTTATTATATGGTCCTGATCACCATGTTGGCTGTACTGTTACCTGGATGAAAAAGGGCGTCCTATATAAGAAAGCAACAGGCTTCTGATACACCGCAAAAAAAATCCTGCACTTGCAATGAAGGCCAATGCCAGTAGAACCCGTTCATTGATAGGCAGCTCAAAAATAAGGCTTATACCCAGCAAAAGGATACACAGCAGGCCATTTACTCCAAACAGAATACCCCATAGGATATCTTTTACATACTTATAGATCCTTCTTCCTTTCACGTATTTGATATAAAGGAAACAAACTATGCATGCACCTGTCATGATAAGCACAGTCTTTATAAAAGGCAGGGAGGTACGTTCTTCCCAAGGCATATCAATTATGACCATGTTTACGTAATAAGTTAGATTAAAAACAATCATAAAGAGGACAGCATAAAAAAACACCACCCACTCACTTATATAAATAATAGGCATAATAAGCTTCTTTAACATAGTTCCTCCATTGATTATAAGCCAGGCTGTTTTCTTTCTATCGTAACAAAATCACTTTGCCATTTCATGTTTTTTCAGGGTAAAAAGACTTTAATCTAAGCCCTACGTGATGCTAGTCTTTTTCATGTTACATAACCATATGCTATAATAGGATTAAGTTACATTGGAGGTGATTAAATGAAAACAGTCGGTGCAATAACTGACAAACAAAAGATCCTGATGATGAAGGAATGGCTCCAATCCCGCTCTTCCCGCGACTATTGCTTGTTTCTGCTTGGCATCAACACCGGAATACGCATCAATGACCTGCTTCACCTGCAGGTAAAGGACGCAGCAGATGAAAGCGGAAATATCCTTTCCTATCTGCATACCTCTGAGGCTTGCTTTCCCCCTATCTATTTCAATCTGCAGGTCCGTGAAGCCCTCCACACATGCATCCAGGAGAATGGCCTCAACTGGGAAGACCCGCTCTTTAAGTCAAGGAAGTCCAAAAATTCAATCACGAGGGTACAGGCGTACCGGATCATTAATGAGGCTGCCCAGGCCGCCGGCATTGAAGAGCCTGTCGGCACACACACACTAAGAAAAACCTTTGGCTATCATGCTTATTCAAAAGGTATTGCCGTGTCGCTCATTCAAAAGAGGCTCCAGCAATCCTCCCCTTCAGAAACCTATAGCTATCTGGGGATTTCACCTAAGAACCCTCCATCTGTCACTCTCGACGTCAATTTATAGAAAAGGAGCTGATATCAATGATTAATGTTTTGCATACAGATACATTCATCCTGCTTGCGGCCATCCTGTTCATTACCGGCGTGCTGACAACTAAGTTCTCCTCACGCCTCGGCGTTCCTTCCCTCGTGCTATTTATGGCAGTCGGGATGCTGATGGGCAGTGACGTACTGGGCATCATTTATTTCGACAATGCCAGCACAGCCCAGATGATCGGTGTCCTTGCTTTAATCATTATCCTGTTTGAGGGCGGCCTGCAGACTAAGTGGAAAACACTGCGCCCTGTCGTCCTCCCATCCTTGTCACTCGCCACCCTCGGCGTCATCCTCACATCCGGAATCGTCGCAGCCGCAGCGAAGTTCATTCTGGGGACAGGCTGGCTCGAATCGATTTTATTCGGTGCCATCGTCGGATCAACAGATGCCGCTGCCGTTTTCGCTGTTCTTAAGGATAAGAATATCGATGAACGGATCGGTGCCACTTTAGAAGCAGAATCAGGCTCCAATGACCCGATGGCTGTCTTCCTGACAGTCGCCATGATTGAATTGATCACCCTTCCGGAAGCAAGCATCTGGTCGCTGATCGGAACCTTTTTCCTTCAGATGAGCATCGGCCTTCTGTTTGGCCTGATTTTCGGCAGATTGGCCGTCTTTGCCCTTAACCGCATCAATCTTGATTCTGGCGGCCTCTATCCTGTTTTTGCCACAGCCTTTGCACTCTTAACCTATGGTATTACAGCCTTTGCAAGCGGAAGCGGACTCTTGGCCGTCTATATCGCTGCCATTATCATCGGAAACATGGAACTTGCCTACAAGCATACCATCTTCCGTTTTTCTGAAGGATTTGCCTGGATGATGCAGATCATGATGTTTGTGATTCTCGGCCTGCTGGTGTTCCCTTCAGAGCTGTTCAGCCTGGATATCTTCCTGAAAGGCATTGCCATTTCTGCGATCCTCATATTGATTGCAAGGCCTGCAGCCGTCTTCTTGTCTACCGTCAGGATGGGATATAAAACGAATGAACTCATCTTCCTTTCCTGGGCAGGACTAAAGGGAGCTGTCCCTATCGTCTTGGCCACCTTCCCCCTTCTTGCAGGAATCGAGGGAAGCCAGCAGATCTTCAATGTCGTGTTCTTTGTCGTCCTGACCAGCTGCCTCATACAAGGCTCAACGATTACAGCGCTCGCAGCTAAACTGAAGCTGACCGGACCGAAAAAAACGACGCCCATGCATTCGCTTGAGCTTGTGTCCATCGGAAAAGCCGATGCAGAGATGATTGAATACGAAATGGAGGATGATGCCCAGATCATCGGGCAGACCCTGATTGATATCCCGTTTCCAAAAGGTGCACTTGTGAATGCCATCATCCGCAATGATGAACTGATCACACCGGCCGGCAGCACCATCATCCTTCCAGGGGATGTTCTGTATATCCTGGCAAGCCGCAAAAGCAAGCCGCAGCTCAAAAAGCTTCTCCTGCAGAAAAAAATAGAAGAAGCGGCCGAGCCGACTGCTTAAGAAGGTACCGCGTTCACCCGGTCCATCAAAAAAACACCGTCCTTATCCGGACGGTGTTTTGCTTTACTCTATTATCAGGTTAATTCCCTGTTTTTCTTTTTCTCGGATTCACCGACGATGACTGCACAAGCAGCATCACCTGTAATATTAACTGCTGTTCTGGTCATATCCAGAAGCCTGTCGATCCCGATGATCAGGGCAATCCCTTCAACAGGAAGGTTAACAGACTGAAGGACCATCGCCAGCATGATCAGGCCGACGCCCGGCACACCTGCTGTACCGATGCTCGCAAGGACGGCAGTCAGGACGACCGTCACTAGCTGCGTGAACGTCAGGTCAAGGCCATATACCTGAGCGATAAAGATGGTTGCGACACCTTGCATGATCGCTGTTCCATCCATATTGATTGTCGCACCAAGCGGCTGAACAAAACTGCTCACCGATTCAGGGACCTTCAGGTTCTTCTGTGCCACATTCATGGAAACCGGAAGTGTGGCATTACTGCTCGATGTACTGAAGGCCACGCTCATGGCCGGGGCAAAGCCCTTGAAGAATTCGATAGGGCTGCGCTTGGCCAGGAAGTATACCGATCCTCCGTACGTCACAAGCGTATGGACGATAAGTGCCGCAAGCACCACACCCATGTACAGCCCCATCGCTTTGATCGCATCAACTCCCTGGGTGCCGACTGCCGATACGATCAGGCCGAAGGTTCCATATGGCGCAAAACGCATGATCAGGTTCACAAGGTACATCATCAGCTCATTCCCCTGGTCAAACAGCTTCAGGACGCCTCTGGTTTTCTCGCCAAGCATAGTAAGACCAAAGCCGACGAAAACAGAGAATGTAATGATCTGAAGCATGTTACCTTCTGTAAATGCCTTGATAGGATTTGTCGGAATGATATTCAGCAGGGTTTCAGATACAGGCGGAGCTTCCTGTGCTTCAAACTCTGCACCAGTGGTATCGAAGGTCCCGACATTCCCCGGCTGGAAGATGTACGCGAAGACGATCCCGATGATCAAGGCCATACAAGTAGTAGCCAGGAAGAAAGAGATTGTCTTCAGGCCGATCCTTCCGAGCTTTTTAGGATCCCCGAGGCCGGCTGTGCCAAGAGTGATGGAGAAAAACACGATTGGCACCACGAGCATGTTAATCAGGTTGAGGAATATTTTCCCCAGCGGAGTGAACAGATAAGTATTCAATGTTTCAAATAAATCCGGGGAATATAGATTCAGCAATAAGCCGACAATGCCCCCTGCAATCAGAGCGATGATAATCTTTGTTGAAAGTTTCATGCTGCAAGCCTCCTTGTCAAATTCTGATTTTTTAGCATAGAAAAACACAGAGAGCGAGTCTCTGTGTTTGAACGCAGACTTGTCCTCCCAAATAACGCTTACGAGGTTAGCTGTCGGATTCGGGCTTTGAGAGTGCCCTACCTGTAAAGGATTCACCCCGAGGCAGATATATGCCCGTTGGATCCCCCGCTCTTTAAAAAGATTAAGCGCATCTTTCGATAATTTTTTTTAATTTTACTCTATGAACCTATCGTCTGTAAATATTTAAATACTGGAACTGTACTTTTTCCCTCACAGAAAAACAAAATAAATGACAGCCGCGAGGATAATCCTGTAAATGGCGAACGGCACCAGCTTGATTCTGTTGATGAGCGCCAGGAAGAAACGGATTGATGCCAGGGCGAACACAAAGGCACTGATGAAGCCGACTATAAAGAATGGGATGGCATCAGGCGTGAAGTACTCCCAATTTTTCAGAAGCGACAGCCCGCTTGCCCCAAGCATGACAGGCACCGCCATGATAAAGGTAAAATCAGAGGCTGCCCTGTGGCTGAGGCCGAGCAGCACCCCGCCCGAGATTGTGGAGCCTGACCGTGAAAAGCCCGGCCATAAGGCGATGCACTGGAACAATCCAATGAGGATTGCCTGCCGGTAAGTGATTTTGTCCACCGTCTCGATGGCCGGCTTCCTCTTTGAATAATAATCAGCTGCAATCATAAGCAGAGCGCCAGCCACCAGGCCGATTACCACTGTATTGATAGAGAAAAGGTATTTATCTATATAATCCTCGAAAAGAAGCCCGAGAACCGCCGCAGGCAGCAGGCCCGCAATGACTTGTGTAAGCTTCAGCCTCGGTCCATCCGATTGTTCCTTCCCCCCTTTACCCAGCCCTAAGAGCTGGATAAACCGGTCCTTGAACACAATCACCACCGCAAGGATCGACCCAAGCTGAATGACAACCTTGAATGTATTGGCTACTTCCTTCGAGAAAAGCTCTTTTGACTTTAATAAAATATCGTCCACTATAATCATATGGCCGGTAGACGAAACGGGTGCAAACTCAGTAAGACCTTCAACAATGCCCAATATCAGGGCAACAATCATCTCTTTCATTATTTTCCTCCAGAACAAAACAGCTGCCCCGCACGCAAAAGCTGCTAATATGAGCTCTCATCGGCGGAGCAGTCCTGCCATCTATTTATTTTTCTTTCTCTTTATCATCTTCCAGGATGCCTTTTGTTGCCTTTTTGAATTCACGCAGCGTATTGCCGGCAGCCCTGCCAAGCTCCGGAAGCTTTTGCGGTCCAAATATAAGCAGCGCAACAAAAACAATGACCATGATTTCCCCAAAGCCTAAATTCCTCATCTCTGCACCTCTTTTTTCAGTTTAGTTTTATTTATTACTACCAGAGGAGGAGATAAAGAACTTAGAATGAAAAAAGACCGGTGTAAGCAGGATCCTCAGCTTTTCCAGCATAATATCCATCCGGAAAAACCTTCGGAAAAGCAGCATGCCGGCCGGCGATGCCAACAATGGAAGATACGCGGCCGTCCCAAGGAGCTTTCCTTTTCGCTCAAAAGGCTTTTCTTTCGAAAAAACCTTGCCGTCCTCCAGGACCAGCATTTCAAAGCGCTTCTCATCACCCGAAAGCAGGCTCGAGAAAGGATCATGCCCTAATCCCCATAGACTATAGACACTGATTGCAAATAGGAAAAGGAGATTCATTCCCGCCATATTGTCTTCCCTTTCAGTTTGATAGAATTATCATACTTCGTCCGCCCCGGTTTGGAAAGACTGAAAATCAATAACCAACCCCCTTTTTATGGAAAAAAGAAAAAGGACAGGCTATCCTGTCCCCTCCTATCCCAAAAACTCATCAGGCAGGTGCCGCTGGCAGTTCAAAAACATGGCCACCCTTCTTTTATGATCCAGCCTGAACAAATGAACTCCGGTATCTCCTGTAGCAAAGAGCTGGCGGCTTGTATTGGGCAGCCCAAGCAGCGCCAGGATCAGCATGGAAATCAATCCGCCGTGCGAAACTGCAGCAACCCTCTTATACCCTTTTTGTTCAGCATCATCCAGGATCTCTGATAGAACGGTCTCGGCCCGGAATCTCATTTCAAGCATCGACTCCCCCTTCTCGATGCGCACATGCGGCTTTCTGCCCTCAGGCGGTTCTGGATAACGGATGCCCGCTTCCTCCCGGGACATCCCGGCCAGAACGCCATTATTGAATTCCATCAGCCTTTCATCCTTCCTCAGCCTGCACCCTGCTCTATCAGCTGTAATAGCCGCTGTTTCATAGGCCCTTTTCAGCGTACTTGCCCAGATGATATCAGGAGGATAGTGTTCAGTGATAAATTCAGCAAGGAGTCCCGCCTGCCTCCTTCCCAAAACGGTCAGCGGAAAATCCGCCCTGCCCTCGTGTACGTCCAGCAGGTCAGCTTCTGACTGGCCATGGCGGATCAGCAATAATTCAAGCATCCACTCCAACTCTCTTTCTTTTTTATGTATAAAAAGATATTACCCTGCCAAAATAAGGATGCATTCTTACTAAGAGATTCAATTTCTCTATAAAAATAATCCTGATTGAGGTGGAACATGAATATTCCAGAAGTGCTTATAAGGATTACCGTTTCTTTTCTTGTGCTTTTTGCGCTTGCCAGACTGATGGGGCGGAAAGAAATTGCCCAAATGACCTTTTTTAACTTTGTATCAGCCATTGCCATCGGTTCTATTGCAGCCAACCTTGTCCTCAGCCCGAATGTGACCATTCGAAATGGGGTCATTGCCCTGGCCGGCTGGGCCGCGTTCACCATCCTCATGGGCTATCTTGATATCAAATCCAGGAAAGCAAGGGTATTCCTGGAGGGCCAGCCGCTGATCGTCATAAAAGACGGCAAGGTGATGGAAGACTCCCTCCGCAAAGCCAGACTGGATATTGATGCCTTAAGCGCTTTGCTCAGGCAAAAAAATATCTTCTCCATCTCAGATGCAGACTATGCGGTCTTTGAGACGGACGGCAAGCTGTCGGTGCTCAAAAAAGAAGGAAAGCGCCCGCTGACACAAAGCCATGCAGCCCAGGGAAACCCGGTGCCCAAAGATGCCTATCCGGTCGGCACCGCCGTCATTTCCGATGGCCAGCTTGTCTCCCAGAATCTTGACGGCTTAAACCTTTCCCAGGAATGGATTGAAGACCAGCTCCAGCAAAGCGGCGCCTCCCTGTCTGATGTCTTCTACGCTGAAGTCCAGCAGAATGGCACCCTTTACGTTGACTATAAGGATGATCAGCTTCACTAACCGGAGGCGAAGATCTTCAGAACTGCCCCAGCGCGGGCTTTACTGCAAAGACAGGGACCTGTAACCAGGCCCCTGTCTTTCTTTTGTGCTATTTCACCAGCTCAACAAATTGCTCCAGCTTCTCAAGACTGGTCAGGTTCTGGTTGCATTTTATGGTGTCGCTGCAAATATAATTGCCTTTTCTTACGTAAGTCCCCTGAACGGCGCCCTTCTTTTGGGAAACAAACAGTCCTGCTTCTCCATGTTTGCCGCAAATAGAACAAATCCCTTTTTGGCTGATCGGCTTGAAGGTTCCTGACAAGCCGGCAAGCTTATTTTTATTCAGCACGGCCATATACCTTCTCCCAGTGCCTTTGTCGTCCCAGGAAAAGTAGGAAATGCCTTTCTGCTCTTCCAGCCCGGCTTCAGGCACCTTCAGCTTTTTAGCCTTGGGAAACAGCTTCCTGGCTGCCTGTTCGCTCACTGCCGGAAATGGAATGATATAATCCTGCAGGCCTTCCAGGTACCGGTCTGCCTCTGTCCTGTCCTTTATATCAGGCAAAGGGGCAAGAAGCTCCTCCTGTTCAGCAGTGAGCTCTGGAAACAGTGCTTTAGCCTTCTCAGAGGTGATGGCTCTCAGTGCATTCAAAACCCCTTTATCATTTACAGAGCTGTGCCCGTTCACAAGGTGGGCTGCCTGTTCTTTTATAAAATTATACTGGTCGTTCCGGATAAACGGCTCCATTGCATTCACTCCTATTTTGTCCCGGATCAGGCTGTTGACTTCTCAAGATAATTATAGATAAAATCAGCAGCCGGGAATAGGCAGAGAATGACTCTGAACCAAAGTGTACCCTATTGCCTGCTTTTCTGTTTTGAATAGACTATCTTTTTGATTGTTTCATTGGCCAGGAAGTATTCGCCCGCCAGCACTTCAACCGGCTTTCCGTTCCGGAATGCCTTCCTGATCTCCTCATTGCGTGCATCGATCTGCTTCCGGCCCCCGGAGGTTTCCCCCCATTTTCGCCGGGCAGCCCCAGGCTTTGGAATATAAATCATTTCACCTTGAATATATTTCTGGATCTCCGCTATTAGCTCTTCAGGCAAAACAGCGGCTGCTTTTACATAGCTCATTTCGGCCAGCTCCTTATTTTAATGGTTTCTAAATAAGGGGCAAAGCCAGTAATAGAAATGAGATCACATTGTAAGGGCGATTATATGAATCTTCTCCCCATGCAAAGTATCGCCTTTCCTCTTACAGGCTTTGCATGAGCCGCTCCAGTATCCGGCAGCCAGAATGTTTCTGCCATTATATCCACCTCCCGATTATCCTGATTTTGGTATCCATTATAGTACAATTCGAGTGTATTTGCATGATTTTTTCATATGAACAGGGAAGATGCCCTCTGCTTCCCCTTTCCGTCTCGAGGAACTGATCAGGATTAAATGCTACAAAAAAAAGCACGGAAAGAGCAGAAGCCCATTTCCATGCTTTCTTATTCTAACAGCAATTGCCCGTATTCCCCAGCAGTACAAGGCCTTTCTTGTCTCCGCTAAGATCAAGGACCAGGTCCTCCACATTCGGTTCAATGATTGGATCGATTGCTACTTTGATTTCATTGATTGTAGATACATTATCGTCCTCTTCCGGCTCATCCAGAGCCAGTCCTACTTTTGGCTGTCCTCAGCCATAGCCTGCGAAATATATGCGGATATTCCGGACATTTTCTTTTTCAAACATCTGCTTTAAGATATCGCGTGCCTGATCAGTGATTTGCATCTGCATTTCCTCCTTTGCTGTTATTATTACTTTACCATACAAACACCCGGGCTGGTATCAAATCAGCCTCTGCACCCCCTAAGACTTCCATCCAATTGATTCCTGCGATTGCATTTTTGCCCCAAGACTGTCAGACTAGGATTGACAGATTATGAAGGCGAAGGTGAAAAGCTTGATTGAAGTTAGAATCTCAAACATTACTGATGACGAAACCAATAAAGGTGTGTTCGCTACCCGTGATATCAAAAAGGGAGAGCTGATCCACAGAGCCCCGGTACTTGCCTATCCAAATGAAGAACATAAATATATTGAGAAAACCAGGCTCGCCGACTATGTATTTGAGTATGGGACAAACCATTCTGCCCTTCTCCTTGGGTATGGAATGCTGTTCAACCATTCCTATGAGCCGAATGCCGATTATGAAATCAGTTTCGAGAATCACTCTTTTGATTTCTATGCTTACAAGGATATAAAAAAAGATGAAGAAATCATGATCAACTATAACGGCGATCCTGATGATGATGCTCTCCTATGGTTTAACGGAGGAGAAGAATAAGGAGGGGCAGCTTCCCTCCTTATTCACTCTGCCATCCTGTTGTTCACATAATATACAAGCCCCATCATAATGGCTATACAGAGCATGATTAGGAATTTCGGTGAACCCACACCCAGAATGCCGCCGATAAGGAGAACAATGCCAAGAACCGCTTCCGTTCCTCCGACCAAATGGGCCAGTTTCTTTTTATCCCTCACCCTTTTTTCATTAAACCCTGATAAAAGCCACGTCATTTTCTTAACTCCTACCAAAAAACCAAGCACAAGAAAAATAGTCCCAAAAATAATCAAATCCTGATTCATTCATTCCATCTCCTTAAAATTTCTTCACTATTGTTAAATTAGAATAAAGTTTGCAGAAGCGAGGAATCACGTTCACCCCTTGCCACATCTGACTTCAAAGGCATTACCCAACTTATTTCATGAGAATAAAGTTTGCTCAAAGATTTGCCCATTTTCAGCCGAAAAGTAACTCTAAAAGTAAAAAAGATAAGAATAAAGTTTGCTTAAACATAGTGGAGAGACCACCATACTAGGGGAGTGACCAAAACCCAATTAGGGCACCTAACGGTGCCCCCTGTACCATAACCGATTCTTGCCTTCTAATCTGGTGCCTATGCAATTGTATTTTTTAAATTTGTTGGAATTGCCGAAATTGGTGGAGGGGGATCTTAATTGGCTATGGTTAAGAGAAGATAAGCCATTAATGGGGTGTTTTCGGAGGAGTTGCCTTGGCGTAATAAGGTGGTAATTACTACATTTCGAACATTCCCATGCGGAGTATATGCTGCTATGGAGGAGTCCTTCCGTATTTGAGGATGGGGTATACCTTATTTATACGATTGGATAGATGCTGGTATCTGTTTAGTGGGTGTTTCAGTAATGATATTCGCACCTCGCCAATAAATGAGGTATCGAAGATACCTTTAATCCATCGGCCTCATACATAGCACCTTACGGTTTCTCATATACCACCGTCAATCCCATACTTTCCACGTTACCCATACATAATTATTTATTTTTATTTTTTAATAATTTCTTTATGGGCGAGTGCTTATGTCTGAAGCACGGTATACCTTCATGGACGTGGGCTTTCCTTGGAAGATGAAGCACTCTACTATACCTTACGGTTTTGCCTGTACCACCGCCGTTTCCATACTTACCTCCTGACCCCATACCTAATTATTTATATATATTTATTTTTAAGGGCGAGGACCTTGCTTGGGGCATGTTACACGTTGCTGGACGTGGGCTTCCCTTGAAAGATGGAGCACTCTACTATACCTTGCGGTTTCCCCTGTACCACCGCCATTCCCCATACTTACCAAATTGACCTATGCCTAATTATTTATATATTTATTTGTTTTTTTATGGGCGAGAACCTTGCTTGTGGCGTGTTGCACGTTGCTGGACGTGGGCTTTCCTTAATTGGTTTGGTTCTATTACTACTCATTCAAAGTGATACACGAACACCCCTTGTGATGTCTTTATTCTTAGATATTATCTAACCCGAAAGGGATACCTTAACCCCCACGAAAAACCTTTGCTAGCCTATAAAAAACATAAAAAAACCCCGTGAATATACCCATACTATGGATACACCCACGAGACTTCGTGCAAACTTTTTTCTTCTTATGCAGACTTTTTTCTCATTCTGCAAACTTTATTCTGATTCAACATATTTATCTGTGTACAATTTGTAGAAAAAGAAACGACAGAAATAATATAGACTATCACTAATTGAGTAAGCATAATCCCCCTTCTTTCTATTGAAACCAATATAAAAAAGAAAGGAGCGCTTTGGTATGTATTTGGGAATTAAAAAATGCTATAAATGGCATTATCTTTTATGAATGTAAAAAGAGCCAAAATACGAAAGTAGTGTATTTAGGCTCTTTATGAAGTAACGCACCATTATATGTAGTATGGTATTTGACCTAATTCAACGTAAATGAAGATATAAAAACAGCCTATTTACTAACTATTTTTACTTATTATATTTAGTAAATAATAGTTTTCAACGTAAACAACGATAGGGCTTTACTTGGAGGGGTGGGTATGATAGGCTGGTTTGCCTACTGAAACACGTGCTTCAGCCTTTCAAGACAAATCATACCCACAGAGTCTCCAAGTCAAGTCCTTAAACGCTTTTCTATGGTTACATGTAAACAGTATAAAGGGTGCACCATATCAGTGCTTTGAAAAGGATACTATATATAAGGGACGTTAGTTGAAGATTCAAATTAACTTTTAATACTTTTTATATACTTTGTAACATTACCCAAACAGCAACTTCCTTGTGGATTGTTTACCTCACAACCACATCGGTTTTCCTTTATGTTTTCTCGAATATGTTCAATTGGATTAGGAGAAAGTTCTTGTTTTACATATTTCTTAATTTTCTCTTTTGTCCAGTCAAAGCAATAGCAAATAGGTGTTATTACATAGTCATCTTTTTGATGTACTGCTACCTTTATGTCAGATGTAAGATATTTCTTATTATCAGCATCAAAATAAACTACATCACACTCTTTACTTAAACAGAAATAGTGATTTACATTCGCATTTAAAGTTTCTAATGCAGTCGGTTTAAGTAATGATTTTAGTGTAATCAACTTTACGTTTTTTGCTTTATTATTACAAGATGGGCAAGCACCATTATTTTCCGTTACCACTTCATTAACCTTACTACTACAACAATCCATCGTTCTCCCACCTTTATTTAAACCGCCCTATAGTAATAACTTCAACAAAAAGAGCGTAAATCATTGTCGGATCAACGCACCCTTTAGTTTAATAAGAATTACACTAGGCAAAAAGGCAAGGGAACAAAAATTTTCCCTTGCTATGAAACCTTATTTTTATTCTTTAACCTTTAGTAATCTTAAACTGTTTAATGTAACAAGCAATGTTGCGCCCATATCGGCAAATATAGCAATCCATAGGGTCAACCATCCGGGCATAACTAATAGTAATGCCACTAATTTAATGGCTAAAGAGAAGGTAATGTTTTGCTTGATAATGGTTAATGCCTTACGGCTTAATTTAATGGTATATGGCAACTTGCTTAAATCATCAGACATTAATGCAATATCGGCTGTTTCTAGTGCTGTATCAGTTCCAGCACCACCCATCGCTACACCGACCGTTGAAGCCGCAAGTGCTGGTGCATCATTTACACCATCTCCTACCATTGCCACACTTTGATGCTTTCCACGAAGTTCTTTAATAAAGTTTAATTTATCTTCTGGAAGTAAATCGGCTTTAATATCTGAAACACCAACCTGTTTCCCAATGGCTTCTGCTGTTCGTTTATTGTCACCAGTCAGCATTACTGTTTCAATTCCCATATGATTCAATTTGTTGATGACTTCTTTTGATGTTTCTCTCATTTCATCTGCTACGGCAATTAGCGAAAGGATTTCTTTATCCGTTCCCAAAACCATCACCGTTTTTCCTTCTATTTGCATACGAGTAATTTTCTCTTGAATGGTACTTTCAATTGTTTGATGCAATTCTTCAAACAAATTTGGACTTCCGACATAATACATTTCATTATTTACTCTTGCTTTTACACCTTTACCCGTAATTGATTGAAAGTCTTCTACCGACATTCCATTAAAGTTCAAGCCGTTTTCTTCTGCTTTTCTTATAATGGCTGAAGCAAGTGGATGTTGTGATCCTTTTTCAATGGCTGCTGTAACTGCAAGCAATTCGTTTTTATCGTCACCATATGTCACGATGTCTGTTACAGTAGGAATTCCTTTTGTTAATGTTCCTGTTTTATCAAAAGCAATGGCTTTAAGGGCTCCTGCTTCTTCTAAATGAATACCACCTTTAATTAAAACACCATTTTTCGCTGCATTTCCAATAGCAGTAACAATCGATACCGGCGTGGAAACAACTAAAGCACACGGACAACCAACAACTAAAACTGCCAACCCTTGATAAATCCATTCACTCCAATCCCCACCAAATAATGGAGGTATAACAGCGATTAAAAGGGCCAAAATCATAATAGATGGTGTATAGTATTTCGCAAATTTATCGACAAATGCTTGAGAAGGTGCTCGTTCTGCTTGTGCTTCTTCTACAAGATGAATAATTTTTGAAAGAGTAGTATCTTCCACTCGTTTGGTTACTTTAACTTCGAGCAATCCTTCTTCATTTAATGTTCCCGCAAACACTTCATCATCAATTGTTTTTGTTACCGGAACACTTTCCCCAGTAATTGCAGCCTGATTTAATGTTGAAGTTCCTTTGATAACTACTCCATCCATTGCTAACTTTTGACCCGGTTTTACAATCATAATGTCTCCAACTTGAACATCATCAACGTGGATTATCATTTCTTCATTCCCACGACGGACTAATGCTTCTTTTGGAGCAATATCCATCAATGATTCAATGGATTGACGAGCCTTATCCATTGAATAGCGCTCTAATGCTTCACTAATCGCAAATAGGATAACAACAGTTGCACCTTCACCCCATTCACCAATGATTGCAGCACCTATAATGGCAATCGTCATTAGTGTATTCATATCAAATTGTAATCTGCTTAAATTTTTTAGACCTTTAATAAACAGCGAATATCCACCAATTAACATGGATGCTGCATAACCAATAGTTGGAAGAATATGCTCTTCCCCGTATTGCGCCCCTAAAAACCAACTAATCAACAGTAATATCGCTGAAATATAGACCTTAATATTTTCTTTTTGCTTCCAGAATGGTTCACGTTCTACTCTCTGTTCTTTTTCATCCCGAATCTTTAAATTTTCAAATGCTCCTGCTTTTTCTAGTTCTTCAATCGTTGCAGTACCTTTCACATACACTTTAGATGCTCCAAAATTTACTTTCGCATCATCAACACCGGGCAATTCTTTTACATTATTTTCAAAAATGGCTGCACAATTTACACAAGTAAATCCTTGAACACGATATGCTTTCATTTCTTCTTCAGTTAAATTGGGTTGTTGATTAGACATTGACTTTCACCTCTTTCTTATGTGCTAACGCAATAGTGATTAATTGCTTGATGTGGTCATCATCTAGTGAGTAAAACGCTAATTTGCCTTCTTTTCGGTATTTTACAATCCCTTGTTTATGAAGAGTTCGTAGGTGATGAGATGCTGTTGCAACGGTAGAACCTATAATATTGGCGACATCACACACACATAGTTCGTCATCTTGACATAAAGCAAAGGATATTTTTGCTCTGTTTTCATCTGCAAGTGCTTTAAATAATAAGGCAACACTAGACATATCCTCTTTTTCT
Organism: Bacillus sp. AG4(2022); assembly: GCF_031844465.1. Classification (NCBI taxonomy): domain Bacteria; kingdom Bacillati; phylum Bacillota; class Bacilli; order Caryophanales; family Bacillaceae; genus Bacillus; species Bacillus sp. AG4(2022). The sequence continues at coordinate 84,426 of NZ_JAUZVH010000011.1, forward strand.
AATTCGCCTTGTATTCGATTAACTTTTTCTTCGTCATAACAATAAATTTCACAAGTATCCTTCTTACCCATTAGTTTCACTCCCTTTTCATTCAAATATTCATTTGAATATATTATAACCCTTTTTTATCTTTATTCAAACATTTATTTGAATGAAATAAAAACAAAAATGCTTGGATAAAAAATCCAAGCACTTTTTCTTAACTGCTTTCGTCTGATTCAACCCAATTACCTGTTTGTTAAAATAGGAATGAGAACAAGGCATTGAATGTCCCATTTTCATACATAATATAAATTCCTAATCCTATAAAGACAATTGGAACAATCCAACGTTCATACTTTTCTATTTTTTCCGATACGAATTCCAAGTGTGCTAAACGATAGCCCACGTAGAGTAAAACCCCAATCATTATTAAAAAGACAATAATAGAGACAATGATTTCAGTCCCATTTAATGTTGTGAAATACGGTACATAAATGGAAAAGTCATCCGCACTGGAAGACAATACAATAAAAGTGACCGTTAGAAATAATTGATTAAACCTACCTGATGAAAATAAGGACAAAATGTTGCTTTCATCTTCATCTTGTTCTCCTTTAATCCATATTTTTATTCCTAAATAAATTGGTAAAAGTCCAAGAAGTCCTATAACCCATTGTTGAGGGATCAAGTTGGCAACACCTAAAGAAACTAAAAGACTTGCTCCTATAACAATTATCGTTCCAACATACTTTCCTATCCAAATATGTATTTCCTGTCCTTTTTTTATTTGCGAAAACAATAGAATTAAAATAACAAGATAATCAATCCCTGTCGCTACATAAATAGTTGCGGCTGTAAGTATCGTTGTTATCATTTATTTACCTCCAAAATTTCAATTTTTAATTTTTTAAACAAAGGAAAGACCCGACTCCCTTTGAAATAATTCTTTTTTGTTCTAAAATATCGAACCCTGTTTCCTCAAGATGATTTGTAAATTCATCCCAAGTAAAGTAGGCTTCTGGCGGATGATCTAATTTAAAATAAGTGGCAAAAAAATGAGAAGCATCTTTATTCAAATCTTCGACTAAAAGTACCCCTCCAGACTTTAAAACTCGATAAAGTTCTGTAATAGCATCTTTCCATTGAGGAATATGATGCAGTATTCCGAAAACAAAAACAGCATCAAACTTATCGGAGTCTAAATGTGTTTCTAACACGCTGCCAACAAAGAAATTTAATTCGGGATATGCTTGTTTTGCCTTTTCAATTTGTGATGGCATAATATCGAACCCTATCAATTCAGCAGGACTAAATTCTTGAATTAACTTTGTACTATATCCTGATCCACACCCAGCATCTAATACTACTTTTCCCTCCAAAGAAAGATTATTCTTATCTAAAAACTCTTTAAAGGTTTTAAACTCAATGTTCTTTTGAAGCCATTTCCTCATTGGATTATTCATCAAATGAAATTCGATTTTATTTAATTCCATAACAATCACCCCTTTATTCAAATATTCATTTGAATGTATTATATCAAATTCATTTTATTATTCAAATATGCATTTGAATAAAATTACAAAATTTACATAAAAAAAGAATTGGAAAAGTCCCAATTCTAATACAAACTTTGTTAAATTATCCTGCCGGTTAATACAAAAAGCACTGCCTTACAAATATGTATAAATATAAGCATATAAGCGTTTATACGTTAATGTATTGAGAAATGATTCAAAATGATTTATAAACATAAACATACTGCCAAAACCTACATCATTTAAATGCCAGAAACATTTTGGTATTCAATTTCCATTTAAATGCTTTGATTTCGGATATTTACCCACCGAAAGTAACGTTACAACTCTACTACATTTTATTTTGAAACTGCTTGTTCCAAATGCTTATTCATTTCAATAAGAGTACCTGTTTCATTATTTACCGAAAGAACCTTTCCATCAATGCTATATTCTTCACCAATTCGCAAGTCCGGGTCTTCTTGTTTTAGTAACTCCAAACATTTATATGTAGAGATAAGTTGACCTCTACAGAATTCAATAAAATTCTGGTTAGACATTCCATTAACGGAATAAATTTTAGATTGTTCAACTCCTGTATAATATCCAGTCAATTCCTGCATAAGGGAATTGGAAAAATATTGTGCACATTGCGCATTAATTTCCTTCCAAGTATCCATTCTGGTATGAACTACTATATGACCCCTTGAAGTCTTGTCAATCGATACCCCGCCACTAATCAAATAATGTCTTAGTTTTTCCTTTAAATTTATGTTCTCCCCATTTTGCAAATAGTACTGGGAAAAAACATATATAAATGAATTCATATATATTTCACTATTAACCAAGTAAATAAGATTCTTTTTTACAGTATCTTCCTTGTATTTTCTATCTTTATATTCATTATAAGAATGCTCGATTGTTTTATTTGATGCCTTAGAGAGACTTGCCGTTAAATAGACATATACCCCCGTAATAGAGACCAATAAAATATTTATTAATACTGTTAATGCTCCATTATTTTCATTTAGAAAATTTATACCTTCTTGTATAAGGCTCATATTGGTTGCTTCTCCTTTTCCCCAATTGCTGGAACCATATCTACATTTAGAGGGTTAAGTTCTTTTTTAATTCATCATCAATTTCTTCTAAACAAGCAATACATAAAAATTCTTTTGCTCTACTAAATGCAACATACCCAATTCTACAAGTATCTTGCTTGTCTCCAAACCTTAATTGCTTGTCCACTTCTAGCCATTTTTTTAACTCATTTTTACTCTTTGCAATTACTAGAACCGCATCAGCCTGTAATCCCTTTGATTTGTGAATGGTAAGATGATAATCTTTAATTTCTTTAATACTGCTAGAGTATTGCAGTTCGAGATTAATCTTGTTAATAAATCCCTCTGCAATATGGTCTGGATTATGTTGTACCTTTTTATGAACAGATTTATAAGGATCGCATTTGAAGTTTGTTTTTAACAATGAGATTATCTCACTGCTATTTATAAATGGATTTGATTTAATGCTTTCTACTATTTTAAAGCAGAGTTGTCTATAGGCTAAATCATCTATTCCCAACTCCATCATAATACTTGTCCTGCTCTTATTTAAGATTTCGCAAATGAACGTTGAACACTCTCTTAATAACTGTATTGAATTAGAATCGCTATCATCTTTTTGAACCAATCCATATTCATTTTCAACTGTCTTAAATGTGCTGCGTCTGTATCCCAAAAAGAATCTTGTTGATGGGCTATTTTCACACATGGTTCTATCATTACACAGGGAATTAAATGAATTAATAATCTCCCGCAAATCATAAGTATCCGAAATAAAAGTCACTTTATTATTGGTGTTATTATCCTCATTTGTTTTTTGTTGAGTGATTGATGTATGGAAGTTATTAATAAAATCAATAATTGTTAAACTTGACCTATTATTACTATCCAGATATTCCTTATCAATAGTTCCACTGTTTATCGCTTTATATATTGGCCGCTTATCTAAAGTTTGAATTTGACCACCTTGATTTTGAAAAGTCATTATACTTTGCTCCGGATCACCTACAAAATACATTTCCGTTGCGGATGCTTTTCTTATTTCTTCAAAAATATTAAACTGTCCTGAGTTTGCATCTTGAAATTCATCCACAAATAAAAATTGTAGCCTTTGAGAAACAAGTTCTCTAATCTTTTTGTTTTCTTTTAATAAATTACTAGATAATGACACAATTTTTTCATAGGGAACTACTCCCTTTTTCACGATATTATTCTTAATAATGTTCTCTTCTTTTCTGTCATTGGCCTTTATACTCACATCTTTATAAACAACCTGCTCTGGTAAAACACCTTGAACCACCCCAAATGGTTTAAGTATAAAACGCACTAAAAAACTATGAATAGTTCCAATAAAGACATTTGGGGGAATAACCGTTTTCTCCATTAAGCGTTCCTTAATTTCATTAGTTGCAGAGTTTGTGTACGTAATTACAGCAAGAAATCTATGGTGTTCAAGCAATGGTAGTCTATTGATCACTTTTTCAATTATATAATGAGTTTTCCCTGCACCCGGTCCAGCAATGACTAGTGTAGGTTTTATTTTTTTAGCCATAAACTTTACCCCTTTATAAACTCGAATGCGTTTTTAATATACTTTGGGATCTTGAATTCCACATCTTCTTTCTTTAATTCGTCACAAAGATTAAAGGCAAATTCAGATTTATATTCCTCTACTAATTCAAAAAATGAATTTGTATCAATTTCCTTGTCCCCAATTTCTGCAATATATTTTGGTCCGTTTATAGGTCTAGTTGCTTTCAGTGCATTTAATAATAACTCTTTACCTTTACCACTTTTGTTAGCACTTATTAATTCCTTTTCAAATGTCTCTTTGTTCACTTCAACTTTTATAGGGCCATCTGTAGTTTCATATTCTTTTTTTAGATTATCCGCACGATTTTCCGTCTTCTTTCCAACATCTCCGTCTGTAAGCACTGCACATTTAATAAAATAACCATTTTTTACAATCTCTAAGAAGTGCTTAAAAGCAACCCCATTTACATTAACTATGTTGCAGCCTATACTTTCTATTGATTTTTTGGAAAATAATTGGTAAATTACAGGTACAATAATTTCTTCCGCAATTCCTTCTACCAAAATGATCCTTCGTGCATAGAACATACTAGACTTTGTAGCATCTAAGTACTTCCCAAGATAATGCCGGTGAACCTTCCCCTTTTTATCATTTCCAAACCCATCAAGTAAAAAATGTTCTTTTACTTTACCACTTTCATTAAATAAAACTACCATATTGTCCATATTTAAAGCACTTGTTATATGGGTAGAATGCGATGTTAATATAATCTGCAAATCTTCTCTTTTTTCGTTTATTGATTGTATATTGCTAGCAAGATGCCTTTGTAAATGCGGGTGCAAATGTGCTTCAGGCTCTTCGATACCTACAATTCGGAAGCATGTCTCAATATTATCATCTGGTGCCAAGCGGGAAAGGATTAAGGAAATATATAAAAGGTTATTTCTTCCCAATCCATTTCTATCAATGCTGATTGGCTCTTGACCATAGATTAGGCTTAACTTTTTTAGAATTTCTCCTGTTTCTAATGTTGAAAAGTGAAAATCAACATTATTACTGCCTGTTGTTTCTTGCAATGATATCTTTTCTAATTGCTCTATCAGTGTCTTTCTTATATTTTTCAGTTGTTCGTTATCTTTAATTTTTTCGTCAAGATTGCTCAGAACTCCCTTTATGTCTTCATAGGCTGTTTCGTCATTTTGGTTTAGAACCCTAAATAACAATTTGTAATCACCGTTAGCAATTAACTCCCTTTTTGCATCACGAAGAGCATCCAGTAGTTCTAGTTTCAACATTCCAAGGAAATAAGGATCAACACGATTAGTACTGTCATTTCCACCATAAATGAGATATTGATATTTTTTTATTGGAAATTCAATAAAATTTAAAAGTTTCTCTTCTTGCCACTCTTTATTTTCTTCTTTTAACTTTTGTATATATTCTCTTTGTTGTTCAACCCACTCTTTACAATTAAAGCCGTTAGAAGGTTTAAACAAATACGTCAGTTTAGCCTTATTCATAGAGTTGTCAGAAAACCAATCACCAACAACTGATAATTGTTTAGTATCCATCTCCTCAAATGTGAGTTGAACTTCTACTTCTGGAAATTTAACATTTTTGGGAGTAATCGTTGTATCTAATACATCCTCCTTGAATTTGATTCTAGATTTATAGTTTATATCATCCAACTGCAACATTCGTTTTCTTAACATTGTAATATCCTGACTTAAAATGAGACCAATTGATTCTAGTAAATTAGTTTTACCAATGTTGTTTTCACCAATTATAGTCGTAAACTTTTTTAACTTAGTCTTAAAGGGTTCGTTCCCAAAATTCCGATAATTTTTGATTGAGATATTAGAAATATACACTTTGATAATCCTCCAATAGCATTAAAAATATCCACCATTTAACATTAGCATAAATAAGTAGACAACCTCTATAAAATAATAGTAGGAAGAGTCTGTAGTATAAATAACAAGCAAAAACACCCAAATATTTAAAATCACAGTGTTAATAATTCGTTCTCCTTCTTAACCTAGCCCAAACTTTAGACATTAGAAGAAATATAAAACCACCTATGCCCAGTCGCCCCTTTTAATGCATGTGCTGTTTCTAAACAACAAAAAAGGCAAGGAGTTTATCTCCCTACCTCTTTTCTATTCAAATACCACATATTTCCTCAGTACTTTCATAGCACGTACCGCATCTTCGTCAGTTCTAATATTTATACCAGATAGTTCACTTGTAATTTTCTTTATGATGTCAATTACCCTCCTATCAACTAATTGCAATTCACAACATAATTCTGAAACCCGATGAAAATTAACACTAAACTCCATACGCTTGTCTTCCTTTGGAACCAATTTTAAATACAATTTACTCATCATAATTCTCCTCCCTATCAAGTTGGGCTCTAAGAGAATAATAGGCGTCCATATTTTCAATTGTTACGTACTCATTGACTAAATCAAGAACTTCCTCATAACTTTTCAAACCATCATGTTTAAAACGATAATTCAGTTCCTCACACTTATCAAATTCCTCTAAATATTCAAGCATTGCTTCTGCCTTCCACATTACATGATAGACATTTCCCTCTGGACCTGACCAATCGATTTTTATAATTGGTCTACCATATTTTGTTTTCAAATTGCCACCCCCTCATCAGTTGCTAAACTAATTGGGAAGTAACAAAGGTTCGGGATTTTATTCCTTTTTCTTAACTTCACGTACTCTCTCTCTGTCATCTCTTTCATTATCATTGAATTATTTTCGCCATAGAAAGCAAATATGAAGTCAATATTTTTCATAGACATTCTTTCAAGTGTCTGTAAACTAAACACATTTAAGAAAATTGGACTGAAAGTAAGTATAGTTTCATTAAACCTTAAAGATGTAACATATTCCGTCATATCCAGAGGCTTATAGTAATAGATAAGTTCTTGCATTGGTTTAGAGAAAATATCAAACTTACTAATGGCAAGGCCCTTCTCTTCCGAAAATTTAATCAGTTCATGCTTATGTTCACTAAACTCCTCTTGAACCTCATGTTCATTATTGTTCTTTCTAATCAATACAGATAGTGCTCTAACTTCTTTCATATTAACACGCTCCTAATAGTTTTTTTGAAGTTCGACATAGTTAAAAAATTATGCTTTCACCGATTCTAGTTCAGATTCGAAATATCCTATACCTTCTATAATCTTTCTTTTTAAAATAATTCTTTACTTCCTTTTCAAGATCACTAAAATGGTATTTAAGACTTGCATAAGTTGGAATTCCAACAAGTAATCCTAAAATAGTGATAAGCGCTTTGTCATCGATGTTCATTAAAATATTAACCACAAGCATGATGGTTAAACACGACAAGAATATAATCCATCGGGTCATTCTTTTATTTACCTCTCCATGTAGTTTTAATTTCCCTGACAGAACTCCCGCAGACGTGCCCCCGATGTACAAAAGCCAAGTTTCTTGTGTCATTTGAAATTCGCCTAAAAAAAGTACGAGTGGGTAAGTTAGAACGGTTATGAACATCATTGTAACGATTTTTCCAATTAGCAAGGCGATCTTTGCAGTTTTTTCACTTTTGAACCGTGGTTTTATCATTTTTTTACCTCCCGTTTTTCATTTGCTTTTGTCCAACGCCCAACACTGCACGATACTGAGGATACAATTAGGAGAATTAGAATTAGAAATGTTACGGCAAAATTAGGCTGGTTATCTACTATATAGTTTGTTGCCAATCCTAATATTCCCCCCATGATGAGTGAGTAGATTGCCATTCCTTTATAGTTCATTTCTATAATTGTTTTTCGCATCCAGTTCATTATTTTCCCCCCTACCTCTAATTTGATATCCATTTTTCAAATAGAATTGAATTACAATTGATCTAATTATAAATATTGTGGTTTTCAAATACTTTGTTACTTGCATCTGCCAACTCTTCTTTAATTTCGGCAAGCATGTAGAGTTTAGTTAAAGAAAGTAATCTCTTAAAGGGGGTTACAAACACCCCAATATCCTGCTTTCTACCGGTATCAATTCCTTCTTTTGCAAATATCAGCGGGAATTGGTGCGAAGTAAACATATCGATACAGTTTATACACTCTCTAAAATCCCTAAAAGAAAAGATACTGTCAATTACAACTGCCTCAATACCTTCTTGCCTTAGCCACTTAAAGAAGTTTTCTTGCATATTTAGATTTCTTGTAAGTTGAATGAATTCTTTCTTTTCTTTTTCAGTAATAACGTCATAGGTTGTTATTAACTCCAATTTAAATTGTGAAATAAGAATATCCGAATACGAATAAATACTGTCGTCCTTGAACTTTAGATGCCCCACTTTCTTAATTTCCAACTTTTTGAATCCCATAAAAATCCGCCTCCTTCCAATTGGTGTTCCTTATTGTCCATACAGTTTTTTACCACTCTTCGTAATCACCTTCTATGAAAAGGCCCATTGGCAAAATATATTGTGCTTTCACCTCAATACAATCTGGGTGGACAATATAGCCTTTTTCCAATACATATTTAACAGGAACAGGTAACATATAATCAGTAATTTCACCTTTCCTTGCATCATCTATATGTTGTGTTAATACACACATAATTGAGTGACCGCAGTCTGGTAGCCACACATAATAATAGTCGAGTTCTTTAGGTAGTTCAGAATGATAAGATCGTAATTTTCCAATCATAAAACATCCCTTCTTTCGTCATAATTTTCTCTTTGCTTCCTTTTACAAACAATTAAAATTAGTTGCTGGCTAATAATTCCCAAGCGTTAATTTGAATCTCTATGAAAGGTACACCATTTAATGATCCTCAAGAATCCGAATTTCTTTAACAATTTTGTGCTCAATGTTTGCTAGATAAGTTTGTTGTTGTTCTGACATTTCAGGCCAAAATCTATCAAATAATGAACGAATGATACTCAATTTCTCTTCTAAGTCTTGTAATCTTTTATGCCTTGAATTATTCATTCCCCCGCCTCCTTTAGATATATCAAAGGTTTCTAGTCAAACCTTGTAACCGTCAAGTAGAAATCAACAGTTTTTAGCAAATAAGATTAAACAGTTTTCATCAATTAAGATTCAACACTCTGGTTATCAAATAACGCTTTTCTGTATTTCATTCTGATACTGTCCTGTTCTTCGCTGAAGGTCAAAATTTCACTCCGATGAAGGAGACGATCCAGTATGGCTGTCGTAAGTGTCGGATCCCCAAGGAACTTTCCCCATTCTCCAGGACCTTTATTAGAGGTAAGGATAAATGCAGCTTTGTCATACATCTCATATATAAATTGAAAGAATAAATGGGCATCCTGTGGTTCATAAGCCATATACATGACATCATCAATGATAATCAGATCAGATTTGACTATACGGTTATATCTTGTTTTAGATTTACTAATGTACTCTCTTGATTTTAAGACATAAATTAAACGATCCATTGATATAAAAGAAACCTGGTACCCACGCTCTATTGCGTGGATACCTAAGGCAGTTGATAGATGGGTCTTGCCGACACCTGTTGGTCCCATCATAATTAAGGTATAAAATTCATCAACCCATGATAAATGTTTTAAAATATTTAGCTGTTTTTCTCCAATCGCTGTCTGTTCCTCAAGTCTAAAGTTTTCAAATGTTAAAGCTTCTGGAAACTCAGCCCACTTCATTAATCTTTCACTGTTTTTTCTTTCCCTACAACGCATTTCATGACTAAGAAACTCATGGATAAATTCATGATAGGTCCATCCCTTTGCCTCAGCTTCCCTTAGAAGAGAAGGTAATTCCTTGGCTGTTTCAGCCAGACGTAAGGTTCTGCATTTATCCTGAAGTGATTCGTAAGGTTGGCTCATTGATTTGCTCCTCCTTGAAGGACACTAAAATAAATATCTTCCCTTCGTTCGGGGGCAACTAATTCCTTATATTTCTCGTTAGCGATTCCAGTTTCTTTATGTTTCTTTCGGCTATGGATTTCTAAAGTAATGGCAATATCCCTAAGATCATTTGCACTAGTCAACCGCAACCGTTTCATTTCGCTAAGTGCCTCATCGATGAAAGATGGATGTTTTAAAATGACAGATTGTACAACTTTAAGCTGATCTACTATATGGCGTGGATATTGATCAGAGAGAATTTCCATCAGCCAACTTGCAGCTTGTTTATCGGTTAACATTTCTTTGATTTGCTGTATTAATAGATCCCGTTTAGGCTGTTCACGTTCCCGATGGGAAGGCTCTGAAATAACAGCACCACTTCCTTGTGCAATTTTATGCTTGGCTAGTGGTTGCCCATTTTGCTGCAGTCGTATGTATAGATACTCAGTATCTGTTCCGACATAAGCTATATTGGGAGCTCCTTTTCGGTAAGTACCGCGCGGTACGCTGTACCTGTTCCCATCAAACCGTATAACATTGTCTTTGTTTATAGTTCTTGTTATACTGGTACCTAAGATATCTTCAAAAATGTAAGTACCGGAGACCGGTTGTAGGTGTGGCTTTTCCAGGGCGAACACCTCGACAGGTCTCTTTTTTATATTATGATGTACTTTATAATTCCCGGTTCTCTTTAACCAACTCATACTAGATTCCTGCCAATCTAGTAGATTATCAAAAGTACGGTTTTTCGCAAAGTTATTCTTTACATATTTCACTACTTGCTCTATTTTCCCTTTAGACTCTGGATCAGACTTTCTGCATAGGTAGACCTTAAACTTTCTTGTCTGTTGATATTTTGTGAATTCCACCGTCATGATAAGATCTCCAGCGTTTTCACTAACAGCGAGTAAACGATCTTGGTCGTAGACGATTTCAATAGACATGCCTCCATAAAAACGGAAGGCATTTTCATGCATTCTAATAAGATCTGATGCTCGAAAAGGTCGGTCTAGCCATTCTACATATTTATATCTTGAATGGGCTAAAACGAATCCAATAAAGTAGAGCCGTTTAAATGTTCCATTCGTTGTAGAGACCTTCACCTGGCCAAAATCTACTTGTAACTGTTGAGCCATTGGAAGGTCCGGGACTGTACTATAACTTCTCTCAGAAACCATTTTAGGGATATGATAAGCTTCACGTAACTCATTGACATAATTCCTCACAGTTCCTTCTGAGACAGCACTAACGTCTAATTTCTCCCCCAACCAGTCCAATACTTGAGCTCCTGATAAGTCTGGGTGTTCCTTTAACCATCCAATGATTTTTTCCCGAAAGGGATCTAGCTTTTTACTCCGGCTTTGTAATGAGATTGAAAACGAGTAAAACTCTTCTGGTGACATCTTTCCATATTCAATTACTCTATTCCTAGAAATCTTTAATTTTCTAGCTATCGCACTATTTGTAAAACCCTCACTGCGAAGCTTATGAACCTCGTTGTAGATCATCAGTCTTTCCACTCCTGTTTATTCCTCGCTTTCCATAGACTGATTTAAGTATATAGAAAGGGGATCAATTAAGATAAACTGTTGATTCTTAATTGTTGGAATCTGTTTAGCTTTATTTGTGGAAAACTGTTGATTCTAGTTTATCGTTTACAAACCTCCGTTATAACTCCTCTCTAGTAAGGAATTCGAATCAGTATACCCTCATAAGCGAACTTAATAGGCAGATACGTTAATACCAGTAGAAGATTCGAATTCATCTACTAATTCATTCGACATTCTTGCAAACCTTTCATTACTAATTAAAGCCTTTCTATAGTTAGAACCTAAGTTTTCCCATCTGACTTTACTGAATCTGGCTACATTATGTAGATCAGTCTTCAATTGGTTGTTAGTAATCTCTTCAATCCTATATTTTGTTTTGCTACTGTTAACTTCAACCAAAATGAAATTAAACCCCTCTTCGATAAACAGGTTGATGATATCCTTCTTAAAAATCGAACGATCCTGTACAGCAATTGTGTCGATGTCCTGCTTTCTTAATAAACTGATAAAATACTGAGCAACTAGTGGATTACTCTTATAAGAATGGTAATTGGCAACACTTACTCCTTTAACATTTTCTAATAACACCTCTAGTACGCGGCTTTTCATTTCTAAGTCAATACTGTCATCCCTTTCAGCACTTAAGTGAACCATATACCCAACTTTAATAACTGTATTTTTTTTCATGGTAAATCTCCTCCTTAATATCTAAGTTCGGAATGTTCCGACCATTTTGTTTAGAAAGGTGCTCGATTGCACCCATGTTTTTTGGCAGCATTCTTCTGGTGTCTCACAAAATAGGCAAATACAGTAATTTTCTTTTACTTTTCTTCCACCATTATCTAGTTTCATGCCTTCATTGTTATAAGGTCCCATATACGATTAGTTGTTTTATACTTATTCATAGTTTCTTGGACCATCTGATTAAATTCATCTATTGACCACAACAGGTCTTCTCCTTCAAGATATTTACAAGCAATTTCCCTTATTTCATTTGGAATCACTAAAATATCAAATGGTTTGTTTTTCTCATCAACTAAAAAGTACTGCAATCGTTCTTGATTAATTAAATAGAACAATTCATTCACCTGTAATGTCTTATCAAACCAAGAGTGGTAAATCTTATTTTTCATCCCACTAAACCTTGTCATGAAGATTAAACCATTTGCTTTTTCGTTTCCTTTTACAGTCGCTCTTACATTTGCATAGTGTGATTTCATTAATTTTTCCAACTTATAATTAAAATCTTTAATGATAAACACTGTCTCAATGGTATTCAATTTTTGATTATTAATTACAACAGCATTCATAAAACCCGGTTTCATAATTCTACTGGCATCTTCCATTTTCAACATATAATCTCCCCCTTACAATTTTTATTTACCTAAAAAGGAACTTTTGTCCTATAAAATTAAATGAAAGTGGACATTTTGTTCAAACTGTAGATTTATGATATCACTGTTGTTTATTATTTGTAAATACCCAAAAGTAAACTTTTTTCAAAATACAAACAAACTTTGTGGACATTTGGTTCAATTAATAATATTATTTATTTAAATCATATTTTGGGGTGAAACGTTATGAGTGATGAAAAAGTAATGATTGGGGATCGCCTACAGATTCTGTTAGACAAGAACAATATGGATATTTCAAAAGGATCTTTAATGGATAAACATGGTTTTAACAAATCAAATTTACACAAATACATTACAAATGTTAGAAGACCTGCCTTAGAAGATATCATTAAATTAGCAAATATTTTTAATACATCAGTAGACTACTTGGTTGGAAACAGGGAATATATATTAGATACTTGGGACCCAGATTATTTAAAGGAGTTTCTAAATTTTGCAGCAGAAAAAATCAATGAACATTTCGTAGAAAGGCAAAATGTTCATTTACCTGATAATGATTCAAACTACGCTTTATTGTTTGCATTAACCCATCTATTGTTGTCAGAAGGCAAATCTTTTGAAGATTTTACAGATGAAGAAAAAGAAGTTCAAAAGGAATTAATTGATTATATAATCGCAATTTATTATGGAACTATTAGGATGGCTCAACAAAAACATTTCCATATTGATGAACTAAAGGGTATGTTAGGTAGTATTTTTAATAACATTGATGGTGACTATAGTTTCAAAGACGCTTCAATAATAAATGAACTAGAAAAACGTGAAGATAAAACTGATGAGGAAAAAATTGAAATATTAAAATCATATATCCATGTGAATATGAAGAATAGTCAAAAAGCATTAGAATTACTCCAAGAACTTAGCGAAAAAAAATAATATTGTTTTACGTAAAGTCTAAACATCATATCAGCCTTATTTTTTCAAATAAAAAGACCAAACAGTAATAAAAATCTGTCTGGTCTTTTAAGACATCCAAGAAAAGGATTAACACAAGAAAAACACTCAGGAAATTAGGCGTACCATCAGGAATCTAAGGGGAAGATTCCTGATACCTTAATCTTCCCTATCCAATATCGAAACCCTTGTTTTTTAAAAATTTATTGCAAAAAATCTCATGAATCATAACTATTTCGAATCAGTAAACACCACTTGCCTACCACTTAACATCTCCGATAAAGTATAGTACCATCCACCAGCATTATTTTTTTCAGGACGAGGATTATGTGATAAGGAAATGTGATCATTTTCAGAGAGAATATAGAATCTATACGTATCATTACTCTTGAAGCCATGCCCCTTTTTTCTGTCCTCAACATATGCTGATAGCCTATCTTTATATAAAAGATTGCTTTCAGATATATCTTTAAGAACTGATAAGTTTTCTGGAGCAAGAATCAGAATATCTTCAATCTTATACAATTTATTCATTACTCCACCCCCCTTTTGACGAAACGTTATGAAAAGTGGGTCACGATAGTTATATGAAGGTGTGTCTGGACAAGCATGTATATGATAATTGGTGATTTCTTCAAACGTTTTACCTGCTGGAACAGATAGTATTTCTTTTTCGTAATAGTGCATACCTTTATCTACTCCTGTAATAAATTTATAGTAATCCATTAAAACTGAAGATTTTGTTGTATCTAAATTTAATTGAAGCGTTTGATGTAGTACTTCTATCATTTCAACCCAAGTAAATGAAACAAACGCTTCTGTCTTGAAAGATTGTTTATACTTCGTCAGAGCAACAGCAATTTTAGGTACTTGTTCATCATGTGGGAAGTATTTAGGATTAACGTATCTCTGGAGTTGTTCTTCTAGACTATGGTTAATATCTAATTTAATGTTTTTTGCTTCAATAATTAAAACAAGCACTTTTTTGCTATTGTGATAAAAAGTGAGGGTTATATCCCTTCTAATCTTCTCCTCCCCATCACTAATCATTTCTGCATCAACTTTTAAAAAGTCACAACTCAAAAACTGAAGAAATTCATTTTTACGAAGTGTTTTCTTAATAACTTCTTGTATTTTATTTATAGACAAAAATTCTATTAATAACTCCGAGGACAGACTAAATAAATATGCTAGACCTTTAGTTTGCTTGGTTTCACGGTCACCATCAATTAAATCGAACAGAGACGACTTATATTTACTGTTTTCGGTTTGATACAATCTAAATACAGCATTACTTAAATGATTAAACATAAAATGACCCCTAATCAGTATTTAGTTCATTTCCAGATAATCTATCAAACTATAATAGATTAACTAATAAAGTTAACCCCTCCACAAATCCTCAACGGCATTTTGTTTATCCTCTTCAGTAGGAGCAGAATACCGAAGTACCATTTCGGCACTTGTATGACCACTGAGTGATTGGATTACGCTTATGTCTTGGCCATTTCGAACAAGTGATGTGATAAAAGTATGTCTCAATGCATGCACATTAAATCCTTGCTTTTCTAGTATATACTGAACGGCTCTTGTACTAATTCTTTTACCCCTATTTGATAGAAATAGAGGTTCTTCGGAATCCTTTCTATCTTCAAGATATTTCAATAATGCTCTTCGTACTTCCTTGTTTAAGGGGATTGACCTTTCTTTATTTCCTTTACCTCTACGGACTTTAACTTCCCCTTTTCGATCACTCAACACAATATCTGACTTATCCAAAAAAACCAACTCTGATAGGCGTAATCCACTATTTAATAGTAATTGTACTATTGCCATATCCCGTTTGTTTTCATTTCTATCAATTTCCCTTATTAGACGGTTAACTTCAAGACGATCAAGCGCTTTAGGTGCTTCGTTCTTATAATCAACGGGTTTGACTACAGCAATATCTTCAATTGTATTTTCTTTATGAGACCATTTGCTAAACTTCTTAATTGCATTCCAGATTTTATTAATAGTTGCAGCGCTTTTACGCCTGCTAACTAAAAAATCAATATATTGTTGGACATCACTTCTGGCATAGCATCTTAAGTCAGTTCCAGCACCTTCCAACCATTCACTAAATTGCTTGATTGCATGAACATAAGTTTTAATTGTCTGCTCTGATTTTCCTCTTAATGCTTCTTCTGCAAATTGGTTAATCATATACTCTCCTCCACATTTTTCGGCTTAAATAATTCTATGCAATATTTTTTTGCTGTTAATAGCCGTTTTTTATTTCATTTTCACTGTTATTTGGTCGCATGATAGCATGGAATACCTATTCTACGCAATAAATCTATGCAATCTTAGAAATACTTCTTTTCTGAGTACAAAAAAAGAACCTTTCCAGTATATAACCTGATAATCGGAAGGTTCTTTTATTGTTATTTAATTCATAAATACATTTACTTAAAATTCTTTTTCTTTCTTTATATTGTCATTTGTCTTCCATACCTATTAAAGGTCAACTTACTTAGTATGCTGGTGGTAAAATTCGGTATGATACTGTTACTTCATCATCGTAGTATCCATACTTATGCCAATCTTTTTTAGATATTATCCTACACGAAAAACTAAGAAGGTGAGAAACATGTTCATTTTTAATTTCTAAAGTAAATTTACTTCCTTTAAGATTATTTACTAGATGATCACTTATTCTCCATTCAACATCGTATGACTCTTCCTCAAAATTTGGATCAATTTGGACTTCTATAGATAAATAATCTCCCGGACGTAAAAAAAACTCTTCATTTTCATGAAATTGCTTTATACCACAACCTACACCAGTATCTACCATTTGGTTACGGTGTACCTCGTTTCCAAAGGAATCAACAAACTTCATAATAGTTGGAACATTATAAATCACATTTAGTCCCTTCTTTCTGTAGTATTCTTTTAAAGAATCTATAATATCATTGCTATAACAAATAATTTGCTCTGCTTGTCTTACACTAATTGGATTTGCATGTGCCAATTGGTTTCTAGGATCAATTATTTTTTTTATAGTAAACCTTGCATGATCTGCTCCGAATGGGAAAACTTCTCCTAAAGCATCTTTAAAGAAAGCACTAAAATTATTTGGATTGCATATGATATCTATCAAGTTATCCAATAGTGTTGCATCAATGAGTCTTGGATACCTAAAAGGTTCCCTTTCCTTTCTTGCCTTAATGTCATTTCCTATGCTGTTCTTAATGACACTATCTCCATTTTCCTTCTTTACAAATAAATAGTCTGAACCATATGCTTCAGTAAAGGAATCATCAACTAATCGTCTTAACCAATTTTCAAGTGACTCAATTTTCTTTTTACAAGTACTCCGTAGTTCTTCTTCTTGAATTTTGTGTAATGACATTAAAAATTCTCCTTAAATTAATCATATCTTATAATGAGTTTAATTCGCTGACATACTCAATTCCTTGATTTCAATACCATTCTACCAATTCCTAAAAATGATTTATATATTTCATTTTTATGTATAATTAAATGTTCACACATAAAAAATCTTTGTCCATTTTCTTCCTAATGCTCCTTCTTCGTTTCAGACTCCTCTTCACACGATAATCCAATAATATTTTACTAAATTTACCATATAATTAATTACTAAATTACATGCTAAAAGCAGTGCTATTTCTTGTGAGAAATACACCGCTTTAATACTTGTTTTTTACATATACTTTTCCTTTGCAGGTACCCCAAAAGACAACGGCTTAATACATTACTTCTATTTTTTGCGAGAACACTTTTATACCTAATTAAAGAAAATAATAACCCACATTACTCCGATATTAAATGTCATTAAACTAGTCCATTCTAGTGTTTTCTCAATTCTATTTGCCATTGTTTCTGACATGAAACCTTTTATCCTATTAAAAATGAAAGACTTCATTAAGGTTATTGCGAAAAAGATTGCTACTACAATGATGCAG
This sequence comes from Bacillus sp. AG4(2022), assembly GCF_031844465.1. Lineage (NCBI taxonomy): Bacteria > Bacillati > Bacillota > Bacilli > Caryophanales > Bacillaceae > Bacillus > Bacillus sp. AG4(2022). Next base: position 102,234 of record NZ_JAUZVH010000011.1, read on the forward strand.
CCATTTGCAATGCGGTTGATACTGTCTACTAAAACCTGCAACTCAATTGTCATTAAGATTAGCCCCTTTATCAAAATGTTTGTTTACTCACCTATTCTTTATATTTCTCTGCAACAAAACCTTTATTTTTTCTGAGTTTCACTGTTGGAAAATCATATAGAATCTACAAAGGTTGGAAATATTTGATCCGAAAATTCACAAGATTAGTCAAAGGGCTTAACCTTAAATTCCGTCAAAATGTACTGAATTTCGCATTATACTGTCAAATTAAATAAATGTTATTGAAAATCTAATTTATTCGTTTCTTTTCTTTTTTCTAGACAGTAAACAATCACTTTAATTACTATATATGGATTTTTTTCGGACGGGGAATTTATTATTTTCATTAATAAAATTTTCCTAAAAGTAAGACATGGAACTCACATAAACTACTATATTTGGTCCCATTTTTTATAAGAAAAGACCAAATAGCATATATCACTATCTGGTCTTAAGTGTATAGTTTTTATTCCAAACGAAAGGAGCGTATATACAAGAAAGGGTTCTAAGACATTTCAAGGAATACTAACCATCAGGATACTATGAGGAATCTTTAGTCCTGACACTGTCATCTATTAATATTGGCAGGAATTAAGTATAATTTAAACTTGATTTCCCGTTCAAAATTTATATCGGATTAACTATTTTTCGTCATTCTTAATCACCTTAAATTCTAATTTCTTCTTTTCTTTTTCCATTCTCTTGAAATATTCCTTCAGAAATTCTTTCCAATCAATAGGCTTTTCCATCTATTTCTCCTCTCTGAATTTTAAAAATATTGTTAGCGTAATTTTTAAAGTTATTAAAATTATTTAATAGTACAATGTTGTTTAAGTTTAACAAGACTTCCTTCCTCTATTTAAAAAATATCATATGACTAGTATATATGGTCTCATATTTATAAAAAGAAAAGACCAAATAGCAAATATCACTATCTGGTCTTAACTGTATAATTATTATTTCAAACGAAAGGGGCGTATACACAAGAAAGAGATCTAAGACGTTTCAAGGAATACTAATCATCAGGAATCTATCAAAATCTTTAGTCCTGATACTGTTAAATTCAATATCAGTTGCCAATTTCCTTTTTAATTAATGACATTTTGAAATAATTTATTTGCAATATTATTATCGCACATAAAAAATTGCCAATCTTTATTAACTAATATTAATTATTACTAATCAATACTACCTATAACTTAAAATATAGTATCTTATTCCCATTTTCATCAATAAAGATTTTGTTAGATCTTTCTTCCCTAATCTGTCTTTCCTTTACTTCCCTTCTTATTATATTTAGAGGTATAAACCAACTGATTGACCCGCAACTATAAACCATTACTGTAATTTCCGCATAAGTCATGTCTTTAGTAATCATATAAACTAGGAACCCTGTGAACAAACCTGTTAAGTTAAAAGTAATAAGTGTAATACCATTCCAAAACATCTCATTCTTAATTTTAAAATGCCTAATAACATTATCAAATAGGTTTAAATAAAAACGGTGAAACAGAATACCACTACAAATAAATACTCCAGCAAATAGACAAAAATAGTCAATGGGACTGAATTTTAAGATGAAGTAATTAATTGGGTAGAACAAAACTGAATAAATTGAACAAAGTATGATTGCCCAAATAAACAGAGTAATAATAAATCGGACATTTGAATTAATCTCTTTCATGGCATCCCCCTTATAACAATCTAATTAACATCTTGTGATTTATACATACCCTTTGCTTCAATTACATTATTAATTACTAGATTCCAACAGAATGATCCCATGAAGAAAAAGAAAGGCATGAAAAAAGTAGAAAACACATTGTTTCCTTGAAAAAATAATATCAGTCCGGATGTTATTGAGACAAATAATATTAAAGTTAGCATCAACCAAGAATAAGCAGGTGGCATTTTATTATTATATTTATTCTCATATACAACATATTGATATGTGGGAATATACATTCGCTTATAAATTAATCCCCCTACCTGCATGGTCAGATACGTAACAATAACTAAAGACATAAAACTGTGATTCCAGAATTGTAAGGTCAAAGGGGTAAACAATAAGATTAACAAAAATCTACACAAGGCGTTAAATAAGTGAGTATTCACTCTCTTCTTCTTGTTAGGTATTAGCAAATCTATAATAAACGCCTCCGCTCTATTAAAATCTATGGATATTCTTTTATTATACGTTGATCAAGAGTTACAGTCAGGGCCAAATAAACGTCAAATTAAGTACCTATTCAACATATTTTGACATAATAAAAAGGAGCGGGATTTATTGCTCCTTCTTCTTCAACAACTTTTCTGGAAGATTTGGCACTATCTTTGCTAGATGAAAACTAATTAACCATATAAAGCCAGCAATAACTGTGTACCATGTATAATTTAACGTATCTACAAGTCCTGACTGCAGTACAAACCAATTTCCTAATAACACTATGGAACAGTTAATCAAAAAAACGGAGAGTAGAAAAAGATTTCGGATGAATATTGCAAGGAAATCCTTATCCTTGATTTTTTTATGTAATCCAAAATATATCTCACTAAAACAAACCGTACCAATTATAGAAAAGATCAAGGCAGTCACGTATGTGTATTCGTCAACTTGGAACGAAATAGGAACCGTTGAGATTAAAAAAATTATTGTTACTACAAAGAAAAATAAATATGTGAATGATTTATGTATTTCATGTTTATACATCATGCTCAACTCCTTTTAATGGTAGTATTTACAAAAAAGAAAAAGAGCAAACGTCATGTTTACTCTTCAATATGCTCTGCTCTAGAGCCATTTGTTTTGTTTATATATATATTTCTTCCCCTTCCTCTTTGGCAAAATAACAATGTATAATCCCCAATGCATCACGCACGTGCTCGTTAGTTCTTAGTTCACCATATATTTTATGTATAGCCGGCTTTATTTCTTTCTTACTGGCTCTTCCATTTCCTGTGATAGCCTTCTTAATAGAAGCCGGGGCATATGTCTTTATTTCTTTACCCTTGTTTGCTGCAATGAGAAAGATTACTCCTATAACCCAATTTACTTCCTTACTTCCACCAGTATAGTTATTTTCACATAAAATCAGTCGCACATTGTTTTCGTCAATTATTTTTTCAAGTTCCATATATACAAAATGAATCCTTTTGTGAATAGGTGTATCAGCATTGGTTTTTATTGTATGAAGAATGACAATTTTTTGTTCGAAGGTTGTTATAGCAACGCCAGTAGAAGTTAATGAGGCATCTATTCCCATAATCGTTGGTTCATTTGTCAATTGCATATGCACACCTCCCTACATTTGCACCAACATTTAACGATCAAATATTTTGTTGGTACAGGTTTTGTCATTGGTGAGCACACTATCTCTTTGTACTTTAATTATTTTTATCTAATTAACATTTTCTTTTTGTTTTTTCAATGAATTATAGATAAATTCGAGTTCTTTGAAATTGCAAAAGTACCTTTCATGAATTTCATTTTGATACGTAAAAATAATTTCAACCGGAAAATTCTCAACACTGGGATTTAATTTAACACTCATAATTAGTTCATCGTCCAATCCGTCTAGGATAATATCATTAAGTATGCTTATAAAAAAATCAGTTTGAATCGCCTTAAAATCTCTTTTAGTCAGGGTAAAACAATTTTTTTCACCTTCACGGTCAATTATTTCCACATAAACAAATTTATTTAAGTTATGCAATAGGACACTTGCTGCATCGTTAAATAACTCATTTATTCTAATTAACTCATGAACGCTATATTCATATTTGCCCATTCATCTCCTCTCCCTTCTTTTTAATCCCCTATTTCAAGGGAATGCTCTATTTGTAACTTCTTTTTTTAGAAGGAAAAACCTTTATTAATAATGAAAGCCATATAGATATTGTTATAGATTTTTGTAAATAAAATAAAAAAAAAGCAAGGATACTATCCCTGCCGTTGTTATTATTCACTGTTATTCTCATGAAGCAGATTGTCATCAGGTTCTTCTAATTCCTCACATAACATAATTACTTTAAAGAGTTCATCGTTGTCTAAAATATATTCAGCCAGTATAGGAACTATCACTTTCATTAGACTTATAAAGGATGAATAAAAATTTTGAAAACAGAGGATATTATACTCACCTACATGGGCTGTATTTTTATCCACGAAACACTTTTGACTTTTCGTGATGTATAAAAAATAAATAAACTTGCTTTCAGAATGATTTATCCATTGAAAGCGGGGATGCTTTGCAATGATAATAGTATAATCATCGTGAATCGCCTTAACATAATCCAATTTCTTTTGTCTTTCCTTGCTAACCATATGAGTGTACACACCTTTCTAGTGAAAATATTTACACTTATTACTTTATACACACATATGTTCTATCCTTGTTTTCAATCTATTAAATTTTAAAAATGAACTTTTAAAAAAGACCACTTTAATATGAATTGTAGTAATTAACAATTATAGACATACAATAACTTAATTATATGTTTTAAAAGATTTTAAGGTTTTTAAAGAGAATATCATGAATATATAGGTATTTCTCATTTTCACAAAACTCGTCACAATTATGTTGCAACATATTAATCTGGTTTTTTCTCTTTTATGTTATAAAAATATTAAGCCTTAAACAATTGTTCTTAGGGAGGAATGATATTAAGAAAGGAAGTGGTATCTTGGAAGTAAATAATGAAATTTTGAACAAAATGAAGGAGTTATTTATCACAGTAAGGTACAAGTATATCAAACAAAACAATGATGGCAATGGTTATCAAACTTTTAATCAATACGAAAAAGAGAGACACAAACCTTTGCACGATGGATTTTTAAAGTCCCACTTAATGCGAGAAAATACATACGGAATTTTTTGCAGAAAAAATCTTACAAAATTTGTGACATTTGATGTAGATGTCCCCGATAAAACAGAGGCAAAGAGGGTGGTTTTGGCTCTCTATGAATCTTTAAATAACTTGGGAATCCCAACCCATAAAATCTATACAAGTTGGAGCGGGACTAAAGGATATCATGTTGATATTTACTTTTCAAAAGAGATTCCATATAAGTCTATGGAAAAACTCTATAATGCAGCGATCAAATCAACACTTAATCTCCTAGGTGGAAATCTAGAGGGACAAATTGAAAAAAGGCCTTCGCCTACTCAAGGTTTAAAACTCCCCTTGAGTATCAATTTTAAAAACAAGAATCAAATCGATAATATTTGCTGGTATGTTGATGTCCAAAATAACTTTACACCTATCCGTTCCTTAGATTTTATTTTAACTATAGAACCTATAGATGCTCAGATTATAAGTGATTTAATCAATGACCTCCCTGATGTTGAAACAGACCAATCTCTTGCAAACGGAAAAATATTAGAGAAAAATAGAATTAATGTTGATTTTTCTAATTTTTATTTATCTAAAGAAGATCTTAATACTTTAGAAAAATTATATAATGAAGGATTAAAGAACTCTGGAACCCGGAATGCTTCTCTTTGTAAACTAGCGATTTATTTTAATACACTTAAAGTAAAAAAAAGTGAATGTAATCAACTACTTAAAGATTGGATGGACAATCAAGACCCAAATCTCTATAAAACACCTTTAAATACGTGCTATCAAGAAATTAACCGGATTGTAGATCTAGTATATAAAAAAAATATTATTTTATTTAAAGGTAAAACAGAGATTTCAATCTCTAAGTCCGATATGTTAACTATTTTTCAATATCCTAAAAAGTTACACAACATTATTACCGTACTCCTTATTCATTCGAAGCGGTTTGAGGATAAAGATAGAAAATTTTATATGACATACGAACAAATAAGCAGGGCTTCACGATGTGCAGTACGTACAGCAATGAATCAAATAAAAGAACTAGAGCAAATTGGCATTATTAAAGTAACAAGAAACCATATACTTGGCACTCCTGAAAATCATCCAAATACATATGAACTAAGTCTGAATTGGTTAAAATCTGACAGAGAAATTATGATTAATGTAACAGCCGAAAAATTAGATTCATATTTGGATATTAGGATTGATTTAATAAAAGAAACATTCTCCTATATTGAATTGTCGAATATTAAAGAGATACTGATTAAAGCAAAAGAGCAACAAGCAATTACAATACAATAAATTAGGTACTTCTCAGAAGTTTTTTCAAATGTATTTAAATTTATCACTTTTTTCATATAATTCAAGGACCCTTTGGTTTATCCAAATGAGGTCCTTATTCAAATTTCCAATCTATATCAATCCATTATCTGCTACTATACGCTTCAATGATGTAAGGTTTAACCTGTTCAAAATCTTCTACCCATTCTAAACGAATATAGGCCTCATGTGGATACTTAATCGTATCAGAACTGCTTCTGTTATAATCTCTTTTTAGTATTTTGTCGATTTTTGTTTGAATTTCTAACCCTTTCATTTCATCTTTATTTCCAACATGGAGAATTAAACACCTTTGCCTTGCAGTAGTTAAAGTCGCAAATTTTGGGAATCCTTTTCTTCTGTATCCAATTCCATCTGCTGTTCCCGCATCTTCTACTTCAAATTTCGCATTATTCCATATAAAACTATCAATTTCACGCGCCAGTTTTCTTGCTTTATCTTTTTCAAAACGCAAAAAGAAATATTCTTTAGATTTTTGTCTATCACCGATACAATTAATAACACAGAATTCCTCAAATTGTTTTAGTAAAAAACTAGAAAGGACATCTCCCTCTTTTTCAAAATCCTTTTGTTTAGCCCGAAAAAATTGCCGAATTTCTATCCATGTCATAATAATAGGTTCATCTAGAATATTTTGACCGTTCGCAAATAACCTTCTATGTCCCTCCAACTGCTCCTTATTTAAGTAAGAATTATAGCCAATCTTATTTTCTAATAGGAGAGAGATCTCATCTGATAATATTGCACCATCAGGAATGTTTGAATCTTTATATGTACCGTTCTTAATTTCTTTATTTTCGGCAATACCAACTACCACCGCAATAGGAGTAATTGTATTTAATTGTGATGTTAACTGTTGCCTGAACTCAAAATTATCGATTTCTTTTATCTCAATACCAATAAATCTTATAAACTCACTTGCTAAAACTGGGGATGCGTGCTGTAAGACATTTAAAAATGCCTTAGTTACATTATTTTCAATTTGCAATTGATTTGTCTCTTCGTCTTTATTTCTAGTCTGCCCCCGGTAATAATGAAAAATATTATTGTAAATTGACATTAACTCATTACTCCTTTATTTTAGAAGGCACTTCAATAATGGCTATCTTAAACTCTCCACCAGTAGACTCCGTAACTTTAGAATAAGGAAGCCAATTTAGTTTATATGTACCTAAAATATTTAAGGAAGATTCCCTTCCCTTCATAGTTCCTTGCCCTGTATTTTGTCCCCACTTTATCTCACCTTCTAAAACTTTTCCATTATGAATTCGATACTCAATATCATTAGGGACCTTCTCACGAAGCACAGGCTGTTTCCACAGTGCAGATTCATTCGAAAGGATGATAGCAAATCCATTGGTGTTATCTAAAGTGTTACACACAGTTTCGATTCTCACAATGTCTTTAATAAAATCATACCTTGCTAAATCAGGTGCTCCGTGATTTTTCAAGTTATATGTTTCATCATTTATTTGCAAACTAATTTTTTTAGTAATATATTTTAACTCTATTACTGTTCGATAGCCATTTGGATGCGAAACCCAAATATCAAGATACATATTACCATCGGAAATTGCCGGGTTGTATTCTAATCTTAGATTACTCTGGGAATAGTTTTTATGGATTTCCCAAGCCAAAGCATGTTGAAAATCTGCTTCTGAATGAAACACTGGTCTTTCTTTAGATAAGGTAGTCAATATCGAAGACAATTGATCCATAAGGCAACACCCCTATTCGATTTTTTAAGTGATTTATTAAATAAAGAAAGAACCCATTAATTTTCATAGATGGGCTCTTTCTATCTGCGCTGAACATTCATTCCATATATTCTTTACTACAAACAAATTTCTCTAGGCATCCATTGGCCAGCCCTTAAACTGCTCCTCAGCCTGTTCCATAAATTTGTTGGTTAAAAATTGAAGTTGTTGCCCTGTTACTTTCTCCTTCATCAAAACCATTTTGACAGCAAGTTTCACTTTGGCATAAATATCTTGTCGGTGAGGGCTAGTCCAATCAACATCAAGTTTCTTTTTTAATTCATTAACAACTTTGTGTATTAAGTTTGCTAAGAACTCATTAGAAAAAGCGCCTTCTTCCATAGAAGTAATTGCTTTGTAAAATTCAATTTCTTCTTCAGACAAGCCTAAGTCCTGCCGTTTGCGCATTTCCTCTTCCATTTCTTTACGCATTTTAATCATCATGCGAACGACATCTGCCGCTTGAATAACACGATTATGGTATTCAGTTAATGTTTTTTCTAGTAACTCTTGCATTGTTTTTGTTTGCGGACTTCCTTGTTTAAAGGTTACTCTGATTTTGTCCTCAAGAAGTTTTTTAAGTAATTTTAACCGTAGATCCTCATGTTCTTTCTTTGTTAAATCGGCTAAAAATTGCTCATCAAGAATACTAATATCCTGCCGTTCTATTCCTGCCACTTTAAAAATATCTACCGTTTCTTTTGCTAATAAATTTTGATCTAATAGCGCTGACAATTGCTCTTCTAATGTCTTATTCCCTCCTGCAGTCCCACCGGGAGGTCGTAAATGTTTGCGTAATTGAGCCTTTAACATTAAATAAAGTGTTACTTCATCAGCAATGACCATTACTTCTGGCTGATTTTTAACAAGTTGGTAGGATTTCTCTAGTTTCGTTGCATATTGTATATAATCCTCTGTATCGCTGCTTAATAGCACATTTACTAAATCTGCTATAAAATCTTCCCTATCTATTTGGGGTTTATGTCTCCAACCTTCTATCTCTATATTTGAAGGGATAAAGTTTCTAACGGATTCTAAATTTTCATTAAAAATTCTAATTGCCTCAGCAACATCATAAGCAGGATTGCCTGTTCCTCCGCCCTTAGTATATTTTTGTGTTGCCTCTTTTAGAGAAGTAGCAATGCCTATATAATCGACAACCATTCCACCTTCTTTACCGGGGAAGACTCGGTTAACCCTTGCAATTGCTTGCATTAGATTATGCCCCTTCATAGGCTTATCAACATATAGGTATGAGAGTGGCTGTGCGTCCATACCTGTTAGCCACATATCCACTACTATTACAAACTTAAGTGGGGCTTCAGGGTTCCTTAATTTAGCCTTAACATCTTCTTGTTCTTTCTTAGACTTAATATGGGAATATTGGCTTCCTTCTTGAATTTCTCTCCATTCGCGCGGATCTTTTGATACATCGCCTGTCATAATGACTTCCATTTTTGGACAACCTTCTACCTCTTTCAGACAATCGTATAAATCTGCAGCAATTTGACGGCTCATACAAACGATCATTGCTTTTTGAAAAGGATTGGCCATTGAATTAAAATGTGATACGATATCGTTTGCAAGACGTTTGAGCCGTTTTGGAGTTCCCACAACTTTTTCTAAAGCGGCCCACTTTCTTTTATATCCCTCTGAATCATCACTTTCACCATTGTCTACAAATATATCATCGAATTGACCATCTATATCCTCTGCGGTTAAATCAAGTGGTACTAGTCGGCTTTCATAATAGATTGGTAATGTTGCTTTATCCGCAACAGCCTGTGCCATGTCATAACGATGAATAGTGTGTCCAAATATCTCTTCTGTATTGTTTCCAACAAAATCTACTGGAGTCCCTGTAAAGCCGATATGGGAGGCGTTTGGAAGTGCAAAACGCAATTGCGCCGCGTAACCACCTTCAAATCCTGACTGTGTACGATGCGCCTCGTCAGCAATTACAACAATGTTCCTCCGTTCTGAAAGTACAGGGTGTTGTGTTTCTTCACCTTTTAGGCGAAATTTTTCTATTGTTGAAAAGACAACAGGGGTGGCTTCACCTCTAAGAATTGTTCTTAACTTTTCAGTGCTACTTGCCCTTTCAACCTTTCCTATTAATGACTCACCCTCAACAAAAGTATCATACAATTGTTCATCTAAATCATTTCTATCCACTTGAATCACAATGGAAGGATTATTTAGTTCAGGATGTCTGCTTAAAATACCTGCAAAGAAAAGCATACTTAATGATTTCCCTGAACCAGTCGTATGATACATAACGCCAATTTTACGGTCTCCATCTGGCCTTGTTGCACGAACTGTTTCCGTAACTGCAAAATTAACCCCGAAAAATTGGTGGTATTTTGCCCCTATTTTCTTCGTTTTGTCGCCGGCCTTAAGGAAGACTATAAAGTTACGAATATAGTTTAACAGACGGTCTTTAGGGAACAGTCCTTCAATTAATGTACGCATAGTATTTGCCCGATTGTTGTCTACATTTCTTCCGTCAATTGATTTCCATGAAGCAAAAAAATCATAATCAGCAAAAGGCATTCCATGCTTGGTTTCCACATTATCCGAAACAACTGTGAAGGTATTATAATTAAAAAGTTGTGAAATATCATAGGTGTAATTTTGAATTTGTGTATAAGCATCCTTCACAGTTGCTTGTTCACTATTAGGATTTTTTAATTCAAATACAATGAGCGGAAGCCCATTAACATATATAATAATATCTGGTCTTCGAGACATTCTTCCTATAATTGAAAGTTGATTAACAACAAGAAAGTCATTGTTTTCTGGGGTTTTCCAATCAATTGGAAAAACGTGAGGAGTATAAGTTTCACCGTTCAATTCATAGTTAAACTCTACTCCCTTAACTAACATTTGATGAAATGCTTGGTTTCGCTGTATTAAATTGATACCATCAGGCGAAGTAAATATACTTGTCAGTCGTCTTATTTCTTGCTCTGGTATAGTAGGGTAAGCCTTCTTTAGGAAGGCTTCAAACCTATTTAATAATATTACTTCCTGCAAGTGTTCACGTTCACCACGCTGAAACAATTCTTGTGCATGAAGATATTCATAACCAATTCTTTTTAATCTCTCTATTGTAGTTTCTTCGAATGCTGATTCACCTAGAGGTCTGGACATGATGTAACACCTCCTCAAATATTATATTAACGTTTCAACCTTTATCTCTACTTCGTTCAAGTCAATTTCACCCTTAAGAAGACGAGGGAGTATATAATCGATTGTATGGATTAAATATTCATTTTCCTTCAATGTATTGTCAATTAAGTTAAAAATATTTTTGGATTTCTCAGTGTATTCATCAATACGCTTTGCTTTTACAATTTTCAACTTTTTAAAATTTGTTTTACTTATTTCTTTAAATGTACTACCGTTTGCTAACAACATTATTTGATCCATATTATTTTTGAGCCAAGGATATAACTGATACATCGAAAAATTATCATTAGGTATTAAAGTGATAAAACCTTGGTTTGTACAGGATTCTGTTCTATTTATTGCTATTTCGCCAATAGTAGCACGGCTTGTCATCATTATGCTATAAGGAGGAAACAACTTCGCTGAACTTTTTTCTAAACCTAAAGCAGTAATCTTTTTTGAGGAAGATGTTATAAACATTGTTTTACTTGAAGTCAAATCAGTTGGTGAAAACCACTCTATATCACCGTTATCCCAATATTCTACTACTTTTGTTTTCGGTGTTCCCCCACCCATTACTTCAACAGCCTGTCCTATTTCAGTTAATTCCCACCCTTTTGGAATTAATCCTACTTCTGACTCAACTAACTCACTAAATGGGACATAATCGATGAACCAATATTTATACAGTAGATTAGATACTTCTTCCAAAGTTTCAATTATCTTATTATTTACATCAATTTTTTTATAAAGTGTTTCTACAATTTCAATTATCTTTTCTTGCTCTTTGATACTTGGTAAATCTATTTCTATTTGGCTTACTTCAGAAAAAGTTATTTGTGGAAATGTACCGGATCTCGATTCTGCCACTGATTGTAAATATTGTAATGTTTCACTTGATGTTAATAAATAATAAAGGTACTTAGATAAAATTTCTTTTGTTTTTGGTCGTAATACCATTAATTTAGTTGAAACTACATAGTCCTCTGAATCAAAATCAACATATGCAAATCTCTTATTCGCAGGACGAATTTCACTGAATAAAATATCATTTTTCTTAATACTTTTCTTTGCTTGACCGGGCAATGTTTCAACAACAGAATACTCATGATTCAGGACTTTTCCACTATAAATATCTGAGGTATTCAAAAATATTATTTCATCTTTATAGAATGAATGTTTTTTCGATACACTTTCAATTAGATTTCCAAGAAGAACCTTCTTCAATGCTGTCACATTAACCCCTCCAAGTTTTGTTTTATTCTTGCTTGAAGGTCATTAGAAATTTCGAACTGTTCATATAACAGTTTTGTCAATTGATTCATTTTTTCTTCAAAGGAGATCTCATCTTCTTCAACTGTTTCAGTACCTACGTAGGTTCCCGGATTTAATTTATAATCATTTGCTTTAACTTCATCAATTGTTGCTACTTTACAAAATCCTGCAATATCCTCATATTCGCCTGAATCAATATTTTTAAATGAATGATATAGATTCGTTATTTTATCAATTTCTTCGTTTAATAAGGCCCTTTGTTTCCGACTAACTAGTGTACCTTGACTCCTAGCATCAATAAACAATATTTCATTTTTACGATTTCGAAAACCATTTTTACCGTCTCGATTTTTACTTAAGAAGAAAAGGCAGCATGGAATACCTGTCGTAAAGAAAAGTTTTTCTGGTAATTGGACAATACAATCAATATACCCCTCATCAATAAGCCGCTGTCTAACCTCTTTTTCCTCTTTTGTACTTGTAGTCATAGCCCCATTAGCCATTACAAATCCTGCAGTACCATTATCATTTAAATGGTGCAAAAAGTGTTGCATCCACATATAGTTTGCATTGCTATTAGAAACTGGTCCAATAAGACGCGGATCATTCTTTGCCAATCGTTCTGCTCCCCAATCTTTTTGGTTAAAGGGGGGATTGGCTATAACAAAGTCGGCTCTTAAATCTGGAAACTGATCATTTAACAAGGAATCCCCTAGCCTAATCTCTGCATTTATTCCATGAAGCAGTACATTCATTTTCCCTAAGCGAACTGTTGTTGTCACATTTTCTTGTCCGTAAAATGATAATGCTTTTTTTCGTGGTGAATACTCTTCACTTTGAATGAACATTCCACCACTGCCACATGCTGGGTCAAAGACTTTTCCACTTATAGGTTCAAGCATAGCAACTAATAGTTTTACAATGCTTGATGGTGTAAAGAATTCCCCTCCCCTGTTTCCTTCAGATGAGGCAAACGAACCGATAAAATACTCATAAGTACGTCCTAAGACATCCACACTCTCATCGGTCCTAGCACTAAATACATCTCTTGAAAATATTTCAATTAGTCCTGCTATGTTTTCAGCAGGTAGATTAGAGCCTTGAAAGGTTCTTGGTAGCATTCCTTCTAGTTCTGGGTTCTCCTCTTCAATTCGTTTCATTGCATTGTCTAGTATTTCTTTTATATTAGGTTGATTTGCATTTGACATTATATAAGGCCATCGAGCCTCTTCTGGCACTACAAACACATTCTCAGCCTTATACTGGTCATGGTCATCAATTATTACCATTTGCATTTCTGTATCCTCTGTAAACCAATCGCTCTTTGGATCTCTAACCATTTGTTCTAGTTGCATACGACGTTGCTCATATTTATTTGATAAGTACCTTAGAAATATCAACGGTAACACATAATGTTTATAATCAGCAGGTGCCACACTACCCCGCATTTTATTCGCTGCTTCAAATAAGTCTTTCTGAAAATCTATGTCTGCCTGTACCTTCATGGTTTATCCTCCTATATTTCCACAAAACATCTTACTATTTACCTATTTTATCATAAATGAGAAAATCTTAAATTACAGATTACAAATATTAGTAGGTAATAAAAAGAAGTAAGGACCTAATCCTTACTTTAAATAATTTCTATCCTAATTAATTAAATCATAAATTGCTTTATATGCTCTATTAATCGCTTTATTTTTGACTGTGATAGCAAGTAGTTTTTTCACTAAATCAGTTAATTCATTTGACTCTTTACTTTGATTCATTAGTGACTCCTCTTCAGTAATAATAAGATAATATCTTGTTTTTTTTAGTCGGGAGCCTTTCATTTTTACAACAGCAACACAATAATTTTCTTGTTGCGCTAGAACAATATCGTCGCTTACTTGTATAATATGCGTTTCATTTCTTACGTTCATCCATATCCCTCTTTCGTTAGGTAATTCATCATGATGTTCTATATAGCGAGTGCATGACCTTTAATTAAGTGAAAGTTAGAACTAATTTCATTTATAATTGAAAGAGAGAAGAAATAAAATTGATCTAATATAAGGAGAACATTAATGGCATATGACAGAGATAGTATTATAAATATTTTGGCAAACAAGTATTATCAATTCCTTTGTAATCTCCCATTTCATGATCAACTCTTTATGAAGGGAATTCACGAAGGTAAGGGTAAATTTCTCGCAAATTTACATATCAATTTAGCCACAAGAAACCTACCTAAAAAGTGGAATGACAAGCGATATTCTACTGACTATGTAACACCAGCAGCATTAGAAGTTCTCAAGAATCATAGTGTTAAAGGATTAGAGTACGAGCATCTTATTCCAAAGAAGAAATACATACAAGATATATGCGAACAAAAAGCAATAGAAGGAAGTCTTACAGAAGAATTCGTTAGGAATATCATAAATCAGTACCTTTGGACAGCAACAGTTACTTCAGAAGAACATAAGAATCTTTCTCGAAGAGTAATGCCTTTAAACTGGGATCAAACCAATATTAAAGCAAGATATGAGAATGCTGGGCTATCCTTACTAAAACATTCTAAAGACTATTTTTCATAAAATCACTCTAGGAATCGATATTCCAAAATTCTATATATAACAGCACACAATAAAAGTGGTACATAAACTCGAAAAATTGAATTAGGAGGCTACTGATGAATATATTTGATCAAATTTTTAGCAGAACTAAAATTTCACCATTAAAACGAAAAAATAATATTGAATTTGAGATAAACTATCAAACTGAAAATATAACAAAAAAAGGTTTTGAAATAATTTCAAGAGGCCAAAAAGGAGATCATAATTTAATTCTATATAGGCACTTTTATGAAGAAACTCCCAAGGAGGACGAAACTATAATTTTTCTTGGAATTAGAGTAATAACTAATAAAGGGATTCTCCACCCTGATCCAGTTTTAAAAGCATTTTTCAACGATGACTTTACTGATATTTCTTTAGCCGATATTGAAATTGAAGAATATCTTTCTAACCACGGTTATGGAAGCATACTACTTAGCACCCTTATTGAGATTGCAAAAAAAAGGAATATAGATAGTATCACTGGTTGGATATCCAGTGTTGATTTTGACCATTTAGAAAGACTAGTTCATTTTTATAAGAAGCACAATTTTGAAGTGATCTTGGCTGAAAATAGTAAAGACAGCCTAAAAATAGGTGATTTAAAATGGAAAAATTCTAAATAAGGGAGGTCTATAAATGGGGGAAAAGTTAAGTAGTTTTTCATTTGAGCACCTTTTGGAAACCATCGTTAAAGATGAAATATCTATTTCAGTAAATAAATTAAACAAGAGTGAAAAATATCCAATTAAAAAATATCTAACTATTAAAGAAGTATCCTCGTTAACTGGTATTGGTTCTTCCGTAATTCGACAATTGACCCTATCAAGAGCAATGCCACATCGAAAAGTTAAATCTCGGATAATACTAGATGAAAATGAAATTAAGGAAACAATTGAGAGTTATAAAAAGTTTGGCTGGACTGATCCAGATAAAAATTGGGATGTTAAATCAGTTCAATCTGAAATTGCCGACTTTCAAAAGACAAGGGAGGAACCTACTATGATTGATGAAATACTTCGAAAGATAATCAGAGAGGAATTGGCAAGTTTTTCAAATGAAATAAAAAACTATGCAACGAAAGACAAGGAAAGTTACTATGGAAGAACTGTTTTGACTATAAAGGAAGCAGCAAACCATTTTCGGACAAGCCCTTCTACAATTTATAGTTTAATCAAAGAAGATGGTATGCCTCACTTTAAAATTTATAGTAGACACTATATTGTCCTTGAAGAGGCTGAAGCATTTTTATGGAGGGAAACTGCTAAATCTTATGCAGATGAGGGAAATATATATTGGCAACGAATATTACAAAGGCTCGATTGGGAAGAAAAAGAAAGAAACGCAGCATATGAGAAGGCACTAAAAAGGCTAGAAGAAAGTACATATTAGGTATTGAAATGACACTCAATTATAATATTTTTATCAATGCGAAAAGAGCATATCCTAAATGCAAGGGATGTGCTCTTTTACTTAGTTATAAGCAATTATATGACACAACTTCAAATATAGGAGTTAAAAATTATCTTTAATGAAATAAATTTCACGGATTTCATTTTATCTATATTTCAAGAAAAATATATTATTATGATTACTTATAATAAGTGGATATCTAATATAACCTAAACAACATCTAAAAATTCATCGATTGTCATTTGTTCTGAACTTTCAAATATATGACTTCCAGTTTCAATAAATCTATCTGAAAGCAAATATCTTCTTACACTTTTTACCTTTTTATCGTCAACAGAACCAAATGAGTAATTCTGTTCGTGTACTGTAATGCTTACACCCATTTGAACGATTTGCTCGATAACTTCTTTAGTATTATTATGAACCCAACGCTTCATCTTATTTTTAAATGGAGCAGGCAATTGACCCCAAACAGGGTTTATTTTTTCACAAATGCTTGTGCTATTAAACGAAAATGGTTGTGATCCAATATTCTTGCCAATTATACTCCTTAATGAATTTCTTACTTGTGTTTGTAAAATGTCTTCATTTTCTTTCTCTAATTGGCCGTTGATATCAACAGGAACAATATATATTAAACTCTTATTCAATAAGGCTTTTTCATTTATTACTTTATAACTATCCAGTTTTTTGCCCTCAAGTACCGAAAGATATAATCCATCAGGTTTAACTTCTATCCCAAATACATCATGCTGCATAACCTGTCCTAATTTATCCTTAATAATATTACTTATGGAATCCAATGTAGTGGTTAATTTTTTTTGATTTTGTTGACTAACACCGTACATGATTTTTGCATTTATTTTTGATTTACTTTCTAACCCCAAAAAATCTTTTAAATGTTCAGGTGTGAGACTTAGGTAACCAGCAGCCTGCCTTGTCCCATGATGGGTCCAATCAATATCAAAATTCTGAACCTTACATTCAATCAATAAATATTCATTATTACTGTCTTTATATAAAACCACTTCTGGTGTTACTGCTTTTTTGGGTTCAAATAATTCTTTAAGAATTTTTATACTACCTGGCTCTAGTGAAATAGGCTTTTCAATTTGTTTTAATGTGTAACCCTTTCTGTTGAAATATGGATAAAAATTAGAACCTTTAGGGTAGGGAAGGCATAAATGAATCAATAAATTAAGTTGAAATAACGGATTCAAATCTAAATTCAATAATCTTCACCACCTATTACTTGGTTTAATATACCCTCATAAGGATAATCTCCAATAAATACATCAATTTGTGGGTCTAAAAATCTCTGAATATTTGTTACAAGTCGATGTATTGTGTTCCCGCAAGTACCTTTTGGAAGAAATAAGATAAATTCTTCTGTGCTTAAATCTAAAACAACATTTTGCCATAAGTGAAGGTCTACCCCGTAAATGTGAACCCGTTCCTCACTTACCCTTTTAATTTCTCCATAAATTTTAAATGGCTCTCTTCCTTTGGGAAAGGTATATTCAATAAAGTTATTAAAAACGAAACTGCTTAACGGTTTATTAAACCTAATTGTAACAGGACTCGCTTTAAATGAATTGATTACCGATATATCTTTTCCTTTTATGTTCTCTACTTCTATCCAAGTTTTTTGTTCCAAACGCTCTGTCATATTTTGATAAATGCCAACAATTTGTTTTAACTGCATTCTATGGTCTGAGAAACTATCCGAACGATTTGTGAATTTACCATTTTGGTAAACATCATGACCACCTTTTCCTACATGGCTTGGAAACCGTAAACTTCCAACTGAGTGAAAAGAAGAAAAGTATTTTCTAACTCCGTTAAGTTTATCAACTATACCACCTAATTCTTCTACTAATGATACTGAGGAAACTTTGTGTTCAATGATTTCATCTTGAATCTGAAAGTTTTTCTCAAACATGGCATTGAACTCAAATTTCATTTTAGTAAAACGTTCAGGGTGATGAATTGAAGTAATTTCTTCTAAAAAGTTGTCATACATCTTACCTGAAATCCACAACGAATCTAGTATTGAAGATTTTTTGACATACATTGTCGCAAGATGATCCGAATACTTTGAGGATTCCGTTGTATATAAAGTACAGAATCGAGAGTTTATTTGCTCTATAAAACCGATTAATTTATCATTCTCATTTAATATAAACAGTTCTTCATCTATTTGTTGAAGGGAATGTTTTGTATCCCCAAATAAATTCTGAACATTCATGGATTCAGTTAAAACATTTGAAGACTCAAATAGGCTCTGATCAAATGTTTCAAATACATATGATTTTAAGAGTGTATTTTTCATTTTATAATTATCAATTTGTTCTTTAGTACTCTGAGAATACTCTTCTAGATAATTAAAAATATCTTCCCTAGACTTCCATTTTCTATCCATTCCAACACCCCCACGTTAAAAGTTTCTATGTACGAAAAAACCCTCCTCATCCAACGATGAAGAGGGTTCTTTGGGAACGGTGCGCTCAGTTGCGCGGAGTGCTATGACTCAATGTTCCCAAACATTGAATGCGCTCAGTTACGCGGTGCGCTAAGGCACAACATACTATATTATATACCGATAGTGTACTACATATTCCATCTTTTTGCAATATTTTATTATTCAATTGTTGCAGCGGTTGTTTGCAAGGCACTTTGTTTCAATTGCTCTTTCAAATCTTCAATTTCTTCTAATAACTCAACATTCTTCTTTTGCTCTTCCGCTAATTTGCTTTCTATTTCTGTAAATTTATGAAACATATTAGGCATAAAGTGCTCCATAATTGTTAAATCAATCTTATCAAGCACTTCAGGTCTTACCTTAGCCTTTTTCCCATTTTTTTCATGTTGAAATAACACCCTATTTTTATCTACTCCACGAATAGCCTCTAGACAAATTCCACTTCCATGATTCAATCCATCTGCCGAATCAACATCAATATGAAGAGGATCGGTATCACCATACTTACCAGTAGATATTGGTGCTACAAGAAGTTGTCCTTTATTATTATCATATAATACTACTGCAGGATGTAAGAAAGTTAATTCCTTATTAAAATGTCCAAATAACTCTACTTCTACTATATGGCCTCTGGATAAGTTTCTCCTAAAGAGATGCGGTAAATTTCTTGATTGGTCTTTGACATATCTCTCTAAACCAACTAACCAACGAATACCATAATATTGGTTTTTCTTCATAATTTCATTAAATAGTTCTGATAAAAGTTCATTACTATCTTTTATTAACTGTATATCTTCATGCATTTTAGGTATATTTTCATTTGGAATACCCTTAAAAGATTTCAATTTAGTCTTATATTTTTTTGTACGCAATCCAACCTCTCCCAAATCTTGTATATAATTTACTATCTTATCTTATCGTAATAATTGTGAATATAAAAGTAGAAATCTTGTTTTGGCGAAATCAAAGGACATCAAAAATAAAATAAAAGCAGGAAATAAATCCTGCTTTTCACTGTTGTATATATTTTGTAATTTGTGTCCTTAAGTATGGTACCTGTGGAGCGTGCAGTTATTCTTCTCAACAATTAATTTTAATGCTTCTTCCTGTAGTTCCATCTGGAACTTTTCTCTAATTCCTGCCTTACGGTATATTCTCCATAATGTTAAATCCTGTCCATTATCCTGCAACTCCTGTACTGCCCATTGTAACCTTCTAATTTGAAAATCTTTAATACTCTCAGTTTGTTCCTCCAAATATTCTTTTGTCATTGGCAGTTTATCAAGGTGTTTTTCCAATAATGGTCTAATTCCAATTCTACTGCCTACTGAACTTATAGTAATACGTATGGGCTTCTCTATAGATAACATATCATTGACAGCACCCCTTACATTTTCGTAAATTTCCTCATCCCGATGCTCCCAGTCAACCCTATGATTATCATTGACCGTTGATTTTAATTTAGGAGAGTTTCGATTCAACCAGTCCTTATCATTACGGTACAACCATGTAAACAAACTATTGTTAAATTGGCGTAATTCTGTTTTACTGCTGCGCGGATACTGTTTTCTTAAATTAAGCCATTCTCTTCTGCATCCTTCTCTCTTCTCAAAAGGAGAATCATGCTTAATAGGATTTATACTCCTATCCTCTTTCTCACTTCTTTTTATCCAATATGTTTGTAAACCTAATTTCTTAGCATATTTTTTGACTGTGGCTGGGTCTACCTCCAATTGCCTTGCTGTTTCCCTTAAACTTAGTCTTTGTCTAGTAAATTGTTTTAATTTGGCTTCCCATACAGGGCCAAATTGCTTAATCTTGGTTATTTTGTATCTGTCTTTCTCTTCTTGATCAGGACCCGTTCTGAGGTAAATAAATCCGCAATCGCACCTAAATATCCCAATGGGACTTTTACTATCCGTGCCATACTTTAATTCTATGTCGGTAACAACGGGGCTTAAATAATGACTAGCAACAGGATTCAAACATGGCCACGGTTTCTCTCCAAACGGTTTATAGTCGATTTTTTTATTTAAAAAATCTGAAATGGAAATTCCGAGGAACTGCATAAATAATAGGTGTCTTAAGGGATGAGTATTTCTATTGTTTCTACGAAGCACATCATTTAGCCAATTGTTATTATTATTGATATCTGATTGCATTTTTTCCAGTAATCCATGGTCATAAAAATCCAAAAAGGACTCTAGCAATTCTTTATTTCTTACCCTACCGTTTACATTTGCAAAACCAAGTTCTTTTAGCCTACTTAAATACTGCTCTTTAAACCAGTCCAACGACTTACTTTCCACCTTATTACTTAACAGAAATTTAATATCTTCTGTAATATGGATTACCTTTTCCATGGTTTTATCAGTGTAATTTGATTCCCAAGTAATTATTTTGCAAGTTTCAGTAGCGGCCAATCTATAATCATGTTTGTTATAACCCCTAACAGGGACTTGGCTATCATACAGTGGCGTCTTATGATCTGGGCAAACAAGAATTCCCGGTATTTGATGGATTCTATGCCAATACAATTCTCCAAGGTTATTCATCTCTTCCTCAACACATTGGGGACAAAATTTAAAGAACTGATTCAACTTAATTGAACTTGCCATCAAACCAATCCTATTATAAATGCTGCCCCCATTATCCCCAATCATAGATTCTTTTACTTTAGCAGCACGGTCAGGTGGCAGGAAAGCAGCATAAAATGGATACAGTGTATGATTTGTAATTAGGTATTCGGGTGTATAATGATGCCCGACAGGAAGGTTTTCCATAATACGATAGATATGAGAAGGCAAGTCCATTATTGCTGTAATACTGTCCGTTCCATATACATCCTTTTGTGTCGCTTTGATACTTACGTTTCCACTACGTATGTGGTATCTCGCCAAAACACTATATAAAAGTTCGTCCTTATACGGGACAGGAAAGAAGGTCATCATTTCCCATCACCCTGTCCGACCAAAATCGTTTTCATGACTTTTAATAAAGCCACCATTACTAAGAATTTCATACGCTGTCTTGTTCTCTTTTCGTCCCTCAATAACTAAATTCCTTATATCATTCACTACCGAAGATTCTTCCTTCTTTGGCCTTTTCTTTCGTTTATTTGAAGCGGATATTCTCTGAATGACTTTCACAACCAGTTCGTTGATATCCAAATTCCCCTCTTTTTCAATAATTTCCTCTACAACCTTTTGAACCTCGTTTGGTTCAAAATCCAATTCTATAAGTTTCAAAATTGCCTTTTCTTTTATGGATATACTCATTTCTTGTTCTTTTTTCTTTTGCGTTCTTTTTATTGCCTCCATCTTCATTTGCAAATCAATAGAAGCCCTTTCTCTATCCATAAATCCTAAAAAATCTACATCCACTGTACTGATATCCTCAAACTTTGCAATCTTACTAATGTTGCCCGACTTCAAAGCCTGAATCATTGGTTTAACAAGTTGTAAATGCTTATTAGCCACCTGACCAATGGTTTCTGGTGTTATTTCTTCCCTACCTGTCATAATGGCCTCAATTTGACCCATGGCGTAAAGTTTTACCGCGATATCAATAATACCTTGGCTTTCCTCATACAATGTATTCTTAAAATCATCTGTTAAAGGAATCTGCTTCTTGGTCCATTGATAACCCCAAAGCGCATTAATCAATAACTCCCAGTTTTGGTTGTTTTTTAATCTATCCCAAATCATATCTCCTTGACCACTTCCCCGCCTTGCCTGTCTAAATTCGCTTTGCAAAATAGACAATCCAGCGGGTGTTCCTACTAAAATAACTGGAACTCCAATTGTATTAACTAGTGTTACAAAAAAGTTCAACATTTTTTGATCCCCACCACTTTTTGCTTTACTTAAATGCTGAATCTCGTCTATAACTAAAACACCCAGCCCTGTGTTTCTCGCTATTTGAGACATAATTACTAACATATCATTTATTGTTTTTCTACCTAGCCCAAATTTTTTGTGATACTCCGTTCCCAACAAATCGTCTACCTTACGGAAAAATTCTAATGCTAATCCTCTCAAGGAAGAATCAAATGGACAATCAAGTTTAAGCCATACAAGTTGATACATACTGAAATTTAATCCGTTATAGTCCTTGTGAACAATAACTTGAGGGTATAATGATAAAATTCTATTTATAGCCGTTGTTTTTCCCATGCCACTCACACCGATTATCGTAAATCCTGCTGCAGTTGTTCTAAAAATACTGTTATTGCTTAATTCACTTTGCAATCCTTTGATATTTCGATGTCCTTCCTGCAAGCCCTGTGCATAACCGGCTCGAAAAGGATTTCTTGCCAAATATCCCTGACGAATTACTCTGGAAATTCTACTTTCTAAGTCCAAGTGTATCCATAACGGTTGAAAGCATTGGAATAATCTTTGTACTAAATGAATGCGATAATGTTTATCTAGTATTCTTTCTTTTGGATTGTATTCAGCATATATAGCCATTTTTTCAATGGCTTCCTCTGTAGAAAGTATTGAAGGAAGTGCCTCTATGAAAGGATTACCACTATATTCCTCAATCACCTGTTCCCCGTATTTAGCAATAACAGCATCACTACCATTTGGAATAATAATATTATTCATCTTTCTTTTTTAAAGCCTCCTTCTGCTTTCTCAACAACAAATCAAACCCTGAATCCCCCATAAATTCATCACTTTCTGATTGATTAAAAGGAACAATCTTAGAGTTTTCTATATTAACTTTATTTAATTCAAAAGCCTCTTCATCACGTTGTATCATTTTTTCAACAGCACGGTTTGCCCGAATGCTCCCTATTCTGCCCCTTTTACTAATTACATCCGTTTGTTTTTGAGATGTTTCCATTTTTGCCTGCTTTACAATCTCTTCAATTTCAGTGTTTAAATCAACTTTTGACTGTATTGCTTTCTCCTTGTGCTGCTTTTCTTTCAGTTTTTCGTATTCTAGCAAGTAATTAATTTCTTCAACTACCTTGCCCTTATATCGTTGCTGATGTTCCAATAAAAAGCATTTATCAAAACTCAAACCATTTTCATCCCGTAAATATAAATAATCCATATTTCTTGGATCATAACTTATTTCAATTTTCCAAGTGCCCCGGTTCCGTGCCTTTTCAAACCATCTTTCCTTTAAAGACTGTTTTGAACCATAGAGTAATCCTTTATACGCAATCCCCTTTGCAGTTACTGTAGCCTTGCCCGTTGGCATGAGATTGAGTTTTACAACATCTTCTGAAACATGACGTAACTTTCCTGATTTGTTGTTTATCCCCCATTCCCAGAGTTGTAGTGGAATAGACTCTATTCCGTCCTCCACCATCATTTCTTCACGCTGATAGTTTGTAAGATAATGTTGATTATTATGATATAAAACACATTTGATAATCACTTGAGTAAACTGGTAAATATCCAACTGTGCCTCCAAACGGTAATCACGATCCCCACGTTCTTTAACAGGCTTTACCGAACCCGGTAGAAAAGCCTTCGTTCTTGTATTGGTCACTCGAAAATGTTGTTCAATTATTCCCTTTAAGTCAGCCCTGTACGAAGGTGTATTTAAAATTTTTATTCCGAAGTTATTAATTAGGGGCTCAACTTTACTTCCCTCTAATTCCCCTCGGTCAGCCAAGATAGATTCTGGAAGGTGTGCGACTGGCCACTCATGTTTTTCAATCTCAATTCCGAAGTCCCGACAAAAACTAACTTTATCAGAAGCAGCATTAGCCAAAGCCATCATTGCACCAGCCCAAGATGGACCCTCTAAACCAATATAAAGACCGACTATCATTCTGCTATAAACATCCATTACGGAATAGATTACAGGTCTTCCAATTATCCAGTCACGATTAAATCTTGATAACAAGTACAAATCGCCTATTGTTGCGTCAATCTGATAAATTGCACCGGGGCCTAATGATTCTGTCGTCGACTCACCTATAATTGCTCTATGGTTTTGTTCATAATTTTTCCGACCTTTTCTTTGGCTAATTTCTTTTTTGATATCCCTTTCCTTTTCAAACCAATACCTAAATTGATTTAGTGATGGTAACTCTCCATAGGATTTTATTACTGGTATTTCCACTTTTCCTTTCACTTTACTATCCATACTAAAATACTCTTTTAACATTAGTTCGTAGGTAAGAGTAAGTGATTTTTCGGTAGAGGAGTAATAATGCTTGTTTATGGCAGACCTAAATATTTTTTTGATATTTTCATCAATGTTTATTCCTTCGCCTGTTACCTGTCCATGCTTTCTAGGCCTTCCTCTTTTTACCTCACTAGCCTTCTTTTCCTTACCTTTACCTCCACACAGATAATAGTCAGGTAAAAGGGCATTTTTTGTTTTACCGCGTTGCCAATACTTCTTTAAATAGCGGATAACAGTACTTTCATGAATATTGTGGGCTTCACTCTTTTTTAGAATTAATTTTCTTCTTTCTGCAGGGTGGTAGACAAATGGCTCCAACTTCACAATATCCTTTATGATTTCCCAAGTACTGTTACGTAAGGACAGATGTTTTTCAGGAATATCATTTTCATTTATCAACCGACTGAATGGGTCCTTTTCAACAAGAATTATGCTACCCTTGTTAAGCCCCTCTTCCACTTCTGAAATATTCCTTTCATAGGGCAAAGAGGTGGTATGAATATTAAAAAAATACCCATAATCATGTTCTTTATTAACCCATAATACCCTTTCTACTACTTTCTCGTTTTCTGAATCAGTAAAGGAAATAAGATTATTAACTACAAGCATTTTCTTTTTACCTCCTCATTCGTAACTCGTGGCTTTACTTCTATTGTTGGATTGGATAGATTTACGTCAATTTGGTTAGTCATATCTATCCCAATCTGTTTGGAAGCAATTAAAAACTTAAACACAAACAACGCTGTTCCTGAATCGTAATTAAATTCCTTGTCAAAGTCAGCAGTAATCTGTCTAATTGAATGCTTGGCATCTACTAATCTTTCTATTAAAGAGTTGCCTAAATAAATCAGTTCATCCTGTGTAAAACCTCTTTCAGCATATGAATATAAGCAGGAATGCACCCATTCAATATTTTTTGCAAGCACATTAGAAATTTCTTTTTGAGTAACAACTCCCCAGTCTATTCCTTTTTCTGTCCAATATCTGCGTTCAATCTCTAATCTTTCTAATGTCTTTTTCTTCTCAAGTTCTGAAGCCATTTTTATGCTTCGTGCTAAATACAAATTAACTCCATCTGCTCTGTTTATAGTTATTAGGAAATTAGTGCTTAGTGTATATGGATATCCACTATCTTTATCTGTAAATAGTTTGAAATTCAAATCTGATTTATGTTGAATAGTATCTTCAAGGTCCAAAAGGGGATAATGTTCTCGAATGTCAACAACTGTATCTTCCCACTCCAGCATATAAAAGTAGCGAGCCTGCAAATCTGAAAATAAATGATGTATCCTGCCACTCTTCCACCCTAGTATTCGTGATACTCTCCCCATAGAAGGAAAATCCTGAATAGTCAACCATGGTTTATATTCCTTACCTGCCCCCTTTCCCCGTCCTTCTTTAACAAACCGATTATATTTATTCTCATTCCAAGATTGATTGCGTTTAGTCATTTTCCACTTCCTCTACTACGATAAGGTGAATTTTAGTAACTCGATTCTATCGGGCCGGTTAGACACATTCAATATCCATCAGCAATCTTTTTTATGATTTTAAGGGAACATTATTATCATTCTTCTATCTCCTAAGATATTTACTGCAAATAACTTTTTGTAACTATGTTAAATTAGAATAAAGTTTGCAGAAGCGAGGAATCACGTTCACCCCTTGCCACATCTGACTTCAAAGGCATTACCCAACTTATTTCATGAGAATAAAGTTTGCTCAAAGATTTGCCCATTTTCAGCCGAAAAGTAACTCTAAAAGTAAAAAAGATAAGAATAAAGTTTGCTTAAACATAGTGGAGAGACCACCATACTAGGGGAGTGACCAAAACCCAATTAGGGCACCTAACGGTGCCCCCTGTACCATAACCGATTCTTGCCTTCTAATCTGGTGCCTATGCAATTGTATTTTTTAAATTTGTTGGAATTGCCGAAATTGGTGGAGGGGGATCTTAATTGGCTATGGTTAAGAGAAGATAAGCCATTAATGGGGTGTTTTCGGAGGAGTTGCCTTGGCGTAATAAGGTGGTAATTACTACATTTCGAACATTCCCATGCGGAGTATATGCTGCTATGGAGGAGTCCTTCCGTATTTGAGGATGGGGTATACCTTATTTATACGATTGGATAGATGCTGGTATCTGTTTAGTGGGTGTTTCAGTAATGATATTCGCACCTCGCCAATAAATGAGGTATCGAAGATACCTTTAATCCATCGGCCTCATACATAGCACCTTACGGTTTCTCATATACCACCGTCAATCCCATACTTTCCACGTTACCCATACATAATTATTTATTTTTATTTTTTAATAATTTCTTTATGGGCGAGTGCTTATGTCTGAAGCACGGTATACCTTCATGGACGTGGGCTTTCCTTGGAAGATGAAGCACTCTACTATACCTTACGGTTTTGCCTGTACCACCGCCGTTTCCATACTTACCTCCTGACCCCATACCTAATTATTTATATATATTTATTTTTAAGGGCGAGGACCTTGCTTGGGGCATGTTACACGTTGCTGGACGTGGGCTTCCCTTGAAAGATGGAGCACTCTACTATACCTTGCGGTTTCCCCTGTACCACCGCCATTCCCCATACTTACCAAATTGACCTATGCCTAATTATTTATATATTTATTTGTTTTTTTATGGGCGAGAACCTTGCTTGTGGCGTGTTGCACGTTGCTGGACGTGGGCTTTCCTTAATTGGTTTGGTTCTATTACTACTCATTCAAAGTGATACACGAACACCCCTTGTGATGTCTTTATTCTTAGATATTATCTAACCCGAAAGGGATACCTTAACCCCCACGAAAAACCTTTGCTAGCCTATAAAAAACATAAAAAAACCCCGTGAATATACCCATACTATGGATACACCCACGAGACTTCGTGCAAACTTTTTTCTTCTTATGCAGACTTTTTTCTCATTCTGCAAACTTTATTCTGATTCAACATCAGCCGTCCATTTGCTTTCCTTAATCAAACGTTTAATTAAAATCTTGTATACGGTGGCAGCATATAATTGCTGCCCTTGATTAAACATTTGATCAATTACTTTTCTCCAACTATGCAAAAAGGAGGCATCCAGAAAGGAGCCTCCTTAGACAAACGATATATAATCCTAAATCCGCTTATTCAACCGTAACTGATTTAGCCAGGTTGCGCGGTTTGTCTACATCGCATTCGCGGTGCAGGGCAGCATAATAAGAGATCAGCTGCAATGGTATAACAGAGATAAGAGGTGTTAATAATTCATTTACTTCTGGAATAACGAAGCGGTCTTCTTCCTGCTCAAGCCCCTTCATGCTGACGATGCATGGGTTGGCGCCTCGGGATACAACTTCCTTAACGTTTCCGCGGATGCTCAGGTTGACGCTTTCCTGTGTAGCAAGGGCAATGACTGGTGTACCGTCCTCAATCAGGGCGATGGTGCCGTGCTTCAATTCTCCGCCGGCAAAGCCTTCAGCCTGGATATAAGAAATCTCCTTCAGCTTCAGTGAGCCTTCAAGGCCCACATAGAAGTCAATACCGCGGCCGATGAAGAAAGCGTTGCGTGTTGTTGCCAGGTATTCACGGGCAATCGCTTCAAATTCTTCTTTGCCGTCACAGAGGACCTCCATAGCATTAGCAACGATTCCAAGCTCCTGAACCAGGTTAAATGGCAATCCAAGCCCTTTGCTCTTCGCTGTTACTTCTGCCAGGATGGCAAGAACAGCCAGCTGGGCAGTATATGCCTTTGTTGAAGCAACCGCGATTTCCGGCCCTGCATGAAGAAGCAGTGTATAGTCAGCTTCACGGGAAAGGGTTGATCCCTGTACATTCGTGATTGTCAGTGCTTTATATCCCATCTCTTTGATGTTTACAAGCACGGCACGGCTGTCAGCTGTTTCACCGCTCTGTGAAATAAAGACGAATAGCGGCTTTTCTGACAGAAGAGGCATATTGTAGCCGAATTCGCTGGCAATATGGACCTCTACCGGAATTTTTGCCATTCTTTCGATGAACTGCTTGCCGACAAGGCCGGCATGATAAGAAGTACCAGCTGCAATGATATAGATCCGGTCGCTTTCATTCATCGCATCAAGGATGTCCTGGTCGATGACCAACTCCCCGCTTGCATTCTGGTATTTCTGGATGATGCGGCGTGTCACAAGCGGCTGCTCATCGATTTCCTTCAGCATATAGTGAGGGTATGTGCCTTTTTCAATATCACTGGCATCCAGCTCTGCTGTGTAAGGATTTCTGGCAATGATCTGCCCGTCCATATCCTGGATCATGACTTCGTTCTTTTTGACGATGACGATTTCTTTGTCCATCAGCTCGACATACTGGTCTGTCACCTGAAGCATAGCCATTGCGTCGCTCGCAACCACATTGAATGTGTCGCCAAGGCCGACAAGGAGCGGGCTCTTGTTCTTCGCTACAAAGATTGTTTCATCATTCTGCTCATCAAGGAGCGCCAAAGCGTAAGAGCCCTTCAGCAGGCGCAGCGTCTTGCGGAAAGCATCTTCTGTTGCTTCTCCTTCATTTACGAACAGCTCGATCAGCTGAACGATGACTTCTGTGTCAGTGTCGCTCTGAAGCTCTACTCCGCTCAGGAACTCGCGCTTCAGCTGGTCATAGTTTTCAATAACGCCGTTGTGTACGAGCGTGAAGCGCCCGCCTGCACTCTGGTGAGGATGGGCATTCTTTTTGCTCGGTACGCCATGTGTCGCCCAGCGCGTGTGTCCGATCCCGGTGTGGGCTTCCACATCTCCATCAACGATGCTGCGCAGGTCGGCAATGCGGCCTTTTTCCTTGAAAACATGAACACCGTTTTCGTTCATGACCGCGATCCCTGCTGAGTCATAGCCTCTATATTCAAGCTTTTCCAAGCCTTTTAATAATACTTCCTTTGAATCAGTGTTTCCGATATAACCTACAATTCCGCACATACTTCTGTGTCCTCCCTAATAAAGGGGGCAAGAAGCCTTTTTTAGAGGGCATACTTGCCCCCTTATCTCTAGTTTTTGTTTGTTCAGAAGCATATCCCTCTCTTTGTCCACCAAGTTGCCTTGATGCTTTAAAGAAGGATTTTCGGTTGTGCTTGCTCAACCGGGAGGCATCCGCCGAAAAATCGATAAACCTCCTCCTCGTCAACTAGCCCTCTCATGGCTAGTTCAGGCGCTTTAAAAGTATACCCTGACGACCCACCTTTCTATTATTGAATATGCTTTGCACAATGGTTTGCAAAAACAGGATAATCATACATCACTACGTGAGAATCCGTCAACTGATATCATAAAAAATACACATTTTCCCATGAAGCTTTGGGGCTCCATATAAAAAAATATGCATAGAGGCGCCAAAGCGTTCCTCTATGCATATCTTCCCTTCCATTACTCCTTTAAACCCATTTCCTCGCGGACAACAGCGGCTATGCGTTCCACATAGGCCTCACACTGCTCCTTTGTTGGCGCCTCAGCCATTACACGGACCAATGGCTCAGTGCCGGAAGGCCTGACAAGGATGCGTCCGTTTCCGTTCATTTCATTTTCAACCTCTGTAATCACGGCATGAACCTTATCGTTGTCTGTTACATGGTGCTTGTCTGTAACTTTAATGTTGACGAGCGTCTGCGGGAACTTCTTCATTTCATTCGCAAGCTCTGACAGCGGCTTCTTGGTCGCTTGCATGATATTGGCAAGCTGAAGGCCAGTCAAAAGTCCATCACCGGTTGTGTTGTAGTCAAGGAAGATAATATGGCCGGATTGCTCCCCGCCAAGGCTGTAGCCCTCTTTTTTCATTTCCTCCACCACATAGCGGTCTCCGACTGCAGTCTGGATGCTTTCAATGCCGTTTGCTTCAAGCCCTTTGTAGAAGCCCAGGTTGCTCATGACTGTGGATACAACTGTGTTATGCTTCAGACGGCCCTGCTCTTTCAGGTATTTTCCGCAGATATACATGATTTGATCTCCATCAACGATGTCGCCATTTTCGTCTACAGCAATCAAACGGTCTCCGTCGCCGTCAAAAGCAAATCCGGCATCTGCCCCTTTTTCCTTTACAAAGGCCGAAAGCGCTTCAGGATGCGTCGATCCTACGCCATCGTTTATGTTAAGACCGTTAGGGGATGCGCCCATTGTCGAAAGGTCGGCATCAAGGTCTGCAAACAAATGTGCTGCCAGTGAAGATGTAGCACCGTTCGCACAGTCAAGCGCAATATGTATGCCTGAGAAGTCTTCATCAACACTTTGCTTCAAATATTGAAGATATTTCTGTCCGCCTTCAAAATAATCATTCACCTGGCCAAGGTCTGCCCCTACCGGACGCGGAAGCTCATCTTCTGCCTTATCCATGAGAGCTTCAATTTCCAGCTCCTGATCATCTGAAAGCTTAAAGCCATCAGGCCCGAAGAATTTGATCCCATTATCAGCTACAGGGTTGTGGGAAGCTGAGATCATGACACCTGCCTGTGCACCAAGGGCTTTTGTCAGATACGCTACTCCAGGCGTTGAAATGACGCCGAGGCGCATAACTTCAGCTCCAATGGAAAGCAGTCCTGCTACAAGGGCTCCTTCCAGCATATGCCCTGATATGCGTGTATCGCGGCCGATCAATACTTTTGGGCGTTCCTCATTCTTTGTTAGCACATATCCGCCAAACCGGCCCAGTTTAAAAGCCAGCTCCGGGGTCAACTCACTGTTTGCAATCCCTCGTACTCCATCGGTACCGAAATATTTACCCATTAAAAATCGCTCCTTCTAACCATAGTGACATTATATTTAAGCTTCTTCATTCTTTTGAGTGATAGAAATCTTTACTGTTTCTCTTGATAGCTTCCAGCTTACATTATCGGGGCCAGTCACCTTTACAGGCACATTATGCTCCCCTTCTGACAGGCTGCTTGCATCAACGAATATATTGAAATCTGCAGAACCAAGGCCATTGACCACACTGACCGGCCCCTGGACAGACAGATTTGTTCTCCCTGATCCATCAGCGAAAGCAGCGGTATATCCTTCTGCTGCCCCAGTCAGGTCAATCGGAAGGTTCGAGAAGGTTTTGGTTTCATCCTTCTCTGTTTCTTCCGCAGGAGGAGTCGCCGTCTCAGCTTCATCTTCTTCTGCTTCTGAGCCGGCGTCCTCCTGATCTTCCTGGCTTTCAGCTGTCACATCCACGGAAGCCTCTACTGTCTTCGGATCGACAGATGTGATGCCGTCCGGGATGATGACCGGAAGGGTCTGAACACCATCTTTGGTGATCTTGCCCAGGTCAATCTCAACCCTAACTCTTTCCGTCTGGCCGAGCGCTTCTTCGCTTCCGGTGATTCTCGCCTCAGCTGTATCCAGATCAATACTGTTAAGCGTCACACCCGAAGGCAGTGAACCTTTCCGGACGACATCGATCGGCACGGTCTTAGCGAGGCTTTTCACAGACACGGTAACCTCTACCGTCTCTGGATCGACAGCTACATTCAGCTTATTCATATCCCTGTCGAGCACCCTGATGCTTGCAGCTCCTGTGACAGATTCCTCTATCGGACCTTTGACATCGAGAGCTGCCTTCACATAGCTGATGCGGTCGACTACGTCCTTGGCACCCGTTATTTTAACAGTTTCAGGCTTAACAGATGGTGCTCCGGATGTGAATCCGTCTCCAAGCAGGGACTGGTTGAATTCAGGCTCTACCTTGAACTCCTTCGTTACTTTCTCCTGGATAGAGACTGTAGCATATAACGGATCGACTGTTACATCGAGGCGATCCGAAATGTCCCTTACAAGGATCCGGACCTGCTTTTCGCCAACTTCAGCATCAGATAAATTTACATATACTTCAAAGTCCCGCTGCGTCTTGGCGATCTGGACATGGCTTTTCGGCCCTGACACCCTCACATCCACAGTATCCGGAACTCCGGTGACGACAAGATTATCGGTATCATAATAGGATTTGACCGGGACATCTTCAATAAGCTCAGTGTCCTGATCCCCGGGAACATTAACCTCGCCCGATTTGTCGGATCCATCATAGACAGCATCAAAAAGGAGCAAAGCCAGAACAAGGGCCACAGCTTTCATGAACCACCTGTTGTCCACCAGCTTATCAATCAGCTTATCCATTTTTCTTCCCCCTCCAATTCCAGCGGGCTGAAGAAGACTGTTTCGCCTTCTGGCTGACAATCAATTCATTGGATAGGAGCTCCTTGAATGCCTCAGAGCTCAGGCTTCTATGAAGCTCACCGTTTTTAGTCAGTGAGACGCTTCCCGTTTCTTCAGATACAACGATGGTAAGGCTGTCTGTGACCTCACTGATTCCCAGGGCGGCCCTGTGCCTTGTGCCAAGTTCCTTAGAAATGAACGGACTCTCAGACAGCGGCAGATAGCAGGCTGCAGCTTCCACACAGTTCCTCTGGATAATGACCGCCCCGTCATGAAGAGGTGTATTCGGGATGAAAATATTGATCAGGAGCTCTGATGATATTTTTGAATTCAGCTGAATGCCTGTTTCTATATAATCGCCCATCCCTGTTTCTCGCTCAATCGAAATCAGGGCGCCAATCCGGCGTTTAGCCATATAATCAACGGCCTTTGTAATGGAATCCACCATCTTTTCCTGTTCATTTTCTTCCTGGGAGCTGCTTCTCGAAAAGAATCTTCCCCTCCCCAGCTGCTCAAGCGCCCTCCGGAGCTCAGGCTGGAAGATGATGATAATGGCCAGGACCCCCCATAGCAGAACCTGTTCCATCATCCAGCCAAGTGTCTGCAGCTGGAATTTATCGCTGATCACCTTGACGATCAGAATGACAAAAATCCCTTTCAAGAGCTGTACGGCCTTGGTGCCCCTCACAATCATGATCAGTTTGTAGATGACGTACCAAACAAGGAGAATGTCAACAATATTAGCCAGGTATTTCAAAATTGAGAAATCTGCAAACGACATTATCCCTTCCTCCAAATATATTTTTCCAAAAAGCATAAGCTTTGTTTTCAATGTATGTAACTCACATATTATATCATAAATACTCTGAAAACCAATGATATGGACATGGGATATATTGCAAAGCTCTTGGCGTGCCTTCTCATTCATCTAAAAGAAAATCCCTGCCAAATGAATATCGGCTCAGCCGGATATTTCTAGTTTGACAGGGATTTGCTCTCTCTATTCAATCAGCCTGCTGCAGGCTCTTTTTCTTTCTCATCGAACACATTCACAAGATCTTTGCCAAGGCTCTTGATATGATACCAGAGCCACTCAAACACTTCATTCACTTCCTTGATATCACCAGTCACCTGGCCTGCAGAAGCCATATACTGCTCTCCATTGATGACGGTCACATCGCCATCGACCTGGCCTTCGATTTTTATCTTGCCATTGCGGACAATCACATCACCCTTGATTACTTCACCTTCCGGTACGATGACCGTGTCATTCTGGACGATCAGGTTCGGCTGTTTGGAGACCGAAAAATTATGGTCCTTATTCCAGGTGGAGACGACACTTCCCATCATAAGGATGAGGAACAGGGAAGCAGCAGTAAGCAGGGGATGATGCCTGAACCAACGCTGGAAGCCCACCTGCTTCTTTTCTTTTGGAAGCTTCGCCATCACACCAGCTGTGAAGCCTGACGGAGCTTGTATATGTGAAGTGCTTTGCACTAGTGCAATAGCTCTCTTTAATTCATGAAAATAAGAGCGGCATTCGTCGCAGCTGCTCAAATGCTCCCTTAATTGCTGTTCATGCTCGGCTGAGATCTCTTCATCTAGATACTCGTGCATATACTCGACAATCTCTGCTGGACATTTCAAAGTTCTCACCCTCTTAAAATGATAAGCTGAATTCATTTTTGCAAAAGAAGATGGCATAGCCATTCATCTCTACACATGACGCAGCTGCTTTCTTAAAGCTTCCCTGCCCCTGTGTATGCGGGTCTTAACCGTCCCGAGCGGCAGGTCCATAATCTCGCTTATTTCGTTGAGAGAAAGCTCCTCGATATATTTCAGCACAATTACTGACCTGTATTTTTCAGGAAGCTTGGAAATTTCGTTTTGAATGGTTTCCTGAAGCTCCAGGCTCTCTACATCTTCCTCGGGCAGTCTGGTATCCGCTGCAATCTGCGAATACATCGTCAATCCGTCCGTCCCGGCAACCTCCGCATCCAGAAAATAGTCGGGCTTTTTCTTCCTGATCCGGTCAATGCATAAATTGGTTGCGATTCTGTACAGCCAGGTGGAAAACTTCAGGTCGATATTAAAGCTTTGAATATTAACATATGCGCGCAGGAAAGCCTCCTGTGCAATATCCTCCGCCTCATGGCGGTTGCCGAGCATACGGAAACAAAGCTGGAACACCTTGTCTTTATAAATTTCCACAATTTCCCCAAAAGCATTCTGGTCGCCTTTTAATACCTGTTTGATCCTTTTCTTTACGATTGCTTCCATTTCTATTTACCTCCGCTCTAATGCGGCTATACGATATTACGGATCGATAGCGGAAAAGGTTTCGTTTTTTATATAAAATTTCTCAATAACTATTATTTTAACAAAAATTTACTTCTTCATGTTTAAAAAGTTTTAAATGGGGTATAAAGGGACTAATTAAGCTGAGGAAAAGGCAGGTTTTTTTGAATGGGCATTCAAGAACTGTTGCAGGATATTGAAAAGTGCCGCAAGGAAATGGTCCAACTGGCTTCCCGTACCTCTTTGTCCAGCCATCATGTAATTGAAGCCAGTACAAGGCTGGATTCATTGCTGAACAAATACAATCATCTGGTCAAAAAACGGTAACTTGAAAAATCAAGTTACCGTTTTTTGTTTCTTTCTTTAAAGGAGCTTTTCGCCGAAAAGCGATCCCATCAGCGCAACGGCTACAGATGCCGTCTTATTCTTGTCATCGAGGATCGGATTGACCTCCACGAACTCAGCGGAAGTGATCAGCTCCGCTTCTGCAAGCATTTCCATCGCCAGGTGGCTTTCACGGTAGCTGATGCCTCCTATGACTGGAGTCCCCACGCCTGGTGCATCGTTGGGATCCAGCCCGTCCAGATCCAATGATAAATGAACCCCATCAGTCCGGTCCCTCAGATACTCAATTGCTTCTTCCATCACTCTTGCCATCCCGAGCCTGTCAATCTCATGCATTGTATATACTTTGATGCCCTTCTCCTTCACAAGCTCTTTCTCACCCTCATCCAGGGCCCTTGCTCCGATGATGACGATGTTCTCAGGCTTTACCTTCGGTGAGTAGCCCCCAATCCCGGTCAGAAGCGGATGGCCGATGCCCAGCGAAGCTGCCAGCGGCATGCCATGGATATTCCCGGAAGGCGATGTTTCTGCTGTATTCAGATCTCCATGGGCATCATACCAGATGACGCCGAGGTTTTTATAGTGCCGCGACACACCTGCAAGCGTCCCGATGGCAATGCTGTGGTCCCCGCCTAACACAAGAGGGAATGAACCGCCCTTGATTACTTCATCAACCTTTTCTGCCAGCTGGCCGGTCTTATCTGCAATAAGCTCAAGATTCCTCAGATTGGTATCTGGATCTATCTCCACCTCCGGGCGTCCAATCGCTATATCACCCAGATCATGAATGTGCTCAAATAAAGATTTCAGACGTTCATTTACACCGGCATAGCGGATAGCACTTGGCCCCATATCAACACCTCGCCTCATTTGCCCAAGATCCATCGGCATCCCGATAATCGATAGTTTCTTCATCTCTCTATGTTCCTCCTTCACCCCTGTTCTGCTTTCATTTTAACCGCTTTCAAAGCAATGACTCAACTCGACAAAATCATGCATATATATGCGTACTTTTCTGAAAAATCAAAAGGATAAAAAGATAGAGGTAAATTCCTGGGGAATCGGCAGCATGAATTATAACGAAAATGGCATGATCACCCGCGGATAACACAAGCTGCTACAGATTTAGATTCGATGTTCATGTACAGCTGTTAGAAGTTATAACATTTTTAAACATAAAAAAACCTTAAACCCGGCAGAGTTTAAGGTAAGATGTATGTAGTAATGGTGGAGCCTAGCGGGATCGAACCGCTGACCTCCTGCGTGCAAAGCAGGCGCTCTCCCAGCTGAGCTAAGGCCCCGTATATTGGAGCGGAAGACGGGATTCGAACCCGCGACCCCCACCTTGGCAAGGTGATGTTCTACCACTGAACTACTTCCGCATTCATTAAGACAAACCTTAGGGTATAAAACCTAAGGCCTGCCCTGCTATGATGAGCCATGAAGGACTCGAACCTTCGACCCTCTGATTAAAAGTCAGATGCTCTACCGACTGAGCTAATGGCTCAAAAAATGGCTGGGCTAGCTGGATTCGAACCAACGCATGACGGAGTCAAAGTCCGTTGCCTTACCGCTTGGCTATAGCCCATTGATCAATGACCTGCCGGTCAAAATAAAAAGGACATTTATAAGATTGTCCAAATCTGCAGTTTTTATTCAAAATGGTGGAGGGGGACGGATTCGAACCGCCGAACCCGGAGGGAGCGGATTTACAGTCCGCCGCGTTTAGCCACTTCGCTACCCCTCCACATTCCATTACAGATAAGTAAAGGAAA
>NZ_JAUZVH010000012.1:0-73450 GCF_031844465.1 Bacillus sp. AG4(2022)
ACTTGGAGCAGATCTTGCCAGTGTGTTTCAATTAGGTCCCAGTCAACGGTATCACTAAACAACTGATCAATGTGGTGATATTTTGTGTCCTTATCAGCCCTGTAAAATTTTAAATCCTTCCAATTTCGAATACGAGGCATTAAATTAATCCCCAATAAATGTGCAAGTGCAAAAACAGGCGTTGATTGACCTTGCGTATCAGCATGTAACGTATCGGGCTGAATGTCTGATTTATTTTTCAGCAAACCATCAATAATATAAACTGCTTCCCAAACTCCACATGGAATGAAGTGACTAAAGAGTGCAATATAAGTATCTGAAACATGATGATATGCAATCCCCCCATAACCTCCGTATCGAATGTGGTATTCAGAGATTAAGTTTTCTTCGTAGAGATCAAATTTTGTTCCATCTGCAGCAGCCGTTTTTCCATCACCCCATAGTCTAGGCAAACTAAATTGATTGTATTGATTTAAAATATTACGAATAGCTTCGTCTATTTTAGATGCATTAATATGTCGCCGATTTACAAATGAAATCATGTGTGGGGTTACTGCTTTTTTCATGTGCTTAGAAGTCTGTGTTGGTCCTAAATTACATCCGTATCCAAAAGAAGTAATGATATAACGTTCCATTGCATTTTCAAGCTTAGGATCTGAACCAGATAATGGTCCAAAATGCCGTGTCCAATTTGTCCAATGTTCTACATTACAAAGAATATCTAAGACATTTCGTTCAGGTAACCGTTGAGAAATAACTACCTCTAACGCCTTACTTGTCTGAGGTTGTTCTTTTCTCATTATTTTTCTCAACGTTGGTTCTCCATTTTCATTAATGATTACCTGGCCGTTATCAGGGTAGTTTAAATCTACTTTTTGTGCAGTATCTCCTAGCCAGAGCTTTAATTGTTGAACAAAATCCCCTGAATTTGAAGAAAAGCCAAGTTCCTTACAGTATTCATCTACCATAGGTTTACACTCATCCCAAGAAAGGAGCTGTTCACGGTAATCAGCAAAATTCTCTGATCCTTTTACACAAAGGTCTCCCGTTTTTAAATCGCTTGCAAGATAGGAAAAAATACAGATTTCAAGGTGTTTACGATGGATTAAGTTATTTTCTTTAGGTACATAAATCGTTTTTTTCCACTGTTCACTAGCAAATGAAAGATCCAAATCTATTTGTAGCTTTACAATTTTTCGGTTCTCATTATCACGTAAAAATTGTAAAGCTTCTAAAAGTGATTGATCCTGTGTGGTTGAATTAATTTCAATCATACTAATCAATCTAAAAAGAGTTTTCCTGTGGCTTTTATAGAACTTCCATAAAAGAGGAAGGTAGTTATTGCCATTATATGATGAAATTGATTCACAATCTTCTTTTAATGCGTCGATACCACCTCTTCTCCCTAATAACTCCCTTATTTTCTGACCAGTCAAGGTATCGTTCTCATTTATACTTGTGGCATTTAAGACTTCCGCCAAAACAGATATAAGATTTTCAGTTTTTGATCTATGTTTTTCTCGAAGAAGTTCTAGCTCCTCTTTGCCTTTGTTATGTATAGTTCTGACTCTTTTGAGAAACATCTCTACCAAACTATCTATAGCTGAAATTTTTGAGCGATAAATCATACAAAGTAGCAGCATATATCTTTTAGCTAAATTAAAGTCTTTTAATTCTGATGCATCAAGCGCTTTTGCTTCTAAAGCGAAGTGTTTAATTTTTAAATTTGGAATATCCTCTAGTAAGCTATCAATTTCTTCTATAAAATCAGTTAACAGAAGTAACCTATTTTGTATTTCTTTCATATGCGAAAGTGTTGCGCTTTTTGGAATTTCTTTTAATAAGTTATATTCAGAAGTCCGATTATCATTTTTAGTAACTAGTAATTGATCTAATTTTCGCTCAATTTCAGGAGTCAATTTTGAAAATACTGAATTAAATAACTGGTGATTCACTAATGTTCTTATACGACGAGCCAATCGATCTAATGTACTAAAAGCAGGTAATTCACACCTTTCTTTTATTAATATTTCAATGGATACGTTGATAAGATCGGCTGGATTGTCCATTACCTGTGTAGCCTTATAAATTGAAGTAGTTGCAATATGTAAGGCTTCTTTTCCATAAGGACGTACATTGAGGTAATCTCTAATTGCTTTTTGATGTCGGTAAATTGATTTACTATTGTAATTCGGTTCAACACTAGCAGAGAGATTCAAACAGGTCCGAATATGAATCATGATCTCTACAGGAATATCTTTCGGTGGAGGAAAGTAACCAAGTCGTTGGAAAGACTTTAACATAACTAATAGACTTAGAACTGAAACAGGTCCTCTAGCAACTTTATGCGCAAATTGGTTTTCTTCAGGTGTAGGGGAGTAAACATCACGAAGTTCTTTTGAAGTAGGACGTTTTTTAAATCTTGGATAAGCCGTACGTTCTATAGATGACAAATTACCAACTCCATTCAAATTAAGTTGGGGGTGGTGACAGAGTAGCTGCCCTAGTCCGTCACATAATTCCCTAAAAATATAAGAGATTATTAATTTGCTTCTACTAGTTTTCTTTTATTAATCGCTCGATATAATGATCCCTGTGAAAGTCCTGTACCTTCTACAATTTCTTTTACCGAGTATTCTTTACTGTCATACATCCTCAAGGCTATTTCAATTTTCCCTTGATCCACTTTAGGCCTTCCTAGTTTTTTTCCTCTTCTTTTACTCGCTTCTAACCCTTCTTTAACTCTTTCTACAATTAAATTTCTTTCTAACTCTGCGATGACACACATCATTTGAAACATGGCTTTTCCCGTTGATGTTCTTGTATCCATGTTCTCCTTAATAGAAACGAACTTTACACCAGTATCCTCGAATTGCTGAATAATAGAAAGAATATCAAGTGTTTTTCTCCCTAAGCGTGAAATACTTTCTACTACAACGGTATCACCTTTCCTTATTACATCTAGCAATGAGTTAAGTCCATCTCTATCCTTTGTAGTCCCAGTAAATTTCTCTTGAACCATTTTTTCACAGCCGTACTCAGAAAGTAATATAATTTGTCGGTCTAAATTTTGGTCAACTGTCGAAACTCGAGCATAACCGATTATCATAAAGAAGCCTCCTGCACAATTTAATAATCTAATTGTACAAGAGACATCATTTTTGTAAAAGTATTTGGTAAAACTTTTGGTAATTATTTTTGGTAACCTATAAAATTAGTAAAATCAAGCATCAGTATTTCTCATAAATATTGTTACAAAAAATATGGTTTTTGGTAACAATCTTTTTATTAATACAAAACCAATCAGATATAATTATTTTGATAAACGCTCCATGAGAGTAGCTTTTTCTGCTTCAAAACCAGGTTTGTCAAGTAAAGCAAACATATTCTTCTTGTATGCTTCGACTCCAGGCTGGTCAAATGGGTTAACTCCTAATAGATGGCCACTAATCCCACATGCCTTCTCAAAAAAGTAAACCATCTCACCGTAAGTGTATTCATTCATTTCATCCAGTTCAATCACGAGATTAGGTACTTCTCCATCTATATGGGCCATAAGGGTACCCTGAAATGCACTTTTGTTGACTTCATCCATCGTCTTACCTGCCAGGAAGTTTAATCCATCAATATTTTCTGGATCCTCCTGAATAGTCACTTCAATTCGAGGTTTCTTAATCTGTAAAACCGTTTCTAAAAGGTTTCGTCGACCTTCTTGTACATATTGCCCCATGGAATGCAAATCCGTTGAAAAATCAACGGAAGCAGGGAATAGCCCCTTTTGATCTTTTCCTTCACTTTCCCCAAACAGCTGCTTCCACCATTCCGATACGTAGTGAAGGGAGGGCTCATAGTTAACAAGCACTTCAATTGCTTTTCCCTTATTGTAGAGTACATTTCGGACCGCAGCATACTGATAGCTCTCATTTGTCAATAAATCAGGATTGTTGTATTTACGGGCTGCTGCTGCTGCCCCTTCCATCATATGATCAATATCAAGTCCTGCTACGGCAATTGGTAAGAGACCAACTGCTGTTAGCACAGAATACCTTCCACCAACATCATCCGGAATAACGAACGTTTCATATCCTTCTTCGTCCGCAAGCTTTTTTAATGCGCCTTTTTTCTGATCTGTAGTAGCAAAAATACGTTTTCTCGCCTCTTCTTTTCCGTATTTTTTCTCCATATAGTCACGGAAAATACGGAAAGCAAGGGCTGGCTCTGTCGTTGTTCCTGATTTAGAAATGACGTTAACAGAGATATCTTTCCCCTCTAATAGTTCAAATAAATGAGATATATAAGTAGAACTGATATTCTGACCGGCAAAATAAACATGTGTCTTATTGTTCATCTGGTTATGAAAGCTATGGGACAGAGATTCTATAGCCGATCTTGCCCCCAGGTACGAACCACCAATACCAATTACAACCATTGCGTCTGAATGTTTCTTGATTCTTTCAGCAGCTTGTTTAATTCTTTCAAATTCACTCTTATCATAGTTTAGTGGCAAATCGACCCAACCAAGATAATCAGAGCCGGGGCCTGTTTTTTCATGTAGCATTTTATGAGCCACTTTTACAAATTCACTTAGATTATCTACTTCACTCTTTTTCATAAATGCTAATGCATTGGAGTAATCAAACGAAATAGTCATACATTACTTCCCCTTTCAATCAAATTTAGCTTAGCTGCTTCAATCGGAGATCCTTCTCCGTAAAAAAGATCTCTCGGCATAGTAAAACGTTTCATGTTAGTGCATTCTCCTTTTCTACAGTATATAAGGGAAGTTTTTAAAAACACATTTAAACTCCCCCTTTTCAATTTTGAAAAATCCTTAGTGGGACCGTGTAATTATCAATAGCGTACATTAAAAGATAGTTAGTATTAAGAAAACTCAATGGTCCCTCTCTACATCGGCACTTAGTATGTCTTCTGTTTTGATTTCAAGTAATATTTCCAAGAATCTTATCGTTCCTAATACTTTTCGAGTGTCTCCCTCATTTTGAACATTCTCCATTTTCTTTTGTTGGATCAGTTCACTTATTACTTGCTTGAAAGCATTGGTTTTTATAAGCCATTCTCCAACCAGTAGCTTAGTTGAGTCTCTCTCGTGTTCGGTTTTGACAGCAAATAAACTTTCGGTATCTGTCTCTCTTAACGTGATTGAATTAAAATCTTCGCTCATTTGAATCCGAAAATAATTCCTTTCACTATCATAATATTTTCCGTCCCTTAGAAGAAAATACTCTATCCCTAATACTATTTCATAAAAGGGCTCATTATCTGATGGAGAATGGAGTTCTTTTACTTCGATATTCTTCACCATGTCTAAATAGGTTTCTAAACCATATTGTGTGTTAATGATTTTTGCATCCAATACGTTCATGATGTCACACCTCAATATTGTTTTATTTTTTTGGCTCTGTTAAACTTGTCTGTTGGCTCCAGGTGCTCGCTTTCCGCGGGCGAGCCGGGAGCCTCCTCGGCGCTGTGCGGCTGCGGGGTCTCCCTTGTCCTGTTTTTCCCACAGGACGTTGAATCATCATCCGTGAATAGGCACCGCACGAGAAAATGTGAATGCATTTTCGAGGAGTCTCGCTCCTTCCGCTTCAATCAACATAGTTAGCACTATCAACGACTTAAGTAAATCTACCAATTTTTGGGATATACCAAACTAAAAATCCAATGAATTTCCGGCTCATTTTAACGAAAGACATATACAGCAGATGACTTTATGATTTTTCCACAGCATGTCCGCCAAATTCATTACGAAGGGAAGCTACCACTTTACCTGTAAATGTATCATTGTCTAATGAACGGTAACGCATTAGTAAAGACATAGCGATAACAGGGGTAGCTGTTTGAAGATCCAAAGCGGTTTCAACTGTCCATTTCCCTTCCCCAGAAGAATGCATAATGCCCTTAATTTCATCTAATTTTGCATCTTTAGAAAATGCGCGTTCTGTCAATTCCATGAGCCATGAGCGGATGACAGAACCGTTATTCCACACCCGTGCCACTTTTTCATAGTCAAAATCGAAATCGCTTTTTTCCAGGACTTCGAATCCTTCACCAATGGCGGCCATCATTCCGTATTCTATTCCATTGTGGACCATTTTTAAGAAGTGGCCACTACCAGATTTCCCAGCATATAAATACCCATTATCTACAGCTGTATCTCTAAAAATCGGCTCGACAATGCTCCATGCTTCAGGATCTCCACCAATCATATAACAAGCACCATAGCGAGCACCTTCCATCCCCCCAGAAGTACCGGCATCCATAAAGCTCACTCCAACTTTCTTCAACTGTTCGTAACGACGAATGGATTCCTTATAATGCGAATTACCAGCTTCAATGACGATATCTCCTTCACTTAGAAATGGTGTGATTTCACTAATAACTGAATCAACGACGGAGTGTGGGACCATTATCCAAACAACTCGTGGCTTTTCTAATGATTGAACAAGATCTTGTAAACTGGATGCTCCTTCAACTCCATATTTTTTAATTTCTTCAATAGTATTTGTATTTAGATCAAACGCCATTACACGGTGTTTATTGTCAATTAAGTTTTTTCCTAAGTTCATACCCATTTTCCCTAATCCAATTAATCCTACTTTCACTTGAGTTTCCTCCTTTAAATTACAAAAAATAGCGTGTATTATTATGCTACCCATTTGTTGTTCTTCATGGTCTCCTTATGGAACCATAAGGATTCAACAAATACTTTAAGTTCCTTGGGTAAATCGCGTAACAATTATCTGTCAAATCCAACCTCGGTTTGCTCTCTTCATACCAATAGCCTTCCAGGGAGGTGCGGATTAAACTCCCCCCCTGGTTTCCCACCATTTAAAACCATCCTCCTCCAATAATTGCGAAGCAGCTTGTGGCCCCATCGAACCGGCTTGATATAGGTGGAGTGGAAGGGCATTTTCCTCAAACGCCTCTAAAACGGGCTGTACCCATTTCCAAGATAATTCAACTTCGTCCCAATGAGCAAAGAAGGTAGAGTCCCCACGCAGAGCATCGAATATTAAGAGTTCATAAGCTTCTGGTATGTCTTTTGTACTTGCTGAGAAGTCAACAATTATCGGCTCCAAATTTCCATTTGTTAAATTTTTGCTATTTAATTGCATCGACACACCCTCATTTGGACTTACTTTGATAACTAATAGATTGGGTTCTGCAAATTGATTCTCGTTAGTATACACATTTTTCGTTGGATTCTTGAATTCAATCACAATCCGCGTCGACTTTTCCTTCATTCTTTTTCCTGTCCGGATATAAAATGGCACCCCATCCCAGAATGAACTATCAATCCATAAACGAGCAGCCACAAATGTAT
This sequence comes from Bacillus sp. AG4(2022), assembly GCF_031844465.1. NCBI lineage: Bacteria > Bacillati > Bacillota > Bacilli > Caryophanales > Bacillaceae > Bacillus > Bacillus sp. AG4(2022). The sequence goes on from NZ_JAUZVH010000012.1 coordinate 7,346, forward strand.
CGTTTGTGGAAGAAGCATTCACTCCAGGTTCTTCTAAATATCCGACTACAGGTTTACCCTTTATTTCCCCCGGTCCATATTGACCACGAACAACGTGGATACCTACAGTATCTTTCTGTACAGGCCGAAGAGAGTCCATAACTTTTCTTTTCACTGTACGGATATCGTTCGTGCTCATCTGTTTTGGCTGATGCATGGCCGTCATCATCAACAGCTGCATCATATGATTTTGGACCATATCACGAATAGCCCCTGCTTTTTCATAATAACTAGCTCTCTCTTCTACACCAACCGTTTCACTAGCCGTTATTTGCACATTGGCAATATACCGATTGTTCCATAGTGATTGCAGCACAGGGTTGGCAAATTCTAAAGCTTCAAGGTTTTGAACCATCGGTTTTCCAAGATAATGGTCAATCCTGAAAATTTCGTCTTCTTCAAAAGCTTTGCTTAGTTTTTCATTTAAATCTTGAGCAGATTTTAAATCACGCCCAAATGGTTTTTCGATCATTAATCGTTTCCATCCTTTTGTCGAGCCTAATCCACTCTCCTTGATGTTCAAAGCAATTACATCAAAGAATTCAGGAGCAACAGAAAGATAAAACATTCGATTCTCTTCAATACTCTGGTCTTTTTCATTTTGTTGAACGACTTCAACTAACTTCTTATACCCTTCAGCATTCGTGAAATCTAACTGGCAATAACGAAATGCCTTTACAAACTCTTGTTTTTCGGATTTATCATTTATCAAGTGTCTAGAAAAAGTGTATAGCGAGTCTGTTACATGGTTTTGAAAATCAACATCAGACATTTCGTCTATTCCTACACCAATGATCAAAAAAGAATCTGGTAATTTTTGATTCAAATATAAATTAAACAAGGCAGGGTAGATTTTTCGCTTAGCTAAATCCCCAGTTGCCCCAAATAAGACAAACGTCATAGAATCCACTTTTCATTCCTCCACTTTTTCAAAGCATTTTCAAATAGAAAAATGTCTGATTTTCTTCGTTTCCCCTACAAAACAACAAGGATTTTCGCTATTGCGTTATCCTACTTTTGGATGTAAGTTTCGTTTATTTCTCCCAGCTTGTCCGGTAATAATGATATCTCTTAATTGAGAATGTCCACATTTTGGACAGGTTTCATTATTTATGGTGATGATTAGACATCTTTCACAAACTTTTCGCTGCTTAGTTTTGAACCTTTCCATGCGGATCTCTCCTTTCGTAAAAAGCAACAACATGTATAAATTATTAAATGAAGTTTCACTTCATCTCACCATGCTTGTAGCAGTATTCCCTTAAGGTTTGGTAGTATTCTTTAAGCTCGCTATTACTTGAGCAAAATCAGTATATTACGTATGTTATACTTTTGAAAGTACGCACTTTATTAACATATAGATACATTGGTATAACATAGTGTTAAAAATAATACTATAAACTTGAATCCAATACCAAGAGTGAAAAGCCAAGGACAGCGATTATACAAGATTCGCTGCCCTTGGCTTTTTAGTAACTGATTCTTTTATTAAATGTTGTGTTTAAATGTTGTGTTTTTTCAACCTTTTAAATACGTAGAGATATAAAAAAACACGGACAGCATCTTTATTAAGATAGCTAACCGTGGTTTGTTAGTATATGAACTTTTTTACACTTTTTCGAACCCCTAGGAGAAACTCTTTTTTCTACTGAATAGACGATTTGTTTTCTGTTTCTTTTTCCAATACATTCTCAATATAATCTTTACCCCAGTCATACATAGCATCCAGAATAGGCATCAGACTTCTTCCATACTCAGTGAGTGAGTATTCAACTTTTGGTGGAACGACAGGATAGACTTCACGATGAACAATCAAATGGTCTTCAAGTTCGCGCAATTGATTAACAAGCATTCTTTGAGTGATACCCGGCATGAGGGCCTTTAGTTCACCAAAACGTTTGGTTCCTTCTTTTCCTAGATGCCACAATACCAACATTTTCCATTTTCCACCAATAATCGAAAGAGTCAATTCTTTTTCACAATTAAACACTTTTTCCCCAAGATTCGGCATTCATTTCACCTCCAACCCTTATTATGTCCCATAGTATACTTTTTGTTACTATATGATAAAAAAGTGCATACTTTTAATTTAGTAACATACCCAGTATACTGAGTATCATACCGTTAGTAAATAGCTATCAATTGGATACAATAACACTGTGCAAAAGAAAGCTATACGGCACAATATACTATTATATAAGGAGCGAGTAATAAATGAAATTACAATTAGCATTAGATCTTGTAGATATTCCAGGAGCCATTGAATTGGTGAAAGAAGTAGAAAATCATATAGATGTTGTAGAAATCGGCACGCCGGTTGTGATTAATGAAGGCCTTAAAGCAGTAAAGGAAGTGAAAGCTGCCTTCCCTAACTTAACTGTATTAGCTGACCTTAAAATCATGGATGCAGCTGGATATGAAGTTAGCCAAGCATCTGCAGCAGGCGCTGACATCATCACCATTCTTGGTACAGCTGAAGACGAGTCCATTAAAGGTGCTGTAGAAGAAGCAAAAAAACAAGGTAAACAAATCCTTGCTGATATGATCGCAGTTAAAGACATTGAAGGTCGTGCGAAAGAACTGGATGAACTAGGAGTAGATTATATCTGCGTTCACACAGGTTATGACCTTCAAGCTGTAGGAAAAAATTCTTTCGAAGACCTTGCAACCATTAAGAGCGTTGTAAAAAATGCGAAAACTGCTATTGCAGGCGGAATCAAATTAGAAACACTTCCAGATGTGATTAAAGTACAACCAGATCTTGTCATCGTAGGTGGCGGTATCACAAGCAAAGACGATAAAAAAGCAGTTGCAGCTAAAATGCAAGAATTGATTAAACAAGGTTCATTATAACTATGAAAACTACTCAATATTTAGCTGAAGTCGTTCAAGAATTAAGTCGGACAGTCGACTTAATCTCTGACGAAGAAGCAGAGAAGTTGGTTAATAAGATTCTGGAATCCAAAAAAATCTTTGTTGCAGGTGCGGGCAGATCTGGATTTATGGGCAAATCTTTCGTGATGAGAATGATGCACATGGGGATCGATGCTTATGTAATCGGTGAAACTGTAACAGCAAATTTAGAAAAAGATGATTTGTTGATCATCGGTTCAGGTTCAGGTGAAACGAAAACCTTGGTTTCAATCGCTGAAAAAGCAAAAAGTTTAGGTGGGACGGTCGCAGCTGTAACGATTTCCCCTGACTCCACGATTGGAAAATTAGCTGATATTATCATTAAATTGCCTGGATCACCGAAAGATCAATCTGAAAGTGAATATAAGACCATACAACCAATGGGGTCACTTTTTGAGCAAACGATGTTATTATTTTATGATGCATTGATCTTGCGTTTTATGGAAAAAAAAGGCTTAGACTCTACTAAAATGTACGGCAAACATGCCAATCTCGAATAGAGTACACTTTAAAAAATATGGAAACATCGTAAAGACCGCATTTATTTCTTTTATGAATTGCGGTCTTTACTGCATATTACAAATAACACAGTCCATACAGGAAAGAAAAAATAGCCTCTGATTCAGTCCCTTCTATGGCCGGATCAGAGATCATTATTGGGTGGGGCACAGCCAAGAATTTAGCCATCACTCACAGTATGAGCCCTATTTGGGTTATCACCAATATTTCACTGGTAGGCCCCATGTCTATATAAGTTTTTTTATGGGAAAATAAAATCCTATTGGCGATGAAAAACGCTTCATAAGTGTAGTAAACAAAACTCTTCGTTTTATAAAACAAAGGAATGAGGTTGAATAAATGGTTCAATTCGGCGTAATCGGTACTAATTGGATTACAGAAAGATTACTTGAAGCAGCAAATGATGTAGAAGATTTTAAACTAACTGCTGTTTATTCTCGCACGATTAGTAGAGCAGAAGAATTTGCAAGTAAATATGGAGTAACAAAAATATTTACAAACCTAAAAGAAATGGCAGTTAGTCAAGAAATTGACGCGGTGTACATTGGCTACTCCCAATTCATATCACGCAGAACAAGCTATTTTATTTTTGCAAAATGGCAAACATGTGTTATGTGAAAAGCCACTGGCTGTTAATGCAACCGAAGTAGCGAGGATGATTCAAGCCGCAAAAGATCATAACGCCCTATTAATGGAAGCAATGAAATCAACCTTACTTCCAAACTTCAAGGTCATTCAAGATAATTTACATAAAATTGGTCCTATCCGTAGATACTTTGCAAGCTATTGTCAGTATTCATCTCGTTATGATAAATACAAAGAAGGAATTGTCCTTAATGCCTTCAATCCAGAGTTTGCGAACGGTTCATTAATGGACCTTGGTGTCTATTGTTTGTATCCACTTATTACATTATTTGGTGAACCAAAAGAAGTGAAGGCAACTGGCATTATGCTTGATTCGGGTGTGGATGGTGAAGGTAGCGTCATCTTAAAATATGATGATAAAGATGCGATTGTGATGTATTCCAAAATAACGAACTCTTATTTACCAAGCGAAATTCAAGGCGAAAAAGGAAGTATCATGATTGATAAGATTCATACGGCTGAAAAAGTAGAAATTCACTACACTGACGGCACGGTTGAACAATTAACAGTCGACCAATCTCATCCAGCTATGTATTACGAAGTGAAAGAATTTATTGAATTAATCAACCGAGGAAAAACAGAGTCTGATACTAACTCATATAAAAATTCATACACCACGATACAAGTGTTGGATAAAGTGAGAGATGAAATAGGTCTTGTATATCAAAGTGATCATAAGTGAAAAAACACAAAAACCCCTACAGCGACTTGTATTATTCTCTTGAGAAATTACGAATCTGGCCTGTTTGTCGAAGAATAAAAGAAATCGTTTTAGAACTTACCTAAACTATTTTGCATCCATTCTTTTTTATAAGAGCATTATAGCATTTTCTACCCGGCTAACAAATTTTAAAGGACTTTTGCTTATTATGCAAAGGTTCAATGCTCATTTTTTAAGATGTGTTTCTTCTTATTAATTTGTGATTTAGTTTAAGTATTCCTTAATAGGAGTAGCGACAATGACACTACCCCTATTAGGATCCTACCAACAACCGCACTTTTCTGACCCCACCCTACCCTACAGAGTAAAAAGGGTTGTAAATGTAAAAAAAATCCATGCTATGACCCTTTTTTACAAGTACCTCGGTCGTACCCCGATATGAGTGTATGGCCAACCGGGATACCGAAGAACAGCTAATTGAACGGCAAACCCTAAACGGTTTTCTTCCCTCCTTCGCTTATTAACTATTTCTAAATCACGTTTGGAAAAAGTGAAGTAGGTCCCCAATATCCATTCATCTTCAGGGATTTGCATAAAAGACTGTCTCTGTTCCGGTGTAAGCAATTCTCTACCTCTCGCAATTTTCATTCAGTATCATCCCATTTCTGTATTTTTCAATTTATTAGTTCAATTATATATCAATAGAGTGTACTCTATTGATACAAGTGTAGTAGACTGATAAAATCATAGTTAAGAGCGTCTCATAAGACTTGTCTCAAAAACGAGGTGATATTTTGCGAAAAATCGGTTATATACGTGTCAGTTCGACTAGCCAAAACCCTTCAAGGCAATTTCAGCAGCTGAACGAAATCGGAATGGATATTATATACGAAGAAAAAGTTTCTGGGGCAACAAAGAAACGTGAGGAACTTCAAAAAATGTTAGAGGATTTACAGGAAGGTGACATTATTTATGTTACAGATTTAACTCGAATCACTCGAAGTACGCAGGACTTGTTTGAATTAATTGATTTAATACGAAGTAAAAAGGCCAGTTTAAAGTCCCTAAAGGATACGTGGTTAGATTTATCAGAAGATAATCCATACAGCCAATTCTTAATTACAGTAATGGCTGGAGTTAATCAGTTAGAGAGAGATCTTATCCGTATGCGTCAACGTGAAGGGATTGAGCTGGCTAAGAAAGAAGGAAAGTTTAAAGGTCGGATAAAGAAATATCATAAAAATCATGCGGGAATGAATTATGCAGTAAAGCTATATAAAGAAGGAAATATGACTGTAAATCAAATTTGTGAAATTACAAATGTGTCTAGGGCTTCATTATATAGAAAGCTATCGGAAGAGAACAAATAGTTCAGTCCTATTCCATTAAAGGGCCAGATTATGAAGTAACCCCTTTAAAGAAAATCAGATCCTTATCCTATGTTTTAAAGGAGATTATGAATTATGTACTTAAAGTCTTATGCAGTTTGGTTATTTTGTTATTAGAATTGGGTACTCCAATTCTTTTTTTATGAATTTTTTTATTCATTCAAATAAACACTTGAATGAATTATTAAAAATGGTTATACTATATTCAAGCAAACACTTGAATGAGATTGAGGTGAGAATATGATTAAGAAAGATACTTGTCAAATTTATTGTTATGACGAAGAAAAGGTCAATCGAATACAAGGTAATTTACAGACAGTAGATATTTCTAGTGTTGCCCAAATGTTAAAAGCTATTGCAGATGAAAATAGAGCAAAAATTACCTATGCTTTGTGTCAAGATGACGAACTGTGTGTGTGTGATATAGCAAATATTATAGGTGTTACGGTTGCAAATGCTTCTCATCATTTACGCTCCCTTCATAAACAGGGGATTGTGAAATTTAGAAAAGAAGGCAAACTGGCATTTTATTCATTAGATGATGAGCATATCAGACAAATTATGATGATTGCATTAGCACATAAGAAAGAGGTGAAGAGCAATGTCTAGTGAGAAAGCAAAACTATCTGAAGAAGAAATGAAAGCCTATCGTGTTCAAGGATTTACTTGTACTAACTGTGCAGCCATTTTTGAAAATAATGTTAAAGAACTTCCCGGTGTTCAGGATGCGAAAGTAAACTTCGGAGCATCCAAAGTTTATGTTAAAGGGACGACAACCATTGAAGAATTAGAAAAAGCAGGAGCATTTGAAAATTTAAAAATTCGAGATGAAAAAGAACAAAGGGTAGAACGAGAACCTTTTTGGAAGCAGAAAGAAAACGCTAAGGTATATATATCAGCCCTTTTACTTGTAGTTAGCTGGTTCTTAGGAGAACAGTATGGTGAGGAGCATGTTCTACCGACAATTGGTTATGCAGCGTCCATTTTAATCGGTGGATATTCGTTATTCATTAAAGGTCTCAAAAATCTAAGTAGATTAAATTTCGATATGAATACGCTTATGACTATTGCCATTATAGGAGCTGCAATCATTGGTGAATGGGGTGAAGGGGCAACCGTTGTTATCCTATTTGCGATTAGTGAAGCATTAGAGCGTTATTCAATGGATAAAGCACGTCAATCTATTGAATCTTTAATGGATATTGCCCCAAAAGAAGCGTTAATTCGACGAGGCAATGAAGAAATGATGATTCATGTTGATGATATTCAAGTTGGAGACATCATGATTGTTAAGCCCGGTCAAAAGTTAGCAATGGATGGAGTAGTGGTTAAAGGTACATCGACATTAAATCAGGCTGCGATTACAGGTGAAAGTGTTCCAGTAATGAAAAACACAGATGATGAAGTATTTGCAGGAACCTTGAATGAAGAAGGGTTACTTGAGGTTAAAGTAACAAAACGAGTTGAAGATACTACTCTTTCAAAAATCATTCACTTGGTAGAAGAAGCTCAAGCAGAGCGGGCCCCTTCTCAAGCGTTTGTCGATAAATTTGCTAAATACTATACACCAGCTATTGTGATACTAGCTCTTTTAATTGCGGTAGTTCCACCATTATTTGGGGGAGACTGGAGCCAATGGATTTATCAAGGATTAGCTGTATTAGTGGTTGGTTGTCCTTGTGCCTTAGTAGTCTCAACTCCAGTTGCTGTTGTTACAGCAATAGGAAATGCAGCGAAAAATGGTGTTTTAATTAAAGGTGGTATCCATTTAGAAGAAGCAGGACACTTAAAAGCGATTGCTTTTGATAAAACAGGAACATTAACAAAAGGGATTCCTGCTGTAACAGACATTGTGACATATGGTGGAAATGAAAATGAATTAATGACCATAACAGCAGCCATTGAAAAAGGATCGCAGCATCCACTTGCTTCAGCAATTATGAGAAAAGCAGAAGAAAATGGATCAGACTTTAATGATGTAATGGTTGAAGACTTCCAATCCATTACGGGCAAAGGTGTAAAAGCCAAAGTAAATAACGAAATGTATTATGTCGGAAGCCCAGCACTTTTTGAAGAATTACATGGAAGCATTGAAAGTGATAGAAAACAAAAGATTACAGAAATGCAGATCCAAGGAAAAACCGTGATGGTGCTAGGAACGAAAAAAGAGATTCTTTCGTTAATTGCTGTAGCTGATGAAATTAGGGAAACATCAAAAGAAGTTATCGGAAAATTGAATAATATTGGAATAGAAACAGTAATGCTTACAGGTGATAATCAGAGAACTGCAACTGCAATTGGAAAACAAATTGGTGTTTCTGATATTAGAGCTGATTTACTTCCAGAGGATAAGTTGAATTTCATTAAAGAACTTCGAGAAAAACATCAAAGTGTGGGAATGGTCGGAGATGGCGTGAACGATGCTCCAGCACTTGCAGCATCTACCGTTGGTGTAGCGATGGGTGGTGCTGGAACTGATACAGCTTTAGAAACGGCTGACATCGCATTAATGTCTGATGATTTGAGTAGATTACCATATACAATAAAATTAAGCCGTAAGGCTTTAGCAATCATCAAGCAAAACATTACCTTCTCTTTGGCGATTAAATTAGTGGCATTACTGTTGGTCATGCCCGGTTGGTTAACACTATGGATAGCGATATTTGCTGATATGGGAGCAACTTTACTTGTAACATTAAACAGTTTACGCTTATTGAAAATCAAAGAATAGGTTCTAAAATGGGCTTCAACAATCAGGTGTGATAATTGAAAACAATGTTATGCTTCAATAGGGATATTAACAGGAATAATCATGGAATTACAGTTGCTGTATTAGTAGGGTAAAATTAAAAGGGAAATAACTGATTAAAAGGAGGTTGTCAAAATGGTCATACAATCAAATATGTCACCCAAAGCTATTGCTGAAGTTTGGGAAAGTACAACGGATGTTTTTAAAGAACACAATATTCCACTGACTGAAAAAACTTTAGTTACATTGGTTGAAGCCGATGCATTGACTTCCCTACTTCAAGAACTCAATGCTATTGTTGGAAGTTCAACGGCAACATGTATAGAAGGTGGCTGACAAATGCCATCAAAAAAGGAGTAGGCTACTCCTTTCATCATATATATTTTAATTATACAACTAAAGGACGCTTTAACTGAGCAACGAAAAAAGCCAAATTTCTCAATTGATGTTGAGAAATTTGGCTTTTTAGTATGAGAATTTCCTTAGCGTTGTAAATCCGCATTTTCCTGACGCTACCCCTATAAGAAACGGTTGGTCCTGTAGTCTTTTCATCAGTTGGATGAACGTGAAGGAAATTCTCCAGGTCTCTGCTGACAATCACCACATGACCAGCTGATCCCAGGTAGGGTTCCAGTTCTTTTACAGGCTCTTGGCTTTCAGTATCTGTTATAGTAAACTCCATCGTAAGATACTGATCGGCAGCTAACCCGTCAAAGGAGAGTTCAAAATCAAGACCATTCACTGTTTTCTTTAAACTTTCGTCAGGTGTAACTGCCTGTTGATCCTGTGTCCCTTTAACATTTAAGTTAAATTTGGCTACCTGCTGGGTACTGCCTTCCGGCATAAAATCAGCGTACAGTTTATAGAATCCTGCGTTTGGAAAATTGGTATTGACTACAAATTCCCCATCTCCTTTGTAATCCGGATGAAGGTGCTGGAAGGTGGAGAGGTCTTTGCTAATTGCAAGTAAGTGCATTTTTTTTTCATGTACAACAGCAAAAGCGGTTGCCGGAATTCCATAACTGTCTTTTAAGGTAATTTTTATTTCGGTCTCCTGATTAGGCTGAACATTATTCGGATTCAGCTCCCAACCTACTTTTAGTTCTTCAGCAGGGTTGGTTTGCTGATGATTGGTGTGGTTTGCGCCATGGTCCATTTGATGATGACCTTGGTGTCTGTAATGATTGTGATCTTGTTGCATTTTTATCACCTCTTTACTCGTTTAGAATGTGCTCAAAATGTCTCATAATCTTCTGCTGTTCTTCTTCCGTACCAAGAGGGGTAATTTCAGCACCCACTTCTTTTAGTATTTCTGTAACATCTTTAATTATTTCTATTTCCTGAAGGGCAAATTGAACATGTGCATGCTTGACCTTAGGGTCCTGCATTTTTAGGGCGGAAATAAAGTTGTCCAAAGCCATTGATTCAGCTGCCTTCTTTGTTTCTAAGGCGATATGCTTGTCCAATTGACTAGCATTCTGAACTTTTCCTACAGGCTGGTTTCCTGAAGGAAGCTCATCCAAAGAAGGGACTTCTTGAAAATCACTTTTTGCAGGATCAAGCATCTCCATCATCAATCTTACATGGCTTCTTAACAGGTCGAGCTTTTTATTCAGGACATATTTTAATTCCTCGCTCTCAACCTTTTTTTCATGCATTTTAATTTTTGCTATTAAGCCATCGTGTGCTGATAAATGTGTAGCAATAAGCCCCATATCTGTAGCAGGTACTAACATATGCATTCCTCCTGATTATGGTATTTTCAGTTCATCTACCTTCTACCACTTTTTTAGTGGATTAAACTGCACAAAAAATGCACAATTTGCTCCACAAAATAAGCCGGAGTAGTCAAATGGCTTCCGGCACAACTAAGGCAGCTATTCATTTTGTACGTGGGAATAATGCTGCAGAGTCAAACGCTGCATTTCTTTGCTAACCCTGGGAATAAACTCTCCGAGAGTATGTTTTATTAGGTGGTCGTACATCATTTGCATGCTTACATCCTGGTATGACATTTGAAGGTGGATATTTTTGACGTCAGCATCCTTCATCATTAAGGCTGAATTAAAGTTATCGCTCCCCATCTGTTTGGCAGTCGACCTCGCTTCAAGAGCAATATCTTTTTCATATTCTTCTAGTGTGCCAAGATTTATATTCCAGTTTATTGAGTCCATTTCCGATAAATCTACCTTATGTGTAGGATCTGGGTTGATAAGGCCGAGCATTGCTATAACGTGATTTCTTAACATTTTAATGTGTAATCCCAATAAATTTTTAAATACGGGGTTTTGTACTGATGAATAATACAATTTAAGCTTATGGATGACCCCCTCATGGGTACTCAAATGTTCCGTCATAATCCCTAGGTCTACTGCAGGCAGGTTCATTGTTTGTCATCCTCCTCTTACTCCTACATTAGGATATTCACACTGATGTTTGAGGTGCATTGTACCAAAAATCCTTATTATTATATAAGCTAAAAGAGGGAGCATCTTTATATATCCTGCAATTAGAGTCCAATACTGTTTTTTCTGAATGGAAAGATTGAATTCTTCTATGTCCAGCGTTTTCTTTTATCCATGCTATGCCTAGAAGGATTTGGTATGAGGATTAGTGTCGGAAATTCCATATTAATAGGCTCGGATTACTTTGAATCCGAGCTTGTTTACATCCGTTCAAACACCCAGATTGAAAGACCAAATGTAAAAAGATGCTTCTTTAGGTTTTAATCAAAAACAAAAAGCTTTAAGCATTCAGAGAAAACGACCCTTTATATGGGGGTGTTTTCTCTAGAGGTATATGGTAATTATTCTGGTTTATTATTAGCATTTGAATCAGGTGTAAAGCTTGGTTTGAATCCTTCGTATTTAACCATATTCACCATTCCAGCTGTAGCGTGGTGAAGGTCATGACAATGGAATAGCCAATTCCCCGGGTTATCTGCTTTAAATGCAACAATATATTCATCACCAGGTTTTAAGTTAATCGTATCTTTCATTATAGGAGATCCTTCAACAGTCTTTCCATTCTTGCTAAGAACCCGGAAGAAGTGGCCGTGCAGGTGCATAGGATGATCATCCATCTTAGAATTATTAGTCAGTGTTACCTTAACGAGGTCGCCTTCCTTAACATTTATGTTATCTGTATCAGGGAAAGTTTTGCCGTTAATCGTATAGGCCATACCGCTGCCATCCATGCCAGTATTAAGATCCATTTTATATTCAACATTATATTTCTGGTTCAGTGAAAATTCTCCTTGTGCAGAAGCGCCATAGTTCACAAACGTGAACTCTGGAAGTTCTTCGGACTGATTAGATTTATCTGTTGAATTAGAAGAGCTTTCATATTGAATTTTTGTCTTCATCCCACTTGTGCCTTCCATGTCACCGTGGCACTCGATGAACCATTCGCCAGGGTTGTCCGCAGTAAACTCAATGTCATATCGCTCACCTGGTGCTATTGAAATCAATTGATCTTTGATTTCTTTTGGTTCATTTAGTTCTTGTCCGTCGATGGCTGCCACTTTAAAATCATGACCATGGAGATGGATTTTATGAGACATAAACCCTACATTGACAAGACGAATTCTGACCTTTTCTCCTTCTTTTACCTTTAAAGGCTCAATGCTGTCGCCACTTTTGCCATTTATCGTAAAGATATCGTAAGCACTCATGTCATGGCCCATTTCGCCCATTCCATTTATGCTGTCATTGCTATCTGACTCCATGCTGCCATGATCCATACCGCTCATACTTGAATCCTCTGAATCAGTCTCTTTATTGCTGGCTTCATCTGACCCCATGTTACTGTGATCCATACCTTCCATGCTGGATTCACCTTCTTCAGGCTTACTCATCCACTCATCAAGCAGTAGTGTATAGTCACGATCATAAGTCTTCTCTTTTGGTTCTACAATAAATGAACCGTAAAGACCTTTATCCATTTGCTCAACAGCATTTTGATGGGTATGGTACATATATGTTCCTGAATCGTCAGGTGTAAATTCATATATGAAGGTTTCACCTGGTTGGACTGCATTTTGTGTCACACCTGGAATGCCATCCATTTCATTTGGAACTGTAATCCCATGCCAGTGTATTGTTACAGGTACGTCTAATTCATTTTTTAGGTTTATTTTTACCTTTTCCCCTTGCTTCACCCGAATTTGTGAGCCGGGAACAGAGCCATTGAAAGTAAGGGCATTTACGCTTACACTCTTATTCAGCTGATGTTTGCCTTCTTTAGCAACTATGTTAAATTCTTTTCCTGTAAGTGTTTCAGTAGCGTTTGTAGTTTGTAGCCCCTCAACTTTTTCTTTTACTTCAGAATTATTTTCTTCATCCATGTCCATGTTTTTGTGATCCATTCCACTCATACCGCTATTAGAACAGGCAGCGAGAAAAAGCATTGAAAAAATAAATATAGCAAGCAGTTTAATCTTCATGATGATCCCTCCTGTAATTATTCAAACAAATCATAATAAAAATAAATGCAGAAATTAAGGATTAAAAAGATATTTAAAGGTATTTTTCTTTTATAAGTCAGTAATTTAGGAAGTTTCATATTTTCACTGGACTCTGCGAGAACTAAAATTCAGAAAGCCGGTCATGTTAAAATGATAAAGCTCCACCTTTTTTAAAAGGTGGAGCTTTGTTTGTCTAAAATCCTGCTACATCTTAAATACTCACTGTTAAATTTGTGTACATGTTCATGTCAAATTTCTAGATTCCTATTCCTCCTTCAAGTCTTCTATATACTTTTTCATTTGAGCTATTTCTTTACGCTGAGCTTTAATAATTTCATCTGCCAGCTTCCTTACACGAGGATCTTTGATCTCAGCTCTTTCACTTGTCAAAATAGCTATGGAATGGTGAGGGATCATAGCTTCCATGTAGTCTACATCATCAACGAGTGTTTGGCTTCGAAGAAGATACAAGGATAAAGCAAATACAATTGCGCTTCCTGTCAAAATCCCGATATTCAACTTTTTGTTTTTCAGCATATGTGTCATAAATATCAACATAATGACAGCCATTGTGGCTCCCATTAACAATGCCATATATGCACGTGTTTCACTGAAAAATATGTGTTCCACTTTATAAGTGCTCCAATACTTAAAAATGAACATGATAATAGTGGAGGTAACCACCATTCCGGCAAATTTCCAATATGGTTTCATGTGCTAAGCTCCTTTTACAATTTAGTATATTCACTTGCATTCCCTCTCTTTTTGCAAAAAGTATGCAAAACTAAATGTTTTGCCAACTCCTTTATGAAGGGCACCAAGGATTAAATTCAATATTAAAAAAGCAGCTTCATACTTGGTTGTTGTGTTTTTTTTATTTCTTCATAAATTTTGCACAAATGTTGGAGATAAACTAATATAACGAGGTTTAGAAGAAAACTTTGATACATTAAATAATTATAGAGGAGGAAGAAAATGGACCATTCAGAACACCGACATCATCAACCATCTCACGAAGAACATGCCAAAATGAATGACCACCTGCATGGCAGCCAGGAAGATCATGCTTCTCATCATGCTCATATGGTGGATGATTTTAAAAAAAGGTTTTATATTTCAATAATTATTACACTCCCGATATTAATTCTTTCACCTATGATTCAGGAATTTTTAGGAATTAACTTAAGATTTACCGGAGATATGTATATTCTATTTGGCCTTTCCACATTTATTTTCTTCTATGGCGGATGGCCATTTCTACAAGGGTCTTTTGACGAGTTAAAGAAAAAAGAACCCGGAATGATGACTCTGATTGCATTAGCAATAACCGTTGCTTATTTCTATAGTTCCTTAACTGTCTTTGGGCTTTCAGGCAAGAACTTCTTCTGGGAATTGGCGACATTGATTAATATCATGCTTCTCGGTCACTGGATTGAAATGAGATCAGTGATTGGTGCGTCTCGAGCTCTCGAAGAACTGGTCAAATTGATGCCGGATGAAGCACATCTTATCGATCAAGAGGGGAATGTGAAAGATGTTTCAACTTCTGAGTTGAAACAAGGGGATAAGATTTTAATTAAACCGGGAGAAAAAGTACCGGTGGATGGACTGATTATAAAAGGAGAATCATCACTTGATGAATCAATGTTAACAGGGGAATCGGTGCCAGTGGACAAATTCAAGGACGACCAAGTCATAGGTGGATCCATCAATGGAGAAGGTTCCTTGACGGTGTCAGTTGAGAAGACAGGGGAAGACAGCTATCTTTCACAGGTCGTAACGATGGTAAAGGAAGCTCAAGAATCGAAATCACGGACACAGGACTTATCTAACCGGGCTGCAAAATGGCTTTTTTATATGGCGCTGTTTGCTGGAATTATTACATTGGTAGTTTGGTTATTTTTAGGAGAGAGTTTTGTTTACGCCTTAGAAAGAATGGTGACGGTCATGGTTATTGCCTGTCCTCATGCATTGGGATTAGCGGCACCTCTTGTTGTTGCAAGATCGACAGCAATCGCTGCGAAACGAGGACTATTAATCCGCAATCGAGCAAGCTTTGAAGGGGCAAGAAACATTGATGCAATT
Organism: Bacillus sp. AG4(2022); assembly: GCF_031844465.1. NCBI lineage: Bacteria > Bacillati > Bacillota > Bacilli > Caryophanales > Bacillaceae > Bacillus > Bacillus sp. AG4(2022). The sequence goes on from NZ_JAUZVH010000012.1 coordinate 22,810, forward strand.
ATTTTTGACAAGACTGGGACATTGACAGAAGGAAAGTTCGGCATCACTGATATTAAAACGTATGAAAGTGAAGAAGAAGAAGTCATCAGGCTGGCTGCTTCATTAGAAGCTCAATCAGAACACCCAATTGCCAGAGGGGTTTTTGAAGAGGCCAAACAACGTTCGATTAACTTAATTGAACCGGAAAGTTTCCAATCTATAACCGGTAAAGGCCTTAAAGGGACAGTAAATGGTAATAAAGTGAGGGTCGTAAGTCCAGGTTATATGGCTGAAGAAAATATTATATATGATACAGAATCCTATTTAAAGCTGTCAGGAGAAGGCAAGACCGTAGTGTTTGTATTGGTTGATGGAGATGTAGCAGCAATGATTGCTCTCGCAGATAAAGTGAGGGAAAGCTCCAAGGAAGCCATGAGACGTCTCAAAGAGCTTAACATCCGGGCTGTTATGCTGACAGGAGATAACCAGCAGGTGGCCGATTGGGTGGCCAAAAACTTAGATCTGGATGAGGTATATGCAGAAGTTCTGCCCCATCAAAAAGCTGATAAGATTAAAGAATTAAAAAAAGAGGGCTTAAGAGTAGCGATGACAGGTGACGGTGTGAATGATGCACCGGCGCTTGCAAACGCCGACCTTGGAATAGCCGTTGGAGCAGGAACGGACGTAGCAATGGAAACGGCGGATGTTATTTTGGTAAAAAGTAATCCGAATGACGTAGTATCCATTATAGCACTTTCGAAAGCAACTTATAAAAAAATGATTCAAAACTTATGGTGGGCGGCCGGATATAACATAGTGGCTATTCCACTTGCGGCAGGGGTCCTTTATAATGCTGGAGTTGTATTAAGTCCTGCAATCGGTGCTGTTCTTATGTCCTTGAGTACAGTGATAGTAGCAATTAATGCTAAATTGCTCAAAGTTTAATAAAGTAAATAAGATGCCGGGACATATATCAAAATAATTATACCGCAAGAAATCAAATTGAAAGCTTTGATTTCTTGCGGTATTGTTTTAGCAACTTTCACTTTAAACAAAAAATTTTTCTAAGCCTCTTCATTTTATCCTTTTGATTTCTCGATTAATGTTTTGATTTGATTCACAATCTTTGCTGTTTCTTCTGAACTAGCTGCCGGCTGAGCAGACCAATCATTATCCTTAATTATTTCTTCATAGTGGTTTTAGATGATAGGGCGAAAGAATATCCATGTCCATCGAAGTGGGAAGACAATTTAGATTCCTATTTGAATATCACAAAATACAGGTTATTTATGATTAAGGCAGAGTTGAGTTTTAAGGTGAGGTATTACCATTTTGAGTTGCACAATAAAAAACACACAAGCTCTTTATCTATACTTGTGTGTTTTTTTATCTCCCGGTATTCAGAATGAAATCATGACCGCTTTGCCTAAGAGATATTCAGGGGTTCGACTCACTGAGAAATGAATGGACATTGTCCAACGCATTTAAAAAGGGATTACTTATTATACTGATTTTTGAAAGGATTCCATACATACTTGTACTGCCAATCATTTAAGAGTTTTCTCTTACATTAGAAATATCTTTCCAATTCTCCCCGTTATCTTCTGTTATATAGATGTTGTTTTTATAGGTTACAATGGACCATCCTTGCTCATTTTGCGGATTTGAAGCAATGTACATAATTGGGTTATCCTCTTCAAGAGGTGGGGTAGGGAATGGAGCAATACTTCCATCAGAAACGTTCCACTCGTATAGTTGAATTTTATCTTGTAGAATGCTTCCAAATAGACCGTTGCTCTCACTCATCGCAATTCCTGTTACCTTAGAGGTGTTCGGAACTTTGCTGAAATTTTCACCTTGATCTTTTGATAAAAATACGCCGTCCTTACCCGCTATTGCTACGACAGTACTATCAGAAGGGTGTACAGCAATGTTCCCGATTGATTCCGATTCAAATCCTTCCATGCTCACTTTTTTCCAAGTTTCTCCCTCATTTTCCGTTACATAAAAGCCTCTTTCCAACACAGAATTAGGCTGCTCATTAATTACATAGATAATGCCGGATTTATAACCTGCTGCCAGGTAGTGAAAATCGGTTTCTCCATAGAAAGCCAGTTTTTCAAGTGTTCCACCCTGGTCGGTACTCTTGACTAAACCAAGCGGGTTCTTTAACTCAGATTCTGCCCCTGGATGGCCGCTGGAATAAAATCCATCTTGATACGGCTGAAACCCCATATAATCATTTCTATTACTGTTTGCTTCAAGCCATTTACCTTCAAAAAATTTCATCAAACCATCGTGAGTAGCAACGAAAAGTTCCTCCTTATTGTTTGGGTAACCGACCCCATGAATGTGGTCAATTTGTTCTCTTTCAGCGATTACAAATTCATATTCTTCCGCTGCAGAAGAGCAGCCTGTAACGATAAGTACTATTGCTGCTACAGCTATAATCCATTTTCTCTTTTTCATCATAATTCCTCTAATCCATTAAATTTTCCATTGATAACCGATCCCCCATACGGTGGTCAGGTGCTTTTCAATCGGAATTTCGACTTTTTTCAACTTGTCTCGGAGGTTCCTTATATGGGAATCGATGGTCCGGATATCAGTGTTTGCATTGATATCCCAAGCGGTGGAAAGGAGCTGCTCTCTAGTATAAACTCTCTCAGGGTGTTTCATTATAGTTTCTAGCAACAAGAACTCTTTCAGTGTTAAAGAAAGGAAAAGGTCTTGATATTTTAATGTGTAGGCTTCCGTATTCAAACGGAACTCACCTCTGACTATCTCACTATTTTGTTCTTGAACAGGAGATTCCTGTCTTCTCAATAAGGCATGCACACGCGCTGCCAAAATATCTTCATCAAAAGGTTTGGTGATATAATCGTCTGCACCGACATCAAGGCCATTAATCACATCTTCTTTATCACTTCTGGCGGTAAGCATGATAATGGGAACATTCGAAAACCCCCTAATCTTTCTGCAGGTAGTCCACCCGTCGAGTTCTGGCATCATGACGTCAAGTAAAACAAGGTCGACCTTCTCCTTTTTTAACGTTTGAATTGCTTCGTAGCCACCGGAAACCTTTAAACATGAATAGCCTTTAGGTTCCAGATACAATTCCAGGAGCTTAAGCATCCTAACTTCATCATCGACTAGTAAAATCTTCTTCAAGGTATACACCTCACTATATTAGTATCTCCACGGTTGTGCCCTTTATATTGTGACTCTCTATTGTCACCGAACCACCATGAGCCTCCACTAATTCTTTTACAATGGAAAGGCCGAGTCCGGATCCGCCATATCCGCGGGAACGTGATTTTTCAACTCTATATAGCCGTTTGAAAATACTTTGAAGCTCGTTCTCAGGTATCCCAATTCCTTGATCGGTGACTCTAATTTTGACTTTATTGTCGCGTGTAGAGCTGACGATTATTTTTGTGACTGTATTTGCTTCAGAATATTTTAGAGCATTATCAAGCAAATTGAGAATAATTTGCTCCAATCGAAGGGGATCAGCGAATGCATAGACTAGTTTTGGACAAGTTACTTGAATAGTGATGTCCTTTTGGTCGAAGGCAGGCCCAACTTTTGCCACTATGTCCTGGATGAGCGGGCATAATTCAATTTCTTGTTTTGTAATCGTGAAATTATTTTGATCGATTTTTGCCAACTCAAATAGATTTTCGATCAAATGCACAACTCTCTCTGACTCATCCTGAATGATTTTTAAATATTCGTTTCTTTTCTCTACCGGCAGTCCATCCCTGAGAGCCACAGTCGTATAGCCTTGAATATAGGTCAATGGCGTTCGTAATTCATGTGAGATGCTGGCTAGGAATTCGAGTCGGTCATTCTGGATGCTTTCAAGATCGTTTGCAAGTTTTTGTATAGAGTTGGAGAGCTCACCAAGTTCATCTTTACCTAAATCAGGAAGCCTTACCTTGAAGTAGCCGTTACTAAGTTGTTGTGTTGCCTCTTTCATCTTGATTAGAGGGCTTGTTAGAATTCTTGACAAAAGAAAATAGATGATAGCAATTATCACCAAACTCATAATCCCCGCCAATAAAAAATGGTAGTTTAGCTTTTTAATCAAAGACCGTAACGGTTCTGTATTTTTAAACATATATACATAACCTTCTTCTGCACCTGTGTTGTACTCCGTCACTGTTGCAAGATAGTTCATTTCTTTCCAATTGGATTCAATCAGTAATCCTTCCCTGGCAATTTTTTGAGGATGGTCGTTGATCAAATTAACCATGTTGTCAGATACGTCTTTCGAACTGACAATTATTTTTTTTTTACCATCCGTGATGACCACCTCAGTGTCTGTTTTCGATTCCATCAAGGCTATATGAGTCAAGGTGCTTTCGGTAAAACTGTCCTCCAGTACATCCCGGTGGCTGTTGCCTCTGGAAAGAATCATTTGAAACTCTTCCTGGACTCGGGAATTAATTATACTGTTGTAGAGGTAAGACATCAGCAAGGACTCCAAGATTAATACAGCTAAAAGGAAATAAATAGCAAGTTTTGTGGATATTTTATTCATTGTATAAATCCCCATTTCTTTTTGCGCCTTTTTATTTTACATGATATTTTTGAAAAAAAATTGCAAAAAAACAAGAAAATTGAATGCAAGATAACTTCTAAAATTTATGATAAAGGTCTGAAGTAGAAATGCCCTGAGGATACTACATCTCCCTTTGATACCATGAAGATCAAGTACTAGTCACTATAAGTAAGATAAAGAATAAAAGGGATGATAGCAACAAATCATAAATAGGCCGAAGAATATAATGCTTTTCACTCTTCATACCCCTATTAGGTATGTTATAATGTGATTATATTGGAGGTGGGATTCATGGAGAACAGTTTGCCTGAAATGGTTTGTCATGTCACATCAAGCCGAAAAAGCCATCATCCAAAGAGTGTAAAGAAGGATTTAACAAATAGACTCAATCGCATCGAGGGCCAAATTAGGGGCATTAAGGGTATGGTGGACAAGGATATTTATTGTGATGATATTATTACTCAAATTTCTGCCACTCAATCCGCTCTTAACAGCGTAGCGAAGATCCTTTTGGAAGGGCATTTGAAAGGCTGTGTCGTTGATCGGCTTTCAGAAGGCGATGAAAAGGTTCTAGACGAGTTAGTAATAACGATTCAAAAACTCATGAAAAAATAAAAGGGGAGAAATCAATATGCAAAATGTTACGTTAAATGTACAAGGAATGTCTTGCGGACACTGTGTAAACACGGTGGAAGGAAGCGTAGGAAAATTACCTGGAGTAAGCGAAGTAAAAGTGAAACTCGAGGAAGCGAAAGTGGATGTCTCTTTTAATGACTCCAAGGTTTCACTTGAGCAAATTAAAGAAACCATCGAGGAGCAAGGATACGATGTCGAGTAAGAGTGCTATTTGCACTCTCTTCTTTTCAATAAAATATACCCCTATCTGGTATATGAGAGGTGAGAACAATGAGTAAGGAATTAAAGGAAGCGAGTCTCCAGATTTCAGGGATGACTTGTGCAGCCTGTGCTACAAGGATTGAAAAAGGCTTGAACAAAATGGAAGGTGTCGAACAGGCCTCGGTCAATTTGGCGCTTGAAAAGTCATCCATTAAATATAATCCAGCTAAACTAAATAAAGCTGATTTTGAAAAGAAAATCGAGGCACTGGGCTATAGGGTGGTAAAACAAAAAGCTGAATTCGATCTTACAGGAATGACCTGTGCGGCATGTGCTACGCGGATTGAAAAAGGCCTGAATAAGCTGGAGGGCGTGTCGGAGGCAAACGTCAATTTGGCCCTTGAAAAAGCAGTGATTGAGTTCAATCCTTCAGAGGTGTCCATTGGAGACATCATTGCCAAAGTAGAAAAGCTTGGCTATGGGGCCCACCAAAAGGAAGATGAACACGAGCAGGTGGATCACCGTGAAAAGGCGATTCAAGACCAGAAGCGCAAGTTCATTATATCTGCGATATTATCATTGCCGCTGTTATGGACGATGGTCGGACACTTCTCGTTTACTTCGTTCCTATATGTGCCCAAGTTCTTAATGAACCCATGGGTCCAGTTGATTTTGGCCACACCTGTACAATTTATCATCGGCAAGCAATTTTACGTCGGTGCCTATAAGGCGCTCCGTAACGGCAGTGCCAATATGGACGTCCTTGTCGTCATGGGGACTTCAGCAGCTTATTTCTATAGTCTCTACCAAGCAATTGCCAATACTGGAACACATCATATGCCGCAGCTTTATTTCGAAACGAGCGCCGTGCTGATCACGCTAATCCTCTTGGGTAAATTGTTTGAGGCAAAAGCGAAGGGCCGTTCATCTGAAGCTATTAAAAAGCTGATGGGGCTCCAGGCAAAAACAGCGGTCGTCCTCCGGAATGGCACTGAAGAGGTAGTGCCATTGGAAGAAGTCACAATTGGCGAAACGATCTTAGTGAAACCAGGTGAAAAAATTCCGGTAGATGGAGATGTACTGGAAGGTTTAACATCGGTGGATGAATCAATGCTGACGGGCGAAAGTCTTCCTGTAGATAAAAAGGAAGGGGACGTCCTATACGGTTCAACTATTAATAAAAACGGTTTTATTAAAATGAGAGCGACTAAGGTGGGCCGGGATACAGCATTAGCCCAAATCATAAAAGTGGTAGAAGACGCCCAAGGATCGAAGGCACCCATCCAGCGTCTGGCGGATCAGATTTCGGGAATCTTTGTCCCGATCGTGGTCGGGATTGCCATCGCAACATTCCTGGTATGGTTTTTCTGGGTACAGCCGGGCGATTTTACACCAGCACTTGAAGTGCTAATTGCCGTGCTCGTGATTGCTTGTCCCTGTGCACTTGGATTGGCGACTCCTACCTCTATCATGGCAGGCTCCGGGCGGGCAGCAGAGTTCGGAATCCTGTTCAAGGGCGGTGAACACCTGGAACAAACGCAGAGAATCGACACAGTGGTTGTGGATAAAACAGGAACCGTTACACATGGCAAACCGGTATTAACGGATTTCATTGTGGCGGAAGGCCAGGAAGAGGAGAGATTTTTGTCATTGATCGGCGCTGCGGAAAAGCAATCCGAGCATCCGTTAGCTGTAGCCATCGTTACAGGGATTCAAGAGAAAGGGATAGAGCCTGCACATATACAATTTTTTGAAGCGATTCCTGGGTATGGGGTAATGGCAACAGTATCAGGCCAGGGAATTGTCGTCGGTACACGAAAACTTATGCAGCAATATGCTATTGATATTACCTCGGTATTGCCTGTCATGGAAAAGCTGGAGAGCGAAGGAAAAACAGCCATGCTGGCTGGCATTAATGGACAATATGCAGGGCTTGTCGCGGTGGCTGATACCGTTAAGGATACATCCAGTGAAGCGGTTAGCCGCTTAAAAGAGATGGGCATTCAGGTAATCATGATGACAGGCGACAACCAACGCGCTGCACAGGCAATTGGGAAAGAAGTCGGCGTCGATTCGGTGATAGCCGAAGTGCTGCCTGAAGGTAAAGCAGAAGAAGTGAAGAAGCTTCAGGAACAAGGCAGGAAGGTGGCAATGGTCGGCGACGGAATCAACGATGCACCGGCACTGGCAACCGCCGATATCGGCATGGCTATTGGCACCGGGACCGATGTGGCCATGGAAGCAGCCGATATTACACTGATCCGGGGAGACCTTAACAGCATTGCTGATGCGATATTGATGAGCAGAAGGACCATGAGGAATATTAAACAAAACCTATTCTGGGCATTTGCCTATAATACACTGGGGATACCGATTGCTGCCATCGGATTGCTAGCACCATGGGTAGCCGGCGCTGCCATGGCATTTAGCTCTGTGTCTGTCGTGTTAAATGCGTTGAGGTTGCAAAAAGTGAAATTAATTTAAATAAGTTTTGAAAATAAGTAAGAACTATAGAGGAGTGAATTAAAATGAAGAAGCAACTAATTGTTTTTCTAAGTATTGCTACCTTAGGGTTAAGTGGTTGCGGAAATGATACAAGCACAGAAAATAACAATAACGAAGTTGAACAGGAACAGATGAACCATTCAGAACATTCGAAAATGAATCATTCTCTTTCTGGTGAAGTGCCTAAAGGGTTAAAAGAAGCAAATAATCCCACCTATTTAGTTGGAAGTGCAGTTATTTTAGAAACCGACCATATGGAAGGAATGAATGGTGCAGAAGCAAAAATTGTAGGTGCTTACGATACAACAGTTTATGCCGTATCTTATACTCCAACAACTGGTGGAGAAAAGGTGACAAATCATAAGTGGGTAATTCAGGAGGATTTAAAAGATGCTGGAGATACTCTTTACAAAGTGGGAGATGAAGTCACTTTGAACGTAAACCATATGGAAGGAATGAAAGGCGTAAAAGCTACTATTGACTCAGCAGAACAAACAACTATTTATATGGTTGATTACACGCCAACCACAGGTGGAGAAAAAGTGGAAAATCACCAATGGGTCACAGGTGACGAACTTTCAGCTAAATAATATATATTATCAAAAATTAGTTTATATGAGCTGCCAGTAAAGGCAGCTTTTTTTGACTCACAAAAGGTAACATTTTATGTGAAAAGAATGACTTTGTGAATGAATGTACTTAAACAAACGGGTGCTTTAGTTTAATAAAGAAATTGGAAAGCCGACCATTATTAGTCAGCTTTTTTTGTTTTCGTTAAAACATACGGTTTCATAACTCAAAAGTATTGACACCGTTTTGGCAACCCAGTAAACTCAAGGTGTTGTATGGTGTCATAACTTAGGTTCATATATATGGGTTAAAAAGAGGGTAGATATTATGAAATACGGATATGCGCGAGTGTCCACGATGGGCCAGGATTTGCAAGCACAGATTGCTATGCTTGAGTCGGAAGGCTGCGAGGAAATCTATTCGGAAAAGTTTACTGGCACGAAGGCGGCCAGACCACAATTTCAGGCTTTATTAACTACGCTGAAGACAGGCGATACTTTAGTCATAACGAAGCTTGACCGCTTTGCCAGGTCGACGTCTGAAGCTCTAGCAATTGTTAAGGAGCTATTCGACCGCGGCGTGAAGGTTCATGTCCTTAATATGGGACTGATTGAAAATACGCCGACTGGACGCTTAATCTTTACTATAATGAGTGGATTTGCGGAGTTCGAGCGTGACTTGATCGTGGAGCGTACACAGGAAGGTAAAGCGATAGCAAGGCAACGCAAAGATTACCGCGAGGGACGGCCGAAAAAGTTTAGCCGTGGGCAGATAGAACACGCGCTAGAGCTATTGACCTCGCGCTCATACAAAGAAGTCGAAAATCTAACCGGAATTTCAAAAAGCACTTTAATAAGAGCTAAACGCAAAAAGTCAGCCGAATAACCATTGTAAGAAAGTTCTAAAATGAATAAGAAGTTTGTGTCAGTGCAATAATTGTTTTACTTGGCGGTCACAGCAGCACAGCAATATACACCAGACTTATATTATTTTGGAAATGAAATGGTATAATTGAACCAACAAAAATGTACTAGAGGGTGGATCTTTTGCTTCGACCGCTTGTAAGGAAAACTTTTCTTGATCATTTTTATCATGATATTGAGGACCATTTACTTGATGAAACCCAAACTAAAATTAACTTGCACATTCTGAAAATTTCCAATAATAAATTTGATATGAATCCACTTTTAATGGAATTATCAAATTCCATGATTACGTTTTGTTTATCAAAGAAAGAGTATCAGCAGTATGTTGATCAGCAACGTTTTGGTGAACTAAATATCCTTGCTCAAGAAAAATTCAGAGATTATCAAGCGAATGAAGGAGAATTTGGTGAATTACTATTATACTGCTTTTTGGAAACACACCTTGAAGCACCTAAGCTTTTAACAAAAATGAATTTAAAGACATCACATAATGATTATGTGAAGGGTGCTGATGGAATTCATTTGTTACAAATAAATTCCAATGAGTTTCAAATCGTTTTCGGTGAGTCGAAAATGTATAAAACACTTAGAGGAGGGATTAATAAAGCTTTTGAATCAATTGACAGTTTTTTGAATCATACTAAAAATAATGTTCATTATGAAATGCAACTTATTAATTCTCATTTAGCACAGGAAATAGTTGATGATCAAATGTATGAACAGTTAAAAAAAGTTATCTTTCCAAGCGCTAAAGAAGACGCTATCCAAACCAATCATGCTTTTGGTATTTTTGTAGGATTTAATCTTGAAATAACAAAGGAAATGCGAAAATTGCCTAATAATGAATTTCAAGCACAAATTAGAAAATTGGTAAGCGAAAAAGTGCAAAAGGAATTTAAGCATATCGATTCATTAGTGGAAAAGTACGATTTATATGGCTATTCCTTTTATATATACTGTATACCGTTTATAAAAATTGACGAGGTAAGAAAAGCTGTAATTAAAAGGCTAAAAGGTGAAGTGTCATGAAATTACTAGAAAGACTTGCTACCGACGTACTAAAGGATGAGTATTATAATGTGCTGTTTGACAGAATCAATAAACTCTATTACCAGGAACTGTTCAATGAAGAAAATAACTTTCTAAGTAAAAAAGAGTTAATAGATTTAATGCGATTCTGTGATTTATTATCTAATTCAACTTCCAGTAAACACAAAAACATAGCTTATAAGATTGTCACCTTGCTTTTTCCATTTTATAAAGAAGATTTGAACTTTAAAACAGTTTCTAGCGCTGTGCTTTCTAAAATCGGCAACTTTCCTGCTCTGCAATTGTTAGACTACGATGTCACTCTTCCCTTGGATCGGGAGATTGAAAAAGGTGTAAAAAAATCAATCCAACATATTAAGGACTTTGAAAATATATACTTAACCGATCCACAATATTTGTTATATCACCAAATGAAAGATGCACCTGTGTTTAGTTTTTCGGGCCCAACTTCCATGGGTAAATCCTTTATGATGAAAATAAACATAGCGGAGCAGATGAAGAAGCATAACAAGCCAAATATTGTGGTTATTGTGCCGACAAGAGCGTTAATCCATCAATTTGCTACTGAAATAAAAAAAGATTTATACAGCCAACTAGAAGATGAAAATTACACTGTATTAACAAATGGTAATCTAGAAGGAGTTAATATTGAAGGTTTGAATCTGATAATGGTTTTAACCCCTGAAAGGCTGTTATCCTTTTTGTCAGAAGAAGGATATCCTTCAATCGATTGTCTTTTTGTTGATGAAGCACACAAACTTGCTAGTGATCAAGATAAGAGGAGCATAACTTTATACACAGCGGTCGAGAGGACTATATATGCTAATCGCAATGTACAACTCTTTTTTGCTTCTCCCAATGTATCAAATCCTGAAGTTTTCTTGAAATTATTCAATAAAGAAGTTGAACATGTATTTTATTCGAATGAATCACCAGTTTCACAGCAGTTATTCTTTGTGGATCTTATAACCAAACAAGTTGATCATTATACTGAGAATGGAATAAAAGAGTATTATCCAAAAATTGTTTCGAACCAGGATAATGACAGTTTAGACTTAATTAACTTACTTTCTCAGGAACAATCGAATTTAATCTATTGTCATTCGAGAAGAGATGCAGTTGCTAAGGCAAGACAATTCAGCCAAGAGTACGGTGAAACAAGCTTAACCACTTATCAAAAGAGAAGAATTCAAGAAGCTATTCAAATAATTAAGAAAATAGTGCATCCAGAGTACTATTTAATTGATTGTTTGAAACGAGGAGTCGCTTATCATTTCGGCAGTTTGCCGCAGGTGCTTAGGTACAATATTGAGCAGCTTTTTAAAGACGGAATAATCAGGTATTTATTTTGTACCTCGACTTTATTGGAAGGTGTTAATCTGCCAGCAAAAAATGTATTTATACTGAAAAATAAAAATGGCATTAGAAATTTCAAAAAGGTAGACTTTTGGAATCTTGCTGGCAGAGCAGGAAGATTAAAATATGAATTGTCAGGTAACATTTACTGTATCCGAGATGAGGAAAAAGACTGGAAAAAAGTTAATGAATACTTAGAGAATAAGGAACAGATATTTATGAATCCAACTGTTTCTAACAACTTGGAAAACAATTTAAACCATATTACCGATGCTATGCTAAATAAAGAAATAAAAAAAATAAATAAAACTGAACAAGACATTGTTCGTTATCTTGCAAACATTATCAGTATCGACACGTTGGATTTAGTGACCGAGTATCAAAGTCCTGTCATTAACAAGTTAATACAAAATAAACAAGAAAAAATCATTGAGATTGCTAAAGAAAAAGTGCAAAGTATAGAAATTCCTTATCAAATATTAAAAACTAACCAACATATGGCTGTTGAGCAACAGGAATCAGCTTTTCAATACATTATTAAAAATGAGCATAATTTTAAAAAGACACTTTTTCCTAAAAAAATAAATTATGAAGAGTGTTTGGCAGTTTTAGATTTATTCCATAATATTTATAAGTGGGATCAATATGAAAGAAGGTTGAAGAGTAAAAATAGCTTAAAGTATTTTGCACTACTTATGAATAACTGGATTAATGGTAAAAGCTTGAATGAACTAATTAATCAGAGTATTGATTTTTACTCGAAAACTAAAAGAAAAATCGTATATTATGATGAGTCTAATATACAGAGGAATGATTTTTTTGTTAGAAATAGTCGAATTCAGGTCAACACACTTATAAATGATTTAATTAAAGAGATAGAGGAGATTCTTAGATTTACTATACAAAAGTACGTAAATCATTATTACTTAATATTGCAAGAGGTTTACGGTAAAGATCAGGCAGGGGCAAATTGGAGCAACTATTTGGAGTATGGTACACGCAGTATGGTTGTCATTATTCTTCAAAACATGGGGTTATCTAGGTATGTTGCAAATTTATTGAGTAATGAATATCCTACTTATTTTCAGGTTAATGACGGCAAGTTGATAAAGATTCAGAAGGAAAGCCTACTTAAGGCACTGGAAGAAGGAAGTATAGAAGAGCAGGAAGTACGAATGTTTTTATAAGATTAAACACAGAGTAACCAGTAACCATATTTAAGGTGGTTAGGAAGAAGCAGGTGGGGGGCATGTGACTTGTCTGAACAGCTGCTTTTCTTATTGGAAAATAAACTAATAAGAGAAAGATGGAAAGTTCTTTTGCTATTTTTCAATAGAATATTATATAAATGGAGATTGCTTGAATAATATACAGAATGCTGGTAAGCTGGTAAGTAATTCTATATAAAGCGAGGTGAACAATTTGGAAAAGTGGGAAATGATTGCTATTCTCCTTTCGGCCTTAAGTTCCATCCATCGCATAATTTGCGATCGGAAAAAACTTAAGAACGGGATGGATAGTAAATCGAACTCCCAGGCTTAATTTATGTTCTTGGTGGAACTAAGCTAGGAGTTCACAACAGATAGGTAGGAAGGGAACCTAAAGGTTCCCCAAATACCTACTCCCATTATAACTTTTCCATTACGTTCACGAAATACAAAATAATTATATAAAGGAGGATAGACCCGAAAATATTCTAAAGAATCGGCTTAAGATGGTGTTATAAACTAAAAAAGTCACCTTTTTGATTAATTTAAAAACACCTTTTGGGAGTTGAATACCAATGTTCAACAACAATACTGTCTTTGCTTCTATTGGTTGAGAAGTATGACATAGCTGTTTTTGTTAATTAAAAAGGAATACTAATTAGTTTAGCAACGCAATAATTAGTTGTTAATAAGAAAAAAACAAAAAAACCAAAGTTTATACTTTTGGTTTTTTTGTTTTTTAGAATTCATAGAGCAAACAATAGAAGAATAATCGGTATTTCTTTGCACGCTCAATAGTAGTATGCAATTTCTTATTCACTACATGTATTTCAACTCTTTTGGCATTCAAAGAAAAGATAGCGTGTTTATAGCATAGCATTTTTTAATTAAAACATTCGCTTTATTATAATTCGAGCTCCTTCATGGTGTTTTTATTTGATAACTATTTAACTTCAATATCACCGACTTTAATATCTTTATCATCAATGTAATCCACTATTTCCAGCAGTTTTGCTACCGTGTATTCCTTGTCAGTTAGATTGTCGGCTATAAGGCCACCGACCAGGTCAAGAAGCTTCTCTTTTATCCTTGTAATTGTCAGCTTTGCTTCCAATAGATCATTCATGTGTGGCCTTCGACTCCGTTCTTTTACATAGTATGGCTTGTCACTCAATGCCTTGAATATGGCAATAGGAACAGTCATGTCCGCGAGAGAGGCAACTTATACTAATTATCGCTTATTGATAAAGTTGGCCTTCTGTAAATGATAAAAAAGAGTTAACAGTTCTCCCCAAATAAGATTAATCAGGATTAGTATGATGATTCCTGATTATACTTGAAATAATGCAACAATTGTTTTATTATGTTTTTATAAAACAATTGTTGTTTAAGAGGAGTGCTTGAATATGTATAATTTGGATGAAGTATTTGAGATACTCAAGAAAAATAAAATTACAAGCCACAAAGAGAGCGTTCGCCGTTGGCTGCGGCAAGGAGTCATTAAAGGAGTTTCTCCTTCTTCCCGGAAAGAGGGCTGGAAGATTCCAATGGAAAGTGTAGAGTCTTTTTTGTCTGAGAGGCTTCCGGATGTTATTAAAACAGATGTTGCAATAGAAAATGCAGAAATAATTGAAACAGATATTGTAAAAGAAGCAAAAGAACGAGCCCGCGTTGAAATGTGGTACGAAATCACGAACAAAAACATATGGGAAGGGTATATAGAAATCAAGAAAACTCAACTTCGCGAATGTATCTTACATCGAAGGTATTCAAAAGAGCTGGAGCAATCCGTTTGGGAGGCTTGTGTGGCCAATAGCAAAGCCTATAGTAAACCCCGTGTCTCTTATTTGCTCGAAGCATTTAAATTTGATGGGAAACGGCTGCTATTTGATCAAAATTTTGCAGAGAAGGAAGAACAAGTCATTTTTGCGATCATTGAATATGTGAGAGCGTCTCGTAAACAGGTGAACTAAGTGTTAAGGATCTGTTCCCAATTAGCCAGTCATTATGGAATAAGAAGACTATTATGTGTGGGGGGATTATTAATTGCAGCGCTGTACATATTGCAACAGATCTTTTCCGGAGCATGAATTAAAAAGTCTGCCTTTGGATGATAGCCCTCATTTAAATAGAAAGTATTGCCCCCGGTGTTTTCCGGGAGTGGAAAAGGATCATTTTAGCTTGCCATGGATTAAAGAGAAATTCATCAGACGAGACCATTAGAAATCCTATGTGATTGATGACTAGATTCGCCTTAAGGCGAATTTTTTTTCTTTAGAAACAATTTCAGGGCACTTAAAGACATTTTCGGGCGGCAGCACTACAAGCTGTAAGAAAGGGAAAAGCGCCCTTTCCAACAGCCTGTACGTGTCGCTGTGCTACTAAATGGTCCGATAACCACGGATTGTACGGCTCATGCTTCGCCTACATTCCGTAGGTTCCTGTTCCATTTGCCTCCGGCCGTACCCCACGAGCCGAAAACCTGAATACCTTGGGCTGCGCGCCCAACACCCCGCCAACGGTAGCCCGTTGGATCGCTTCAAATGAAAGGTCGGGTTGCTGCAGGCATCGAGCCTTTGCAACCCGATTGCAAGCAGCTGCGCTTCTTGCCATACGCCATTTCTCTGCTGCTTTCTAAGAGCGAAAGCACCTGATCGAAATGGCTTTGCAAACCTTCTTTACTGACGGATTTCAGGGGGCATCGAGCCCCCTGAAATCCGATTGCATCAGGCTCCGCCGTGATACAATACGCAACCTTCAGAACCCCTTCGGAAGTTCCGAGCAGGTTCTGAAGGTTGCTTTGTTATAACGGCTGCGGGCATCGAACCCTTGCCGTTAGGCGGCTGCATACCTCCCGGTATGCTTTTAGCCGCCCATTGTGCAGTTCCCCTTCTCCTTCCTTCGTTCTCCTCATTGTAACCATTCGCTTATGACGGCGGGAAGGGCGGGCGTTCGGGGAAAGAAAACGGCAAAGCCAAGTAGGCTAAGGGGCAATAAGGAAGCACAAAACGCTTCCTAACTGCCCCTAAGTCATTGGGCTTCACTCGTTTTCTAACGGCCCATCCCGTAAAGCATGGGATGGGCCTACCCCTCTCTGGCAAGTTCGCTTCTTCGTAAGCGAACCCTTCCCCCGTTTGCGCGAATGGTTCAGGTGGATCCGAACAAAGAAAGGAGAGAGGCGAAAATGAAAAAGGAAATGAAGCTGGAAACGATTTATGAAGTGGTAAGGATCAAGCAGGTCATCACAGAGGTTGAAGCTGACGAAAAGTTTATCATCCGTTCCCCGGAAGATGGTGCAAAGGCGGCCGCGCATTTCATTGGAGAGGATGACCGTGAGGTGTTCTTCGTCATGTGTCTGAATACGAAAAATCAGGTAGTTGCCGTCCATCGCTGCCATGTTGGAGGATTGAACGCAAGCCTAGTTATGCCACGGGAAGTATTCAAGAGTGCCATCTTGAATAACAGCGCATCAATCATCGTATCGCATCAGCATCCCAGCCAGGACGTTTCTCCCTCAAGAGAAGATATAGATGTCACAAGACGATTGGCTGAATGCGGCAAGCATCTGGGGATTGAGGTTTTAGATCATTTGATTGTCAATGCGAAAGCTGATTTCTACAGCATGAAAGAGAAAGGTCAAATGTAGCAGAAAGGGAGAGGAATCTCCCTTTTTTTGGTCGAAATGTATACATTGTATACATCGTGTGTTATATTTTGTATACAATGTATACAAGGAGGAGTTAATATGAAAAAGGCAACCCGGAAGATCGTTGAGAAGTTCCCCTTGCTGGAAGAAAGATTGAATCATTATGAAAACCTTTTTCTGTCTGAGCAATCCCTGACGCAGCTGGATGAAGTCCAAGCTACATTCCTTAAGTTAGCCTGGTTTTTTGAAGATCCCGACAAAGAAGAGTTTGATTTAGGGCATCTGTATAAACGTTTGGATAATGATTGGCTGGAATTTGCTCTTGAGTTGATAACAAATTATTTTCGCGAAGATACCTATTTGATTAAACATCCGTCCTATTGTCTGGTTAAAAACGGGTCCGAATATTTAAGTCTAAGCCAGTTTGCTGACTACTTATCAAAGGAAGGGCTTAATTACGGAAGACAAAAGCTTAATCTTTACTATGACCGTGGGAAAGTTCCTAATCCAGATTTATTTGTTGGTGGTGTGAAATATTGGTCCTTGAGTACAGTTGAAGACTTTTGTGGAAAAGAAAAGTTACGGTTAGGAATGTGACCTTTTGGACGTATTAAATAATGCTAGATGGGAAGATGATGAGTCTTAAATAGAATTCATGCTTTGAGTGTGAGAAGCAGATAAATATACTAAGACAAACAGTTTGGAATTAGTAGGCCCTATTTCAGTCAATGTCAAATTAAGTTGAGGAATGTATATTGAATACTATGTAAAAAATTTTCCCAACCTTTCACCTATGTAAGGTTTGTTATAGTTATAGGAGTAGTGTTTTAAAAAAACCAGTGAGCTCAGTTGGAAGCCCTTGTGTTTTTCTGCTTAAATAAACGGCATCAGTTGCATTGATCTAAAGGGACAAGGTTTAGCCACCCCTAATAAGAAAGGTGCTAAATAATCCAACCTGTGTATTTCCAAAAAATTAAAAAGTGAAGGTGATGAACATGAGATTAAAATACCCGAAGTTTATGTATCTGATATCAATTTTCATTGTATTATTTGTTTTTACAGGGGTGTTATTAAAAATCACTACCAATTTTGCCCCTATATTGTTGGGACCAATTTGGATTGCTGCACTAATTTTACTAGTATATCTAGTCTACGGAGTAATTAAAAATAAATGGTAAATATTTACTAATTTATCTAATTTTGTAATTTTTTGAAGGGATTGTAATTATTTTGTAGAATCTCCTTATTAAACCAAAAGGGAGGGCTACATTATGAAAAAGAAGTTGAGTATGTTTTTATTGGCATTTACTATGATTTTAGGTATTTTTCCAGGGATGTCTTCTGCTCAAGCAAGTGAAAAAGATAAAAATGCAGAAGATATTCAAGAAATGAGAACTTACCTCGAAACGACTGTTCCGGAATTAGTTTCAAAATTAAAGGGATTGGATAATAAAAATGCTTCCCTTGAAGCTGTTGATAAAGTAATTTCTTCTCACTATCAAGAGAACCCAGCGCCTGAAGCAGTTAAAAATCCGAACATTTCGTTATCTGATGTTTTTCCTGAAAAAGCTCAAGAAAATGCTAATAAAGACGATGAGAAAGTTTTAAACCTTAATGAATTCATTCAGGAGAAGAAAGGTGAAAATAATTCCAACGATGGTGAATTAATTTCATTAAATAATTCTGAGGCAAGTGTTGATGTGTATGTAGGAGATACTGGTGAAATGTTTGTTCTTGAGAGGAAGAAAGTTAAAAAAGCTGAGCAGCCATTAATAGCCAATGCTGGCGCAAATGATGGATTGATTGGTACAAACGCTCTCCCTTGGGAATACACAGATACTGAAAGAACAACAGGTATCGCCTACAATGCTTACGGAGGGAAGTTATTCCACGTATGGGCAGAAGGGCAATTTAAATATAATGGCACTTCAGTGCAAGTTCAAACAGGTACAGGAAGTTATGGACGTTATGCCTTAGGATCTACCATTACTCTGGAAAGGCGTGTAAATGGAGGAAGCAGATTTCCAGCAGTTGGCTCTGAGACATATGCAGAAGTTTATACTCAAACCTATTTTGAATCAGTGTACGGTATAAGATGGGCTGGCCTTGTTCTTAAATCAGGTACTTGCGAAGTATATGTTGGTGCTTCAAAAATGGGGCATATGTATGGAAGTGCAACACTAAAATAGAATTCTTTAAAAAGGCATTTCGAATGGAGGCATTCGAAATGCCTTTTTTCTTGTTTTTAGGGGTATGGATGCCTCGTTTAATTATCCTTTCCCAAAAATACAATGAACAAGAATAAATAAAAGTACAAGAGGAGAAGGTTGAATCCTTCTCCTTTTTTGCATGAAGCAAAAACATATGGCTCGTAGTCATACTGTCGTCTATATGTTATATGGAAGCTAAAACCTTCTTTGGGCGGCAGCACTACAGGCTGTAAGAAAGGGTAGAGCCCCTTTCTAACAGCCTGTACGTGTCGCTGTGCTACTAAATGAACCGATAACCACGGCTTGTACGGCTCATGCTTCGCCTACATTCCGTAGGTTCCTGTTCCATTTGCCTTCGGCCGTACCCCACGAGCCGAAGTTCTGAAAAAACCAAAACCTAAAAACAAAGCGGAAAGCAGCCCGCCGGCTGCTATTAAATGAGGATTTTGCCCTTTGCCTTCCGAATCGTACAATAACGCAATCCGAGCTAACCTTGCAGCAACCGGAGCCTCCTAGGCTTCGCCCTCCAATTGCTGCAAGCTAAGTCGGATAGAGAAGCAGTCAAGGGGCAAAAAACTTTTTTGTTACATACGCTTCGCAACACAAAAAACTTTTCCGCTAAGAGCTCCCTTGACTCCTTCTCTATGCTCATTGTTCGTTTCTCCTGTCAAAGGGGCAAAATTCTTCCCTTTGGGGAAAGGAAACGCTTCAGAAGGCAAAGAACAAAAGGAGGAACAGACAATGCCAAAAACAAAAGAGAAGAACTTAGAAGGAAAAAAGAACGTGTATAAAATGATTACAGAAAGGATCATCGAGCAATTAGAGGAGGGTGTCATCCCTTGGCGTAAGCCGTGGATCAATGGGGGAGCTGTTAACTGGAAAACACAAAAACCATATAGGGGAGTCAATACATTTCTCTTAGAAGCCGGAGAATATGCCACCTTTAAGCAAATCAAGGAAGCCGGAGGCAAGGTTAAAAAGGGAGAAAAATCGCACATTGTGGTATTTTGGAAATGGTTAGAAAAAGAGAATGAAGAAAACGGAGAAGTCGAAAAAATCCCGTGCCTGCGATACTATCGGGTATTTGAAATTAATTCGCAGGTAGAAGGTTTGGAAAGTAAAAGAAAAGAAGTATCATTTGATCACGATCCAATTGAAAAAGCTGAAGAGATATATAAGGGATATATAAACTGCCCGGATTACACCTTTTATTCTGGAAGAGCCGTCTACTATCCAACACTCGATAAAATTAACTGCCCGCCCATTAAGGACTTTGTGAAAGCTGAAGAATTTTACAGCACTCTATTTCATGAAATGATTCATAGTACAGGCCATAAAAGTAGGCTTGCCCGTTCCGGAGTAACTACAGCGAATGTAGCATTCGGGGATGAAGTTTATTCCAAAGAAGAATTAGTGGCAGAATTGGGAGCAGCAATGCTTTGTGGAGTAGCTGGAATTGATAACAGCACTATTGAAAATAGCGTAAGTTACATCAACTCCTGGCTTCGCTCTTTAAAGGATGATAACCGCCTTGTCGTTCAAGCAGCTGCACAAGCTCAAAAAGCATCGGACTACATTTTAGGTGAAGACGAAAAGGGCGAAGAATAAAAAGAGTAATAGCTTACAATATCGCAAGCACAAGGCAAGCCGCCTTTCCAGAAAGAAAGGCGGCCCTGTTAAAAGGAGAAGAGAAGCGAGGAGGTATTCACATGGATAAACAAAGTGTCATAACATGTCCGTATTGTGGCAGCGAGTTGATGCCGCAGGGTCCAAAATATTATTGTGATTTTTGCATTATGATATTAGGGGAGCATCAAGTGCAACGGAATCATGAGCGCATTTCAGTCAGAGTGCGCGACTTTGCACTGGATGCTTATTTGGAGAAAACCACACCGGAGTTAATGAGACTTTCAACATTTGAACTGCTCAGTCTTCTCAAGTATGCACGCACAGAGAGAACTAATATATATAACTACATGAATATATTTTATAAGGCCCGGAAACACGGAGAGTTAGACGATTATCGGGAAACAGAAGAAGAAACAGGGGTAAATTATGAAAGAATAACACGCAAAATGTTTGTTCTTGAAAATCTAATTCGGCAGCGATTAGGGTATGTGCCCCGACGTATTACCGATGCTTATTTAGCCAGATATTTAGAAGAAATGAAAAGGGATAAGAATAAGCCGATGACTATTCGACAGGAGCGCCAGGCTGATTTAAAGGACAGGGAACCTGTTTCTAAAGGGGCCACTGATTCCGTAAAGTAAGAGAACTCTTTGTGCTTGAGTATTGTATGTTATAAAAGGTCCCCTTTCGGGGTTAGGGCTAAAGGGAACGGACAGGAGAAAGCAATGTATGCACGAATAGGAAGCAATCTCTGCCCTTTGCTGTTTTGCTTTGCCGTGTATTCTGTACAAGTGCGCTATTCCAGCTGGATGGAAAGGCTCTAAAAAAGTCTGGTTACAATGCGGACTATGATGATTTCTGGAGCATATAAAAAGCCGTATCTTGGGGTGCGAATTTTTGTGTTAATATATACACTAATGTAAATGTTAACATGTATATAAATGTTTATGTGATTTGATTCCGCGCAAGTTCCTCCAGGCCCCAATTTCTTCTTCAAATAATAACTTGGAAGCTTAACCATACCTAAGCTAGACAAAATAATGGTGGCTTGTTGAAGAGCACCAGTGGCAAGAAGACTCCCTGTTAGTCCTTCTGAGATATTTCTTACAGGTTATAGTGCTTGCAGATTTTCTTATATGACTAACGGGGCAGGTTAGTGGAATAATGGCTTTCATATATCTAGTACACTCACCATTTCTTAAAGGAGATTTGGAATACTCCTTTGAAAAACAAAAAAGCTACCGTACTTTGGTAGCTTTATTTTTTTTTTAGTCTTGAGCAAGCTTATCTCTATTTAGTGCAACAGGAGGTTTCTCCATCCACTCATTTTTTATCATAAAGGTTTTTATATTTTCTTCATATTGATACACATCTGCAATTATCTTTGCATATGTAGTTTTTAAATCTTTTCGGATACTTACTGCTGCACTATATCCATAACTGGCGATACCATCACGATTAAGTTGGTCTAATAGATAAGATATTAATTTATCTGAAAAAGGAGATGTTTTACCATCCAAAACATTCGTATCCCAAGTCATTGAAATAGGCAAATCATTTTGAACTAAAATATCACCTAATTTGTCTATAATATTTAAAGATAATTCTTTTCCATGTTGCAATAAACTCATTAATTGCTGATTAGATGTAGATTGTATAAATCCAATTAATAAGTTTTTACCAATATAATTCATAAAAACATTTTTGTGTAGCTCATTTGCTTCTCTTGCCGTTAATTCTCGATTATCATTAAAGAAGTTACCCAAAAATCCTTTATCTGCAATTGGGTTTGTTTCATGAGTGGAGGTAATTGAAGGAGGTCTTACAAATACTCCCTTTTCTAATAGAATAGTTGTTGTACGTTCAAATAAATTTGAAACGTTTTTTAATTGTTCATGGAAAAAATTGCGGATATCCTCCCTTACTGAATCGGATAGTGCCATACTTGTTAAGGACATTCCAATTTTAGACATATTATTTAAATAAAATAGTATAAAAACATCCGTATACATCTTAGGGGCATTTGGGTTTAAATCATCTTTAATGTTAAAGCCTTTAGGGATTGGATAGTTTTCACTTCGTAGAACAGATTCAAAAAATTGTACAGCAGATTTAGAAATAGAAACCGCCTCACTACAAAGAGATTTAACTTCTTCTAGTTCTGATGTTAGGGTAAGATACTCCAAAACAACATTTGACATACTATTATTCATGAACTGTTCCCAACAGTGTGCTAACTCACCCGCAGTTAACTTTGCAGCCTTTTTATTATCCATATAATCAATTCCTTTTTAAGATTAATTTTATATTCTATAACAAGTATCTGGTATTTTTTTATCAATTATGTATTATTGCATGGAAAATTAATAATTTTTTGGTTTGTCAAGGGAGATATCATAACTAAGAGGGCTTTTCAAATATTCAGCAATGGGGGACTTTAAAAAAGTTTGTGAAATATTGTACTTAAACTATCGGGTGCTTTAGTTGAATAAGGACTACACATATTTGACGTAACATGTGTGGATCCTTTTATTGTTTTTTGACATGTATAAACATCTAACTATCCAGATTAACATCCATATTAACATCCATATTAACATCCATATCAACATTAACATTAACATTAACATTAACATTAATTATAACATTAACATTAACATTAATATTAATGTTAATGTTATAGTTAGTGGCTTTTCGCAGGTGTTTTATATTTGAAGGAAGAAAATTTATAGTTGCTGAGCATATAAAAGGCTGCACCAGAATGATGCAGCCTTTTATATTAATGTGTATATTTATATTTATGTAATTATATATAAAATAAAATTAAGAAAGCAGGTCCATAATATCTGCTTAAATTACTTAAGTCGTCTCCGCTCAAATCATCATTAAAAAGGATAACTTATCAGTTGAAATTCCCCTTTTAAAAGGACTCTTGTTATACATTGTACCTCAGTCTTTTTTTGGGAGTAAATTAGCGGCAATAAACTCTTTCCGCAATGACTCATTAACAATTCTGGATTTTGCCCCGCGTCCACCCTTTTTGGCAAGTGACTGAAGAACTTCATAAACATCAGGCTCGAAATAGATCCCGGAATTGATTAGTGAATCAGATTTCTTCTTTGTCTTCTTTCCGGACACTAGCTCACTCAGCAAGCTTCCATCTTGGTTATTATTTACATGTACATTATTGTTAACATTAATATTATCATCAACATTAATATTTTCATCAACATTAATATTTTCGTTCTTATCTTCGTTTGGAGTAGTACCCATTAGACTTCCACGTGGGTCTCTCCTTTTAGTATTTTGAATTTTACTTTTGATATCATCTGCTCTAGACACGTTGCAACAACTCCTTATAAAATTCTTTATATTGATCCAATGCCTGATTAAGCTCTTTATTATCAAAAAGCCCTTCTAATGAAATTCTTCCTGTTGAAGCTTTTCTTCTGATGACTACATCAAAGCATAGCTCTGGATATTCCTCTCCAATGACTTCAACAAATGCTTTTGAGTCTGCGCGCCTAACATCATTCATGGTGCGGAGGATCCCGGCCACCTTGAGTCCTGGATTGATGTTCTGCTGACTAAATTCAACCGTTTCCAGGAATCGAGGGATTGCGTTAAATGCCCACTTGGAGCTTTCAGCCAATACAACAACATAATCAGACGCACAGATGGCATTGACCATTGGTTCTGATAGCGATGGGGGCGTATCGATGACAATATAATCATATTTATCTCGAACCTGATCCAGCAGCTCACGTAAAGCGAGCGATTGATTTCTTCCTTTCCATTGTGTGTAAAGGTATTTAGCTAAAGTTGCCAGGTAATCATCTGATGGCAGCACATGGAGATTCTCAGTCACTTTATATATGTATGGTTCTACTTCTCCGGCTTCGATTGCCTCAAGCACTGTGCTTCCTTCAAAATAAGTATCGTCATGCTGCGTAAGTAGATTGGAAAGGTTGCTCTGAGAATCCATATCCACCCCCAGGACCTTGTAGCCATCCTCCGCCAACAAGTAGCAAAGTGTCCCAGCTGTAGTCGTTTTTCCGACCCCGCCCTTTTGAAGCCCAATTGTTATTATCTTGGCCATATTATTCCACCCCTAAGCTAATATTAATGAAAATATTTTTGTATACATTTACATACATATTAACATAGATATTAATATGTATGTGTTGAGAAAAATAAAAAAAGACAGATTTTTGAATCTGCCTTTGGTTGTTCTTTATTCAAGAGATACTAGAGGTAGCTACAAAGCGAAAGTTCATCTAATCCAAGGCGTTCCTATACTTAAGTCTGGATCAAAGGGCTATAGGCATTCAAATCGGATTGAGTGCGGGATAGGCCAGGTCCTATTGTTTCGGAACCCCATCCGAATAGATTGCGAGAACCTTTTGTTGATCTTAAAAATATCGTATTCCTAGAAGTCTTTTATATGATTTTTGGAATACCTTTATCTCAGAGATACACTTAGCAAATTTTGATATGAAAGATTTTAGTTCTTTAACTTTAGAAATTGTCGGTTATGATGAGTGTGAAACAGTATCTATACCGGAATTTTTTCTTTTAACCAAATAAGCATCTTAGTGTCATTATTTTTATTCTGACGCTTGCTTTCTTTTCGTATATAACGAGAAAGGGTTGTATGGGCAATACCAATTTCGCTGGCTGCCTGACGGATGCTAATGCCTAAAGAGTCGATCGTTTCTTTCATTGTTTCAGGGTCCAAGGTGATATTTTGCTGATTATCCATAAAGTGAAAGGACTGCTGTTCAAATTTTGCATCAAATTTAATGTCGTTATTTAAGTCTGCAGCCTCCATCTTTGTTTCTATTTGTTCTTTAGGGAATTGTTCTTTGCTGTCAGAATGAATGGAGGAACTATAAAACGCAGGGAAAGAATCTGATTGGCTTATCTGATTCATTTTTTGAATGATTCTTTCATCAACCTGTTGGTGTTGATTTTTATAAAGCCCCAGGTTTTTTTGGTTTTCCTCCACTACCGAATCTGTTGGCAAGATGGTGACATTGAGTTTAGACCAGTATTGGTTGAGCCATCCTTTTTTTCCAACCTTGGTTTCATTAACTTCTTCCGAGTAAGACCAGGTCTTAATAACTTCATCTTTTTGCAGCTCATCTAATATGGTTTCAAATTTATCCCTAATTTGCACTCCATTATAACGTGATGATATGTCCATTACTTTTAGCAGAGTCGATACTTTAAATGGCTGCTGGAGAGATCGCTTGATGGTTCTGATTTTCCACTGGAAGTTTAGATACCTTGCTAGACGCTTCTGTTCTCGTTGAGTAAAATGGCTGTATTGAAAGACTTTAAGGTCTAAAATACCAATGGATTGGTTAGGGCCGACCAAGTAAGGCGTTAGAATAGATGTCGGTTTTACCTGAACGGCATAGATTCCTTTTGCTTCACCTGTCTTTTTATCGTAAGCAACTCTAATCTTCCCAATTTCAAACATCTTTTGAAAGTCTTTGAACTTATAAAGTTCATTGTCTTGTATATCTGCAGTATTAATAACCTTGACTTTTTGTTCACCTAAAGAAACCCATATGCTCGAAAGGGCAGCCACACGTTTCATAATATTAAAACGGTCCTCTTCCCGGAAATCTAACTCTCGTCCTTTAGAGGTTCGTTTTTTAACGTTCCTGAGGCGTAAAGCATCGTTGCTGTGAAATTCTATAAATCCATCACTGTTTTTTGGAGACACCATCCAAAGGTATGTAATCAAATCGAACAAATCGGCTGTCATTTCATCCAAGGAGCTTAATGTGGATTCTATCATTTCAAGCCACATCGCCTGCTGGTCTTTGCCTACTCCAGTCAATTGCGATTCAAAGGGCCTGAGTTCAGCGAGTCCTCTGACATTTCCTCTATTATCAATAATTTCACTTGTCAAATATCCCGGTTCAACTTCTTTAAATTCCTTTTTTTTCGTTACGATGTCTCTCATCAAGTGATAGTCAATATCCATGCTGCCATAGATAAAATCCCGTTCGAGAGCCTCATCAATTTTTTCTTTGTTCATGCTTATTTTAATTTCATATTCGGGAAAGTCAGTTATCAAATGCTCTGTCAGCAAGATTTTTATGGTCTCCTTGTATCGACTGACTGCTTCCTGAATCATTTTTTTGGTGATTTGCTTTTCTGAGTATAGAGTCTGTGTAAAAAGAAAGAACAAAGCCCGCAAACTCGCTTTCATGGATTTACCAGGAGCCTGCTTTATCATCTCTTCTTCCGTCATTCCATACGCTTCTTTTTTCCATTCGGTCAGTATGTAGGGACGATCTTGAAATAGATATTTCACTTCTTCGAAAATAGATATTTTTAAATATTCATAGTTCAGAGTCAGATGGTCAGGTAAATCATCATATTTCATTAGCGAGACATCCTTTCTGAAATAAGATAACGGAATAAAACCCATATTAAAATGCACCACGTGATAATCATTATAACAATAAATCATGCTTATTTGGGATGAAATGCACCAAATACTACACAGGTTACGCACAGTATTAGAAAATGCACCATTCAGTAGTACTGATTTCATTTTCTAATAAACACAGAACTATTAATAATATAAATTCCGGGCTTTATTAATAGTAGCCTTTAAAATTATAAATGCACCAATTTTTATTTTGGTGCAAAATATGTGCAGAACCTGTGGAGGATGAAATACTATAGCTTTCAACTTTTAATTGGATTCTACGAGTTAATACCATACTGATTGTTGCAGTTCAGAAGGAAAATTTTAAAGTTGAGCGGAACCTGTATATCAAAAATGCACCAGAAAACACTTAGTTGAGCGGAACCTGTCTACTATCACTAAACATATGTCTTCTTATTAACCTTGATATCAGTGGGTTTGTTTGAAATTTTTATAAATATGAGAGCAGAAAAAATGCACCATTATATGATTTTTGGGATGAAAGTTGAGCGGAACCTGCATAATAAAAAAAATGGAACTTTTTTTTCAGCCCTTGAAGCTCTAGGCTTCGAGGGCCTTTTTTTTTTGGTGCATTTCTCTTAGAGGGCATCCTTTTTCAAAAAACGATTTCGATATACTAGTTTCAACAAAATCTACACATATGATCTTTCGAATATTTCGGAAGGCAGATATGGCCCGTTACGAATCGAATGAAAAAGAAGGTGTGACACTTGAGCATTTCTACGAATAGCATGGCTGCAAAAACCGTTATTTCTCCTGTCGAAATTATGCAATTCATGACACATAACAGTCTGCACATGTATAAGCAGAGAGGATCCAGAGAACCTATACATAGAATACAAGCCTGCAAGACAGAGCAAGATATGAATCCGGGCCGAAAAGGAGCGGTCTTTGTATCACCTTCAAAAGCCGAACTTACAGAAGGAAAAGGATATATCATTACTTCGTATGAAGCGCTAAGGGATAAATACCAGCATTTGACCCACTGGACGCCTAATACATACCGTGGAGGCACCTATTATGATTTTAAGAAGCGCATCATTAAAGGACATGTGCGAGAAAATCTTAAGCAGGTCAATGTCATAGGTTTTGACATCGATACAAAAGAAGTTGATCTTTATGCACTGTATTTAGGCTGCGAGGAGATAGGTCTTCCCCGGCCCAACCTTCTTTTGGAAACACCAAGAGGATTTCAGTGCTTCTTTGTCCTGGAATCGCCTTTTTATATTCATAAACAAAAAGAATACAAGTCTTTGAGGGTAGCAGAACGTTTGTCTGATAATATCCGGAAAGCTTTATTGAAGTATATACCGCTTGATTTGAATTGCACACCTTTCGGCTTTTACCGTATTCCATCAGAAGACAATATTTTGGACTTTTACGATCAGCCAGCAAATACCGTGCAGCTGATTTCCTGGTCAAAACAATTTGAAAAGCAAGAAAAGGGTGCCTTCCTGCAGCTGGTGCAGAACCCGAACGGTAAGGAATTGGTTTATACGCAAACAGACTGGTATCATGCCCTTATTAACGCTCGAGACATTCAACAAGGTTACCACAGTGCGAGCCGAAACAATGCCATTATGACGCTTGCCTTGGCCAACTATGCCAGTGGAAGGGCATTTGAAGAGACCTATGATGAACTGGATGAATTCAATAGCCGCTTGTCCCATCCTTTGTTAAAACGAGAATTTGAACGGATATTAAAAAGTGCCTACTCCGGCAAGTACAAAGGTGTAAAGCGCTCGTATGCTGAAAATTTGCTTACTCTATGGACAGATGGAGAGGCGAAATTTCAAGGCCGGGAAGGATGGTATAAATTTAAAAAAGACCGGGAGGTTCGTGAAAGGTCCCATTACGAAGAATGGGAAGAGGACATTCTAATATATATCCAAAAACACCTAAGCCCTGAAAAGCCGTTTTTAGAGGCTTCTTTGACTATGCTTGCTAAAACCTTCGGACTGGCCGTTTCTTCTCTTAAAGAAGTGATTAAACGCTCAAAAAGTATTGTAAAACACACCAGTGGACGAGGAAGGGGAGCGATTTCGAAAATTAGCAGCCGGAGCATGATCTTCAAGCATTTGCTTCATTTGCGGAGGAAGCAGATCCAGCAGGCCCAACTGTCATTTGCTGAACTGCTGCCTAATCCTTATCACTTCCCTGCAGGCAAGCCATTAGAATTCCCTGCGCTCGATAGTTGGCTGTACGCTGAAATGGACAAGCTGTTCCGGTCTGAATCGCAGCCTTTATCAAGGTCCGGTTAATGAGCCAGTCTGCCAATACATATCTATAGTATCCTCTTTCTGGCTCTGACATTGTAACTGCTTATTGTTTCTATTTTAGAATTACTATTATTAGTTTTTTTATGCATTGGAGTTCTGGATGTATTTTAATGTTTTACTATTCTTTTGATCATCCTTATAGGTGATGGATATAAATCTTATTTTTTTGAGTAACAAAGAATCAATTAATACTTTTCTTCGCCAGGTTTTTGTAGTTGTATTAGTTTTCAATATTAGTACGAATGTATATCATTAACCTCCTAAAAAATGGGACCTGCGTCATGTTGTATATTATTCCCAAACTGTTAGTATAGAGACAAATAGACATTTAATTAATTGTTAATTAATACTATTACTTACTTTTAACATCTAATTTACTTTTTGGGGTGCTCAAACCGGGGCCGGTCCTGCCAAATGGTCACGGATCGATAGAGCGTTAATCCGTGACCATTTGGCAGGACCTTAGATAATTAACCCACTTACCTGATTTCAAATGATATGTAGTAGTGGGGAGTGGTGAGTAGTAAGTTAGAGAGTAAGTGAGTGTGTGTGTGTTAAGTGTAAGTGTGAGTAGAGAGTAGTGAGTAAGTAAGTGAGTGAGTGTAAGAGAGAGTAAGTAAGTAAGTTCAAGAGAGTGAGTTCAAGTGAGTAAAAGAGTAAAGTTCAAGGGATAAGTTCCAGGGATTTTGAGTGGGTAAAGAATAAGGTTTATGGTGTAGGTCGGAGTTAGAAAGATGGTTTTAGTTTTTTGGGGACAATAATGTAATTGATAATTTGATGGTTTTATTGAGAATATCTAGAGGAGGGTGAGGCTGTTTGAGGTTCCATTTGTTGCCGTTTTTGATACCTAGCGAGGGGAAAGTTTATGAGCTGAAGACAACGATGGATTCTAAGATCTTGTATTTTAAAGATGAAACTGCCTGGGCCACAATGCTGAGCTTTTTGCAGCGGCCATGGTATAGGAGAATTATTAAGCAGGAATGGATTAGTTGGGAGATCGTTGCCACTAAGAATGATATCCGGTTCTTTGTTTGGGTTCCGGATGAATATGTTGGAAAGGCGTTTAAAAGCAAGTTTTACGCAGAGCATCCGGGAGTAGAAATTTTTGAAGTTCAGGACCATACCATTGATTTCTCCCGTCCTCATGCTGGAACCAAGCTGTTCACTGAAAGCCACTGGACTGTCCCGATTAAAACTTATCATAACGAAGTGGTTGATACGCAAGCAGAGTTAATAGAGTTTCTTGATAGTGTAGGGGATGACCAGGAGATTCATATGCAATTTCTTGTCAAGCCAGCTTATGGAACAGAGAAGAGTTTTAGAGGTATTGTTCGTCAGTTTCATAAGCAGGGGGAAAGGGATGAAACTCTTCAAAAGGATAATGAGCTTTATTTGTCAGCTATTGAGGGCAAATCGACTAGAACATTGTCGCGGCTTGGAATAAAGGTCGTTGCATTTGGCCGGGATCAGAAGGATGCAAAGCTGTTAATAAAAAGCGCGAAAGGTTCCATTGGTACATTCTCCAGTGGGCGCCTGAATCAGCTATATGGTCGTGAGTGGTGGTGGTTCCGTATTATCCGTCCTTTGTTCAGGTGGGAGTTTCGTAAACGGATTTATTCAATGGAGAGAAAGAAAAAGCATGTTGTTTTAGGGACTGAAGAAATGGCTGCCATCATGCGGCTACCCAGTGAAAGGGTTCAAAATAATAAGTTAAACAGGCTGAAAATGCGATTTACCCCTTTGCCCAAAGAAGTGAAACAGGCATCATTTGATCCTAATCTGGCCATCCCACTTGGTACGCACAGTTTTCATGGACAGAACTATCCTGTCATGTTTGATCTTGGTACATTACGATATCATGCAGCTTTTATTGGAATGTCGGGGATGGGAAAATCGACAGCTATGTATAACTTGGTGGAGGATTTAATCAATCTTGATGGCGCAGGAAATGCAATCGGTGGGACAGTGATAGATCCTCACGGTGATTTATGCCAGGACATTGCAGCTAGGATTCCTCCTGAAAAACAGCATCTGGTCCGATATATAAAGTTCTCTGAAGGTGAAATCCCCTTCAATGTTTATGATGTGGACTTTACGACAAGTGAGGATAAAATTGCTCAAACAGTCGCAGATGTTTTAAAACGTACCTGGAAGGATTTTTGGGGTCCGAATATAGATGATAACTTTCTTAATGGCGGCATTGCGCTGCAGCGAATCGGGGAAGCGAGTTTGCCGAATCTACAGAGGTTATTGAGCGACCCGGATTATCGTGAAAGTGTGCTTGAAAGATTGAATAGAGAAGATCCCATAGAAAACGATCTATATCTGTATTTCTCGAATTTACAGGGGCTTCAGGACCGGGAGCTTCAGCAAAAAACCAATTCCACGCTTAATAAGTTAAGGAAAATCACTTTATCAGGAGTTCTGGGGAAAATGCTGCGGGCTCAAACCAATGGATTGCGCTTCCGCGAAAGTATGGATCAGGGCCGAATCACTCTTCTGGATTTGTCTGAACTAACAAGTGATGAAAAGAAGCTAATTGGATCTATGTGTCTGACTTTTGCAGAGCTTGCAGGAAAAAGCAGGGCTGATACCCCTGCAGCAGAACGAGATCAATTACCTTATCATTTTGTAATGGTTGATGAAGCCCCCACTTTGATGGAACATAGCACAGATGCAATAGAATCCTTTGCTTCCGAACTCCGGAAATATAAAACGTCTATCATACTTGGTATGCAAGGCCTGAAAGGGCAAGTGCCTTCCGAAGTATCGGATGCCATCTTTCGGAACTTCGGAACCTTTGTTTCACTAAGGTTAGGGAACCCGGAGGATGCCCAGGCTGTCAATCGCTCGATGCCATCAGAGGTTTTAAAAGATAGTGATTATCTTAATATTGAGCCGTTTCATGGTTATATGAGAATGCAGGTTGCCAATGAGCGTACACGTCCTTTCTTACTTCGGATGAAGGCTCCTGGACCCGCCCTTTATGAAAGATCTATCCCTGAAATGAAAAAACGGACGATTGATGAAGCCATGGAGCACGAGATGAAGGCGCTTTCCTCTTTTTCGGAACCTGAATTAGCCGAGCAAGAAAGAGGAGGTACCCATGAAATTGACTCAGTACTGGTGTCCGATGAAGTTGCCGAGGCGGGGAGAGAAAAAGCTGCTGCTGCAATTGAAACTATTGAGGATCAATCTAAAGACGGTCATGTATTGATAGGAAAAGAACAGTTGAGTAAAGTGGAAGGAGTGGAATATGAAGAATCCGAAAGAACAGCAGGAAAAAACATAGTGGAACATTCCTTGTTAAACGAAGATCAGGTCCAAGCGGAAGTTGAAAAAGATCCTAATGAGATTGTTATTCAGTTTGATGATCGAGAAGAGAGGGATTCGGATGAAAAGAAAAAAGAAATCAGCATTGATGATTTGTTGGTGTAGGGGGATTTTTGATGGTCAAAAGAATTGGAGAAATCGAGGAACAACTATTCGTTTCATTACATGATCTTGTATTTGCAGATGTGGAGTATCTCGAAAAGTATATATTTGTTCATGCTGATGGAAAACCATACTCGAGAGCGTGGATATCGCGCCAAATGAAGGCGTTAGAAGGAGAGGGGTATATAAAGTCCTTCCCGGTCGCTAAAGCGTCTACAAGAGGAAATGACAGGCTGGTGTACACCTTGGATACCAAAGGGGTACAAGAGGTGAAAGAGATTTTAGGCGAAGCTGATTGGGATGCGCGCTGGACGCAGCGAACCCCAACTTATGTTTTCCATTCACTCAGGATGTCACATATTCAGGCAGCTTACGCTTCCAGTGAAGATGAATTGTTTACTTTCAAAGAATATTTCTCTGAAAGGAGAGCCTTTCGGAATTATGGTGAAGTTTCGAAGGATAAACAGGGGAAGGATCGCCAGTCTTCAACAACTGTGATTCGTCCGGATGGAGCTTTTGTTTTGGAGCGTACAGTGAATGAACAAAAAGTACAAATTCTATTTTTAGTTGAGCTAGAAAGAAGCCGGCAGCGAATTGATGTGACCATGAATAAGGTACGGCGTTACAACGAGTATGTGAGAAAAGGAACCTTCAAAAATGATGCTATATTCGGGGAAGCCATCAGAATCGTTCGTGTGCTCTTTGTTTCAAACAATGAGACAGAACGAAATCAGTTAATGCTCAATGCGAAAAAAGCTGATTCGAGAGAATTAGAAAAGATTGGCGGATCACTACTTTTTGCCACGTATGATGATGTTATATCCACTCCGTATGGTACTATTTGGAAATCGTCTAATTCTAGTGATCCAGAGAAACTTTATAGCTTGTATAAACGTATAGAATAATGTAATTTTTTGTAAATTCATGAAAGGAGGTGATAAAGTTTGGGCTATAAGGTTAAGCGTGGTTCCCCATCATCTAATAGTACCCTTAAAGAAATGTTGCTCTCTTTTAGCAAAAGACTGCTCGGAGTTTTCCTAATATTCGCATTAGTCATATTGCTGGGCTATTTCCTGTTTCAATTTGCGTACAATCAGTACCCTCCGTTTGCAGAAGCGGCAGAAGATGTAATAGGGTTGGTGAAAATTTTTTACGCTGAACATGGAATCTGGGCTACTATCGGCCTATTCATCTTTGTTTGCATTGCGGTTTGGGCGCTAGGAGAAGAAGCCAAGAAAAAAGAGCGCAGGAAACAGGCGATGAACGAGATGATGAAGTGAAGGAGGGCAAGCATGAAAAAGCGTGAATATCCGAAAACGGTATTCAGGAAGAAGTTGATAAAAGGTGCTTTTTGGACAGGATTTACGCTCGTGTTGTTCCTTTCGGTTGTTGCCATTGTTCGAGTAGGTAATGCTGGGGCTGGATCGACTGAGGCAGATTCGCAGCCAAAAGAAGAAGTAAAGAAAGTTAACCTTGCAGCTGGTGAAGGCAGCCAGACATTCGCCGAAAATTTTGCGGTCCATTATTTTGATTGGGAGAATACGGATAAAGCCAAGCAGAGCAGGGTGGAACGTTTATCGTCATTCCTTGCCAGTGGATTAGATGAACAAGCTGGGTTAGCTTTTGAAGGCATGCAATGGAATAGTAAGCTGGCAAAGTCTCAAATTTGGAAAGTAGAAGAGACAGGTGCAGATTCAGCGCTAGTCACGCTTCGCATTCTGCACGGATTGTCAAAAGTAACACCTCCAGACCCAAAGGCTGTAGAGGCAGCGAAAAAGGAAAAGAAGGAGCCGCCAAAAGCAAAGGAAGAGAAAGCAGGACCATATGAAAAATATTTTGTCGTTCCTGTCAAGACAGATGGCCAATCGTTTGTCGTTAATAAAGTTCCATACTTTATTTCTAAGCCAACAAAGCCCGTGTTAGCTGCTGACATAAACCTTAATGAAGAGGGGGAGGTTAGTGATTCAGAACTTCAGGAGGAAGTAAAAACATTCCTCGATACCTTCTTTAAAGTTTATACAACCGGTACTCCTCAAGAGTTGTCTTATTATGTTAAAGAAAATGATGTTCAATCCATGAATGGCATCATGACTTTTCAAGAAGTGAAAAAATTCATAGTCAAAGAAGGCCAGGATAAGAGCAATTTTGATATTTTTGCGGATGTTGTCTTTGTTGAGAATCAATCGAAAGCCCAAGTTGTCTATCCTTATCATTTAACTGCCACCAAGGAAGAGGATCGCTGGTTAGTAAAAGAGATTGATCACCAATAATCAGGAGGATGATAGAGAATGAATTTCGGAGAAAATATTCAAGAATGGTTTTCTACTCAAATTGGTGCTTTGTTCTTGGTCATTATCGGGGCTGTCGCAATTTATTTTTTGGTGAAAAGGGAGTTTTCTAAGTTTGTAGGATTTGCCGTATTTGCAATGGTCGTAGGGGTTTTCGTGTTCACGCCAGATAGTGTAAAAGATCTTGGGAGTAAGCTCTGGGAAACCGTTTTTGGAGCGTAATCTATGAAGCCTAAAATTCTAAGAACCTACAACAGTGTCTGGAAAGTAGAAAAAGTATTGTATGGGATTCAAGATATCCCTCTGCCGATACCTCTCACGTATCGACAGATAGGATTCTTTGCAGGAGGATTCATTTTAGTTTGGTGCCTAAACCGTATCCCCCCTCTAAGTTTAATTGATTTAGGTTTGATTGAGTACATCTTTTTGCCGGGCTTGTTTTCCTGGTTTTTCACGAAACAATTACTTGATGGTAAAGCGCCGCACCGATTCTTTTTGCGGGTGGCGCAATACCACTTAGATCCGCATTACCGTAATCGCTATAAAGAGATAACCAGCTGCAAAAAGCCTTACAAGTATGCAAGTCCTATAAGTTACCGCGAGTTAAGCTATCACGAAAAGGAAGGTGAAGCTGATGAACATCGAATTTCCGGTTAAATACTTTGAAGACAACCTTGTATTTGCTCAAGATGGATCTTGCTGGGCGTACTATCAGCTTGCTGGATATAATTATGATTTTCTTGCTGATGATGAAAAAGACTATATTTTCACTAAGATAAAAGCCTTCTTTTGGCAAATCAATATGGATACACATATGCTTGTTGTTCCGAATTTTCAATCCATTCAAGAAAAGCATGAGAGATTTAAAAGCAGATTATCTGGACCATTAAAAGAAGCAGCTAAAAAGCATACTGATGATGCAGCCATTCAATTAGAACGGCTGCTCGGAAAGGAAGGGACAGAGTACCGTTTCTATATCGGTGTGAAACTCCCAAAACCCGAGAATACAAAGAAAAATTCGTTTCTGAAGGATTTAAAAGAAGCCTGGCAAGAATTTATTGGTGGTGTCAATGCAGCATCTGGACTTGATACGCCGGATATTATAGAAGGTGAGATTGATCGTTACAGAAAAGCAGAGGGCCGAGTGTATAACAAGGTCCATTCTCGCCTTAAAGCCGAGCCGGTTAATGAAGAATCCATTCAGTGGCTGATTAGGCGCAACTTCTACCGAGGGATTGGAAAGGCGCCTCTTATTAAAAATTGGAGCCCGGCATACACTGTCCATCATAAAGAGTTTGAAGACGGAAACATAACGGTACGTCGCCCCTTATATCATGATGTGCTTCGGTTGACAGAAGGGTTTGTTGACGATTCTCCTAAACGCAGTTTGATCTTAAAGCAGATTCATGAAGGTGATGAAAAAGAAGGGCATGTTGCCTTTTTGACCATTTCAAGTGTTCCTTATGAGATGGAGTTTCCTAATGAGGAATGGATCTATAGTATTCAAAGTCTAGATTTCCCAGTAGAAATCAGCATCCGTACAGAGACCTTAGAAAATCGAAAGGCTTTGTCTGCCGTTCGCAACAAACAAAAGGAGTTAAAGGACCAAGATCGCCATGCCCGAGAGACAGGAAATGATACGGGGCTAAATGTTCTTGAGGGGAGACAGGAAGCTCATGAGTTAGAGGCGCACTTGCAGAAGTCAAGAATGCCTCTTATCAAAACATCCATTATTCTCTCTGTTTCGGCTCAAGATGAAGATGAACTTAAACGCCGTTGCGATACGATTAAAGATCATTATCAAGATATGATGTTTCAGGTCGAGCAGCCCTACGGGGATCAGTGGCTGGCCTTCAATGAATTTCTTCCTGGGGCCAAGCGCTATGTGAAAGATTACATTCATTATATGGAGCCAGCAGCTGTTTCAGGCGGTATGTTTGGAGCGACTAAACAGCTAGGGGATGGGGAAGGTTTCTTTGTTGGAACCACAGGTATTCTCGATCAACCTGTCTATATTATGCCAAACCGCGCGGCTCAAGGAATTAGAGGAACAAAGACTAATGCACTTTCAGCTGCATTCTTAGGTTCATTAGGAGGGGGGAAATCATTTAGCTCCAACTTAATTACCTATCTTTCTGTTCTGTCGGGCGGTAAAGCATTAGTGATTGACCCTAAGGGTGAGCGTGGTAACTGGGGGGATGATCTGTATGATTTATCGGGGCATGTTAACATCATTTCCCTTTCTACTAAGCTAGAAGATAAAGGGCGTTTGGACCCCTTCTCAATACATGAGGACATTAAAGAATCTATTACACTGGCATTGGATATTCTGACATTCCTTACAGGTGTGCGGTTGGATGATTCTCAACGATTCCCTAAACTGACACATGCAGTCCGGACAGTTGCAGAAGCTGAAAAGCCTTCTTTAACAAAGGTTATGAACGAGTTGTTATACAGTGAAGATGAAACAGCGAGGCAGCTAGGAGAGCATATTCGGTCATTTAGCGAATTATCGTTTGCGCAGCTGCTTTTTGGAGATGGGGACCGCCATTCGGCCATCAGCCTTGAGACAGCATTAAATGTACTGCAGATACAAAACTTAGAGCTTCCTGCGCCAGACACTAACCCGGAGAAGTACAGCTTATCTGAAATGCTGTCCGTGGCCATGATGCTTCCTATTTCATCTTTCGCATTAAAATTCATTTACTCAAACCGCAGCGTTTTCAAGGTTGTGCTGTTGGATGAAGCATGGGCCGTTTTAAATACCAGTCAAGGAAGCCATTTGGCTACACGAATGGTCCGGGCAGGGCGTTCGATGAATGCAGGTATATACTTTGTTACTCAGAATGCGAATGACTTATTGGATGAAAAGATGAAAAACAATATTGGTATGAAGTTTGCTTTTCGCAGTACCGATCCGAAAGAAATTGAAAATGTTCTTTCCTTATTAAATCTGAAACATACTGAATATAATGCTTCCACGTTAAGGGAGCTTCAAAATGGGCAATGTCTATTCCAGGACATTACGGGCCGTGTTGGGGTCGTATCTGTTAACGCATTATTCACAGACTTGTTCGATGCCTTTGATACACGACCACCATCTGAAAAACAGGAAGAAGA
The DNA here is from genome assembly GCF_031844465.1 of Bacillus sp. AG4(2022). Taxonomy (NCBI): domain Bacteria; kingdom Bacillati; phylum Bacillota; class Bacilli; order Caryophanales; family Bacillaceae; genus Bacillus; species Bacillus sp. AG4(2022). Next base: position 60,887 of record NZ_JAUZVH010000012.1, read on the forward strand.
AAAGTTGAGTCATTATGCTGGGCAGATTGCTCTTGAAAAAGAGGACGATGAGACAGAGACGGAGGTGTTTGTATGAGGAAAGCTTGGTTGCCCGTTGTTTTGTCAATCGTCTTTATTGTTGCCGCAGCTTGCGGCAACAACGGCCAAGGGCCATCTGATATCCCAGTCGAATGGGTTAATGCGGAGGTTCAAAAAGATCAATCTAAAATGCTGAAGCTTCTTAATGAAAAATCTAAAGCTCTTGATCCCGAGGATAAAGCAGATAATGATCTCGTTATAGAAACTTACAAGTTGACCGAATGGAAAGCCAATGATGACCGATATTTTTATGAAGTCATCTATGAACATCCAGAAAAAGGGAGAATGGTTACTGAAAGGATGGAAGTAATCAATACTGATAGTGGTTGGAAAAGGACTTCATATAGTGACCTTCGGAACTTTGAAACATTGATTGGTGACCTTGAGCCTGAAGTGCTGAAGGAGTTGCATAAGTAATGAAAAAAGCATTAAGAGCATTAATTGTTGCTGTCTTTGTGCTTGTATCAGTACAAATACCAGCTTCAGCTGATAGCTTACAAGATAATCTTGTTCCTCAGGACCGTGATACTGGGGCCGTTGGTGAAGTCCAACTTGAGTATAACGAATATCCTCAGCATCATTATGAATTAGACACCTATGTTGATACTGCTGGTGATTGGATGCCTTGGAATTGGGCTGATGGAGCTGGGAAGCAAATTTATATTGCGCTTATGGAAATTGTTAATGCAATTTGGCAGCTAAATGTTTTGTTGGCTAATTTTACAATGGTGATTGTACAAGAAGCTTTCCAATTAGATTTTGTTTCTGATGTAGTTGATGAAGTCGGAACTGCCATACAAAGCATAGCGGGGTTTGGTTCAGGTGGATTTCTGTCCAATGGTATCTGGCCGCTGTTGATTACTTTTATCTTATGCCTAGTAGGAACGTGGGCTACCTATGTAGGAATGGTTAAACGAGAAAGCAGTAGGGCGTGGGGCGGCTTGATCTCTGCGTTAATCATATTTGTTTTCTCTCTAGGATTTTTCTCTAACGCAGGAAAAGTGTTAGGGGGATTAAATGATTGGTCTAGTGAACTTCAAAGTGATATTTTAGGTGTTTCTGCCAGTATTGTTAATCCCGGATCTTCTTATTCTTCAGAGGAAGGAATCGCCACTGTTCGCAATCAAATGTTTGACCTGATGGTTAAGAAGCCTTACATGCTGATGCAATATGGTACAACTTCAGTAGATGAAGGGCGCGTTAATAGCATGCTTAACATTGACCCAATCCTAAATGCTGAAGAGAGAGAGCAACAAGCTAAAGAAGAAGTTGAAAATCAAGAAAATACTATGATGTCGATTGATGGGATTGGTCAGCGTGCAGCCTTTGTTCCGTTATTGTTCATCGGCAATACAATCATAGGTGTTTTCCTTTTAATGATTTCTGGTTCTATTATATTGTTCCAGCTTGTTTTCTTGGCACTAGCGCTTTTTGCGCCAGTCCCACTTTTAATGGCCCTAGTGCCGCGTTGGCAACAGACTGCCGTAGATTGGGCAATGAAATTACTTCATGCGCAGTTGATGAAAATAGCCATTGCCTTGCTTCTCACTATCTTGTTTGGGATTTCCGCCATTCTTTATCGTGCGACAGAATCGTCAGATTTAGGTTACTTAGGGATGATGATCCTTCAAATTATATGTTTTGTAGGTATTTGGGCAAAGCGAAAAGATTTGTTTAGTATGGTGTCTACAGCTGCAAATAATGTTCAAAGTAGCACTGGCCAGACGCTTCAGAGCTATAAGCAAAAATATAATCAGGCCCGGAACAAGATGCGCCAGGGTAAAGACTGGATTGACGGAAAGAATGGACGAGTACACAATCAACCATTGACTAATCGGAATAATGGTCCTAAACCCCAAGGGAAAATTGGACTTGCGGATCGCAAAAATCAGCTGGGTCAAAACAAGGAGCAATTAGCTTCAGCAGCTGCAGGAGCAGCAGCGCTAATGGATCGGGGAGGTTCAGATTTTCAGGAAAGCCAAGAAGGATATAAGAATCAATTGCATAATCGGGCAAATGTTGAAAATGCCCCTAATAGCAATAATCTTATGGAACGTCAAACCGGTTCAGGTACTCCAGAAGGTCAAAGGGAATCAGGGAATACCAATGTAACCAACATTGATGATTTACGCCGCCGCCGTTTAGGGACTGATAATGTATCAAATGCTCCTTTGGTCGATCGGCAGTCATTGAGGGATGCACAACGTGAATCAGCTGCATCTATGGAGCGTCCAAACTACCAGGATGCTGACCTTGTTGAACGTCAACAGTCCGAACGTAATGTTAATCTATTAAATCAGCAGTCTCACCAAGATAAATTAAATCAGCGACAAGAAAATCAGCTTACAGAGCGCAGAGGATTGGAAAATACAACCGAACAAAGGACCTCGCAAGATACCATTAATCGCAATGTCGCCAATAACCAAAATTCAGAGAGAAATGTTCAGGAAACAGTGAACAGAAACCAGGCATCCAATGAAAACTCGGAAAGAACTATTCAGGAGACAGTAAACAGAAATCGAGCATCGAATGAAGGTTCGGAGAGAAACATCCAAGAAACCGTGAATAGAAGTCACTCTTCAAATGAAAATAACAGCAGGACCACCAATGAAGTTACAGAAAGAAATAATAGAGTAACAGAAAACAATGTTACTCAAAGAAATGAAGAAACCACTCGTCAGAACCGCGAGCAGGTAAATGTTAATCGGATAATAGAGAATGCCAGGCAAAATGATAGGCCGATAACCCGTTGGGAGGCTGAGCAACAGATTAATGCTAATCGGAATAGGGAGAATCGAAACGAGGAATAAGGAGGAATCTTATGTTTGGTTGGGATATTCACAACAGTAAATCAGATCGGATCAAACTGTTTTGCTTCATCCTTGTAGTGTTTCTTGTTATCGGTTTTACCGCAAATTTTATATTCCGCAGCTTAGATACAGAAGAAGCCGAAGCAGAGAAAAATGATTCTCGTAATGGCGCGGAATCGGCACATACCGTCGATTCCGTCACTTCAAGTAAAACTGTAGATACAACCGCCATGGATAAGAATGAGTATGATCAAAATGAATATTTTTCTGAAGAAGAATTGGCCAAAACGCAAGAAGTCGGAGTTGCTTTTGTAAAGTCATTTCATGCCTATAATGCAGATGAACCAATGAAATATTTAGAAGATGCAAAGCCTTTTATGACGGATGCTTTATATGAAAAAATGAAAACGAATATGAGAAGGGAGCCTTTAGACCGTTCCTATTTAACTGTCACTGAAACAAAAGTTACGCCTGTTGTTAATTCCAGCAGTTCAGTTGTGCGCTGGAACATCATTGTAAAGGGAAGTGCAAAAGCAACGGATGGCACAAGTACAAATACAGAAGATTGGTATTTGCTTGGTGTTCGTCAGGTCGATGGAGAATGGAAAGTGGAGGATGTGAGAGTAAATGTCCCAAACTAATGATCCAAATGACAACTATGAAACTGATGGGAGTTCTGCCTTAAAAAATGCTGCAAGTGCTGCCGGAAAGGCAGCTGCAAAACAAGCTGGAAAAAAAGTTGCTAAAAAGGCTGCGCAGAAAGTAGGTACAGCTGCAACTTTAAAGTTGGGTTGGCCAGTCATACTAGGAGGAGCCGCCGTTTTGGTCCTAGTGGCAGGTATAATTCTAGCAATGATACTTATCGTTGCTTCAAGTGGGGAAGAATCGAAGCCTGAAGGCGGGGGATTTTGGGGTGGAGATATATCTGAAATTGGTTTGAATGAAATCCCGGCTATATTCATCCCTATCTATATGGCTGCTCAAGAAAAATATGGTGTTCCGTGGAATCTTCTTGCAGCCCATCATCGTGTAGAGACCAGATTTTCAACCATTCAGCCTATGATATCGCCAGTAGGTGCAACGGGTCATATGCAGTTTATGCCTTGCACATGGGTTGGCTGGGGCCATCCGTCTTGTGGTGGATTAGGAAGAGGAAATATACCTCAGTCTGAATTAACCAACCCTTCTGTAATTGCGAAGTATGGGGGCTATGGTGTTGACGGTGACGGAGACGGAAAAGCAGATCCCAATGATCTAGAAGATGCTATATTTGCTGCAGCAAAATATTTGGCTGCAAACGGGGCAGCTGAAGGCCGTATTCGGGAAGCAGTCTTCGCTTATAATCATGCAGATTGGTATGTAGAGGAAGTGTTAGGCTTTGCAGATTCGTATGTTAAAGGGTATATCGCTATTGGTGGCACAGAGGGGCTTAGTGGTGTAGAAGTCGTGGACGTTGGCCGTAAGTGGATAGGAAACTCAGTATATGTATTTGGTGGAGGAAGGAATCAAAGTGACATATCCAGAGGACGCTTTGATTGTTCTAGCTTCGTCCATTGGGCGTTTGCTCAAGTAGGTGTCAACTTAGGTCCGTTATCTTCCACCAGCACTGAAACTTTAAAGCATCTAGGGAAACCTGTTTCTCCGAATGAAATGAAGCCTGGTGACCTAGTATTCTTCGACACTTATAAAAAGGATGGACATGTTGGCATTTATGTCGGTGATGGGAAGTTTATAGGAGCTCAAGATTCTACAGGAGTAGCAATTGCTGATATGACGAATGATTATTGGAAGAATACTTTTAATGGCCGTGTTAGACGTATTTAATGTCATAAGTCAATAAAATAAGAGCGAGGATGGTTGTAGCATGAAAAGTACAGGGGTTGTTAGGAGAACGGATGACCTTGGCCGGATTGTGATTCCAAAAGAGCTTCGTAGAGCCTTAGGTATAAAGGAAAGAGATTCAGTTGAGATTTTTGTTGAGAATGACCTGATTATTCTGAAGAAATTTAAAGATGAAATGGCTTGGGCGGTTACAGACAGATACAAACTATTAAGTCCTGATGGAATCAAAATATTAATGAAAGAACGGAGACCTGGCTTATGGCAGTTTTTTCTTGAAGAAAAAAAGCTCCTAAGTAAATACTGAGCATCTATTGCCTAATGTTATTTTGCTGAGGTTACAGTAAGTAGAGTATCTTCAAACTTTATTACTTTTTATGTAATAAATGTAAAAATATACAGAAAACCAGAAGGGATTTTCTAATATTTGTCTATCATATTATTATCAAATCAAATTCTAGGAGTTGTATATTATGAAAAAATTTATTTTTGCAATACCATTAGTATTTACATTAGGGTTTGGAGGAATTGCTCAAGCAGCTATGTTAGATGATGATACACAGAAAATTTACATTAACGGCTCAAGTACTGACTATGGTACAGGTACATCTCGCATATCTGATATGACAAATGGAACAATTCTTGCCTTAGGAACAACCACTTATATTGGAGCAAGCTCTGTTTATGTTAAAGTAGAAGCCGGTGTTGATGGTTCATATGCACAACCTGTAATTAAAAGTTCTTCTTCTGATAGTGTTGGAGGATCAGTAAATTTAGGACCTAAAAAAACCTCTAGTAACTTTCATGTCTACTCGACTCATAAAATATATAAGAATGGTTCTCTTGTTGGGTCTACTAGTACCAAGGCTAACTGGTAAGTGAAAATGTGCGTTGTTAAGGAGTTTCTGGGGAAACTCCTTTTTTTTAGGAGATGATTAACAGTATGAACAATAAAGTTATAAAATTTTCCGTCATTATCAGTGTCTTTTTAGTTATTTTTTTAATCTCAATAGTTACTCCTCGGAATGTAGAAACAGATGTAGTAGAGGATAAGAGCTACGGGTTTGGTTTGAGCTTAGTGGATGAAACATCTACTGATGAAAATCAAATTATTTATAAACTAAAAGGTGGCCAATCAACGTTCTCCCCTACAGTTTCTGTAAGTAATAATTTCAACAAGCCTTACACATATAGGATATTTACATTTCTAGATTATATGCAGAAAAATGTAAAATATAATAATCAGCAAGTTAGCAATATCGATATAAGCCTAGATAAGCATGAAAGTAAAGAAATTACTTTTGATTTGAATATACCAGAAGGGGCTAATGATTTATTAGTTATTTGTGTTAGAGATCCTAATAACATATTGGATAAAGAACAATATATTTCCTCTGGGAATGTTTATTTAGCTAGAAGAGCAGTTATATTAAACGGCGAGGATAAAAATATAAATAAAATAGGGTTTTCAACAGTGAATCCTTATTTAAAAACTAACTCTTCCGAAGTGATTACTGCTCCTTTTGTTACACAGATTGATGAACAAGGAAAGGAATTTTCATTATCAAGGATTCCTCAAAGCTTTGTAGGGGAAATCCAACTGAATTTTGAGAGTCTACAGGATAATAAGTATGCTTTATTTTCAATACTGGGAGAACAAGCAATTAAATTGGATCGTCCATTTATAAAGGCGAAGGATAATGGGAAATTTAAATTGGACTTGCTTTCTTTACCGTATTCAGGTGAAGAAATAAATAATAATATTATCATCGGGGTAGTCGATAATCCATTCACACTCGATAAAAATGAACTTATTCAACAAAAAGTAGAATTTATAAATATTATTTCTTTAGTTAAATAAAGAGAAGTCGTTTTTCAGCTACCTTTGAAAAACTTCTTCCGATTGAATTGAACTTAAAAATGCTCCACATAGAAAGCAAGAAGTTACTGTGCTTTCTATGTGGAGTGTTTTACTTTTTGGTTTTAGTATGGCTGCCGCTTACTAATATCTTTTTGGATTTTGAATCATAGATTGCATACTTAAAAAGAAATTGTTTGTCTAATTCCTTCCAACTAGCATAGAAGTATATATTAGTTTCTGGGTTTATATTAGGATTCCTGTAAGTGCTTTCAGAAATAGAATTCAAAATCCCTTCCTCTTTTAGCAATTGCTTTAGATCCTGATATTTAATTGATGTTCTGATGTTTCCTGTGGCATTTTTAAATTCTTGATAATTACTTGAATGAATCGTTTTTAAGAATTCATTCAATTCATCTTTGTTGCTTGCTAATGCTTCAAAAGATAAGGGAGAAATGCCAAGTAATAAGATTATTGTCAGCATGGGAATAACTTTTTTCATATAATTCACTCCTTTTTTATTTAGGATATATAGCATTGGGACAAAATATACCTTGTAAGAAATTCTTATTGGCGATTTATCTAATTAAATATCGTAAAAAAATAAACAATTTTATGTTTGAACTTTTTAAAAAATGTCATGGTAAACATAGGATTATTGGGATAATAGAAGCCAAAGTTCCATAACTCAAAGGTTTTGGATATGTATTTGATATATAAATTTGGAGTACTTAAACTAAAGGGCAGTTTAGTTGAAGAAGGAATGTCCTTATTAAGGGGGGAATTTAAAATGCGAAAGAAACTGTTGCTGCTAGGAGGGTCTTGTTTCTGATGCTTATAATATCTATTCTTGGACCTGTATAACGAGTTAAATGAAGAAAAGGCTCTTCAACAATTTATTTCACAAGATAAAACCTTTCAAGGGCTTGAAGTTATTGAGTTGGACTACCGCGGTTCAGATACTTATTTTATTCAGGCTAAAGATGGCGATGTAACGAAAATTTTATAGTTATGAACTATCATTCTTGGTTATGAACGGGCATTGGAAGGTATTTGAACAAACATCAACTGGCAACAATTATTGATAGTACCTATTGTTATTAAGTTAACAAGTGCCGGTGTTTATGATTACCCGAAAAAATAGGGGGCTTTTTTATTCCATGAAAGGGGAAACTTCTTTTATTGAAGGAGGAGAGTGCAACAAGAGAAAATTGGTAAGATTTATAAGACATGAAGTACACGAATAGAGAAAGCCAGGGCACACGCCTAGCTCTGTGATATTTTCTAAATTCGTTTGTTAGATTCAACAGAAACTATTATTAGATGGCAGGAAGTAGCGCTAACCCAACACCTATCTACATAATAGTCAAAAGTTTTCCTTGGTAATTCTGGAACATGGACATTCTCCTTTATCATGTTATTCTTATGTTTACCAAAGATTGGACAAATATGTGCTTACTGATCAGTTCAGTAAAAGTGTCCTAAGGAGAAATGGTTCAAGACAGCTGTAAATTTGTACATCTTTAATTAATAATGATTTGAACAGCCTGACATATCCTCCCTTACAGTCTGTGGGTCATAGTTATCCCGAGGTTTGGGTGCCTTTTCAAGTACCATCCACTTATCCCTTTTGAACTGAATCAACAAGACAATGGCTCTCAGTCCAATGTCAATGCCAATGGCAATCCACACACCTGCCAAGCCCCAGTCGAGCATGATAGCGAGCACATAGACCAATACGGTTCGGACCCCCCACATGCCAATGGCTGTAATATACATGGGGAACTTTGTGTTATTTGCCCCTTGGAAAGCTCCAGTCATGACTAAGAGGATCGCCAGCAGGGGCTGAAACACACCTGAAATTTTGAGCGCGGTATCAATATCTGAAATGACCGCCTGTTCTTCTGTGAATAATCTGCCTGTCCATTCCCCAAGGAAAAACAAAAGGATACCGAGAATGGTCATTGATATGAAAGCAAAATATGTAGACAGTTTTGCATATGTTTTAGCTTCTTCATATCTTCCGGCTCCGACCTGTTGCCCGACTAGAATGGTTGCCGCTGTTGCAAAACCATAACCAATCATGTAAGAAAACACCTCAATATTACCTGCTATCTGATGGGCTGCGAAAGATTTGGTTCCCAGAGCCACAATAAACCCAAAGTAAACGATCTGACCTGCACGCATTAATAATCTTTCGCCGGCTGCCGGAGCGCCCAGTGTAGAGAGTTCTTTCAAATGGGTCATATCAGGCTTCCAATAGTCTTTACGAAACTTAAGCACTTTTTCGCGATTGATATAATAGACAAGGAACAGACTACCAACAATTCTGGAAAAGACTGTAGCGATGGCGGCACCTACGATGCCCATTTCTGGTATGAACAAAAACCCAAAAATCAAAATATAGTCAAGAACTCCGTTTACGATATTGATCACAACACTAACAATCATCGGGGATCTAGTATTACCGGCTCCTCTTAAGATTGCACTCATTGCAAACATAAGTGACATGAATACAGACGGAATCCCGACAATTCTAAAATATAAAGCCCCAAGCTCTAAAACTTCCTCTTCAATCCCCATCAATCTTAATAGCGGTTCGGCAAATATTAAGGTTAAGAGTCCTGTAATCAAGCCAAAAACGATGGAAAGGACGATCGATTGCTGGGAGATATGACGCGCTTTTTCGGGAAAACCTGCTCCCATAAAGTTTGCAATCCGTACATTTGCCGCTATGCCAATTGCCATAAATAAGGCAAAGTAAATGGCAAGAATGGCATTAGTCACACCAACTGCAGATACAGCAGCCAGGCTAATTTTTGAAACAAAATAAGTATCAACAAACCCAAGAATGGTTTGAAAGAAATTTTCAATAACGGCAGGAATAGCAAGAATGATAATCAACTTTAACCTGGCTTTGTTGGTTTCGGCTGCCATTACTTTGCTCGGTTCAATTCGTTGTTTCAAGATCACATCTCCTATCCTAGGGTTTGATCAATTTCATAGAATAAAAGCACACGGAAAGTGTGCTTTTATAGGGATTTATTTGGAACTTCCACGACAAAGGGGACGGTATGCAATTCCCCTTTATGTTTAAATTGCCCCCAAATTTTATAAATAACCGACTCTGGAAATGAAGTCATATAAGGGGTAGCGTCAGGAAAATGCGGATTTACAACGCTAAGCACATTTTCGAGACGATTCCCCCATTTTTAACAACGTTAAGAAAATTTCAATGGTCTTAAAGAATCTAACGAGACCATTTTCTCGGAATTAAAATGGTATTCTCCTAGCAAATTAATATGTTCCCAACCTAGAGGCGACATATGGTGCAATAATTCTTCATTAAAACTACTAGCCTGTTTTTGATATTCAACTGCTTTTGTTAGGTGTAAGGTATTCCATATACTGATGGCATTAATGATTATGTTTAAGGCACTGGCCCTTTGCAATTGATGTTGTATAGTCCGTTCCCTAAGCTCACCTTGTTTTCCGAAGAAAATAGCTCTTGCTAATCCATTCATGGCTTCTCCTTTATTCAATCCTCTTTGTATTTTTCTTCTTAATGATTCATCCGATATATAATTCAAAATAAAGATCGTTTTTTCTATTCGGCCCATCTCACGTAAGGCCGAAGCCAAGCTGTTTTGTCTTGAATAGGAACCTAGTTTCCCCATAATAAGGGATGCTGAAACTGTTCCCTCTCTTATAGAATGAGCTAATCGCAAAACATCCTCATAATTTTCTTTAATGACCTTTGTATTTATTTGTCCACGTAAAATGGCTTCTAATTTTGGATATTCACTTGCTTTATCTATTGTAAATAATTTTGAGTCTGATAAATCTCTTATTCTAGGAGCAAATTTAAATCCTAATAAATGAGTCAGTCCGAATATTTGGTCTGTGTAACCGGCCGTGTCTGTATAATGCTCTTCTATATTTAGATCCGTCTCATGGTGCAACAATCCATCCAAAACATGAATCGCATCCCTTGAATTTGTATGAATAATCTTTGTGTAGTAAGAAGAGAATTGATCACTAGTAAAACGGTAGATGGTGGCTCCTTTTCCAGTCCCGTAATGTGGGTTTGCATCTGCATGAAGTGATGAAACACCTAGCTGCATTCTCATACCATCTGACGAGGATGTTGTACCGTCGCCCCAATTGGAGGACAACTGTAATTTATGATGGAAATTTACTAATATGGCTTGGGCTTTATTCATTGCATCTTCATACATACGCCATTGAGATACATTGGCTAGTTGCTTATATGTAAGTCCGGGTGTGGCCTCGGCCATCTTGCTCAAGCCAATATTCATACCCATTCCTAAAAGGGCAGCCATGATAATGATTGTTTCTTCCTTATCTGGTTTTCGATTATTGGAAGCATGAGTGAATTGCTCATGAAATCCTGTTATATGAGCCACATCCATGAGTAAATCAGTTAATTTTATTCTTGGTAGTATCTGATAGAGGCTTGCGCTAAATTTTTTTGCTTCTTCTGGAACATCTTTTTCTAAGCGTGCAAGTGACAGTTTTCCTTTTTCAAGAGAAACTCCATCTAGCTTGTTGAAATTGGCAGCTAACCACTTTAACCTTTCATTAAGGCTTCTAGTTCTCTCTGTTATATAATCTTCAAATGATAAACTAACTGATAATCTCGTATTCCCCTTCGATTGATTCCATGTATCTTCCGAAAACAAATATTCCTCAAAATCCCTATATTGTCTGCTGCCCACAATGGAAACATCTCCTGCCCGAACATGCTCCCGAAGTTCTGTTAAAACAGCCATTTCATAGTAATGACGATTAATTGTTGTACCATCATCCTCGTATAAATGCTTTTTCCATCGTTTTGAAATAAAATCCACAGGTGAGTCGTCAGGCACTTTTCGCTTTCCGGATTCGTTCATTCCTCGGATAATCTCAACAGCCTGTAAAAGTGGCTCATTTGCTTTTGTAGAATGAAATTCCAATACTCTTAATAGCGTTGGCGTATATTTTCTTAGTGAATAAAACCGTTTTTGCAGTAAGTCCAAATAATCATAGTCGGCAGGACGTGCAAGCTCCTGAGCCTCTTCTACTGAAGAGACAAAGGTATTCCATTCAATAACCGATTCTAAAACCTTAAAAACATCTAATTTTTCCTCTTTTGCTTTAATTAATGCTTGTCCGATGTTCGTAAAGTGTATAACTTTCTCATTTAGCTTTTTACCATTTTGTTTCTGGATTTCCTCTTGAGCCTTACGACCTTTTGATAACAAACTAAGTATTTGCCTATCATGAATTTCAAACGCTTTATCCGTTAGCTCCTGAGTAAGTTGTAATAAATAGACGGTTAATATCGAATAACGTTTATTTTCTTGAAAGTCACGGAATGCATACGGCTCGTATCTTGAACCTAAGCGAGACAGCTGCAACAGGCGGTTGCGGTGCAAATGACTAATTTGTACCGTTTCCAATTCCATTCCTCGTATATATTCGAGTCGTTCTATTACTTTTAGAAATGTTTCGGGTGAAGGATGACCCGGTGGTTCCTTTAACCAACCCAATATCGTTTTATTAGATTCAGATGGATGCTGCGAAGTAATAATCTCTTCAAGCTTTTCTTTTTGCTCATTTGTAAGAGATTTACTAACTGTATTAAATAGCTTCTTTTCAGCCATCGCCCTTGCTTCCCACACCATTCTTTCAAGTGTAGTGATAGCAGGCAGTATAATTTTGTTTTTTCTTAGAAAATCTATGCATTCATGCAGTAGATGAATGGGATCACCATTTTCCAAAGCTAATTGATGAAGGTACTTAAATGTCATTCGATATTCACTCAGGGTAAAAGTTACAAAGTCGTATTCACTTCGAATTTCTTTCAAATGATCCCAAAGTGTATTTTCCCTTTGAGGATAATGACCAAGCGAGGATGGACTAGCACCAATCTGTTTCGATATATATTGTATGACCGAATCTGGGATGCTTTTGATA
>NZ_JAUZVH010000013.1:0-60872 GCF_031844465.1 Bacillus sp. AG4(2022)
ATTAAGATTAACATTGACGTTTTTGTTCGTTCAGTTTTCAAAGAACAATCTATGCCGCTCAGGAGCGACTTTATTAATTTAACACAGCGCAGATAACTTGTCAACAACTTTTCTTAAGTTTGTTTTGCGTCATCAGCGACGCTTATTAATATACCAAGATAATATTAAGAAGTCAACAATATATCCAAAAAAAATTAAAGTTCCTTCAGCTGCGGCGCAGGCATATATTTAATGCACTCATTCTCAGGGGCGATCCGCTTAAACAGGGAAAACAAAATCTTATACCTTTCCCCCATTGCTCTTTTCACTATATGGTCAATCCGTTCATCTTTCAGATCAAAGAGAATCTCATCCATCTCTCTTTTAATCAAGTATTCCATCTCTTTCAATTCCCTTTCATTAATCAGCATTCCAAGCATTGTATCGCTCCTTGTCTTTTAAGGTTCTTGTAGTATTTTCCATTACCCTGTTTTTTATGAAACGAACAGAAAATAAATCAAAATTCTGGCGGAAAAATCATTTAAGTCATATTTGCTTTTTGTGTTCATAAAAATAAGACAAGGATTCTTTGTGGACGAGGTGATTGGATGAACTTTTTTTATGTGGTAAACGGAAAGGCCATTAAACAGGGGCTGCTTATCATTATTGCCTCCTTCTTTACTGCCTGGTTTTTGTATATGGAGAATATTATTCACATGCCAGTTTTCTCGGCAAATGATGGACCAAAGGCGATTTACAAAGGAGAGAAGGATGCTGCCCTGACATTTAACATAGGCTGGGGTGATGAAAAAGCCGAACCCATACTCGATGTTCTGAAGAAGCAAAACGTCAAGGCTGCAACTTTCTTCTTATCCGGTTCTTGGGCGGAGAGGCATCCGGAGCTGGTTGCACGCATTGTTAAAGAAGGGTATGAGATTGGAATGCTTGGCTATGATTATAAGGATTATACAGATCTGGAAGAAAGCAAAATCCGCCAGGACCTTGCCAAAGGGCAGGAAGCTTTCAAGAAGCTGAATGTAAAGGATATTAAGCTGGTAAGGGCGCCAACTGGCCATTTTGATCAAAAGACACTGAATGTGGCAGAAAAGATGGGCTATACGGTTGTACACTGGAGCATCGACTCAAAAGATTGGACTAATCCGGGCGTTGAGAGGATTGCAGAAAATGCTGCCAAGGCCGGGAAAGGAGATATCATTCTCCTGCATGCCTCCGATTCGGCCAAACAAACGGCCAAAGCTCTCCCTGCCATTATAGGCAATTATAAAGACAAAGGCCTAAAACTGGTTTCAGTATCTGAAATGATGGCAAACGCAAGCACGAAATCAAATGAGATAAAATAATACAGCAAAAAGACGGGCCTGTAGTCAGCGGCCCGCCTTTTTGTATGTCCGGATCATTTTGCAGCCTTGATGGCTTCCCTCTTTTTCATTGAGCTTTCATTCAGCTTATGCAGGATCAAAAGCTGATAGGCATTGCAGATAAGCAGAGGGAAAAGCATGAGATATACCCAGCTTTCTTCATTTACCCTCAGTGCAGGTGTCCACTCCACACTGGTTACCACCACCATGAAGAACAGTGCAGGGATGAATGCCCCTTTGTTTGTCTGCCTTGCCTTTAGGAATGCTGCCGCCAGCCCCGCTGCCAATACGATTAGCGCCAGGGCAATATAAGGTCCATAGCTTTCCCCGTTTTCAGCAAAGTTGCTGTATCTTAAGTATACAAGGTCGAATAAGGCGAATAATATAAGGACAACCTGTACGCCATTCCATAAAGACCTGAAAATACCTAATCCAAACCGGTGTACGGTTAAATATGCGAAAAAGCCCATTTGGCTCAAGATGCTGAAAATCAAGCCTACTCCTGCTAGCCAAAATAATACAGAGATGATTTCAAGAACTTCAAAATCAGCAAATAACGGCTGATATTCTTCCCACCTGACAATAAATCCTGTGATACCGGTTGCAATTGCACCCAAAAGCAGAGTGGACAAAAACAACCTTACCCAATTACGGCTGGTCATTATATATTAAGCCTCCATAGCGATAGTCATTCACCTATATGATTGTACCAACCAAAGTATGAAAAATCTAGGCATTACTCGCCAAACGAATAATATTTGCCCCAAATCACCATTCTAAGGTTAGGGACAATCCTGAAAGGAGCTTTCAATCATGTACAAAATATTCCGGCTCCTCCCACTTATCCTCCTCCTTGCCGTTTCGGGCTGCGGCCAGGCTGCCGAATCAGGCAGCGGCCAAATGGACTATGATCAGACAAAGAAAATGATTGTCGATATATTAAAGACCGATGATGGCAAGAAGGCGCTGCAGGAATTGATGGGAGACGAAAAGCTAAAACAGCAGCTTGTAATGGACCAGGCAATGGTTTCCGATACGATTGAGAGGACCTTAACATCTGATAAAGGGACTGAATTCTGGAAAAAATCTTTTGAGGATCCTAAATTTGCCGAAAGCATGGCAAAAAGTATGGAAAAAGAAAATGAAAAGCTTTTAAAAGATCTGATGAAAGATCCCGAATATCGAAAAATGATGGTGGAAGTCCTGAAAGATCCTGAATTAGAGAAAGAAGTCACAACCATTTTAAAAAGCAACGAATACAGGGAGCATCTCCAGAAGGTGATGACTGAGACTTTCGAAAGCCCTATATACAAAGCCAAGATACAGGATATGATCATCAAGGCTACAGAAGAAGTGAAGAGCGGCGGCAAAGAAAGCGAAGGCGGCGGATCCGGTGAAAGCGGCGGAGGCGGCGGAGAAGGCGGGGACAGCGGAGGAGGTTCCTGATCCTCTATCTCATTGTAAAAATGCCTCAGGCGAAGATTCGCCTGAGGCACTTTTTTATACTGATTGAATGACTTTTTCCGCAATGTCTGTATAAATTTTACCAAGCCTGTGATCTTTATCATAAATGGATGGCGCAAAGTCTGCATCATTCCAGTCCGGCTGCGCCAAAGGCAGCTGCCCTAAAACATTTGTTCTTAGCTCATCAGCAAGCTTATCCCCGCCGCCGTGGCCAAAGACATATTCTTTCTCGCCAGTCAGCTTACTTTCGAAGAAGGCCATGTTTTCAATTACACCGACAATTTCATGCTCGGTTCTCAACGCCATTGCACCTGCGCGCGCAGCAACAAAAGCTGCTGTCGGATGCGGAGTGGTGACGATGATCTCTTTGCAGGAAGGAAGCATCGTATGAAGATCCAGCGCCACATCCCCTGTTCCAGGAGGAAGGTCAAGCAGCAGATAATCCAGCTCGCCCCAATCCACTTCATTGAAGAAGCTGTTCAGCATTTTGCCAAGCATCGGCCCCCTCCAGATGATTGGTGCATTATCTTCAACAAAAAAGCCCATGGATATGACTTTCACCCCAAAGCGTTCAACCGGGATGATCCGCCCTTCCCTGACAACCGGGCGCTTTGTGATGCCCATCATATCAGGAACACTGAACCCATAGATATCTGCATCGACCAGTCCGACCTTTTTTCCGAGGCGCGCCAATGATACAGCAAGGTTGACTGACACAGTGGACTTTCCGACACCGCCTTTACCGCTGGCGATCGCAATAAATTTGGTTTTGCTGTCTTCTGATAAAAGCCCTTTATCCTCTTTTTCCGGAGAACGGTGCTTGGCCAATTCCTCCGCAGGCAGCTCGCTAAAGCGAAGGCCCACAGAGTCTGCCCCATTCTTCTTAAGCAATTCCACAATCTGCGTCTGCAGCTGAAGCTGTTCCGCTGTCCCTGTTTTCGCAACAGCAATCTTCACACTCACGTGATTCTTCTCTGGCTTCACACTAACTTCCTGGATCGCATTCAGTTCACCCAGTGTTTTATGTATGAACGGTTCCTTCACATCACCCAAAAGCTCTCTCACTCTTTGCTCTGTCAACATCTATATGCACCTGCCCTTTAAGTCGTTTTAAACTTAGTATAGTATAACATAGCCCGAAAAGCGGAGGCGACTGTTCTGTTCCAACAAGCATAAGACGGGAAAGAAGCAAAGGCCACCCTTTGCCTTTGATTCTTTCTTATGACTCGAGGAACAAGGAGCCGGAGCTGGACAATTCGAAATGTGGAGGCGACTGTTCTGACCCGACAAGCGTAAGACGAGAAAGGAGATGAGGCTGCCCTTTGCCTCAGATTCTTTCTTGGCTTATGACTCGAGGGGCAAGGAGCTGGAGCAGGGTGGAGGATTTTCTATAGAACGCAGCCTGCCTTGCACATTCAATACATCACAAATGCTCGCCATGCCCCTCATGCATCGTTGAGACCCATTCTATACATAAGCCTGCTCTCACCAGCCCTCTCTTGCATCGATTAGCCACCTTCTTATACCTAGCCCGGCACATGCCTGTCATGCAATCCCCCCTATCGGTACACGACCACCAACTCCCTTAACTCTCCTGGCCAGCCTGTTAAAGTAACAACACCCTCCGCAGTCTCATTTTTCTCTATAAAAAAAGAGCATCCCACAGGATGCCCCTCTATTCTGGCTCCACCAGCTCTTCTTCATTCGTAAAGTAGCGCAATACTCCATTATAGATAGAGGCTGCCACTTTTTCCTGGTAGTCATCTGTTTTTAGCCTGGCTTTTTCTCCCGGATTGGAGAGGAAGCCGATTTCGACCAGAGCGCCAGGCTTTTTAGCGTATTTCATGATATACACATGGCTGATCGGCTTGGCTCTTCTTTCTGTGTTCTCCAGGTTTCTGCGCAGCTCATCCTGAATGAATTTGGCTGCTTCAGCATTTTCCTTAATCTGCGGGGCATAGAAGGTCTGTGCACCGCTCCAGCGGGCAGATGGAATGGAATTCAGGTGGATGCTCAGGAAAAAGTCGGCCTCGGATTCATTAATCATCTTAAGCCGCTGCTTAAGGTCCTCCACCTTCCTCCTGCTGTATCCCTTTGTACCCTCCGGAGCCAGGTCACGGTCATCCTCCCTGGTCATAAT
Source organism: Bacillus sp. AG4(2022) (assembly GCF_031844465.1). Classification (NCBI taxonomy): domain Bacteria; kingdom Bacillati; phylum Bacillota; class Bacilli; order Caryophanales; family Bacillaceae; genus Bacillus; species Bacillus sp. AG4(2022). The sequence goes on from NZ_JAUZVH010000013.1 coordinate 4,963, forward strand.
GACAAGCGCTCCCTGCTCTTGCAGGTAGTCCCTGATCTTTAATGAGACGTTCAATGCGATATCCTTTTCTAAAGCATCTGAATCTCCGGCTCCGCCATCTGGTCCGCCATGTCCTGGATCCAGAAGGATGATTTCGCCTGTGAGCGGCAAATTCCATGACTTCCAGGAGTTATTTTCGAGAAAATCGTATCGAAAGATTAAAAATAAGATTATAAGTCCGGCCGCAAAAGCAGCCATCTGCAATTTTCGCTTCATCGTCCTAACCCATCCCTCCGCTTGTCCTCATTCATATATATGGGACAAGGGAAGGGGTTAGAACATTTTTAAAGAGATCAATGAAGTCTCAGCTTATGGCGCCGCTGGCCCTTTTGAAAGCCCTCCATCCACCAATGGCGCACATAATGCTCACAAGTGCCAGCCAGTGACTCGTTCGCAGCCGCTTCTTCACCGCTCCCCCAGTAAAGAAGGAAATTATAGAGCGTATCAACAAAATGCTTTTCCTCGCTCCTGCATCTTTCGAGGACCTGTTCAACGCCTTCTCCATAATAGCCGAACCGGCTGAAATGGGCCCCAAGGAGGTAGGCTTCGATTGCGACATCATAACAGGCCTCCTCCACTCCTGTATTCATCAGGAGCCCCGACGTAAACCTTATACTTCCAAAATGCACTTTCACACTTTCCTTCAGAGATTTTATCGAAATGTCCTTTAGGACCGTTTTTTCATATTTGATCTGCTTTTCACGCTGTTTATCTGTAAAGGTTGTAATCACACTCACAGCTTTCTTCACCCCTTAAAGATAGTCTTCATCCGCCCAATGGGTGTCATTCAAGAAAGCACTGGCAATTTTGACAGAGAATAAAGCGGATGAAGGCCACCCATTTTTCAAAAGCTATTGGTGACTCTTTGCAAAGACAGCAAAAAAGACCCCCAGACGTAAGCCTGGGAGCCTTTGATAGAGTAATGATTAACGCTTTGAGAACTGAGGAGCACGACGAGCACCTTTAAGACCGTATTTCTTACGCTCTTTCATACGTGCGTCACGAGTCAATAGTCCAGCGCGCTTTAATGTTGGACGGAATTCTGGATCAGCTTGAAGCAATGCACGAGCGATGCCGTGACGGATTGCGCCAGCTTGGCCAGTGTATCCACCGCCATTAACGTTTACCAGGATATCGTAGCTGTTTAGTGTTTCAGTAGCAACAAGCGGCTGCTTAACTACTTCACGCAAAGCTGCGAATGGGATGTAGCTTTCGATCTCACGACCATTGATGATGATTTTGCCATCGCCAGGAACTAAACGAACACGGGCAACGGAGCTTTTACGACGACCAGTACCGATATATTGAACTTGTGCCAAGATAATAACCTCCCTTTAAAAATTATCCACGAAGTTCGTAAACTTCAGGTTGTTGTGCTTGGTGCGGATGTTCGCTGCCAGCATATACGTGTAATTTTTTGAACATTTGACGGCCAAGTGAATTCTTTGGAAGCATGCCTTTGATAGCAAGCTCAAGCATTTTCACAGGGTAGTTTGTACGCATCTCAAGAGCAGTTCTTGTTTTAAGACCGCCTGGGTGCATTGTGTGACGGTAATAGATCTTGTCAGTAAGCTTCTTACCAGTCAGTTCGATTTTCTCAGCGTTGATGATGATCACATTGTCACCAGTGTCAACGTGCGGTGTGAAAGTTGGTTTATTTTTGCCGCGCAGGACTGCTGCTACTTCACTTGCAAGGCGACCTAGAGTCTTGCCTTCAGCGTCAACAACATACCATTTACGCTCGATATTGTTTGCGTTAGCCATAAACGTACGCATGGGTTTCCCTCCTAAATAATCAATCATATTCATGTTCTTTGATTTCGTATATTATCACACAGATAAGTTCCGGGGCTTATTTGTGGGGTTAAAATACATACCATATTATGATATATCCTATATAGTACAATGTCAAGGGAATGTTACGCCAGGTTTAGTTGTTTTGAAAAAAATAATTTTTTCCTTTTTCCCTTTAATAGAATACCTTCCATAGATACAACCCCTCGGCAGGAGCTGTCTTGCCAGCCAGGCTCCTGTCCCTGCCTGAAATGACTTCCGGGAAGCTCCCCGGATCTCTCGTTCCTGCTCCTGCTTCGAGGAGCGTGCCTGTCAGGATGCGGACCATATTATATAAGAAGCCGCTGCCCGTAAAATGGAGCTCCAGCATCTCCCCTGCCTCCTCGACATGAACCTTCCGGATTTCCCTTACTTTGTCCTCCACATCTGTCCTGGAGGCGCAGAAGCTTGAGAAGTCATGGGTGCCGAGAAGATGTTCCGCAGCTTCCCTCATCGCTCGGATATCAAGGGGGTGAGGATAGTGATAGCTATAGTGCCGCTCAAACGGGCTTCGAATTTTCCCTCTGTAAATAAAGTAGCGATATTCTTTCCCGCATGCATCAAAGCGGGCATGAAAGCCTTCAGCGGCCTTCTCAGTGCTCTCCACAGCGATGTCCTTCGGCAAGAGGGAGTTCAGGGCTGTCACCCATCTGTCCTCAGGAATGGCGAGCGGCGAGTCAAAGTGGATGACCTGCCCTCTCGCATGCACCCCGGCGTCTGTCCTGCCTGAAGCAAAGATCTTCACCGGGTTTCCTTTATGGATTTTGGCCAGTGCCCTTTCCACTTCAAGCTGCACAGTCCGCTTTCCCGGCTGCACCTGGTATCCGGAGAACTGTGAGCCGTCATAGGCAATCTTGCATTTGAATCTTTGCATTTTTACACCCCATTATGTGCGGAATACAGCAAGCAGTGCCGCAACTGCCAGGAGCAGGAGCAGCATAAGGGTGTCCCTTGTGCTCCAGTTCAGCTGCCGGTATTTCGTTCTGCCTTCCCCTCCGCGGTAGCCTCTTGCCTCCATAGCGGTGGCGAGCTCCTCAGCGCGTTTGAACGAGCTGACGAATAAAGGGATCAGCAGCGGAATGATCGACTTTACACGGTCCTTGATCGGTCCGCCTGAAAAATCGACTCCCCTGGCAGTCTGCGCCTTCATGATCTTATCTGTTTCCTGCATGAGGGTCGGGATGAAGCGAAGCGAAATCGACATCATCAGAGCCAGCTCATGGACAGGGAACTTCACCTTGTTCAAAGGACCCAGCAGGCTTTCCAGCCCATCGGTAATTTCAATGGGGGTCGTTGTCAGGGTTAATAGCGACGTCATCATGATCAGCAGGAAAAAGCGCATAGAGATGAACAGACCCTGCTTCAGGCCTTCTTCATAAATTTTCAGCCATCCAAGGTCGAGGATGACCTCTCCGCCCTTTGTCATGAATACATGCAGCAGCAGGGTGAAAAGCACAAGCCACAGCACCGGCCGCAGCCCCATATAAATGAACCTCGCAGGGACCCTGGATGAACGGACCATCATCAGCGTGTAGACAGTGAGAATGGCATAAGTCAGGATATTATTGGCTAAAAAGACGACACAAACAAATAAAAAGATAATGGCAAGCTTCGCACGGGGGTCCATCCGGTGAAGGACGGAGTCGGCAGGCACATAGCGGCCAAAAATCATTTTCTCCATCATTTGGCCTCACCCCGCTTCACTGCGCCTGCTATCGCATCTGTCAGCTGCTCCATCGTCAGGCAGGTCATTCCGAGCTTCAATCCGAATGCCTTCTCGAACTTCTGCTGAAATTTTACAACCTCCGGTACATCCAGGCCGAGCTCAAGAAGTCCTGCGGGATCCGCAAAGATTTCTACCGGAACGCCTTTTCTGTATACCTCGCCTTTATGCATGATCACAATCTGATCGGCGTAGGCGGCAGCGTCCTCCATGCTGTGGGTCACCAGGATAGTGGAAAGGCCTCTTTCCTTATGGAGCGAATAGAACATCTCCATGATCTCTTTCCGCCCGCGCGGGTCCAGGCCAGCTGTCGGTTCATCCAAAACGATTACATCAGGGTTCATGGCAAGCACACCGGCAATGGCTACTCTCCGCATTTGGCCACCGGATAGATCAAAAGGAGACTTCTCAAGAACCGACTCGGTCAAGCCGACCTGAATGATTGCCTTTCTTGCCCTTTCCTTAGCCTCGGCCTCACTGACGCCAAAATTCATCGGGCCGAAGCAGATATCCTTTTCGACTGTTTCTTCGAAAAGCTGGTGCTCTGGGAACTGAAAGACAATCCCGACCTTTTGGCGGACCGCCTTTAGGTTTTTCTCCTTTTTCCCTGCAGTAATTTCCCTGTCCCCTATTTTGACACTGCCTTTTGTCGGCTTTAACAGGGCATTCAAATGCTGAAGGACAGTAGACTTGCCTGAACCGGTATGGCCGATTAGGGCGAGATATGTGCCTGATGGGATATCAATTGATACATCCTGGATGGCCAGCCGCTCAAATGGTGTGTTTATCTGGTATCTATGCTCTACATTTTGGAGTGAGATGTCCATAGCTTTTCCACCAACTCTTCTTCTGTTAAATAAAATTTTGGGATGGCCAGCCCTTTTTCACGCAGTGCCTTGCTCATTTTTACCGGGAATGGAATATCCAGGCCGAGCTTTACAAGCTCCTCATCCATCTGGAAAATTTCCTCCGGTGTGCCTTCCCTGTATAATTGCCCCTGGTTCATGACGATGATCCGATCTGCCTTGGCCGCTTCTTCAAGATCATGGGTGATGGAGATAACCGTCATCCTGTGCTCGCTCTTTAACTCTCTTACCGTCTGCAGGACCTCTTCTCTTCCGCGGGGGTCCAGCATGCTTGTAGCTTCATCCAGTATGATCAGCGACGGCCGCAGGGCGATAACCCCTGCAATGGCGACTCTTTGTTTCTGGCCGCCTGAAAGATGGTGCGGCTCTTGATCTAGAAATTGGCCCATATTGACCATCTCTAATGAGGAACTCACTCTTTCTTTCATCTCTTCCTGCGGGACTCCATTGTTTTCTAAACCAAAAGCCACATCATCCTGCACCGTTGTTCCGACAAATTGGTTATCGGGATTCTGGAACACCATCCCTACAGCCCTTCTGACGTCCCAGACGGTCTCTTCTGTCAGTTCAGTCCCCTTCACCAGGATCGTGCCTTCCTGGGCATACTGCAGCCCATTTAAGAGCTTGGCCAATGTAGACTTGCCTGATCCGTTGTGGCCGACAATGGCAAGCCATTCCCCTTCCTGTATGTTAAAGGAAACGTTTCTTAAGGCATACTGGCTGCCGGCATCATATTGAAAAGAAATGTTTTCTAATTGAACAAGTGGATTTGACATAGGGATCCTCCTCTCTGCTCTTCTTGCAGCTGCATAAACAGCCTTGACTTCACTGCTTCAGCGCCTGTCATTTTAAAGTGGGATGAGGCATTACATCATTATCTCCCGGAAATAAAAATAACTCGCCTTTTGGCGAGCCTGATTTGCAGAAGACATTGAATTATTAGCTGAAGTCAGATGGCTGCCGGCACATATGCGCTTGTGTCGTTAATTGCATCAAAGCTCAATAATCGCTTTAGCTGCCTCTCTAATCTGTGCTCTCTGCCAAAAAACCTGAAACTTATAAAAAAGCCTGCACCTCATTCCGGCTGCAGAATATTTACATTCTGTGCGCATAAAACAGTTCCGGAAGAGGTGCATGAGCTAGACGAGACAAGTCCGGGATGCGTATACTGCATCCGTCAGTATGGAACTTGCACTGAGAGGCCCGAGATTCAGGCGCAGCGGAATCTTGCTCATCGTAACGCTCTTGTTTGGCTTGAATATAAGGCTTATGAAGAAAATGGAAGATAAGCCTTTTACAGAAAAAGGGCAAAGAACAAGTTCATGATAAACTGTCCAGCGCCCTTGTTGTCTGCTGCAGCAATTATACTAACTCGATGATAACCATTGGTGCTCCGTCTCCACGACGAGGCCCAAGCTTCATGATTCGAGTGTATCCACCTTGGCGCTCTTCATAACGAGTTGCGATGTCGCTGAATAACTTTTGTACTGCATCTTGGTTTGTCTCAGCATTAGCTACCTCATTGCGAATGAATGCAGCTGCTTGACGGCGAGCATGCAGGTCTCCGCGCTTGCCTAAAGTGATCATTTTCTCAACAACTGAACGCAGCTCTTTCGCACGAGCTTCAGTTGTTTCGATGCGCTCACTGATGATTAAGTCTGTAGCTAAGTCACGTAGCATAGCTTTACGTTGAGCACTAGTGCGTCCTAACTTTCTGTATCCCATGAAAGTTTCCCTCCTTTGTTGAAGTGATCAGTCGGTGATAGACCTAAGAGTGATAGATCCTAAGATCAGTCATCCTTGCGTAAGCCTAATCCCAGCTCTTCTAATTTATGTTTTACCTCTTCAAGAGATTTTCTGCCAAGGTTGCGGACTTTCATCATATCCTCTTCGGTCTTGTTGGCCAATTCCTGAACAGTATTGATGCCTGCGCGCTTTAAGCAGTTATATGAACGGACTGAAAGATCGAGTTCTTCAATGGTCATTTCAAGAACTTTTTCCTTTTGGTCCTCTTCTTTCTCAACCATGATTTCAGCATTTTGCGCTTCGTCAGTAAGGCCGACAAAGATATTCAAATGCTCAGTTAAAATCTTCGCTCCAAGAGCAACCGCATCTTGTGGACCAGTGCTTCCATCAGTCCAAACATCGAATGTTAACTTATCATAGTTAGTCATTTGCCCGACGCGTGTATTTTCTACCTGGTAGGAAATACGCGATACTGGAGTGTAGATGGAATCGATAGGAATGACACCGATTGGTTGATCTTCTCGCTTGTTTTGATCAGCTGGTGTATAACCGCGTCCTCTTTTGGCAGTCAAGCGCATGCGCAAGTGCCCATTGGACCCAAGGGTAGCAATATGAAGATCCGGATTGAGGATCTCGACATCACTGTCATGCGTTACGTCAGCTGCAGTAACCGCACCTTCACCTTGAATATCAATTTCCAGCGTCTTTTCATCATCAGAATAGATTTTAAGAGCCAGTTTTTTAATATTTAAGATTACAGATGTTACATCTTCTACGACGCCTTCAATTGTTGAGAACTCATGAAGTACCCCATCAATTTGAATAGATGTGACAGCGGCACCAGGGAGTGAGGATAAAAGGATACGACGTAAGGAGTTACCCAAAGTAGTACCATACCCACGCTCAAGCGGCTCTACGACGAACTTTCCATACTTGGCATCATCGCTGATCTCAACCGTTTCGATTTTTGGTTTTTCTATTTCGATCATCAAAATATACCCTCCTTCAAAACGTCGAAACCCCGGCTAGCTTCTGCCTGCCGAAATTCCCCCATGTATACGTTCCCGTTTGTGCACAACAACTGGAATAAAGTTTCTGTATAACGGAAAATTGTATCATAACCCATTATAGACAAGGATACAAATTCTATACAGAAAAAATTATACGCGGCGACGTTTTGGCGGGCGGCATCCGTTATGAGGAACCGGAGTAACATCTCTGATAGCCGTTACTTCTAGACCAGCAGCCTGAAGGGCACGAATGGCAGCTTCACGTCCTGCACCAGGTCCTTTAACAGTAACTTCAAGAGTTTTCATACCATGTTCCATAGATGTCTTCGCTGCAGTTTCAGCAGCCATTTGAGCAGCAAATGGAGTAGATTTACGAGAACCTCTGAATCCAAGAGCTCCAGCACTTGACCAAGAAAGAGCGTTACCATGAACGTCTGTGATTGTTACGATAGTGTTATTGAATGTTGAACGGATGTGGGCGATACCACTTTCAATATTCTTTTTAACACGGCGTTTGCGTGTATTAGTTTTACGAGCCATTGTATATTACCTCCTTTACCGATTATTTCTTCTTGTTAGCTACAGTCTTACGAGGACCTTTACGTGTACGGGCATTGTTCTTAGTGTTCTGTCCGCGTACAGGAAGGCCACGACGGTGACGAAGACCGCGGTAAGAACCGATTTCCATAAGACGCTTGATGTTGAGTGAAACTTCACGGCGAAGGTCACCTTCAACTTTGAGTCTGTCGATTACTTCACGGATTTTGTTAAGCTCATCTTCTGTAAGGTCGCGAACGCGAGTGTCTTCAGAAACACCAGCTTCAGCCAAAACCTTTTGAGCAGTATTTTTACCGATACCATAAATGTAAGTCAATGAGATTACTACACGTTTTTCACGTGGAATATCTACACCAGCAATACGTGCCATTCTATGCGCACCTCCTTGTTATTAGCCTTGTTTTTGTTTATGCTTAGGGTTTTCACAGATAACCATAACTTTACCACGTCTGCGGATAACTTTGCACTTTTCGCAGATCGGCTTAACTGATGGTCTTACTTTCATTATCCTAACCTCCTTGATATTACGGAGTGCAATCAGTCTATTTGAAGCGGTAAGTGATTCTTCCGCGAGTCAAGTCATATGGTGAAAGCTCAACTGTTACTTTATCTCCTGGCAGGATGCGGATGAAGTGCATGCGGATCTTGCCGGAAACATGAGCCAAAACAGTATGACCGTTTTCCAATTCTACCTTAAACATAGCATTTGGCAAAGTTTCAATAACTGTGCCTTCTATTTCGATTACATCGTCTTTCGCCATCGAACATGTCTCCCTTCTTCTTTTCAGAATCTCACCTATTCATACGCTGCTTACGCAAAACGTAATTTTCCCTTCATTGCACGGCCGGTTTCATTTATGCTGCACTCGATTTCCGGAGAAACATAATCAGTCAGCTCCAGATGCCGGACGCTCTTCAGCAGCGGATTGCCTGACTTTCGTCTGGCCCCTTCGGCTATTGAGACAAACCGTCCATCTATCAACCTTATAATTATATCATATTCGCCGTCATCCCGCCCATTTTTAATCAAAACAATTTGACCAGAGATCAAATTGATCTTGTCAGGGCCGCAGACCATTTTCAGAATGAGCCTATGCAATCACCTGCACATCAAGCTTTAGTGAGGATTTCATAGCCTGTTTCAGTAATGGCAATGGTATGTTCAAAATGCGCACACATGCTGCCGTCCACTGTAACGACTGTCCAGTCATCAGCCAAGGTTCTTACATACCTGCTTCCGGCATTGACCATCGGCTCGATGCACAGTACCATCCCCGGCTTAAGCACCGGCCCTTTATTAGGCGGACCGTAGTGAGGGATTTGCGGTTCCTCATGTAAGTCTTGCCCGATTCCGTGGCCAACATACTCACGCACAATGGAAAAACCGTTTGCTTCCGCATACGTCTGAATCGCATGAGAGATGTTCGATAAACGTACATCCGGCTTTGACTCTTTAAGCCCTTCATACAATGACTGCTCTGTGACATCCAGCAGCTGCCGGACTTGTCTGTCAACAGTGCCTACAGGGTAGGTCCAGGCGGAATCGCCATGGTAGCCATTATATTCAGCACCTATATCGATGCTGATAATGTCGCCTTCGTTAAGCACCCGATCCCCGGGAATCCCGTGCACAAGTTCATTGTTCACAGATGCACAGATGCTGCCACGGAAACCATTATAACCTTTAAAAGATGGAATTGCATCATGTTTACGTATAAACGCCTCGGCAATTGTATCCAGCTCTCCGGTTGTAATGCCCGGTGCAACATGCTTCTGCAGCTCCTGGTGAGTCAGGGCAACAATACGCCCGGCTTCACGCATGATTTCAATTTCACGCGGTGTTTTACAGATGATCATTAACGCAGGCCTCCGAGGAGCGCATCAAGATCAGTGAACACCTTGGAAATTTCCTGCTGGCCATCAATATTGCGCAGGTACCCTTTTGTTTCATAGAAATCAAGAAGAGGCTTAGTCTGCTTAATGTTGACATCAAGTCTGTTTTTAACAGTTTCGGCGTTATCATCAGCACGCTGATAAAGTTCGCCGCCGCACCGGTCGCATTCGTCTGCCTTTGCCGGGGGATTGAATACCAAGTGGTAAGTTGCCCCGCAGTTCTTGCAGATGCGTCTGCCAGTCAGGCGCTCCATTAAAATGCTTTGGTCAACATCAATGTTGATGACATAATCAATCTTTTTATCCAGTTCTGAAAGAATGTCTTCAAGGGCATCAGCCTGGGCAACCGTTCTTGGGAAGCCATCAAGCAAAAAGCCTTTATTGCAATCTTCCTTGCTTAACCTTTCGCGGACTATGCCGATTGTCACCTGGTCAGGGACAAGCTCGCCTTTATCCATGAAAGATTTAGCTTCTAAACCTAGTTCCGTGCCTTCTTTTATAGCTGCACGAAACATATCTCCTGTTGAGATATGAGGGATGCCGTACTTCTCGACAATTTTCTCGGCTTGCGTACCTTTGCCGGCACCTGGGAGCCCCATCAATACTAAATTCACAAGATTTCCCCCTCAGTCTCTAATAAGGTTAATGGGAACTAAAAGTTCCCAAAACCGAATTATTTTATGAAACCTTTATAGTGACGCTTAACCATTTGGGCTTCAAGCTGCTTCATTGTTTCGAGCGCAACACCCACAACAATCAGAAGGCTTGTTCCGCCAATCTGGGCTGATTGCGGCAGTCCGGCGAAATTGATGAAGAAAACCGGAAGGATCGCAATGGCAGTCAAGAAAAGCGCACCGACAAATGTCAAACGATATAAGACACGAGTCAGATATTCCTGAGTGTTTTTACCTGGGCGTATACCCGGGATATAGCCGCCTTGCTTTTTCAAGTTGTCGGCAACCTGCTCCGGATTAACCTGGATAAAAGCATAGAAATACGTAAAGGCAATGATCAATGCACTATACACGATCATACCAATTGGGTGGGTATAGTCGAACACTCTTTGAATCCACATCGTCACATCGTTCTGCTCGAAGAAAGAAGCAATCGTTCTTGGCGTTACGATGAACGAGACTGCAAAGATGACTGGAATAACTCCGGCAGCATTCACCTTTAAAGGCAAATGAGTTGATTGTCCGCCCGCAGGATTGCCTCCTGTGGCCATACGCTTAGCGTATTGGATCGGAATTTTCCTTAATGCCTGCTGGATGAAGATCGTTCCAACAATGATCGCAATGACTGCAACCAGGATCAGGACTACTGTAACAATGCTAAGGAAAAGCTGCTCACCAGCATCTTCAATTTTCTGGGCGTAAATCTGGTTGACCGTGGAAGGTATGGCCGCTACGATACCAGCAAATATGATGATGGAAATGCCGTTTCCGACACCTTTAGATGTGATCTGCTCTCCAAGCCACATTAAGAAGGCTGTTCCTGCTGTCAGTACAGTGGCAATCAGAAGGTAAGTTCCGATGCCCGGATTTTCAATCAGCATGCCGCCAGCCATGTTATTAAAGCCGTAGGACATACCCAGCGCCTGGATGAAACCAAGCACGATTGTAAAGTAACGGGTGAATTGAGCCAGCTTACGGCGTCCCACTTCCCCTTGCTTTGACCATTCAGTAAACTTCGGGACTACGTCCATCTGCAATAGCTGAATGATGATCGAAGCCGTAATATACGGCATGATTCCCATTGCAAGGATAGAGAAGTTGAGAAGCGCTCCTCCGCCGAATGTATTCAGGATTCCAAATACACTCAAGTCATCCTGTGCTTTTAACAGATCAGCATTCACATGCGGTACAGGAATGAATGTACCGATGCGGAATATGATCAGCATTAAAAGGGTGAATAGGATCTTTCGTCTTATATCACCCACGCGCATAAAATTGGAGATTGTCTGAAACATTAGATCACCTCTGTTTGACCGCCGGCAGCTTCAATAGCTTCCTTTGCAGCAGAGGAGAATTTATGAGCTTTAACAGTAAGCTTTTTCTCTACTTTGCCTTTAGCAAGAACTTTCACTCCTGCTTTTTCGTTGCTTACGACTCCTGTTTCGATAAGAAGTTCTGGTGTAACTTCTGTTCCGTCTTCAAAACGGTTAAGTGCATCAAGGTTAACAACTGCATATTCTTTGCGGTTGATGTTTGTGAAACCGCGCTTAGGCAAGCGTCGGAATAAAGGTGTTTGACCACCTTCGAAACCAAGACGTACACCGCCGCCTGAACGTGCGTTTTGACCTTTATGACCTTTACCAGCAGTTTTACCATTGCCTGAACCGATACCGCGACCTTTGCGCTTGCGTTCTTGACGAGAACCCTCTGCAGGTTTTAATTCATGAAGTTTCATTTTGGCACCTCCTTATTGAAAAAATCGAACTTATTTCTCAGAGACCTTTACAAGGTGAGCAACCTTGTTGATCATGCCGCGGATAGCAGCATTATCCTGGTGCTCAACTGTTTGGTTCATCTTACGTAATCCTAGAGCTTTAACTGTTTCGCGCTGGTCTTGAGGACGACCAATCACGCTGCGAGTGAGGGTAACTTCTAGTTTATTCGCCATTTGATTTCCCTCCTTATCCTAACAGTTCTTCTACTGATTTACCGCGTAACTTAGCTACGTCTTCAGCACGTTTTAAGTTATTTAGTCCTTCAAGAGTTGCGCGAACCATGTTGATTGGTGTGTTTGTGCCTAATGACTTAGACAGGATATCAGCTACACCAGCCAATTCAAGAACCGCACGAACCGGACCACCAGCGATAACTCCAGTACCTTCAGAAGCAGGCTTCAAAAGGATTTCGCCAGCACCGAAATGACCGATGATTTGGTGTGGAATAGTTGTTCCAACCATAGGTACTTCGATAAGGTTTTTCTTAGCATCTTCAATTGCTTTGCGGATCGCATCCGGAACTTCCTGGGCTTTACCAGTTCCAAAGCCTACATGTCCGTTCTTATCGCCTACTACTACAAGAGCAGTAAAACGGAAGCGACGTCCACCTTTAACAACTTTCGCTACACGATTGATTGTAACTACGCGTTCTTCAAGTTCAAGTTTGTTTGGGTCAATACGAAGCATCTTTATGTGTCCCTCCTTCTATTAAAATTCTAAGCCGTTTTCACGAGCAGCATCTGCTAATGCTTTAACACGTCCGTGATACAGGTAGCCTCCGCGGTCAAAAACAACAGCTTTAACACCTTTTTCAACAGCGCGCTTAGCAACTAGTTCTCCAACCTTAACAGCAGCATCTGTGTTTCCTGTAGCAGTAAGTTCAACTTCCTTATCAAGTGTTGAAGCACTTGCAACAGTCACTTTGTTCACATCATCGATCAGCTGAGCATAGATATGCTTGTTAGAGCGGAACACGTTTAAACGAGGACGAGCTTCAGTACCGCTAAGTTTAGCACGCACGCGGGCATGTCTTTTTTTGCGGACTTGATTTTTATCAGCCTTCGTAATCATTTAGGTCACTCCTTTCGTTTGCCTATGCGGCATTACTTACCTGTTTTACCTTCTTTACGACGCACATATTCGCCTTCGTAGCGGATACCTTTACCTTTGTAAGGCTCTGGAGGACGAACGTCACGAATGTTAGCAGCAAGTGCACCAACACGTTCTTTGCTTGTGCCTTTTACGATAACCTTCGTGTTAGAAGGCACTTCGATTTCGATTCCTTCTTCAGGAACGATTTCAACAGGGTGAGAGTAGCCAACGTTCAGGATCAGGTTTTTCCCCTGCTTTTGAGCACGGTAACCGACACCGATAAGCTCAAGGCCTCTTTCAAATCCTTTAGAAACACCTTCAACCATGTTTGCGATCAGGGCGCGAGTAGTTCCGTGCAGTGCGCGGTGCTCTTTCGCTTCTGATGGACGGGAAACATTAATGATGTTCTCTTCCACGCTGATTGCCATATCAGGGCTGAATGAACGAGTCAATTCGCCTTTAGGGCCTTTAACTGTCACATTGTTATTATCTACAGTGATTGTAACTCCACTTGGAATTTCAATTGGTTTTTTACCTACGCGAGACATTTATTGCACCTCCATTCTTGAGAAACTCTATTACCAAACGTATGCTAATACTTCTCCGCCAGTTTGCTTAGCGCGGGCTTCTTTATCTGTAAGAACTCCTTGAGAAGTAGATACTAATGCGATTCCTAGACCGTTTAACACGCGAGGAACTTCGTTTGATTTTGCATATACACGAAGACCAGGCTTACTGATGCGCTTAAGACCAGTGATAACGCGCTCGTTGTTTGCACCGTATTTAAGGAAAATGCGGATGATGCCTTGTTTATTGTCTTCGATAAACTCTACATCACGAACGAAACCTTCACGCTTAAGGATTTCAGCGATTTCTTTCTTGATATTAGAAGCAGGAACCTCTAATTTTTCGTGACGTACCATATTCGCATTACGGATGCGTGTAAGCAAATCTGCAATTGGATCTGTCATGACCATTGTTTTTACCTCCTTCCCAGACTTTGGGTTTTACCAGCTAGCTTTTTTCACACCAGGAATTTGTCCTTTGTATGCTAATTCACGGAAACAGATACGGCAAAGCTTAAATTTACGGTATACGGAATGTGGACGCCCGCAGCGTTCGCAGCGAGTGTATTCTTGTACCGGATATTTAGGCGTGCGTTTTTGTTTCGCAATCATTGACTTTTTAGCCACGTTGTCGCCTCCCTCTATTTAGCGATTACTTTTGGAATGGCATTCCAAATTGAGTTAAAAGTTCACGAGCTTCTTCATCTGTGTTAGCTGTAGTAACGATAACGATATCCATACCACGAACTTTGCTTACTTTATCGTAATCAATCTCAGGGAAGATTAACTGTTCTTTCACACCAAGAGTGTAGTTGCCACGGCCGTCAAAGGATTTCTTTGAGATCCCGCGGAAGTCACGTACACGTGGAAGAGATACAGATACTAATTTATCAAAAAACTCGTACATGCGCTCTCCGCGCAGAGTAACTTTAGCACCGATAGGCATGCCTTCACGAAGACGGAACCCAGCGATTGATTTTTTAGCACGGGTTACAACCGGCTTTTGGCCGCTGATAACCGCAAGCTCTTCAACAGCATTGTCAAGCGACTTTGCGTTTGCAACAGCATCGCCGACACCCATGTTGATAACGATTTTTTCAAGCTTTGGTACTTGCATGATTGATTCGTAGTTAAACTTGCTCATAAGAGCAGGTGTAATTTCATTTGAAAACTTCTCTTTTAGGCGGTTCATTCTTGTACCTCCCTTCTTCAATTACTTATTTATCTAGAACTTCACCGGATTTTTTCGCAACGCGAACTTTCTTGCCATCAACCTCTTTGTAACCAACACGTGTCGGGTTACCTGACTTAGGATCGATTGGCATCACGTTTGATACATGAATAGGTGCTTCTTGGCTGATGATTCCGCCTTGCGGATTCACTTGGGATGGCTTAGAGTGCTTCTTTACTACGTTCACACCTTCAACAAGCACACGGCTTTGTTTTGGGAAAGCAGCAAGGATCACACCTGATTTGCCTTTATCCTTACCAGAAATGACCATGACTTTGTCACCTTTTTTTACATGCATCTGTCGCACCTCCTTAAAGGCAATTTGTTTGAATTATAGTACTTCTGGAGCTAGTGATACGATTTTCATAAAGTTGCTGTCGCGCAATTCACGTGCAACTGGGCCAAAGATACGAGTTCCGCGTGGACCCTTATCGTCACGGATAATTACACATGCGTTTTCATCAAAACGGATGTAAGTACCGTCATCACGGCGGACACCGCGCTTAGTTCTAACGATAACTGCTTTAACGACGTCACCTTTTTTAACAACGCCACCTGGTGTTGCTTGTTTTACAGTACAAACGATAACATCACCGATATTAGCTGTTTTGCGGCCAGAGCCACCAAGGACTTTAATTGTCAGTACTTCACGAGCACCTGAGTTGTCAGCAACTTTCAAACGTGATTCTTGTTGAATCATGCGTGTAACCTCCCTTCGGGATGAAGCTTATTCCGAACCATTAGATTATAACTGCTTTTTCTACTACTTCTACAAGACGGAAGCGTTTAGTCGCAGAAAGTGGACGAGTTTCCATAATACGAACCACATCGCCAATTTTTGCTTCGTTTTGCTCGTCATGAGCTTTAAACTTTTTAGAGTACTTAACGCGCTTACCATAGAGCGTGTGCTTTTTGTATGTTTCTACAAGAACAGTGACTGTTTTGTCCATCTTGTCGGAAACAACGCGTCCAGTGTAAACCTTGCGTTGGTTACGTTCACTCATTGTGCGAACCTCCTATCAATTATCGATTGTTAACGCCGATCTCTCTCTCACGAATAACAGTTTTCATGCGAGCAATCGCTTTGCGTACTTCACGAATGCGAGCTGTATTTTCAAGTTGTCCAGTCGCCAATTGAAAGCGCAGGTTGAATAGCTCTTCTTTTAAAGATTTTACTTTTTGTTCTATTTCAGCAGTGGTAAGGTCACGAATTTCATTAGCTTTCATTTGATTCACCACCAATTTCTTCTCGTTTTACAAACTTGCACTTTACAGGAAGTTTGTGTGATGCAAGACGTAATGCTTCACGAGCTACCTCTTCAGATACGCCGGCAATTTCAAACATGATTTTCCCTGGCTTAACTACTGCTACCCATCCTTCAGGAGCACCTTTACCAGAACCCATTCGGACTTCTAGAGGCTTTGCAGTGTAAGGCTTGTGAGGGAAGATGTTGATCCATACTTTACCGCCACGTTTCATGTAACGAGTCATCGCGATACGGGCAGATTCAATCTGACGGTTAGTGATCCAAGAAGCCTCAAGAGCTTGAAGGCCAAATTCACCGAAGTTCACTTCAGTACCGCCTTTTGATTGTCCACGCATTTTTCCGCGGTGTACACGGCGATACTTAACGCGTTTTGGCAATAACATATTATTTGCCTCCTTCCTCAGTTTTCTTCTTTGTAGGAAGCACCTCTCCACGATAGATCCATACTTTAACGCCTAATTTACCGTATGTTGTGTCTGCTTCTGCAGTAGCATAGTCGATATCAGCACGAAGTGTATGAAGTGGAACAGTACCTTCGCTGTAAGATTCAGAACGAGCGATATCAGCACCGCCAAGACGGCCAGATACCATTGTTTTGATACCTTTAGCGCCAGCGCGCATTGCACGTTGGATAACTTGCTTTTGAGCACGACGGAAAGATACGCGGTTTTCCAATTGACGAGCAATGTTTTCCGCAACTAATTTCGCGTCGATGTCTGCTTTTTTGATTTCAAGAATGTTGATGTGAACACGTTTGCCAGTAAGTGAGTTAAGAGCTTTACGAAGAGCTTCAACTTCAGAACCGCCTTTACCGATAACCATACCAGGCTTAGCAGTGTGGATAGTGATGTTTAAACGGTTAGCTGCACGCTCGATCTCAACTTTAGAAAGTGATGCATCGCTTAAACGCTTCGTAATGTACTCACGCACTTTAAGGTCTTCGTGTAAAAGTTCAGCATAGTCTTTGCCTGCGAACCATTTTGACTCCCAATCACGGATGACACCGATTCGCAAACCGACTGGATTTACTTTTTGACCCACTGATTATCCCTCCTTCTTTTCTGATAAAACGATAGTAATATGACTAGTACGTTTGTTGATTGCACTTGCACGGCCCATAGCACGCGGACGGAAACGCTTCAAAGTTGGTCCCTCGTCAACGAATACTTGAGATACTACTAAATTGTTTACGTCCATTTCGTAGTTATGCTCAGCATTTGCCAATGCGGATTTCAATAATTTTTCAACGACAGGAGAAGCTGCTTTTGGCGTATGGTTTAAGATAGCCACCGCTTCACCTACTTGCTTACCTCGAATTAAATCTACGACTAAACGAGCTTTACGAGGAGCAATACGAACTGTTCTTGCAACAGCTTTAGCTTGCATCAGGATGCCCTCCTCTCATTAACGTCTTGTTTTCTTATCATCATTGCCATGGCCTTTGTAAGTACGAGATGGAGCGAATTCTCCAAGCTTGTGCCCTACCATGTCTTCTGTCACATATACAGGTACATGTTTACGACCATCATAAACTGCGATAGTGTGACCAATGAATTGCGGGAAGATCGTAGAACGGCGTGACCAAGTCTTTACCACTTGCTTGCCTTCGTTTTCATTTAACTTTTCGATCTTTGTCATTAAATGCTCATCAACAAAAGGTCCTTTTTTTAAGCTGCGACCCATGATTGAACCTCCCTTCGTGATCGTTCTACGGTTCTCTTGTGGAACCGTAGCTCAATCCCGTTATTTTTTACGACGACGTACGATAAACTTGTCGGATTTGCTCTTCTTCTTGCGTGTTTTGGCACCAAGAGTTGGTTTGCCCCAAGGAGACATTGGTGATTTACGTCCGATAGGAGCGCGACCTTCACCACCACCGTGCGGGTGATCATTCGGGTTCATTACAGAACCACGGACAGTTGGGCGCTTGCCTAACCAGCGTGAACGACCGGCTTTACCGATGTTGATCAGTTCGTGCTGCTCGTTGCCCACTTGACCTACTGTAGCGCGGCAAGTAGCAAGGATCATGCGAACTTCACCAGAGTTTAAACGAACAAGAACATATTTGCCTTCTTTACCCAATACTTGAGCAGAAGTACCTGCTGAACGTACAAGCTGTCCGCCTTTGCCAGGTTTCAGTTCGATGTTGTGGATAACAGTACCCACTGGAATATTTGCAAGTGGAAGTGCGTTACCCACTTTGATGTCAGCTTCAGGTCCAGACATTACTTCAGTGCCCACTGAAAGGTTCTTAGGAGCAAGGATGTAACGCTTTTCTCCATCCACGTAGTTGATTAGTGCGATGTTGGCTGAACGGTTTGGATCATATTCGATCGTAGCAACGCGTCCTGGAATGCCATCTTTATCACGTTTGAAATCGATGATACGATATTGACGTTTGTGTCCGCCGCCTTGGTGACGAACTGTTAACTTACCTTGGTTGTTACGGCCGCCTTTACGCTTTAAAGGAGCTAATAGTGACTTTTCCGGTTTGTCTGTAGTGATCTCAGCAAAGTCAGAAGTAGTCATACCGCGACGACCGTTGGAGGTAGGTTTATACTTTTTAATCGCCATTTCGTTTCCCTCCTCTTCTAGTTATGGTTATTAGACTTCAAAGAATTCGATTTCTTTGCTGTCTGCAGTTAGTTTTACGATAGCTTTACGGCGTTTGTTTGTATAGCCGCCGAATTTACCCATGCGCTTGAACTTACCTTTGTAGTTCATGATGTTTACTTTCTCAACTTTTACGCCAAAGATTTCTTCGATAGAATCTTTAACTTGAGTTTTGTTAGCTCTAACATCAACTTCAAAAGTATACTTTTTGTCAGCCATCAGGTCAGTAGAACGTTCAGTGATAACGGGGCGCTTAATGATATCGCGTGCATCCATTATGCAAGCACCTCCTCTACTTTTTCAACCGCTGCTTTAGTCATGATAAGCTTATCATGGCTTAGAACATCCAAAACATTGACGCCTGTTGCAGTTACAACAGTCACTCCAGGGATATTGCGCGCAGACAATGCTACGTTCTCATCAAGATCAGCTGTTACGATAAGAGCTTTCTTATCAACAGACAGTCCAGTAAGGACACCCTTGAAGTCTTTTGTTTTAGGAGTTTCTAAAGCAAGGTTTTCTAATACTAGAATGTTTTCTTCTGCCACTTTAGAAGATAGTGCAGATTTGATTGCTAAACGGCGTACCTTTTTAGGCAGCTTATAGCTGTAGCTGCGTGGAGTAGGACCGAATACTGTACCGCCTCCGCGCCATTGTGGTGAACGGATGGAACCTTGACGAGCGCGTCCAGTTCCTTTTTGGCGCCATGGCTTGCGTCCGCCGCCGGCTACTTCAGAACGAATTTTAGTTTTATGAGTTCCTTGACGTAAAGAAGCTCTTTGCATTACAACAGCTTCGAATAGTACGTGGTTGTTAGGCTCAATACCGAAGATGGTTTCATTTAGTTCGATTTCTCCAACTTGTGAACCAGCTTGGTTTAACAATGCTACTTTAGGCATTCTATTTCCTCCTTTCTGACTGGATTAATTATGCTTTAACCGCAGTTTTGATTTTTAGAAGAGCTTTCTTCGCTCCAGGTACGTTTCCTTTGATCAGAAGCAGGTTGCGTTCTGCATCAATTTTAACGATTTCCAGGTTTTGAACAGTGATCTGGTCTCCACCCATGCGTCCTGGCAATGCTTTACCTTTGAATACACGGTTAGGAGCTACAGGTCCCATTGAACCAGGGCGACGGTGGTAGCGTGAACCGTGTGACATAGGTCCGCGTGATTGTCCGTGGCGCTTGATAGAGCCTTGGAAACCTTTACCTTTAGAGATTCCTGTTACATCAACAGTATCGCCTTCTGCGAAAATATCTACTTTGACTTCTTGACCAACTTCATATGCTGCTAAGTCAACTCCGCGGAATTCGCGAACGAAGCGCTTAGGAGCAGTATCAGCTTTCGCGACATGTCCTTGTTCAGGTTTGTTGGAAAGCTTTTCGCGCTTATCTTCAAAGCCAAGCTGGATCGCTTCATATCCGTCAGTGTCGACAGATTTCACTTGAAGAACAACGTTTCCTGTAGCTTCTACAACAGTTACCGGGATAAGGTCGCCATTTTCAGCAAATACTTGAGTCATACCGATCTTTCTTCCTAAGATTCCTTTGGTCATTAGTCACACCTCCTGAGAATTTAATAATTTATTTCATTATAATTTGATTTCGATATCTACACCTGATGGCAGGTCTAAGCGCATCAGTGAATCAACTGTTTGTGGAGTTGGGTTGATGATGTCGATCAGACGCTTATGCGTACGCATTTCGAACTGCTCACGTGAATCTTTGTACTTATGGACCGCACGCAGGATTGTGTAAATTGACTTTTCAGTCGGCAATGGGATCGGGCCGGACACAGCCGCACCAGAACGCTTTGCAGTTTCAACAATCTTTTCAGCAGACTGATCAAGGATCCTGTGATCATACGCTTTTAAACGGATACGAATTTTTTGTTTTGCCATTATTTTCCCTCCTTTTCGCCTATATTGATATAGACATTCTCCGTGAAAATTTCCCACACACTCGCCATGGCAAAGCGGCCGGGTGTGTCAGCAACCTTTCACTTCATCGCAGTCAAAGACCAACATTGTCTATTATACAGAAACCATTTAAGAATTGCAACATGAAATGTTATATTCTTTTATGTTTCGCACACTTTTACTATTATAGCGGGTATATCGCAGGTTTTCAAGGGGATTGGAAGAAGTCTAACAATTCACTGTGCCTGATGTATATTTATATATTGAAACTAAAAAAGCCTGCTGTCACTCATGCTGGACCCGTTACTGTTTCCTCTCTCTTCTTAAGCAGCGCAACCTGTTTCTTCTATACTATAGAGCAGTTTTGCATTGGCAGACACCAAGGGCATCACCATCCAGCATTCCGATAAGTAAACGATTACCCCCTGGTATTGTTACGGAACAGAAATTCAAGCTTGAAACGCAAGATATTATCTATTTTCTTCTGGAGCCAGCTTCCACTCACGGCAGGTTGAAAGCAACCCTCATGTATGAAAGACCTAAGGATAGTTCGGAGATAAAAGCAAAAAAGAAGCAGATGGAATTGATCCATCTGCTTCTTTATATATCAATCAGAGATTACTCAGTGATTGTAGCAACAACGCCAGCGCCTACAGTACGTCCACCCTCACGGATAGAGAACTTAGTACCTTCTTCGATAGCGATTGGAGCGATAAGCTCAACAGTCATTTCGATGTTGTCGCCAGGCATAACCATTTCTACACCTTCAGGAAGGTTGCAGATACCAGTTACATCAGTTGTACGGAAGTAGAACTGAGGGCGGTAGTTAGTGAAGAATGGAGTGTGACGTCCACCTTCTTCTTTAGATAGAACGTAAACTTCAGCTTTGAATTTTACGTGTGGAGTGATTGAGCCTGGCTTAGCCAATACTTGACCACGCTGGATGTCTTCACGTGCTACACCACGAAGAAGGGCACCGATGTTGTCTCCAGCTTCTGCAAAGTCAAGAAGCTTACGGAACATTTCAACACCTGTTACAGTTGTTGATTTTGGCTCTTCAGTAAGACCGATGATTTCGATTACGTCACCGACTTTAACTTGTCCACGCTCAACACGTCCTGTAGCAACAGTACCACGGCCAGTGATTGAGAATACATCCTCAACAGGCATCATGAATGGCTTGTCAGTGTCACGTGTTGGAGTTGGGATGTACTCGTCAACTGCAGCCATAAGCTCGTTGATTTTCTCTTCCCAAGCAGCGTCACCTTCAAGAGCTTTAAGAGCAGAACCTTTGATTACAGGAATGTCATCACCAGGGAACTCATACTCAGAAAGAAGGTCACGGATTTCCATTTCTACTAGTTCAAGAAGCTCTTCGTCGTCAACCATGTCACACTTGTTCATGAATACAACAAGGTAAGGTACACCTACTTGACGAGAAAGAAGGATGTGCTCACGAGTTTGTGGCATTGGGCCGTCAGAAGCAGATACTACTAGGATACCGCCGTCCATTTGAGCAGCACCAGTGATCATGTTTTTAACATAGTCAGCGTGTCCTGGGCAGTCAACGTGCGCATAGTGACGGTTAGGAGTTTCGTACTCAACGTGTGCAGTAGAGATTGTGATTCCACGCTCTCTTTCTTCTGGAGCACCGTCGATTTGATCGTAAGCGCGTGCTTCAGCTCCGCCAGACTTAGCAAGAACTGTAGTGATAGCAGCTGTTAGAGTTGTTTTTCCGTGGTCAACGTGACCAATTGTACCAATATTAACGTGGGGTTTTGAACGGTCGAATTTAGCTTTACCCATTAGGAAAATCCTCCTTTAATTTTAAAAAGTTAAGTATTTTTAGAGCTGCTGACAGGCAAGCCGATCAGCAGCTTGGTTCTACAATAGTAGTTATACTTGATTATAAAGGTAAAATCAATTATTCACCTTTATTTTTTTTGATGATTTCTTCAGAAATCGACTTCGGTACTTCTTCATAGTGGTCAAAGTGCATGGAGAATACTCCACGGCCTTGTGTGCTTGAACGCAGGGAAGTTGCATATCCGAACATTTCAGACAGCGGAACCATTGCACGGACAACTTGAGCATTGCCGCGGGCATCCATACCTTCTACACGTCCACGACGGGAAGTGACGTTACCCATGATATCTCCCAGATATTCTTCTGGAATGATAACTTCTATCCTCATGACTGGCTCAAGGATAACAGGGTTACATTTAGAAGCAGCGTTTTTCAGTGCCATTGAAGCGGCAATTTTAAACGCCATTTCTGATGAATCGACATCATGGTAAGATCCATCGAACAGTCTTGCTTTAATATCAACTAGCGGATATCCAGCAAGAACACCTCTGTCAAGGGAATCTTCCAGTCCAGCTTGAACAGCCGGGATGTATTCACGTGGAACAACACCGCCGACGATGCCGTTTTCAAATTCAAAGCCTTTACCTTCTTCGTTTGGAGAGAATTCAATCCAAACGTGTCCGAATTGTCCGCGTCCACCAGATTGGCGTGCGAATTTACCTTCAACCTTAGCTGAAGCACGGAAAGTTTCACGGTATGCAACCTGAGGCGCACCAACGTTTGCTTCCACTTTAAATTCACGTTTCATACGGTCAACAAGGATATCAAGGTGAAGTTCACCCATACCCGCGATGATAACTTGTCCAGTTTCCTGGTCAGTATGCGCACGGAATGTAGGATCTTCTTCCTGAAGCTTTTGAAGAGCAGTTGTCATTTTGTCCTGGTCAGCCTTTGACTTAGGCTCAATGGACAATTGGATAACCGGCTCAGGGAATTCCATGGACTCAAGGATTACAAGGTTCTTCTCATCACAGAGAGTGTCACCTGTAGTAGTATCCTTAAGACCTACGGCAGCAGCAATGTCCCCTGCGTATACTTGAGAGATCTCTTCACGGGAGTTGGCGTGCATCTGCAGGATACGTCCTACACGCTCACGCTTGCCTTTAGTAGAGTTCTGTACGTATGAACCTGAGCTCAATGTACCAGAGTATACACGGAAGAATGTAAGCTTACCGACATAAGGGTCAGTCATAACTTTAAATGCAAGAGCTGAGAATGGCTCTTCGTCACTTGAAGGACGAGTAACTTCTTCTTCAGAATCCGGAAGAGTACCTTTGATTGCAGGTACGTCCAGTGGAGACGGAAGATAGTCGATTACTGCATCAAGCATTTTCTGAACACCTTTGTTTTTGAACGCTGATCCACAGATTACAGGATAGAATTCAACGTTTACAGTACCTTTACGAATAGCTGCTTTCAGCTCGTCGTTAGTGATTTCTTCACCGCCAAGGTATTTCTCCATTAATTCTTCATCAAGCTCTGCTACCGCTTCAATCAGCTTTTCACGGTATTCTTCAGCTTGCGCCTTGTATTCCTCAGGGATTTCACGGTCTTCGATGTCTGTTCCAAGGTCGTTGCCGTAGAAAGTCGCTTTCATCTCGATCAGGTCGATGATTCCTTCGAACTGGTCTTCAGCACCGATTGGCAGCTGGATAGCTGCTGCATTGGCTTGCAGACGATCGTGGAGTGTACCGAGTGAGTAAAGGAAATCTGCACCCAGCTTATCCATTTTGTTTACGAATACCACACGTGGTACACCGTAAGTAGTAGCCTGGCGCCAAACTGTTTCAGTCTGAGGCTCAACCCCTGATTGTGCATCAAGGACTGCTACTGCACCATCAAGTACACGAAGTGAACGCTCAACTTCAACTGTGAAGTCTACGTGTCCTGGTGTATCGATGATGTTTACACGGTGGCCCTTCCACTGTGCAGTTGTTGCTGCAGAAGTGATTGTGATACCGCGTTCCTGCTCCTGTTCCATCCAGTCCATCTGTGAAGCACCTTCATGTGTTTCACCGATTTTGTGGATACGGCCAGTGTAGTAAAGTACGCGCTCAGTCGTAGTTGTTTTACCGGCATCGATGTGGGCCATGATGCCGATATTACGAGTATTATCCAAGGAGAACTCTCTTGCCATTGGGTCTTTCTCCTTCCTAGTAAATGTAATAGTTTGTTTGTGGGTTCAATCCTACCAGCGGTAGTGAGCGAATGCTTTGTTAGCTTCAGCCATTTTATGAGTATCTTCACGCTTCTTCACAGATGAACCTGTGTTGTTGGCAGCGTCAAGGATTTCGTTAGCCAAACGCTCTTCCATTGTTTTCTCACCGCGAAGACGAGAATAGTTAACCAACCAGCGAAGACCAAGAGTCGTACGGCGGTCTGGGCGCACCTCAACTGGTACTTGATAGTTTGCACCACCTACACGGCGCGCTCTTACTTCAAGAACCGGCATGATGTTCTTAAGTGCTTGATCGAACACTTCCATTGGCTCTTTTCCGCTGCGCTCGCTGATGATATCAAATGCTGAATAAAGAATAGCTTGAGATTTACCTCTCTTGCCATCAACCATCATTTTGTTGATAAGACGGCTAACTAGCTTTGAATTGTAAATCGGATCTGGTAATACGTCTCTTTTTGCTACAGGACCTTTACGTGGCATGTAATTTCCTCCTTTCGAAAAAACTGAATATTATTTGTGGTCAATCATTATTTTTTAGCTGCTTTAGGACGCTTAGTACCGTATTTAGAACGGCCTTGCATACGGTTGTTAACACCGGCAGTGTCAAGCGCGCCGCGCACGATGTGGTAACGTACCCCTGGTAAGTCCTTTACTCGTCCGCCGCGGATTAATACTACGCTGTGCTCTTGAAGGTTGTGTCCGATACCAGGAATGTAGGCAGTAACCTCGATTCCGTTAGTCAAGCGTACACGAGCATATTTACGCAACGCTGAGTTTGGTTTCTTCGGAGTCATTGTACCAACACGAGTACATACACCGCGTTTCTGTGGAGATGATACGTTAGTTTGTGCTTTTTTGAAGCTGTTGTAACCTTTGTTAAGCGCAGGTGATTTTGACTTTTCCTCTTTTGTCTTACGAGGCTTGCGCACTAATTGGTTAATTGTAGGCATGATTTTTCCTCCCTTCGTCTTTTGTGTAAGCCCACACATCCAGGTGGTTCATTTTGTTGCAAAAACAAAGTCCTTGCAGATCTTCATCTACAAAAACAGTTTTTAAATAGATATTGCAACAGCTGCCGCACCTACGTCGATTCCGCAGGCCTTTCCCAATGATTTCATCGAGCCGGCCCGGGTGACCGGAACTTTATATTCAAGCGCCGCATTGATCACTTTTTCAACAGCTCTATGGTCTGCATCTTCTGCGATCAGCACTTCGCTGATTGTTCCTGATTTCAGAGCTTTTACTGTTTGCTTTGTTCCTACTATAATATTTCTTGCCTGCAATACTTTATCATAAGACATGATATATCCTCCAAAGTATCCGGTAAATAGGAGCACCTTTGCTATAGTACCATCGCACAAGAATATTGTCAACATCACGGCAAATATTTTTTTAGATTCATGCATATTTCCATTTAGTCTATCTATGAACCTGTGCGTCCTCCTGTTTTGCTATTACTATAAAATGCGGTGCCTCCTTTTCGGCAGGCACCGCATTTCCATTATTCCACTGTAACTGTTTCTTCGGATGCTTCTTCCGCAGTGAAAGGTTCTGCCCTGCGGTAGCGCTGCATTCCAGTTCCGGCAGGGACCAGTTTACCGATGATGACATTCTCTTTAAGCCCGAGCAATTCATCTCGCTTGCCTTTGATGGCAGCATCTGTAAGTACCCTTGTTGTTTCCTGGAAGGAAGCAGCTGACAGGAAGGAATCCGTCTCAAGTGAAGCCTTGGTGATACCGAGCAGTACAGGACGGCCGGTCGCAGGCATTTTGCCGTTCAACAGAGCCTTTTCATTGGCATCTGTGAACTGGTGGATATCAAGAAGCGAGCCAGGCAGCACTTCTGTTTCCCCTGCATCGATGACACGCACCTTGCGAAGCATCTGGCGGACCATTACCTCGATATGCTTATCGCCGATTTCAACACCCTGCATACGGTATACCTTCTGCACCTCGCGAAGCAGATACTCCTGTACAGCATTTACATCTCTTACTTTAATCAATTCTTTAGGGTCAATAGAACCTTCGGTCAATTCCTGTCCGCGGTCTACCCTGTCATCAACAGCCACTTTCAGGCGTGCTGTATATGGAGCAGTATATGTGCGGGATTCAACCTCGCCCTGCACCACAATTTCATGCTGGCGGTCACGGCCTTCATTGATGCCCACGACAACACCTTCAAGCTCTGAAATGACAGCCTGCCCTTTAGGGTTACGTGCTTCGAAAATTTCCTGGATACGCGGAAGACCTTGTGTAATATCGTCTCCTGCTACGCCTCCTGTATGGAAAGTACGCATTGTAAGCTGTGTTCCAGGCTCACCGATGGATTGGGCTGCGATGATTCCGACAGCTTCGCCCACTTCAACCTCCTGGCCTGTTGCCAGGTTGCGCCCGTAGCATTTCTTACATACGCCATGGCGCGTGTTGCAGGTAAAGGCGGAACGGATCCATACAGTCTCAATGCCTGCTTCCACGATTTCAACAGCCAGATCTTCTGTAATAAGATCATTTTCTTTTACGATTACTGCGTTTGTTTCAGGATGCTTGATATCTCTGCGTGCATAACGGCCAATGAGGCGCTCATCCAGTGCTTCGATAACTTCGGTGCCATCCTTCAGCGCGCTGATCTGCAGTCCTCTGTCTGTTCCGCAATCATCATCACGTACAATGACATCCTGCGCAACGTCAACAAGGCGTCGGGTCAGATAGCCGGAGTCAGCCGTCTTAAGGGCTGTATCCGCCAATCCTTTACGCGCTCCGTGTGTGGAGATGAAGTACTCAAGTACTGTCAGTCCTTCACGGAAGCTGGACTTGATCGGAAGTTCGATGATCCGGCCGGCCGGGTTGGCCATGAGTCCGCGCATACCGGCTAACTGTGTAAAGTTAGATGCGTTACCACGGGCACCGGAGTCACTCATCATAAAGATCGGGTTGGATTTATCCAGGGACTTCATCAGCTTGGCCTGGATAGTGTCCTTCGCAGCACTCCAGATGGAAATGACACGATCATAGCGTTCGTCCTCAGTGATGAGACCGCGCCTGAATTGTTTAAGGACATTATCAACCTTGCCTTGGGCTTCCTGAATGATTTCCTGCTTTTCTTTAAGAACGACGATATCTGCCACACCGACTGTGATGCCGGCTTTAGTGGAATGTCTGAAACCGAGATCCTTCATGCGGTCAAGCATTTTGGATGTTTCAGTGATCTTAAAGCGCTTGAACACTTCCGCAATGATGTTTCCAAGGATTTTCTTCTTGAAAGGATCAACAAGCGGCATATTTTTAATAGCTTCTTTTACATCCGTTCCCCGTTCTACAAAGTAGCGGGCAGGCGTTTCTTCTTCAAGATTCGTCTTTGTCGGCTCATTGATATACGGGAATGAAGTCGGCAGGATTTCGTTGAAAACGAGCTTTCCGACAGTCGTGATCAGAAGCTTTTTCCTTTGTTCCTCTGTGAATGTTTCATTGTTCAGTGTACCTGCATTCACTGCTACACGGGTATGAAGGTGGACATAGCCGTTCTGATAAGCAAGCAGTGCTTCGCTTGTATCGTTGAAGACCATTCCTTCTCCTACTGCCCCTTCTCTTTCCATAGTCAGGTAATAGTTACCAAGCACCATATCCTGGGAAGGTGTAACAACAGGTTTTCCATCCTTAGGGTTCAGGATGTTCTGAGCCGCAAGCATTAGAAGGCGTGCTTCTGCCTGTGCTTCAGATGACAGCGGTACGTGGACCGCCATTTGGTCACCGTCAAAGTCGGCATTGTATGCTGTACATACAAGCGGATGGAGACGGATTGCGCGCCCTTCAACCAATGTTGGTTCAAAGGCCTGGATTCCGAGCCTGTGAAGAGTAGGTGCACGGTTCAGCAGAACTGGGTGCTCTTTGATTACCTCTTCAAGCACATCCCATACTTCAGGCTGGACTCTTTCAATTTTGCGCTTTGCTGATTTGATATTGTGAGCCAGTCCTTTTTCCACCAATTCCTTCATGACGAAAGGCTTGAAAAGCTCAAGCGCCATTTCCTTCGGCAGACCGCACTGGTACATTTTCAGGTTAGGACCTACTACGATAACAGAACGTCCGGAGTAGTCAACACGCTTACCAAGCAGGTTCTGACGGAAACGGCCCTGCTTCCCTTTCAGCATGTGTGAAAGAGATTTAAGCGGCCTGTTCCCCGGGCCTGTGACAGGACGTCCGCGGCGGCCATTGTCAATCAGGGCGTCTACAGCTTCCTGGAGCATGCGCTTTTCGTTCTGGACGATGATGCTTGGAGCACCGAGGTCCAGCAAGCGCTTCAGACGGTTGTTCCGGTTGATGACACGGCGGTACAGGTCGTTCAGGTCAGACGTCGCGAATCTTCCTCCGTCAAGCTGAACCATTGGACGAAGCTCAGGAGGGATGACAGGAAGCACGTCCAGGATCATCCATGATGGTTCATTTCCAGATCCACGGAAGGCTTCAAGTACCTCAAGGCGCTTGATGGCGCGTGTGCGGCGCTGGCCCTGGGCAGTTGTCAGTTCTTCTTTAAGCGCGTCTACTTCTTTGTTCAGATCGATATCAGAAAGCAGCTTCTTGATGGATTCTGCACCCATGGATGCCTGGAACTTATTGCCGTACTTCTCACGGTAAGCGCGGTATTCCTTCTCAGACAGAAGCTGTTTTTTCTCTAGTGCTGTATCGCCGGAGTCAGTTACTACATATGAAGCAAAGTAAATGACTTCTTCAAGCGCACGCGGTGACATATCCAGAACAAGGCCCATGCGGCTCGGGATGCCTTTGAAATACCAGATATGCGATACAGGAGCAGCAAGCTCGATATGGCCCATTCTTTCGCGGCGAACCTTCGCGCGGGTGACTTCCACTCCGCATCGGTCGCAGACTACGCCTTTATAGCGCACCCTTTTGTATTTTCCGCAATGGCATTCCCAGTCTTTCTGAGGTCCAAAAATACGCTCGCAGAATAAGCCGTCTTTTTCAGGCTTTAATGTACGATAGTTGATTGTTTCAGGTTTTTTGACTTCACCAAAAGACCAGGAACGGATCTTATCAGGTGAAGCAAGACCGATCTTCATATACTCAAAATTGTTTACATCCAGCAAGGGGCCTACCTCCCTTTCAATCTCGGGTTATACCCTTATTGCTAATCCGGCAATAATATGCCGCCCTCCGCCTTAGGCGGAGCGGCAGTCAAATTTATATAGTTATTCTATTTATTCTTTGCTAGCTACTTTTTCAGTGTTTGCTTCCTCTGTATCCGGCGCGATGGTCAGCGATTCAGCCTGCTGTACATCATCATCGTCCTCAAGGTCGCGCATTTCAATTTCTTTCTCATCGCCTGACAGGATCTTAACATCCATACCCAAGCTCTGAAGCTCTTTCATCAATACGCGGAAGGACTCCGGCACTCCCGGCTCAGGTACATTCTCGCCTTTGACAATCGCTTCGTACGTTTTCACACGTCCGACTACGTCATCTGATTTAACTGTCAGGATTTCCTGCAATGTATAGGCGGCACCGTAAGCTTCAAGCGCCCAAACCTCCATCTCCCCGAAACGCTGTCCGCCGAACTGGGCTTTACCGCCAAGAGGCTGCTGCGTAACAAGTGAGTAAGGGCCGGTTGAACGGGCATGGAGCTTATCATCAACCATGTGGGCCAGTTTGATCATGTACATGACGCCGACAGATACACGGTTGTCGAACGGTTCTCCCGAACGGCCGTCGTACAGGACTGTCTTCGCATCACGGGCCATGCCGGCTTCTTCAATTGTTGACCAGACATCTTCCTCGCGCGCTCCATCAAATACCGGTGAAGCAACGTGAATGCCCAGCGCTCTCGCAGCCATGCCGAGGTGAAGCTCAAGCACCTGCCCGATGTTCATACGGGAAGGAACCCCCAGCGGATTCAACATGATGTCGACTGGTGTGCCATCTGGAAGGTAAGGCATATCTTCTTCCGGAAGGATCCGGGAGATAACCCCTTTATTTCCGTGGCGTCCTGCCATTTTATCTCCCTCGGAGATTTTACGCTTCTGAACGATATAAACACGTACAAGCTGGTTCACGCCTGGCGGCAGCTCATCTCCGTCTTCACGGTTGAAGACTTTGACATCAAGCACGATTCCGCCTCCTCCGTGAGGAACACGAAGGGAAGTATCACGCACTTCACGGGCTTTCTCGCCAAAGATGGCATGCAGGAGGCGTTCTTCTGCTGTCAGCTCTGTTACACCCTTAGGAGTAACCTTACCGACAAGCAGGTCGCCATCCTTTACTTCAGCACCCGTACGGATGATTCCGCGCTCATCAAGATTGCGGAGTGCATCTTCACCGACATTCGGGATGTCGCGGGTGATTTCTTCAGGCCCTAGCTTTGTATCTCTTGATTCTGATTCATATTCTTCAATGTGGATGGATGTATAAACGTCGTCTTTTACAAGGCGTTCGCTCATGATGATCGCATCCTCATAGTTATAGCCGTCCCAAGTCATGAAGGCAACAAGCACATTGCGGCCAAGCGCAAGCTCGCCAAGCTCCATGGAAGGGCCGTCGGCAAGGATCTCGCCTTTTGTCACACGGTTCCCGACA
Organism: Bacillus sp. AG4(2022); assembly: GCF_031844465.1. NCBI lineage: Bacteria > Bacillati > Bacillota > Bacilli > Caryophanales > Bacillaceae > Bacillus > Bacillus sp. AG4(2022). The sequence goes on from NZ_JAUZVH010000013.1 coordinate 36,396, forward strand.
GCAACAATCGGACGCTGGTTATAGCATGTTCCCTGGTTGGAACGGATGAATTTCAGCATCCTGTATTTATCAAGGTCGCCTTTGACTTCCTGGCCATTGACCTCGGAAATGCGGCGCACCCAGACTTCACGAGCTTCAACATGCTCGACGATTCCTTCGTGCTTGCAGATGACAGCCGCACCGGAGTCTTTTCCGGAAACATACTCCATTCCTGTACCTACACGAGGTGCTTCAGGCTGCAGCAATGGCACAGCCTGACGCTGCATGTTCGCCCCCATGAGGGCACGGTTGGAGTCATCGTTTTCAAGGAAAGGAATACAAGCTGTTGCAGCTGATACTACCTGTTTAGGAGAAACATCCATATAGTCGACGCGGTCTTTCGGCACAACTGTATTTTCCCCGCGGAAACGCGCAACGACTTCATCGTCAAGGAAAGTACCGTCATCGCCAAGACGCGCATTCGCCTGTGCAACAACATAGTTATCTTCTTCATCAGCTGTCAGGTAATCGATCTGGTCTGTCACTCTGCCTGTCTCAGGGTTGATGCGGCGGTAAGGCGTTTCGATGAATCCGAAGCGGTTTACCTTCGCAAAGGATGACAGTGAGTTGATCAGACCAATATTCGGTCCTTCCGGCGTTTCAATCGGACACATGCGGCCGTAGTGTGAATAGTGAACGTCACGGACTTCAAAGCCGGCGCGCTCACGAGTCAGACCGCCAGGCCCCAATGCAGATAGACGGCGCTTATGCGTCAGCTCGGCAAGCGGGTTTGTCTGGTCCATGAACTGTGAAAGCTGTGAGCTGCCAAAGAACTCTTTGATAGAAGCGATCACAGGCCTGATGTTGATCAGCTGCTGCGGTGTAATTGTATTTGTATCCTGGATGGACATCCTCTCGCGGACAACACGTTCCATCCTGGAAAGTCCGATTCGGAACTGGTTCTGGAGCAGTTCGCCTACTGAACGAAGACGTCTGTTCCCCAGGTGGTCGATATCATCGGTATCGCCGACTCCATGAAGAAGGTTGAAGAAATAGCCAATGGACGCAATGATATCAGAAGGCGCGATATTCTTGACCGCTTCCTCGACATAGGCATTGCCGATGATATTGATCTCTTTTTCTCCGTCTTCATTAGGGGCATACACCTTGATGGATTGAAGAAGGACCTCGTCCTCCACCACTCCTCCTGAAGGAGCCGCTGTCCTGAAGCCGATATTGTTCTCAAGATTAGGGATGATGCGGTCCAGGTTGCGGCGGTCCAGCATAGTCCCTTTCTCAGCGATGATTTCGCCTGTTTCAGGATCAACCAGAGTCTCAGCAAGGCGCTGATTGAACAGTCTATTTTTAATATGAAGCTTCTTATTGATCTTGTAGCGTCCAACATTCGCTAAATCATAGCGTTTTGGATCAAAGAATCTGGAAACGAGCAGGCTTTTTGCATTTTCTACAGTCGGCGGCTCGCCCGGACGAAGACGCTCATAGATTTCCAGAAGGGCTTTATCTGTACTTTCTGTGTTGTCTTTTTCAAGCGTATTGCGGATATATTCATTGTCTCCGATCAAATCAATGATTTCTTGATCAGAGCCGAACCCAAGTGCACGCAAAAGAACCGTAACGGGCAGTTTCCGAGTACGATCTATTCTAACGTATACGACATCCTTGGCATCTGTTTCATATTCAAGCCAGGCGCCGCGGTTCGGGATAACAGTAGCAGAGAAGCCTCTTTTCCCGTTTTTATCCAGCTTTCCGCTATAGTATACACTCGGTGAACGTACTAACTGAGAAACGATGACGCGTTCTGCTCCATTGATCACAAACGTACCTGTTTCTGTCATAAGCGGGAAGTCACCCATAAAGACATCCTGGTCTTTAACTTCGCCTGTTTCTTTGTTTACAAGACGCACTTTAACACGCAAAGGTGCTGAATATGTAACATCTCGTTCTTTCGATTCCTCAACGGAATACTTTGGATCGCCAAGGCTGTAATCAATAAATTCAAGCGATAAGTTACCAGTAAAGTCTTCAATTGGCGAAATGTCCTGGAACATTTCACGAAGACCCTCATCAAGAAACCATTGATAAGAAGAGGTTTGGATTTCAATTAAATTAGGCAAATCCAAAACTTCACTGATTCGTGCGTAACTTCTACGTTGGCGGTGTCGTCCATACTGAACTAGTTGACCTGTCAACTGATTCACCCCTCAAATCAAGCGTTATTTATCGAAAAGCGCAAGCACCCTGTCCAAAAGAGAAACCGGCATTGATACAAACCGGCATTGCCAATCCCCCTCGGGCGCAGACAGCTTTTACTTTTCATAAGACAAAAAGAAAAAGGGTTTTCAACTCAAAAACCACATTTTCACATTTCGACTATTATTTTATTAGCTTTCCCATTATAGCCAAATTTATACAGAACGACTGCAAAATAGCAAATAAATCGGAAAGTATTATGTTGGCATTTTACAATACTATCATAGAGAAAAAGTCAAGTCAACTTTTTTTCGCTTTTAAAATAAAGTAGCCTTTTTTCTTCTCTACGGTTTCCACGTCTGAAAAAAGCGAGTCAAGTTTCTCGATCGCTGATGGGGCACCCTGCTTTTTCTGGATGACAACCCAGAGCTCTCCGCCCGTCAGCAAGTGCTCAAAGCTTTGTTCAAAAATGTCATGGACAACCTGTTTTCCGGCACGGATTGGCGGATTTGTCAGGATAGCCGCAAACTTGCCCCCTCCAACACCGGTTAACCGGTCACTTTCATAGATGGCAGCATTGCTGACTGAATTCCCGGCTGCATTTTCCTTTGCCAGTTCGATTGCCCGGAGATTCACATCAACCATGTGGACCGTCCTTTCCGGAAAGCTTTTGGCGATGGACAAGCCGATCGGACCGTAGCCGCAGCCAACATCCAGAATATTTCCTTCCAGCTCCGGCAATTTGAACGCTTCAACAAGAAGCCTTGAACCGAAGTCCACTTCTTTTTTTGAAAATACACCATTATCGGTTTTAAATCGGAAGGAATGCCCTCTTAGGGAAAAATCCCAATAGGCAGGGTCACTTTCCGTTTTTGATGTGCGGGAATAATAATGTTCGGTCATAGAATCACCTCCAACCTGAGGAAACACATTGAGGATCATGCATCCTGTTCGGACGAATTATAAATCATACAAAAGAAAAAAGCAAAAAGCCCGCTAGGCAGCGGGCTTTTCAAAGTTGGCATTACTTAACTTCAACGCCAGCTCCAACTTCTTCAAGCTTAGCTTTGATTTCTTCAGCTTCTTCTTTAGAAGCGCCTTCTTTAACAGGCTTAGGAGTGTTGTCAACAAGTTCTTTTGCTTCTTTAAGACCAAGACCTGTGATTTCACGAACAACTTTGATAACTTTGATTTTTTGGTCGCCTGCAGATGCAAGAACAACGTCAAATTCAGTTTTCTCAGCTGCAGCATCTCCGCCAGCAGCGCCACCCATTACAGCTACAGGAGCTGCAGCAGTTACGCCAAACTCTTCTTCGATTGCTTTTACTAGGTCGTTAAGTTCTAGAACAGTCATGCTTTTGACTGCTTCAATGATTTGTTCTTTAGTCATGATAAAATTTCCTCCTTATGATTGGTTTGATTTTTTTATAAAAAGACTAGCTTACGCGCCTTGTTCTTCTTTTTGATCTGCAACAGCTTTTGCAGCAAGAGCAAGATTGCGGATAGGTGCTTGAAGTACGCTGAGTAGCATAGACAGCAAGCCTTCGCGTGATGGAAGTTCAGCAAGAGCTTTAACATCCTCAACAGAAGCGATGTTGCCTTCGATTACACCAGCCTTGATTTCAAGAGCCTCATGTTTTTTAGCGAAATCGTTTAGGATTTTCGCAGGTGCAACTACATCTTCATTACTGAATGCAATCGCATTTGGACCTGTCAGTGCTTCGTTCAAGCCAGAAAGCTCAGAAGCTTCTGCAGCACGGCGAGCCATGCTGTTTTTGTAAACCTTGAACTCGATTCCCGCATCACGAAGCTGCTTACGAAGTTCAGTTACTTCAGCAACAGTCAGTCCGCGGTAGTCAACTACAACCGTTGATTTGCTTGCTTTGAATTTATCGGCAATCTCGTCAACGATCAATTTCTTTTGTTCAATAGCGCTGCTCATCCTTACACCTCCTGTAGATTTTTTCATTTATACCGTCCAAAGAAAAACCTCCACATCTTGCAGACATGGAGGAAGTATACAATAGCCGTTCAAAAGAAAATCTATCGTATGACCTCGGCAGGAAATTAAGCTGTCGCACCTGCTGTCTACGGTACAAATGTTATTTTATTTTCACAACAGTTTAGATTATATGAAATAAACCGGCTGTTGTCAATTGGTATTATTTTACTGCGGCTGTAGAAGGATCAACTTTGACGCCAGGGCCCATAGTTGTTGTTACAGTAACAGATTTTACGTAAGTTCCTTTTGCTGCAGCAGGCTTAACCTTCAGCATAGTATCGTAGATCGTGTTGAAGTTTTCAGCAAGCTTCGCATCTTCGAATGAAGTTTTTCCGATTGGAACGTGGATGATTCCAGCTTTGTCCAGACGGTACTCAACTTTACCAGCTTTGATCTCGTTTACTGCTTTTTCTACATCAAAAGTAACTGTTCCAGTTTTAGGGTTTGGCATTAAGCCTTTAGGACCTAATGTACGTCCAAGCTTACCAACTTCACCCATCATGTCTGGAGTAGCAACGATTACATCAAATTCGAACCAGCCTTGGCTGATTTTGTTGATGTACTCGGAATCGCCTACGTAGTCAGCTCCGGCAGCTTCAGCTTCCTTCGCTTTTTCACCTTTAGCGAATACTAATACACGCTGAGTTTTACCAGTTCCGTTTGGAAGCACGACTGCTCCGCGGATTTGCTGGTCAGCTTTCTTAGGGTCAACCCCAAGACGGAAAGCCACTTCAACAGTTGCATCGAATTTCGCATAGTTTGTTTTCTTAGCAAGCTCAATCGCTTCAGCGACTGGGTAAGCTTTAGAACGATCTACAAGCTTAGCAGCTTCTAAATACTTCTTACCTTTTTTAGCCATTATTATTTCCTCCTTGAATTGTGGTTTTAGCGGAATAACCTCCCACGTCCCAAAAGCAGGGGCGCCCTCCCTCGAAAAGGCCGGGCGCCCGGGCTTTACAGAACAAAGGTTGCGAGTGAATCCAATTCAGCCGCAACCCCGTTAGAACCTAATCTTCGAGCATGGATCAGTCTTCGATGACGATACCCATGCTGCGTGCAGTACCTTCTACCATGCGCATAGCGGATTCAACGCTAGCAGCATTTAAGTCAGGCATTTTAGTCTCAGCAATCTCGCGTACTTTATCACGCTTAACTGTTGCTACTTTATTACGGTTTGGTTCACCAGAACCAGACTCGATTCCAGCCGCTTTCTTAAGAAGAACGGCAGCAGGAGGAGTTTTCGTAATAAATGTAAATGAACGGTCTTCAAAAACCGAGATTTCAACAGGGATGATCAGTCCAGCCTGTTCAGCTGTACGAGCATTAAACTCTTTACAGAATCCCATGATGTTAACACCGGCTTGACCCAATGCAGGACCAACTGGCGGTGCTGGATTTGCTTTACCAGCAGGGATTTGCAATTTAACTACCTTGATAACTTTTTTAGCCACGAGACACACCTCCTTAAAGTCCGTGATGTGGTAATAGGGAATTTCCCTCCCACTCAACTTGTAGTCTTTATATTAAAAATAAAGAACATAGCAATTTGTCCAGCCTCGTTGTCCGAGACATACTGACCTATGAAATAGTAACATTTTTAAAAGCGGATTTCAAGTTTTTCAGGCTATAATTTTTCAATTTGTGTAAAATCGAGCTCGACAGGAGTTTCCCGCCCGAACATATTAACCAGAACTTTGATCTTCGCTTTGTCTTTATCAATCTCTTCAATGGAGCCAGTGAAGTTCGCAAAAGGACCTTCGTTCACCTTGACGGTCTCGCCGATTTCGAAGTCGATGTCCACGCGCTTTTCATCAACGCCCATGCGCTTAAGGATAACATTTACTTCCTCAGGGAGCAATGGCGTCGGCTTTGAGCCCGACCCTGCCGAACCGACGAACCCTGTAACGCCCGGCGTATTGCGGACTACATACCAGGAGTCGTCTGTCATGACGATCTCGACAAGCACATAACCCGGGAATACCTTTCGCTTCACCACTTTTTTCTTGCCGTTCTTAATATCTGTTTCTTCTTCTTCAGGCACAATCACGCGGAAGATCTTATCTTGCATCGCCATTGTTTCCACCCGTTTTTCCAGGTTGGCTTTTACTTTGTTTTCATAACCTGAATAAGTATGGACTACATACCAGTTTTTTTCCATTCAAGAGGACTGTTCGTCCTTCCCTCCCTGTCTAAATAAAATCAAACTTCCCTCTGTAGGTTTCCAATATACCTGTGAACACGGCCGGATCCTGTTTACTCCTCCGGCTCCCTTAAAGAGTTCCGCTCTTCCCAGGCCAAAACAGGCGCGGATGCCTGTCTTTTTTTAAGCAAATGAAAAAACCCGTTTCCGGGCTTTGCAGAAGTTTCCTGTGTTATTCTCCATTATACCATGAGATTACAGGAGTTATTCAAGAATTAAACGAATCAATTCAGAAATACCTAAGTCAAGAACGGCGAAGAAAAGGGCGAAGAACGTTACTGTCACAAGGACTGTTATCGTATAGCTGGTGAGCTCCTTGCGCTTTGGCCAGCTGACCTTTCTCATTTCGCGTCCAATATCACGGAAAAAATTCACGGTTCGTAACCTCCAACTTTCAAGGGTTGCTTGCTGATCTATGGATGAGTGCTATTGCTATTTTGTTTCCCGGTGGACAGTATGAGCCTTGCATGTATCACAGAACTTTTTTAATTCCATACGCTCTGATTCTTTATTGCTCATGGTCGAATAGTTGCGGGACCCGCATTCTGCACAAGCCAGTACAACTTTTTTCCTCATATCGGCACCTTCTTATTGCTTGTCTGTTTCCTTACAAACTTTAACATGGCACCCCTATCATGTCAATAAGAGTCAGAATCATAGGAAATAAGGATCTATTTGTAATAATTGGCTTTACAATGAAAATTCGCGGACTTCAAGATATCTCTCCAGCTTCCTCTTGACCCGCTGCAGGGCGTTGTCAATCGACTTCACATGCCTGTTCAGCTCCTCAGAGATTTCCTGATAGGACTGCCCGTCAAGATAGAGGGCAAGGACCTTCCTTTCCAGATCGCTCAGGAGCTCGGACATTTTCACTTCAATGTTGTCGAATTCCTCCTGGTTGATGATCAGCTCTTCCGGGTCCATCACCTTGGCGCCGGAGATCACATCCATCAGCGTCCTGTCCGATTCTTCATCATAAATCGGCTTATCAAGCGAAACATAGGAATTGAGCGGTATATGCTTTTGGCGGGTGGCGGTTTTGATCGCTGTTATGATCTGCCGGGTGATGCACAGCTCGGCAAACGCCTTGAAGGAAGACAGCTTGTCCTCTTTGAAGTCCCTGATGGCCTTATAGAGGCCGATCATGCCCTCCTGGACGATGTCTTCTTTATCAGCGCCTATCAGGAAATAGGACCTTGCCTTGGCACGCACGAAATTCCGGTACTTTTGGATCAGATAATCCAAAGCCTCGCTCTCGCCTCTGTGGACCAATTCAATTATCTCTTCATCTTCGAGCTGAAGATAATTCTTTTCCTCTTCGTTGATCATCGTCTTGAAATCGGTACTCACACAGATCCCCCTGACCGCACAAACCACTGGATAGAAATATTATACAGCAGGAAAATTTTGAGCGTCAACCGCTCATTTCTGTCCTCTGCGCCATTTTTCAAAAATTTCTGCCACTTCATCAGTGAGCGGGATCTTTGAAACCGGCTTTTTTTCCTGGATTTTCTTCACCTTTTTTTCGATCCTTTTTTCCGTGCTCTCCATCTCGATCAACAGCTCCCGCGCGGATATGCGCAGGGCGCCCTGTCCGAAAATGGCCCATTGCTCGGTATAATCGGACGTGGCGACATGGATTTGTGTTTTAATGTTGTTCAGGCTGATGGCGAGTTTTTCAATGCGTTCATCTGCTGACTCATTTTCTTTTGTAAAAACAACCTCGACTTTATAGTTCTTGAACTTTTTCTCTGTTCCTTTGACATAATGGGCATCAAAGACGATGATGACCCGGTATCCTGAGTATCCCTGGAATTCCGCCATCTTTTCTACAAGCTTGTCTCTTGCTGCACCAAGATCCTTGTTCTTCAGCTCCCTGAGATCAGGCCAGGCGCCAATGATGTTATAGCCGTCCACTATAAGGATGTCCATCTTTTATCCCTCTAGCGGATGGCGTTTGCGGTATACCTCATACATTAAAAGTGCTGCTGCAACAGAAGCGTTCAGAGATGTTACATGCCCGGCCATCGGCAAATGGATCAGAAAATCGCACTTGTCGCGGATCAGGCGGCCCATCCCCTTTCCTTCACTGCCGATCACAAGGCCCAGCGGCATAGTTCCGTCAAAACGGCGGTAATCCTCGCTTCCCTTTGCATCCGTCCCGGCAATCCAGACACCTTTTTCCTTCAGCTCATCAATCGTCCTGGCCAAATTGGTCACTCTTGCGACGGGGATATGCTCGATTGCACCGGTCGATGCCTTCGCCACTGTGGCGGTCAGCCCCACTGCCCTTCTTTTCGGAATGATGATGCCATGGGCACCGACAGCATCTGCCGTCCTCATGATGGAGCCCAGGTTATGGGGGTCTTCAATCTCATCCAGCAGCAGGAAGAACGGAGCTTCATTCTTTTTCTCCGCTGCCGCGAAGAGATCATCCACCTCTGCGTACTCATAGGCCGCGACCGCTGCCACGACGCCCTGGTGAATTCCTTCTGCCATCTGGTCAAGCTTCTTCTTCGGCACAAACTGCACAAGCACCCCGTTTGTTTTGGCAAGGCCGATAACCTGCTGCATTTGCCCGCCCTGGGATCCTTCCGCTATAAAAATCTTGTTGATATCCCGCTCAGCCCTTAAGGCTTCCAGCACGGGGTTTTTCCCAATAATAAAATCCTGGCTCACTTTCCTTGCCCCCCTTTCCTTTCTTCGGCGTGAAGGAAGGCGGCAGAGATGATTTCCTCCAGCCGCTCCTCCGCTCCAGATAAATATAGATAGCCAATCAGCGCTTCAAATGCAGTGCTGTACCGGTATGTCTGCACATCAGTATTTTTCGGGATGGTTCCGGACTTGGCATTCCGCCCCCTCCTGACAACGGCAGCTTCCTCTTCATCCAGAAAGTCCGCATCAAGGAATTTATGGATCACATAGGACTGCGCCTTGGCGGATACATAAGCCGTCGCCTCTTTATGAAGGAAGTTCGGCCTCACGGTCCCCTTCTGGATCAAGTGATTCCGTACATACTGCTCAAATACAGCATCGCCCATATAGGCAAGCGCGAGGCTGTTCAGCTGCTTTTCATTGACTTTATTTTCGTAGCGGAGCATGACGTCAGCCTCTTTTCCATCTTGTGCCCTGGGCCGTATCTTCCAGAATGATGTTCATTTCCTTCAGCTGATCACGGATCTGGTCGGAAAGCTGGAAGTTCCGCTCTTTCCTCGCCTGGTTGCGCTTTTCAATCAGCGCATCGATCTCATCATCCAGCAGCTCTTCGCCGCCAAGCGACAGACCGAGGACATCGAACAGAATTTCAAATTCTTTCATGAAGGCTTCGATTACTTCGACGCTCGTATTCTTTTCCAGCAGATAATAATTCGCCTGCCTTGAAAGCTCGAACAGGACGGAGATCCCGTTTGCTGTATTGAAGTCATCATCCATTTCCTTGATAAATTCCCCGTGGAGATCTTCAATCTTCTTCAGCCATTCGCTGTTGTTGTCTGTCAGCTCGGCGCTTGCTTCCTTCCGGTGCGCAAGGTTCTGATAAGAAGTTGTGATTCTTTCCAGCCCGCTGCGTGTATTTTCAAGCAGCTCATCGCTGTAATTGATCGGGTGGCGGTAATGGACAGAAAGCATGAAGAATCTCAATACCTGCGGATCATGCTTTTTGATGATGTCATGCACAAGGACAAAGTTGCCAAGCGACTTGGACATCTTTTCATTATTGATATTAATATACCCGTTATGCATCCAATAGCGCGCAAATGTCTTGCCTGTCAGCGCTTCGGACTGGGCGATTTCATTTTCGTGGTGCGGGAACGAGAGATCCTGGCCGCCGGCATGGATATCAATCGTGTCGCCAAGATATTTCCTCGCCATGGCAGAGCACTCGATATGCCAGCCCGGACGTCCTTTGCCCCATGGGCTTTCCCAGGATATCTCTCCTTCTTTCGCCGTTTTCCAGAGTGCAAAGTCAAGGGCATCCTGCTTTTTCTCCCCTACAGCAATCCTGGCTCCGACACGGAGTTCGTCAATGGATTGCTGTGACAGCTTGCCGTATTCATCGAATCTTCTGGTGTGGAAATACACATCTCCATTTGATTCATAGGCAAATCCTTTCTCAATCAGGGCCTCGATGAACTGGATGATAAGATCCATGCTCTCAGTTACGCGCGGGTGCACATCCGCCCGTTTGCACCCAAGCGCTGACACATCCTCAAAATATGCATCGATGAAACGCTCGGCAATGGATGGAACATCCTCCCCAAGCTCCTTGGCAGCTCTGATCAGCTTATCATCCACATCCGTAAAATTGGAGATATATTGCACATCATAGCCCCTGAACTCCAGATATCTTCTTACCGTATCAAAAACGATCGGCGGACGGGCATTTCCTATATGGATATAGTTATATACGGTCGGTCCGCATACATACATTTTGACTTTCCCTTCTTCAAGGGGGATAAACTCTTCCTTCTGCCTGGACATTGTATTATAAATAGCAATTGCCATTATTTAAGGCTCCTTTCTCTTCTCAAATCCTCCAGTTCGACCTGCATCTCCTGAAGCTTCTTCTCCATCTCGACCAGCCTGTCGCTCACTGGATCGGGCAGATCGCTGTGGTTGAGATCCTTCTTAAGCTTTACGCCATCTTTGATGACCACCTTGCCCGGAATCCCCACTACCGTTGAATTGGGGGGAACATCCCTAAGGACGACCGACCCCGCTCCCACTTTCGAGTTCTCGCCGATGGTGATGGAACCTAAAACCTTCGCACCGGTGGCTATCAGGGCATTATCTTTGATGGTCGGGTGGCGTTTTCCTTTTTCCTTGCCGGTCCCGCCGAGGGTGACGCCCTGGAACACCGTCACATTATCGCCGATTTCGCATGTCTCGCCGATCACTACGCCCATGCCGTGGTCAATGAAGAAACGCCGGCCGATTTTTGCACCAGGGTGGATCTCAATACCGGTGAAGAATCGGCTGATCTGGGAAACAACCCGGGCCCAAAAATAGAATTTCCTTTTGAACAGGGCATGTGCCAGCCGATGTGCCCATATGGCATGGACTCCGGAATACGTAAGTATAACTTCAATATAGCTCCTGGCTGCGGGGTCCTGGTCAAAAACCACCTCTATATCCTCTTTAAGCCTTCGGAACATTTGTTCTCCCCTCCCTGTTTTTGCCTATCTGACGGTTGAAATTTATCTTCCGGACAGCCTGCATCCCTTCAGGGAATTCCCTTCCGGAGCGGCTCATATACGAGTGACCGGGTGCTCAAGCAGGCCTCGGGCTGTTATTCAAGCCCGGCAAGCTTTGATCCTTAACAACAAAAAAGCGCCCCTGTCATAATGACAGAGACGCTGAAAGCGCGGTTCCACTCTGTTTAGGCACATGTAAAAAAGGCCCCAACTCTGCCCTGTTAACGGTAGGAAATCCGCCCAAATCTACTCTGCATTTTCGAAATGGGACTCAGAGGGGCACTTCAAAAAATGAGGGGCCTGAACCACTTTCAGCCGGTGATGGTTCTCTCTTTCAGCCTTATCCCGTTATGGGCCAGGCTATGAAGCATCATTTTTCTACTCTTCCTCTTCAACACTTTTGAATCATGAAATTTGAATTACTCTTACTATATTACATTTTTGCCAAGATGTTAATCATTAATGCTTGCCAAACGATTTTTTACCTTGTCTTTTCCTAAAAGAGCGATGGCCTTAGGAAGATCCGGTCCATGTGTCTGGCCTGTAATGGCTGCACGTACAGGCATGAACAGCTTCTTGCCTTTGTGGCCTGTGCCTTTCTGGACTGCCTTCAGGGCTGCTTTGATTTCTTCTGCCGTAAAATCTTCCAGGGAATCAATCTCGGTCAGGAAGGCAGAAAGCACTTCCGGCACCTGCTCTTCGCTCAGGACTTCTTTCGCTTCTCCATCATAGCTGACGTCCTCTGTGAAGAAGATACCTGAAAGGTCAACGATTTCAGCGCCATAGCTCATTTGGTCCTGGTAAAGGGAAATGAGCCCGCGCACCCACTCTTCATCTGCGGCTGTCAGGTTTTCACTTACTTTTCCTGCCTTGATGAGATGAGGAAGTGAAATTTCCACCAGCTTATCGAGTTCTTCCTGCTTGATGTATTGGTTATTCATCCATGTCAGCTTCTGCTTATCAAACAGAGCTGGCGACTTTGAAAGCCGGTCCGCTTCAAAGATATTGATCAGCTCTTCCTTCGTGAAGATCTCTTCTTCTCCGGCAGGCGACCATCCAAGCAGGGCGATGAAGTTGAATAATGCTTCCGGAAGATAGCCAAGGTCTTCGTACTGCTCGATGAACTGGATGATGGATTCATCCCGCTTGCTGAGCTTCTTGCGGCTTTCATTGACGATGAGCGTCATATGGCCAAAGACAGGAGGCTCCCAGCCGAAGGCCTCATAGATCATCAGCTGCTTTGGTGTGTTGGAAATATGGTCGTCCCCGCGCAGTACGTGGGAAATTTCCATCATATGGTCATCGGCAGCCACCGCAAAATTATAAGTTGGAATTCCATCTTTCTTTACGATGACAAAATCGCCGAATCCGTCAGACTCAAAGGAAACTTCGTCCTTGACCATATCATTGAATGCATAAACCTTCCCTTTGGGCACGATGAATCGGATGCTTGGCCTGCGGCCTTCAGCCTCCAGCTTTTCCCTTTCCTCCTGGGTCAAATGGCGGCATTTGCCGGAATATTGGGGGTTGTCTCCCCTTGCCATCTGCTCTTCGCGCTCTGCTTCAAGCTCTTCCTCTGTGCAATAGCATTTATAAGCAAGATCTTTATCCAGGAGCTCCTGGTACAGCTCTTGGTAGATATCATTCCGTTCTGACTGGCGGTACGGGCCGTATCCCCCATCTTTATCAATGCTTTCATCCCAGTCGATTCCAAGCCACTGCAGATACTTCAGCTGGCTTTCCTCTCCGCCTTCAATATTCCTCTTAAGGTCGGTATCCTCGATCCTGATGATGAATTTCCCGCCTTTTGAGCGTGCGAACAAATAGTTGAACAGCGCTGTGCGGGCATTGCCTATATGTAAATGTCCGGTTGGGCTTGGCGCATAGCGGACCCTGATTTCATTAGACATGAATAAGCCTCCTATTGTAGTCATTTTCCTTCTTCTTTGCTATATTCTAACACCGTGTTTTTGCCTTATAAAGCTAATTTTTTCGGGGGGGGGGGCTCAGTCCTTTTTCTGCAGCAGGACGGCAGCCTGTGAAGCGATCCCTTCGCCCCTGCCCGGAAAACCGAGCTTTTCTGTTGTCGTTGCCTTGACATTGATGCGGTCCGCATCTGCCTGCAGCAGCTCTGCAATCCGCTCTCTCATCTGGCCGATATAAGGCGCCATTTTCGGCATTTGCGCAATGATGGTGCAATCGGCATTCACAAGCTTATATCCTTTCTCATCTACAATCTTCCATACATGCTCCAGCAGCTTGGCTGAATCAGCATCCTTGAATTCAGGATCTGTATCCGGAAAGTGTCTGCCGATATCGCCTTCCCCAATTGCCCCGAGACACGCGTCTGCAATGGTATGAAGAAGCACATCCGCATCAGAATGGCCCAGCAGCCCCTTTTCATAGGGAATTTCAATACCGCCGATAATCAGCGGCCTTCCTTCGGTTAATTGATGTACATCAAAGCCCTGTCCAATACGAAACATAGTATATTCCCCTTTATGTCAGTTACTTCGAGCTTCACGTTTCCGGATAATCGCTTCTGCAAAATAAAGATCCTCCGGGGTTGTAAGCTTGATATTATCATAATGTCCTTCAACGATTTTCACAGGGATGCCGAGCCGTTCTGCCAGGCTGGCATCATCTGTGCCGAGGTAATCCTCCTCAGCCGCTTTCTGATGAATGTGCAGGAGGGTGGAAACACGAAAAGCCTGTGGGGTTTGGACTGCCCACAGACTTGATCGTTCAACTGTTTCCAGGATTTGATTGCCGGCAGCCTTTTTCACAGTATCCTTCACTGGCACGGCCAATACTGCGCTGCCATCCTGATCCGCAGCCTCCGTCAGCTTCCTGATCAGGTGCTGGTCGATGAAGGGGCGGGCCGCATCATGCACCATGGCAATGCCATCGCCCTGCAGCTCCTTCACCGCATTATAGACGCTGTATTGGCGTTCGGATCCACCGGGAACGAGTCCAATGACTTTCTTGATATCGTAAAAGGCAAGAAGCTCTTGGATCTCCGCCTTCTCGGACGGATTGACCGCAAGCAGGATGCCAGTACAATCCGGATCGCTTTCAAACACCCTCAGCGTGTGTATGAAAACCGGCACACCGCGGATCTCAAGCAAAAGTTTATTTTTGCCGGCGCCCATCCTTTTCCCCTGGCCTGCAGCAGGAATAATTACCTGATAAGGCATAAACAGTCTCCCAACTCTCTTTTATAAAGCTTTTTCAAGCAGCTTAGGCTTTGCAAATATCATGCGGCCCGCAGAGGTCTGCAGCACGCTGGTGACAAGGACATCGATGTGCTTGCCGATATAATCGCGGCCATCTTCGACGACAATCATTGTACCGTCATCCAGATAAGCAACACCCTGATTATGCTCTTTCCCGTCCTTGATGACCTGCACCTTCATCTCTTCTCCAGGCAGCACCACCGGCTTGACCGCATTGGCCAAGTCATTGATATTGAGCACAGATACCTTCTGTAGCTCGCATACCTTGTTAAGATTAAAGTCATTTGTCACCACAACACCGTTCGTCAGCTTTGCCAATTTCACAAGCTTGCTGTCTACTTCCTGGATCTCTTCAAAGTCCCCTTCATAAATCTCGACCTTGATGGAAAGCTCCTTCTGGATACGGTTCAGGATATCCAGCCCCCGCCTCCCCCTGTTCCTTTTCAATACATCTGAAGAATCAGCTATATGCTGAAGCTCCTCAAGGACAAACTGGGGTATGACGATGGTTCCTTCAAGGAAGCCCGTCTGGCAGATATCCGCGATCCTTCCGTCAATGATCACACTTGTATCCAGAATCTTTAATGCGTTTTTCTCAACTGGCTCTGCTTCCTCTTCACCGGATTTCTTTTTCCGGCTCGTAAATAATCCCAGAAGCTCATCCCGCTTTTTAAAGCCCACCTGGAAGCCAAGATAGCCAAAAATCAGCGTCAGCAGGATCGGGGCGACCGTATTGACAATCGGAAATTCGATTGCATTGAGCGCAAAGCCGATCAAAAATGCCACTATCAGGCCGAAAGCAAGGCCCACACTGCCAAAAATAATATCTGTTATAGGCGCTTTCACCAATGATTCCTCTACCCATCTCACGAAATTGGTTACATAATCAACTGCCCAAAAAGATATAAGATAAAAAATAATGGCACCTAAAATAGCGGACACATACGGATTATTTAAAAGAGGAATGTCGTCCAAAGCAACTAGCCCGAGCAAGTCCGGAATCAAAAAGATCCCAAGGGTCCCCCCGGTAATAAGAAAGCATGCCTGTACAATGCGTTTTAACATTCCTTCACCTCCTTTTAATCATTATAAACAAATTCCCTGAATTGAAACCTGCAGAATATGTTAATTTGGTTTTTTGTAACATTATTTAAATATAATAATATCGGAGGTTTTATATACTGATACACCTTAAGCGTAGCACCGTGCAAACAGAGTGTCAAATAATATAAAACCACCATTTTAGCATACTGTATAGACCAATTCAATGGGCAATTAAAGCTGACGGTCCGCAAACAGCTGCTCCTTGACCAGCTTGAGGCCCTCACGGATTTTTCTCGCCCTGACTTCACCGATGCCTTCCACCTCATCAAGATCCTCTACTGAAGCTGCTGTGATTTCAGGAAGCTCCTGGAATCTGGTGATGAGATTTTCAATAATGATTGGCGGGAGCCGGGGGATTTTATTAAGCATCCGGTACCCTCTTGGACAAATTCCTTCATCCAGGTGGACATAGCCGCTATAGCCGATCAGCTTCAGGAGGATGCTGTCCTCGATCGTTTCGCCGCTTGCCAGCTCCTGCATTTTGCTGATTGCTTCCTTCGTGCTGACATCCTTATCAAAGGCATAGTCTTTGATGATCAAAGAAGTTTCCTTTTCCATGTCAGTCAAGAGCTCGTTCATCTGCAGGCGGATCAGCCTGCCTTCTGTACCCAGTTCACTCAGGTAGGACATCAGTTCCTGCTTGATCTTCAGCACCATCTCATAGCGGTGCAGCACCTGAAGAACATCGCTGTAGGTCACAAGCTCTTCAAACTCAAGGATCCCGAGGCTTGCGATGCTCTGCTCCAGCACCACTTTGTATTTCTCAAGCGTCTGGACTGCCTGGTTGGCTTTTGCGAGAATGACGGCGATGTCTTTCAATGCATATCTGAAATGGCCCTGGTAGAGTGTGATGACTGTCCGCCGCTGTGAAATGGCAACGACAAGCGCCCCTGTCTCCTTTGCCACCCGCTCTGCCGTCCGGTGCCGCATCCCGGTTTCCGAAGAAGGGATGCCCGGGTTCGGGGCAAGCTGGGCATTGGCTATAAGAATCTTGCTGCCTGTCTCATTCAGGACGATGGCGCCATCCATTTTGGCCAGCTCATACAGATAACTTGGCGTGAAAGGGCAATTAATCTGAAAGCCCCCATCTACAATCGCCTTCACCTTTTCATTGCAGCCCAGTACAATCAGTCCGCCTGTGTTTGCACGCAGGACATTATCGATCCCTTCGCGTATCGGTGTTCCCGGTGCCAGAAATTTCAAAATGTCGCTCCGGGTCTTTTCGCCCAGCTTTTTATTGTCCATATCTTATCCTCCTAATGCCGCTTTTAAGGCCTCGCTGACTGTATTAACCCCGATTAGCTGCACGCCCGGCGGAGAGTCCCAGCCTCCAAGGTTCTTAGCAGGAAGGATGATCCGTTCAAACCCAAGCTTAGCAGCTTCCTGGACACGCTGTTCGATCCTGGAGACACGGCGGACTTCGCCGGTCAAACCCACTTCTCCAATGATGCAATCAGAGGCCTGTGTTGGCTTATCCCTGAAGCTTGAGGCAATGCTGACGGCAATTGCCAGGTCAATCGCAGGTTCATCCAGCTTAACGCCGCCTGCCACCTTCAAATAAGCATCCTGATTTTGCAGAAGCATCCCGACACGCTTTTCAAGCACAGCCATTAAAAGCGGGACGCGGTTATGATCGATCCCGGTTGCCATCCTCCTCGGATTCCCGAAGCTCGTCGGAGAAATGAGCGCCTGAATTTCAACCAGCACCGGCCTCGTCCCTTCCATGGAGGCAACAACTGTAGATCCGGATGCCCCCTGGGAGCGCTCTTCAAGGAATATTTCCGATGGATTTTCCACCTCTTCAAGGCCGAATTCCTTCATTTCAAAGATGCCCATTTCATTGGTCGATCCGAAACGGTTCTTAACAGCCCTGAGAATGCGGTACGTATGATGCCTTTCACCCTCGAAGTAGAGGACTGTGTCAACCATATGCTCGAGCAGCCTCGGGCCGGCAATTGATCCTTCCTTCGTGACATGCCCCACGATAAAGATCGCGATGCCTTTGGTCTTTCCGATCCTCATCAGCTCCGCGGTACATTCCCTTACCTGCGAGACGCTTCCAGGGGCCGAGGTGATATCCGGATGAAAAACAGTCTGGATTGAATCAATGATCACAAAGCTGGGATTTTCATTTTCAATGGTCCGGCTGATTTCCTCGAGATTCGTTTCTGCATATACGAGCAGCTTATCTGATACAACCCCAAGCCTGTCAGCCCTGAGCTTTGTCTGCCTCATGGATTCCTCTCCGGAAATATAAAGAACAGAATGATCCTTCCGGGCCAGCTGGGAAGATACCTGCAGGAGGAGCGTCGACTTCCCGATTCCGGGGTCGCCCCCGATCAGAACAAGCGAGCCCCTTACCACCCCGCCTCCCAGAACGCGGTTGAGCTCCTTCAGGTCTGTATAGATCCGCGGTTCATTGACTGTCTCAATTGAGGTGATCGGCGTCGCTTTAGAAGCAAGGGTTACGCCTGCCGAATGGGCAAATGCACCCCTTCTTCCTCCAGCTGCAGGCTTCTCCGTTTCCTCCACCATTGTATTCCACTGCCCGCAGGCAGGACATTTGCCCATCCACTTGGCGGACTCATAGCCGCATTCCTGGCAGATGAATTTGGTCTTTCTTTTTGCCATCCGTTTCTCCCTTTCTATTTCATTCTCTTCTATTGTGAAAAGTGCACCATTAGTTTCATTATAGGGAAAGTATATTATACTTCCCCGCTTATATAAAAATGCCTGTCCAAGGAAAGTAGTGGAAATGGCTGATTTTTTATATAAGGACAGATTGAAATGTCTTCAATGGAAAAAAGGTACACGCATTGTGCACCGTGTACCTTTTTTATTATATAATATGACGTTTATTTAGATAAGTTTGTTGCAGTTTCAGGAGATTCTTCTGTTTTCACGACAAATTCCCCATCTTCTACATCGATAATGACATTCTGCCCTGTCAGCACCTGGCCCTTCAGCAGCTCCTCTGACAAACGGTCCTCGATATGCTTTTGGATCGCGCGGCGGAGCGGCCTTGCACCATACTCAGGGTCGTACCCTTCCTCGGAAATTTTCTCTTTTGCCTTATCGGTCAGGCCAAGGACAATTTCCTGTTCCTGCAGGCGTTTAACCAATTGATCGGAAAGCAGTGTAACGATTTCCTTGAGATGTTTTTTCTCAAGGGCGTGGAACACGATGATTTCATCGATCCGGTTAAGGAATTCAGGGCGGAAAGCCTTCTTAAGCTCTTCCATTACCTTGCCTTTCATATCCTTATAGTCCTGCTCTCCATCCTGGATGTTAAAGCCGACATATTTATTGCGTTTCAGCGCTTCTGCCCCGACATTGGATGTCATGATCAGGACTGTGTTGCGGAAGTCGACTGTCCGGCCTTTAGAATCTGTCAGGCGTCCATCCTCAAGAACCTGAAGGAGGATATTGAATACATCCGGATGTGCTTTCTCAATCTCATCCAGAAGGACAACTGAGTATGGCTTCCTGCGGACTTTTTCTGTCAGCTGGCCGCCTTCCTCATATCCTACATATCCCGGAGGTGAACCAACAAGACGGGAAGTTGAATGCTTCTCCATATATTCAGACATATCGATGCGGATCATCGCATCTTCATCGCCGAACATCGCCTCTGCAAGCGCACGCGCAAGCTCAGTCTTACCGACCCCAGTAGGGCCGAGGAATACGAAGGAGCCGATTGGGCGCTTAGGATCTTTCAGCCCGGCACGCGCACGGCGGACCGCTTTGGAGATCGCCTTGACCGCTTCTTCCTGGCCAATGACACGGGAATGAAGAATTTCTTCCATGTTCAGGAGCTTGGCTGTTTCTGTCTGAGCCAGCTTCGCTACAGGAATTCCAGTCCAGCTTGCTACTACATGTGCAATATCATCAACTGTGACTTCGCTGTTTTCCTTCCCCTGCTTCTCTTTCCAGCTCTTCTTTGTTTCCTCCAGCTGCTCGCGCAGGCGCTGTTCAGAGTCTCTGAGGGATGCAGCTTTCTCGAACTCCTGGCTTTGGACGGCAGCATCTTTTTCCTTCCTGACTTCTTCAAGCTTCAATTCAAGCTCTTTCAGGTTAGGGGGAGTAGTGTAAGAACGCAGGCGTACTTTTGAACCTGCTTCATCAATCAGATCGATCGCCTTATCCGGAAGGAAGCGGTCTGAGATATAACGATCAGAAAGCTTAACAGCTGCCTCGATGGCTTCATCTGTGATGGATACTCTGTGATGGGCCTCATAGCGGTCGCGCAGCCCCTTAAGGATCTGAACAGACTCATCTGCTGTCGGTTCATCTACCGTGATCGGCTGAAAACGCCTTTCAAGCGCAGCATCCTTTTCGATATACTTTCTGTATTCATCCAGGGTAGTGGCACCGATGCACTGCAGTTCGCCCCTTGCAAGGGATGGCTTCAGGATATTGGAAGCATCGATTGCCCCCTCTGCTCCTCCTGCACCAATCAAAGTATGAAGCTCATCGATAAAGAGAATGATATTGCCAGCCTGGCGGATTTCATCCATTACTTTTTTCAAGCGGTCTTCGAATTCGCCACGGTATTTTGTTCCGGCAACAACTGTCCCCATATCCAGTGTCATAACCCTTTTGTCGCGGAGGATCTCCGGCACTTCATTGTTGATGATCTGCTGCGCAAGTCCTTCTGCGATGGCTGTCTTACCGACGCCAGGCTCCCCGATCAGGACCGGATTATTCTTTGTCCGGCGGCTCAGCACTTCAATGACGCGCTGGATTTCCTTGCTTCGGCCGATGACCGGATCAAGGCTGCCTTCCCTGGCAATGGCTGTCAGGTCTCTTGCAAGGCTATCAAGGGTCGGCGTATTGGCGCTTGCTGCTGACCCTCCCTGATGGCTTCCTGAATCATTGCTGCCCAGAAGCTGGAGCACCTGCTGCCTTGCTTTATTCAAGCTGACTCCCAGATTGTTCAGCACCCGTGCGGCAACACCCTCACCCTCGCGGATCAAGCCGAGCAGGATATGCTCTGTGCCAACATAAGAGTGGCCCAGTTTTCTGGCCTCATCCATTGAGAGCTCAATGACCTTTTTAGCCCTTGGTGTATAGTGGGGAGTCTGTGAGGAATCCTGGCCGCGGCCAATAAGGTTTTCCACCTCTTTTTGGATCTTTTCAGAGCCCAGTCCGAGTGCATAAAGCGCCTTTGCAGCAATCCCTTCTCCTTCACGGACGAGGCCGAGCAGGATATGCTCTGTGCCGATATTGCTGTGTCCTAAGCGAATGGCTTCCTCCTGTGCTAATGCCAATACTTTTTGAGCTCTTTCAGTAAATCGTCCGAACATCATAATTTCATCCTCCCGACTATTGTTTTTCCATTTTCAATCTTTCGCGTATAAGTGCAGCCCTTCTAATATCACGTTCTTCAGGCCGGAGCGGCCCGCCGGCATATTGCTGCAGGAAACCGGGCTGTGTAAGAATCATCAATTCATTTAAAATATTTTTGGGAATATCTTTGATGTATCCCATATCTATACCCAGCCGGACATCAGATAAGCATTTTGCCGCTTCTTTTGATTCAATGATCCGGCTGTTGGAGAGAATCCCATAGGAACGGTACACTCTGTCTTCTAATTGTATGTTTGAAGTCTTTGCTAATGCTTCCCGGGCATATCTTTCCTGGGCGATGAGCTGGCCCACGACACTCTTCAGATCTTCTACGATATCTTCCTCAGACTTTCCGAGCGTGATCTGATTGGACACTTGAAAAATATTGCCCAGCGCCTCGCTTCCTTCGCCATATGTCCCTCTCACCACAAGCCCCAGCTGATTGATGGCCGGGATGATCCGGTTCATCTGATGGGTGAGCATCAGACCTGGGAGATGCATCATGACAGAAGCCCTGAGCCCTGTTCCGACATTGGTCGGGCAGCTGGTAAGATACCCGTAGTCTTCATCAAAGGCAAATTCAAGGTTCTCCTCAAGCCAGTCATCCAGCTTATTGGCCATCTCAAGTGCCTCGGTCAGCCTGAATGCAGGAAACAGGCATTGAATTCGGATATGGTCTTCCTCGTTGACCATGATGCTAACCTCTTCATTTTCTGACAGGAGACAAGCCCCGTAAGGAGACTGCTCAGCCAGATTGGGGCTGATCAGATGCTTTTCAACAAGCACCCTTTTCTGGAGGGGCTGAAGACTTCCCATCTCTAAAAGCTCCAATCCTCCAAGCCCTTTGAAAGGCTTCTCGGTGGAAATCTTCCTGATATCTTCAATGATGCTCTGTCCTTCTTCATTTGAAAAAAGAGTAGGAAACTTATATATATTCATATTCCTTGCCAGACGGATGCGGGAGCTTAGCACAATATCAGAATCAGGGCCTTCCGCACTCATCCAGGAACTGACCGCCTGGCTGATGAAACGTTCCAGTGACATGATATCAGTCCCCCTCCCTGCCGCTGCTCAGCTGTTTTTCAAGGGACCGTATCTCATCCCGCCGCACGGCAGCTTTTTCAAACTCTTCCTGCAGGATCAATTCCTTCAATTCTTTTTTCATATCCTCAATCTTTCTCCTGAGCTGAATGCTCCCGCCGGCTCTTGCCGGTATCTTCCCTCTATGGGACCAGTTCCCGCTGTGGAGGCGCTTCAGGATCGGGTCAAGCTGCCCCTTGAATTCCGAATAGCAGTGGGCACAGCCAAACCGTCCGATTTTAATGAACTGCTTAAAAGTCATCTGGCATTTGCTGCACTGCAGAACTTGCTCCTGCGGCCTTTGCTCTTTTTTCGGCTGCTGCAGACCAGGCTCAATATTCAAAAGCCCCGCCAGCAGGCTGTTAAGGGAAAAGCCTGAAGCCTGATTATTGATCATGAACATTTCGCCTTTTTCCTTGGCGCAGACCTCGCAAAGATGGAATTCGGTCTTCCCGCCATTTATGCTCTTTGTAAAATGCAGCGTTGCCGGCCTCTGATTACATTCTTGGCAAATCATGCACTCACCTCTCCAGCTGCTTATTCTTTATTTATACTTCAACGAAGTCAGCATTGCTCTCAGCATTCTTGATCGCAATTCATCGCGGAACGGAAGCTCTATATATAAAACCGACCGGTCGATTACACTGAGCATGATTTTAGCTTCGCGGCGTGTGATGACTTCCTCTTCCACCAGGCGCAAGATGACGCTCTCAGCGCTTCCCTGCGATATCCTGCTTTGGATCAGCATCAGCAGCTGATCAATCAGGTCCGCGTGATCATAGGACTGTACCTTCATGATCCGGATATATCCTCCGCCGCCCCGCTTGCTTTCAACAATATATCCTTTTTCGATTGTAAATCGGGTATTAATGACGTAATTGATCTGCGAGGGGACACATTGGAATTTATCAGCCACTTCGCTTCTTTTGATCTCGACACTTTCCCGTTCACTCAGCTCCAGGACTTCCTTCAGATATTTCTCGATTATGTCGGATATATTCCTCACCAGGCCTCCTCCTCCCTGACTTTGACTATATTTGACTTTAATTATAAATGAATTATGTAAAAAGTTGCAAGATGGATGCCTTATTAATTTTCCCATTTAATAAATATCTCAAACGTAACAAGAGCAAATTCTTCCAGCTGTATAGAGTATTCAGCCGGTGGGCTTTTGGGTGCTTGTCATGGGTGGGAAATTTGGTTTTGGTGAAAGGGGGGACGTGTATGCGGGGTACGTTTGCAGCTGGCAGGGGAGGGCAGCCGGAATATACGGGTGAAGGAGGGAGAGTGAATGCGAGTGGGGATGATGGGAAGTTGAATGGGTGCTAAGTTGGGGTGGGTTGAGCTGGGGTGAGCTGGGTTGAGGGAGATTGAATGGGACGTTTCTTTGTTTGGCAATGGTGTGTGGTAAGTGGATGAGTGAGAAGTTCGCTAGACGATTTGATTAGACGCAGGAGTTGGTAAACTATTTGGCAGAACGGTTAGATATGACGTTAGGTTGGTAGGATATCGGTAGGAGTGATTAAGTTCGCGGTTTTTGCTAACAGCTCTCTTATTTCGGATAAAAACCAGGTTTATTCATCCATCAGGGCTTTTCTTTTTCCAGCAGCATGAAAGTGCTAGGTGACGGTGCTACTGTGTTTGGATTTGAACGAAGATGGCAATCTATTGATGGAGCTTGCGGATGGGATCCCGCGATATTTGTGGCAATTGGTAAATTAAGTGAGGAATTCGGTAGATTAATCGGTCGTTTGATTGAATAAATCGTTGAGTTGGTAAATTAATCGGTCATTTGATTAAATTCACAGTTTAAACGCCTGCTAGCTCATATATTTGATTTAAAACACTGCTTGTTTGCCCGCCCGGCATCTATTTTTCAGCCATTTGGGGAAGTTTGCGGGCAGACTATGACTGTTTTGTGGCAAATGGTAAATTATTTAAGGAATTCGGTAAATTAATCGTCCAATTGATGAAATCCATATTTCAAACAGCCGCTCTCCCTTTTTTCAAACCACAAGCAACGCTCTTAAAGCCCTCCGGCTATTCATTTTCACCAAACGATCCCTTTTCTGATCAAAACCCACTCCAACATAAACTAAAAAGCACAAAAAAAGAACAGTCTCA
>NZ_JAUZVH010000014.1:0-56768 GCF_031844465.1 Bacillus sp. AG4(2022)
TACGTTGACGTTTTTGTTCGTTCAGTTTTCAAAGAACAATCTTTTTTATTGTCGCTCATTAGGCGACTTAACTATCTTATCATAACCAAGTTAGTGAGTCAATAGTTTTTTTATTTCTTTTTTTCGGCTTGCTTGCTGTCTTGCAGCAACAGATATTAATATACCACCTATATAAGAGGTGCGCAATACATTTTTATTAAAAATATACACCATTATTAAAGAAAAACTATTCTTATTTTTCCGCTTTTGCTTAGCGTGGACACTTGCAGGCCAGGAGCTAATCTTTCTCTCTTAATTGTCCGCTCCCGCTCTTAAAAACCCCATTTCCTTCTATAATAAAAAAGCTGGAGGCAGGCCCGGTTGATCGGGTCTGCCTCCAGCAGGCAAAAAAGCTGCGGCCTTATTTTTTCTATTAACGGTGGCGCATCAGCGGGAACAGCAGTACATCCCTGATGGAAGGGGAATTTGTCAGGAGCATGACAAGGCGGTCAATCCCGATTCCCAGTCCTCCTGTCGGCGGCATACCGTATTCAAGGGCTTCAATAAAGTCATCATCCATCATATGCGCCTCATCATTTCCTTGCTCGCGCTCTTTCAGCTGTGCTTCAAAGCGTTCGCGCTGGTCGATAGGATCATTCAGCTCCGTGAAGGCATTAGCGTGCTCACGGGCAACAATGAATAATTCAAAGCGGTCAGTGAATCTCGGATCCTCTTCGTTCTTTTTCGCAAGAGGGGAGATCTCAACAGGATGCCCGTAGATGAATGTAGGCTGAATCAGCTTTTCTTCTACTTTCTGTTCAAAGAATTCATTGACGATATGGCCATATTCCATTGTTTCTTTGATTTCTACATTATGTTCCTTTGCAAGGGCCTGGGCCTCTTCCTTGCTCATCTGTTGCCAGAAGTCTACACCAGTATGCTCCTTGATTGCATCAACCATATGAAGTCTTGTCCATTCCGGCTTTAAATTCACTTCATAGTCACCGTATTGGACAGTCGTAGTTCCAAGGACTTCTTCAGCTATATGCGCAACCAGGTTCTCGGTCAGGCTCATGATATCGCGGTAATCTGCATAAGCTTCATAGAGCTCGATCATTGTAAACTCTGGGTTATGCCTTGTAGAAACACCTTCATTACGGAATACGCGGCCGATTTCATACACTTTCTCCAGCCCGCCCACAATCAGGCGCTTTAAGTGCAGCTCGATTGCGATACGCATATACAGTTCCATATCAAGAGCATTGTGATGGGTAATGAACGGGCGTGCAGATGCTCCTCCTGCGATTGAGTGCATCATTGGCGTTTCCACTTCAAGATAGCCGTGGCTGTCCAGATAGCGGCGCATCGATTGGATGATGCGGCTTCTTGTAATGAACGTCTTTTTGCTTTCCTGGCTCATGATCAGATCCAGGTAGCGCTGGCGGTATCTTTGCTCAACATCCTTTAAGCCGTGGAATTTCTCAGGCAGCGGACGCAGTGACTTGGTCAGAAGCTCGAATGCCTCCACCTTGATGGAAAGTTCGCCAACCTTTGTCTTGAACAGTGTGCCTGTTACGCCGACAAGGTCGCCAAGATCAGCACTGTTAAAGATTTCATAGCTTTCTTCCCCTATAGCATCCTGTCTTACATAGATCTGGATCTGGCCCTTAAGATCCTGGATGTGTGCAAAGCCCGCTTTTCCTTTTCCGCGCTTTGTCATGATCCGGCCGGCAAGAGTGACAGAAATATTCTGTTCTTCTATTGCTTCTTTCTCCTGTTCGCCATACTCATCAATCAAATCCTGGGACTGATGGGAACGCTCAAATCTCTTACCGAATGGATCCATTCCTTTTTCCCGCAGGCTGTTCATTTTTTCCCTGCGGACTCTCATTAAGTCATTTAACTCTTCACGGCTTTCGCTCACGGAAAATCATCTCCAATACTGATCTTTTTATGTAAACCCTCATTCAGGAACATCAGGTTTGTTTTGTATACTTCTATTATTTTACACAATTGACGTGAAACAGACATCATAAATGCAGAAATAGCGAAAAACTGCCAGCAAACCACTGGCAGTTTCTAATTATAACAAAAGTGTTTCAGATAGAGAAGAAAATGATAGCATGTTAGCCTGCCTGGATTTCCTTGGCTTCCGCATCAAGAGCAAGCGCATTAAGGAGAGTTACAAGCTCTTCTCTTGTATTGCATTCATTGACTGCATTGCGGGCCTTGCCATTCCCTCTTATTCCCTTTAGATACCAGGCAGCATGCTTTCTCATTTCGCGCACAGCGATATACTCGCTCTTCAGGGCAATCAGGCGGTCAAGGTGAAGGATGCATACATCTATTTTTTCACGCACAGATGGTTCATCCATCAGCTGCCCCGTTTCGAGGTACTTAACGGTACGGTAGATCATCCACGGATTCCCGAGTGCAGCGCGTCCAATCATAACGCCGTCCACCCCTGTTTCTTCCAGCATTCTTTTCGCGTCCTGCGGAGTCTGGACATCGCCGTTTCCAATCAGCGGTATGGAGATACTCTGCTTCACTTCTTTAATAATATCCCAGTTTGCCTGGCCTTCATACATTTGTACACGCGTCCGTCCATGAAGGGCAACTGCTTTTCCTCCGGCACGTTCGACAGCCTGGGCATTGCGCACAGCATATATATGGTCATCGTCCCAGCCCATCCGCATCTTAACGGTTACAGGCTTTGAAACAGCCGCTGTTACAGCCGAAACCATTTCATAAATTTTATCGGGATCCAGCAGCCACTTGGCGCCGGCATCACATTTGGTGATCTTCGGAACCGGACATCCCATATTGATATCAATGATATCAGCGTTTGTATTTTCATCTACAAACTTGGCGGCTTCAACCAGTGTATCTTTTTCTCCGCCAAAAATCTGCAGGCTTAAAGGCTTTTCCCGCTCATCTATATACAGCATGTTCATCGTCTTTTCATTTTTCATGACGATTCCTTTATCGCTGATCATTTCGGCACAGACGAGGCCTGCCCCGAATTCTTTAACGGTCAGGCGGAAGGCTGAGTTGCAGATTCCGGCCATCGGCGCCAGGACAACAGGATTCTTCATCTCAATGTTGCCAATCTTAAGCATGTCGGTACCTCCTGTTTCTTTCAATCTCTATTAGTCAATCTCCTGTGTCGGAGTTAATTCTTCAATGCTGATTTTCAATACATGCGCTACCTGGACGATGAAATCATCAGCGGGCATACGATTGCCCCTTTCAATTTCGCCAAGTACAGAGACTGAGACACCCAGCTCCTTCGCAAAGCTTTCCTGTGTAAAACCTTTTAATTTTCGAAAAGCCCGAATACGTCTTCCCCATTTTTCTGCTTCCATATTCGCACTCCTTCTCTATCAGGTATTTCCTCCAGCAATGCTTCAAGAGGCGTGTCCATTACCGGAACATCCGTTCTCTCCCCTATTTCAGCAAGAGGCACAATGACAAATGCCCGTTCCTTCATTCGGGGATGAGGAATGATAAGGTCCTCTGTTATCATATTTTCGTGATTATACAGCAGAATGTCAAGGTCTATAGTGCGCGGACCCCACCGGATATCCCTTTTTCTGCCAATCTTCTGCTCGATGGACATGCATGTTTCCAGCAATTCATGCGGCGATCTGTCTGTATCTGCAGCTATGACCATATTTAAGAATTCCCCCTGGTCCTCGTAGCCGACCGGATCTGTTTCATAAATGGAAGAATAACTTGCCAAATCTATTCCAGGATGCTCTGAAAGCATTCGGATGGCTTCCTTGAGATTCGCCGCTCTGTCCCCCATATTGGAGCCCAATGCGATAAATACCCTATTTTCCACGCTTATCGTCCCCTTGTAATTTCAACTGCTACAGAATCATAGTGGCCAGGGATCGGCGGATCCGGCTTGATGACTCTGACGGTTACTGAGCTGATTGCAGGGAACCGCCCCAGCATCTCAGCAGATATTTTTTCAGCCAGCGCTTCTACGAGTTTGAACGGCTTTCCTTCAACAACCTCTTTGCAGACCTGATAGATCTCTCCATAATTGATGGAATCCTCGAGATTGTCGCTTTTACCCGCTTTCTCTAAATCCGTCTCTACAATTACATCAACAGCAAAACGCTGTCCTAGCTTTGTTTCTTCGGGAAAAACACCATGATAGCCATAGAATTTCATATTATTTAAATATATTTTATCCATGCAGCTCCCCCTTCCCCATCAGGGCATCCATCATTTTCGCCAGACGGCTCATCTCCTTTACATCATGGATCCTGATGATCTGGCAGCCTTTTTGGATGCCATAGCAGACGGTTGCCCCTGTTCCTTCCACCCTTTCCTCCACAGGGAGATCAAGGATGGTGCCGATAAAAGATTTCCTTGAGGTACCCAGAAGCACCGGATAACCGAGACTGGTGATTGTGTCAAGATTCCTCATCATCTCAAGATTGTAAGGCAGGTTTTTCGCGAACCCGATTCCCGGGTCAAGAATGATATTTTCCTCTTTAACCCCCGCATTCCTGGCAATATGGATGCTTTCATACAGATCATTGAGCACATCTCGGACAAATACGGAATAATCCCTGTTTTCCCGGTTGTGCATCAGGATGATGGGTACCCCAAGCCTTGATGCCGTTTCTGCCATCTTAGGGTCCTTCTTCGCCCCCCACACATCGTTGATGATGTGGGCGCCCGCGCTGATGGCTTCTTCTGCCACAGCCGCTTTATAGGTATCGATCGAGATTGGCAGAGGCACTTCCTTCGCAACCGCCCTGATCACCGGAATCACCCGCTCAAGCTCTTCTTCTGCAGAAACCTCGTCAAAGCCCGGCCTTGTCGATTCCCCGCCAATGTCAATGATATCAGCTCCGTTAGCAGCCATCTCCAGCGCATGCTTCACCGCCTTGTCAGCATCAAAGTATTTTCCTCCGTCAGAAAAAGAGTCGGGGGTCGCGTTCAGGATCCCCATCACTAATGTTTTTTTTCCATAGTCCAGCTCATATGGCCCGCAATTTATGATTTGTCTGTTCATCTCTGTCCCTCCATTAGAAGTCCTTCTCGTCCCCATAGATGACTGCTGTATTTCCTGTACTCTTTGTGCAGCATTCCGGCAAGACGGCCGGCGCCCCCTGGAAAAGAAACACCGGCAAAGCTTGCGGCAGGTGCAATCTCCTGAATGGAGTTGGTAACAAACACTTCGTCTGCACGCATCATTTCCTCTGCCTGATAAAAGCCTTCCTGCACCTGCAGGCCATTTTTTTCGGCAAGCAGCAGCACAAATTGCCTGGTGATGCCGTTCAGGATGCCCGTTTCCAAGGATGGGGTATATAAAATATTCCCTTTCGTCCAGAAAAGATTAGAGACAACCCCTTCAGCCAGAAGCCCTTCTTTTGTCAGAAAGATCCCTTCCTGTCCAGGTGTATTCCCAAGCTCTCTTTTAGCAAGGATGTTGTTCATATAGTGGTGGGACTTCAGCCGTTCATCCCCCTCTGGCGTATTGCGCCTCATTTTGAGGAGGACCAGCTGTTTTTCCGCCATTTCCCCCGCTGGCGGCAGCGGCCGTGCAAAAAGGATCGTCTGGGGGCTGCTGTAAACATCAGGGGGGAGGCCAAGCTCTTCAATGCCTGCAGATACATTCAGCCTTACATTGGCATTTGTGCAGCCATTCCGTTCCAGCACCATGCTGATTTTCCCCGCTAGTTCCTCTCTTGAAAAAGCAGCCTCGATATTGAGAGTGCTGAGCCCCCGGTTAAGCCTGTCCAGATGATCATCCAGCAGAAACGGATGGCCATCATATACCCTGAATGTTTCGAAAAGCCCCATTCCGTAGAGAAAGCCATGGTCAAAAGGCGAAATTACCGCTTCTTCAGCTGAAACAAGCCGGTCGTTTATTAAAATATACATACTTAAGCCCCAACCATCTTAGCATTTTTATAATGGGCGATGAAGTTGCTTAATAGTACTTTCCCCGACTGTGTCATGATGGATTCTGGATGGAACTGGACACCTTCTGCACTCAAGGTTTTATGGCGGATGGCCATGATTTCGCCTTCCTCTGTCCATGCAGAAATTTCAAAGCAGTCTGGCAGGGTTTCTTTTTTCACAATCAAAGAGTGATATCTGGTTGCCGGGAAAGGGTTCGGCAAACCGGCAAAAATGGTTTTGCCGTCATGGTAGATTTCCGAGGTTTTCCCATGCATCAGCCTTTCTGCCTGCACAACATCCCCGCCGAATGACTGGGCAAGAGACTGGTGACCAAGGCAGACGCCAAAAATGGGGATCTTTCCTGCAAAATGGGAGATCGCTTCCAGGCTGATTCCTGCTTCATTCGGGCTGCAGGGTCCTGGGGAGATCATCAGAAAAGAAGGGCTGGCTGCTGCAATGTCCTCCAGTGCCGCCTCATCATTTCTTTTTACAACCAGCTCTTCTCCCAGTTCCCCCAAATATTGAACGAGATTATAGGTAAATGAATCAAAGTTATCAATCATATAGATCATATCAGATGCTCCCCGCCATTCTCGGCCAGCTCCTTCGCCTTCCAGAGGGCCATCGCTTTTTTGAGTGATTCTTTATATTCATGCTTCGGATTGGAGTCGATGACAATGCCGGCTCCTGCCTGCACATGGGCCTTGCCGTCTTTTACGAGCATGGTGCGGATGACGATATTCAGCTCCATATCCCCGTTGAAGCCGATCCATCCGATTGATCCTGTATACAAGCCCCTTCTGACAGGCTCCAGCTCTTCAATGATCTCCATCGTCCTGATCTTCGGCGCCCCGGTAATCGTCCCGCCGGGAAAAACAGCATCTATGACATCATAGGGAGATTTGCCTTGTGCGAGAACTCCCCTGACATTGGAAACAATATGCATCACATGGGAGTACTTTTCAATCACCATGAATTCATTCACTTCCACTGATCCGTATTCGGCAACACGGCCGAGGTCATTCCGCTCCAGGTCTACAAGCATGACATGCTCTGCCCGCTCCTTCTCATTCTGGATCAATTCCTCGGCAAGCCTCAGGTCCTCCGCTTCATCGGCCCCTCTCGATCTAGTGCCCGCTATCGGCCGCGTGCTGATCTCCTGCCCGTTCTTCTTGACCAGCAGCTCAGGCGAACCGCTGACAATCTGGTAATCAGGTGTATGGATAAAAGCCATATATGGCGACGGATTGAGCTGGCGGAGCTGGTCGTACACATCAATCGCTTCGACACCGATCGGTCTTGTCTGCCTAACCGACAGATTAACCTGGAATACATCCCCCTTGGAAATGTAATCCTGAATCCTGCTTACCGCTTCCTTGAATTCTTCTTCTTTCATTGATACTTCAAGATCTTCGCCAGCCTGTGTTTTTTCCGGGATATGAAGGGCAGGAACAGTGCCTGTCCAGCGGCTCACCCAGTCATCCGCCCTTTTTTCAATACGGCCGGCATCAACTGAGGAATCATATAAAAACAGAAGCCAGAGTTCCTCCTCTTCATGATCAAAGACAAACCATTCCCTGAACAGAAAAAAATGGACATCAGGAAGCTCTAGGTCGTCTTCTGACCAGACCGGGAGCTTTTCAACATATCTTGCATAATCATAGCTGATATATCCAATTGCCCCTCCCTGGAAGTCCGGCAGCTCTTCCAGCCTGTCAGCTTCATAGCGGCCCATATATTCCTTCAGGCAATGAAGCGGATTACCTTCCAGCAGCTCTGTGCCTGCTTGGGTTACAGCCTTAAGCTGCACGCCCCGGCCAGTCAGGATCACTTCCGGGTCAAAGGCTGCCATGCTGTACCTTCCGCCACGTCCGCTCTCCAGGAGGACATGATTCTCTTTGCCTGCAGATAAATGACGGTAATGCTGATAAAACTCTGTATATGTATAAGCAGTTCTCCTGCTGTAGATTGACAGCTTCTCCAAACTGAACACTCCCATCCCAATAACTACTTTTCATCATACATGATTTGGAGCCGCCAGGACAGGTCCTCTGCTCTTTGTAAAAGCAGAAAAAAAACAGCAGCCGGGCGGCTGCTGCTCTTTGTATCTTCTATTCTTCGAACTGGTACAGCGGTGTGCTCAAATAGCGCTCCCCATTGCTCGGGATGATGGCAAGGACTTTCTTGCCTTTTCCGAGCTCTTTGGCAACTTTGAGGGCCGCATAGATGGCTGCACCTGATGAGATTCCACCCAGGATTCCCTCTTCTTTTGCCGCACGGCGGGCATATTCAAAGGCATCATCATTCGTTACCTTGATTACCCCGTCATATACTTCAGTATCAAGGATATCCGGTACAAACCCGGCGCCTATGCCCTGGATTTTGTGAGGGCCCGGCTTCCCGCCGGAGAGGACCGGTGAATCTGCGGGCTCTACCGCATAAATCTTAACTGAGCCAAACTTCTCCTTAAGCACCTCTCCGGCACCTGTGATCGTTCCGCCAGTGCCGATTCCTGAGATAAAAGCGTCGACCTGATCCATCTGTTCAGCAATTTCCTTTCCTGTTGTCCTTCTGTGGACCTCTGGATTGGCTTCGTTCTTGAATTGCTGAGGCATGAAATAGCCATGCTCCTTCGCCAGCTCTTCAGCCTTGCGGATCGCTCCTCCCATTCCCTCAGGCCCTGGAGTGAGCACAAGCTCCGCTCCATAAGCGCGAAGAAGATTGCGGCGCTCCATACTCATCGTTTCCGGCATGACGAGGATGGCCTTATAGCCTTTCGCTGCTGCGACCATCGCCAGTCCGATCCCGGTGTTCCCTGAAGTCGGTTCGATGATTGTATCACCGGCTTTCAGATTCCCATCCTGTTCAGCAGCTTCAATCATGGCAAGCGCAATCCGGTCCTTGACGCTGCTGCCTGGATTCATATATTCCAGCTTCAAGTAAACATCAGCACTATTGTCATCTGTCAGCCGGTTCAATTTGACGATCGGGGTCTGCCCGACCAATTCTGTAATCGAGTTTGCTACACGCACCATTTACATCCGCTCCCTAATCCGAGTATTTTTATTGGTTTTATAAAAAACTTAACAGCGCAACAGAGAATTGTCAATCAATATGCAGTCAAATCGACCCTATTTTTTAGAATTTTCTTTTAATAAAGGAGCCTTGGAATTCACTATGTAGTATTATATACCCTCATGCCTGCCTTTATGTTGCGGATAAACAAAAACGGACAGGCTGCCTGTCCGTTTTCATCCTATTGCTTTTCTTCCTGTTTATCATAGAAAGAGTCGACCTTGATTTCATTCCAGAAAGGTTTGGCCGAAGCTGGGGTGTCCATCTGCTCGAGAGCGACCTGCCGGCGGATTTGGTTTTTCACATCCTTGAAAGCATAATTGCGTCCATCCAGATGCTCATGCAGCAGGATTACTGCATACCCGTCCTCTACTTCAACCGGTTCACTCCATTCCCCTTCTTTCAGCTTTGCCGCTTCATCAATGAAATCCTGTGAAAAGCGCTCATCCTCTTCGCTGATGAAGCCAGTTTCCCCGCCCTGGTTTGCGGTGAATTCATCAATCGACCTCTCCATGGCCAGTACCGGGAAGCTGGAGCCATTTTCAAGCTCTTTTATGGTCTGTTCAGCTTCCTTTTTTGTTTTAACGACAATTTGGGAAATATGATAGGAATCCGGAACCTGAAAAAGACTCTTATTTTGATCATAATAGTCCTTCATTTCCTCTTCAGTCACCACAACATCCCTTGTTAGCAGTTCCTCCAGGAGCAGGCTGTATTTAATCTGCTCCTTCCACTTGCTTTCATCAAGCTGCTGCAGCCGGTTGCCCTGGTACATGGTTTTGACCAGCGTGAGCTCCCTTTCGACCGCATCCTTTGATACCTCAACATCGTATTTCTCCGCCATGGCTCCGATCACTTTCTGGTCAATCAGATCATTCAGCACTTCCTTGCCATAGCGCTGCTCCATTTCGTTCAGCCATTCTTCTCTCGTAATTTTATCTTTTCCGACCTCGGCCACTGTTTCCCCGCTGCCGGCAAACAGCACAGCTGGCCTGATAGTCAATAATAAGATAGAAATGATGTTCAAAACGAACAGGCTGGCAATAATCAGCCAAAGATGCTTTTTTTTCACAGTTTCCTCCCCCAGAAAACAGCTTTATACCGCTTCGCTTTTTAGTGCCTCAAGCTCTTCTTTTGAGTAATGGTATTTTTCGTTGCAGAAATGGCATTGGGCTTCTGCTTCGCCGTCTGTATCGATCATATCCTGGATTTCATCCCTGCCCAGGCTGATGATGCTCGTTGCAAACCGCTCCTTGGAGCATGTGCATTCAAAGGATACTGGCATTTTTTCCAGAATCTTGACATTTTCCTCTCCAAGAATCTCATTCAAGAGCTCTTCCGGTGTAAGGCCTTTTTCAATCAGCTTGGACACAGGAGGAATTTCCTTCAGCCTGTTCTCAATTCTTGTAATTGTCTCTTCATCTGTTCCTGGAAGGAGCTGAAGAATGAACCCTCCAGAGGCAAGAATCGTATTGTCCGGATTTACAAGAACACCGACTCCGACAGAGGAAGGAAGCTGCTCAGACATAGCAAAATAATAAGTGAAATCCTCTCCAAGCTCACCTGAAACGATTGGCACCTGTCCTGTGAAATGCTCTCTCATCCCGATGTCCTTGACGACAGTCAGCATGCCATCAGTACCGACTGCCCTGCGGACATCCAGCTTCCCTTGCTCATTCAAGTCGAAATGGGTCTGCGGATGTGTCACATAGCCGCGGACCTCTCCCTTAGAATTGCTGTCAACCAGGATCGGGCCAAGCGGGCCGCCGCCTTCAATTTTGATGGTCAGCTTTTCCTCGCCTTTCAGCATCGCCCCCATCATCACACCTGCAGTCATTGCCCTGCCAAGAGCAGCAGAAGCCGTCGGCCACGTGTAATGCCTTCTTTGCGCCTCTCCCACCGTATCTGTGCTGCGGGCAGCGTACGCACGCACCTGTCCATTAAAGGCAAGCGCCTTAATCAAATAATCTTCCATCTTGTACTCCTTTCAAAGCTGTATTTCCTATTTCTTTATACTTTCCCTATTTCGTTTATAAATTAACTGTAATCCTTTCAATGTTAAAAACGGGTCGACAATGTCGATCATATTTGATTCCTGGGCAATCAGATTGGCAAGTCCACCGGTGGCAATGACCAATGGATTTTCATCACTCTGGTCCTTCATCCTCTTCACGATGCCCTCTACCTGTCCAACATATCCGTACACAATGCCTGATTGCATGGCGGCTACCGTATTCTTGCCGACAATATGTTCAGGACGGGCAATTTCTATCCTCGGAAGCTTAGCGGCCTTTGAATATAATGCCTCAGTCGAAATGTTGACGCCTGGTGCAATCGCTCCGCCCATATACTGCTTATCAGCATTAATATAGCAGTAAGTTGTCGCAGTCCCAAAATCGACGATGATAAGCGGTCCGCCATACTCATGGATGGCTGCAACTGCATTGACGATCCTGTCAGCGCCCACCTCGCGCGGATTTTCATACTTGATATTAAGACCGGTCTTAATGCCGGGGCCAACGACAAGGGGCTTATGATGAAAGTACTTCTGGCACATTCTTTCAAGCGCAAACATGATCGGCGGCACAACCGAAGAAATAATGATGCCATCTATGTTAGAAAATGAGAGATTCACATGCTCAAAAAGAGATTTCACGATCATCCCATATTCATCTTCTGTTTTATTCCGGTTCGTCTCTATTCTCCAATGGTGCTTCAGCTCTTCGCCATCATATACACCAAGCACAATATTTGTATTTCCCACGTCAAATACAAAGATCAACATTCTCACCACTTTTATAATTTTTCTAACACAAACACACTGCCAACATCATATCACAACTCCTGCCGAATCGTAATAGAAAAAGACCTGCACCCTGTCCTTGCCCGCCAGGAGATCCTGCATGCCTGAAAACAGACGCTGCTGCTGAGCCTGTGCCCATTTAAAGATACCCTTATTGTTTCCCAAAAAGCAAAAAGCTGACTCAGGCGGCCAGATTGTGGCTTTCCTGAGTCAGCTTCTTTGTCGATTATAGGTCGCGCTTTTCGTCAGCGCTGCCGGTTGGGCCGGCATCATCCTTCGGTGCAACCGGATCATTTGAATCTGCCGGATGGATTTCCTTCACAGCATCTTCATCTTTCTTGATGTTGATATTGACCTTCACATCATCTGTGCTTGCGTCGATCACTTTGCGGTCAGGCAGCTTGCCATTGTCCACAAGGCTCTTGATCTGTTCAGCATCAAGAGTTTCAACTTCCAGAAGTGTGTTGGCAATCAAGTCAAGCTTATCGCGGTTTTCTGTAAGGACTTTTCTTGCTTTTTCATAACACTCTTTAATGATGCGCTGGATTTCCAGGTCGATTTCGTAGGCAATCGCATCAGAGTAGTTCTGCTCGTTGTTGAAATCCCTGCCAAGGAACACTTGGCCCTGGGACTGTCCAAACTGAAGCGGTCCGAGCTTATCGCTCATACCGAATTCAGTCACCATTCTCCTGGCAATGCCGGTTGCGCGCTGGAAGTCATTGTGCGCGCCTGTGCTGACTTCGCCAAAGACAATCTCTTCGGCAACACGTCCGCCCAGGAGGCCGACAATCTTATCCAAAAGCTCCGGCTTCGTCATGAAGTATCGGTCTTCCTTCGGCAGCATGACGGCATATCCGCCAGCCTGGCCGCGCGGAACGATGGTTACCTTATGGACCATTTCAGCCTCATCCAGCATGACACCGATCACAGTATGCCCGGCTTCATGGAATGCCACGATATTTCTTTCTTTCTTGGAAATGACGCGGCTTTTCTTGGCAGGTCCGGCTATAACTCTGTCCGTTGCCTCATCAATATCGGTCATATCGACTTTTTTCTTATTCTGGCGTGCCGCGACAAGGGCAGCCTCATTCAATAAGTTTTCAAGGTCGGCACCTGAGAAGCCTGGCGTCCTTGCTGCAATAGCCTTCAGATTTACAGACTCATCAAGCGGCTTATTGCGGGCATGTACCTTCAGTACTGCTTCACGTCCATTAACGTCCGGACGGTCAACAGTGATCTGGCGGTCAAATCGTCCCGGACGCAGAAGGGCCGGGTCAAGAATATCCGGACGGTTCGTTGCGGCTACGATGATGATTCCTTCGTTAGCCCCGAATCCATCCATTTCAACAAGCAATTGGTTCAGCGTCTGTTCGCGCTCATCATGGCCTCCGCCAAGTCCGGCGCCACGCTGGCGTCCCACTGCATCAATCTCATCAATGAATATAATACACGGTGCATTTTTCTTGGCGTTCTCAAACAGGTCACGCACACGGGATGCACCGACACCAACAAACATTTCAACGAAATCGGAACCGCTGATCGAGAAGAACGGTACGCCTGCTTCACCGGCAACAGCACGCGCCAGCAGGGTTTTACCGGTACCCGGAGGTCCGACCAGAAGCACCCCTTTAGGAATTCGGGCCCCAAGATCCGCGAATTTGCGTGGATCCTTCAGGAACTCGACGACTTCTACAAGTTCTTGCTTTTCTTCATCCGCACCAGCAACATCCTTGAAGCGGACTTTCTTTTTTTCTTCACTATAAAGCTTGGCTTTGCTCTTGCCGAAGTTCATGACCCGGCTGCCGCCGCCCTGTGCTTGATTAAGCAGGAAGAAGAACAGGATGAAAATGATGATGAACGGAATGATGCTAGTGAAGAATGTTACCCAGCCGCTCGTTTCCTTGGCAGGCTGTACATCCACCTTCGCATTGGCTGCCGCCTCATCTATGCGGTCCAGCAGATTGTCGCTGTTCCATACATATGTGATAAAGAATTTATCTTCATCATAGCCTTCAAGCTTGCCCCGCACCTCAAATACCCCGCGCTCAGGCTGCATTGAAAGCTCTGTTACCTCGCCGCTGTCCAGGTAACCGACGAATTCGTCATAAGATATATGGTCTGTCGGCTCATTGTTGCCGTTAAAGAAGCTGACAACGCCTATAATGACTAAAAAGATTAATAAATAAAAGATGGTATTCCGGAAGATCCGATTCATCCCTTACCTCCTCCCACGGTAAACAAACTATATTGTATAGTATCATAGTAAATCATGCCAATTCAAGAAATTACACTTTTGAAAACCGGGCTGGTCCATGCTTTTAGCAAGGCTTGTCATAAACCTCTCACATATAGGATTGCTTAATCATTGTTTGTGTATACTTCAGGCTTCAAAACCCCTATATATGGAAGGTTGCGGTATCTTTCCGCATAGTCAAGGCCATAGCCAACCACGAATTCATCCGGAACGATGAACCCTACATAATCGGCTTTGATATCTGCCTTTCTGCCGGTCGGTTTATCCAGAAGAGTGACAATCTTGATGCTTTTTGCTTTCCTGTAGCGGAACAGTTCAACCAGATAGCTTAGTGTCAGGCCGCTGTCGATGATGTCTTCAATGATCAGGATGTCCCTGCCTTCCACTGAAGTATCCAGGTCTTTCAGGATTTTGACTTCTCCGGAAGAGACTGTTGAATTGCCGTAGCTGGAAACGTCCATAAAGTCCATCTCAAGATACGTATCAATGCGCTTCAAAAGGTCTCCCATGAAAGGCATTGCCCCTTTCAGGACGCCGATTGCCAAAGGATAGCGGTCCATATATTCCTCAGTCAGCTGCTGGGCAAGCTCTTTAGTCTTTGCCTGGAGTTCCTCTTCGGAAATTAGTACTTTTTCGATATCGTTTTTCATGAATAGTGTGCCCCCTAGAAGATCAATGCTTTATATATGTTAAAAAAATATTCCTGGTGTCAGAACCTGCAGGCAGCATATAAGCAGATTTGCTCAATCCGGGAATCCAGAGGATTTCCCCGCTGCTGTCAGTCACGATGGGCCAGCTGTCCCGTTCATGCAAAGGGATTTTCCTGTCGATAAAAATAGATTTCACTTTTTTCGTCCCGTTCATTCCTTTTATCGTCATTCTGTCCCCGGCTTCGCGGGTGCGGACAATAAGCGGAAAATGCACATTATCCCTGCTGACTTCAAAGCAATTCAGATCTGCCGTTCCTCTATGATCTCCGCTCTCTCCTGCCAGTAGGGCACCGGCGCTCGGAAGCTCGATTTTTCCGGGCTGATTTATCTCAAAACGATAGGCTTGCACCTCAGAGTGGCTGTACCTGAAATGGCAAAAGCCGTATGATCGCACAATTTTTAAGCCGTTTGGGAAATCAAGTGAACCGGAAGGATGAGGATTGTTCAATATTGAAAATATCTTCTCAATATGTAAGGCGGATAATGATGCAGGCCTCTCTTGATAGAGATAGTTTAATATTAGTTGAATACCTCTCCTTTGTAAAGGCATTGGCATTAGCATGAAGCGTTCTGCATCAATCGTGATTTCGGCATCTTCCTTCTTCTTCATTACTGTATTCATTTCCCGGGCCGTTAATTCCTGAAGGAGCTGTTCATCGCCGCGCAGCTCTTCGCTGAAACGCTGAAAATGAACATGGGCCTGCGGGTTTTCCGACTTCAGGAATGGCAGGACGTTTCTCCTGAAACGGTTTCGGCTGTAAACATCCTTTTCATTGCTCGGATCTCTTCGGGGGTCCAGCTCATTGCTTAAACAATACTCTTCAATCTCTCCCCGCTCAAGGCACAGGAAAGGACGGATGATCTCCCCGCCGCCAAACGGACGGGAGAAAGGGATCCCTGATCTTGCTTCCCCTGTGCTGCCTCTTGTCAGCCGCATCAGGATGGTTTCCATCTGATCATCCCCATGATGGCCGAGTGCCAGGTATGATGCCCCTGATGCCTTCATGGCCTCTTCAAAAAAGCGGTACCGGCATTCGCGCGCCGCCGTCTGGGAGCTTTTACCGGATTCCTTCATATATGCCGATACATCCTCCCTCCTCATCTCAAACGGAATGTTCCGCTCTTCACAAAAGGATTGGACAAATCGGGCTTCCTGATAGGATTCCTCACCCCTGAACATATGGTCAAAATGAATCGCCGCGGGTTCAGCTCCCCACACCTTGCGTTTTTTCCACAGCAGGTGGAGAAGTGCAAGGGAATCGGGGCCTCCGGACACGCCTACAAGCACCTTTTTGCCTTCAAGCCGCACACCATGATGCCGAAGGAAAGCTTCGGCTTTTGCATCAAGCATAATAAATTCTTCCTTACCTGAAAAATCTATAGTCCCTTATACCCCTGGTGATGGGTGAATAACCTTATTGAAGGAAACTACTATATTAAGAATAGCATCTTTGCCTGCAATCTCCAAAGCATAACCCTGATGGAATGCATATCGCATCCAGGGGGCTTCTGCCTGCACCATTATGTACGTATGCACAAGCGAAAAGTTTCATCATTTTTCTTTAGACCAGCTGTCCATAAATATAAACGAAATAAAGGACTGAAATAACAAAGACAATGAGCAGCGTTTCCAGGAATCCGCCTTTCTTCTTCTGATCCTTGGCTCCCTGCCTGGTCCGTGAGGGGGCTGGCCGAGGACCGGCAGCCTGGTTCCTGGCTGCACTCCGCCTGGCCGTGCGGCTTTCAGGCTGCCCCGCTGCAGGCAATGCAAGAAGCTCTTTCCTCATTTCAGCAGCGGATGCATACCTTCCCTCCAGTGCCTTCATGAGCATAAGCTCATATTTCATCAGCTCTTTGTTCTGTCTGATCATATCCCTGAGCTGGCCGATGCCACCTGCAGTCTTATTGAACCGCTTAGGATAATATAGATTAATCAGCACCATTGCAGCAGCGAATAAGTCATACTGCGGATCGGCCTTCCTTGTACCAAGCCCCCAATATCCGCGGTCGTAAAACTCAGTAAATTCCTTGATTGCCCTCCCTTTGATGGTTGTACCGCCCACATCGATGCAGCGTATCCTCGGAGGAGGGGAAGTCACTATCAGGTTTTCCGGCTTAAGATCGCCAAACACCCATCCGCTCTGATGAAGCTTTTCCAGATCGCTGAGCAGCTGGGAAAGAAGCACTTCTGTCCAGGAAGGACCTTTTTGCCGGATGAAGCTGAGCAGATCAGGTCCCTGTATGTATTCCATTGCATAAAAGGAAATCCGGGCATCCTTCCTCTCCCAGTCATCGACATCAAGCAAAGAAGGCCCGAGGGCAGAACCCTGGACCTTGGCAAAGGATTTGAGCACATTTACTTCAGAGGTAACGGACATTCCATTATCACTCATCTTTAAGGCAACCTGCTGATTCCGGCACTGGGCAAGATAGACGATCCCATTCGCCCCCCAGCCAAGCTCCCTTATAATCGTATACCGGTTGCGATGCCATTTCCCTTCGATAATCGTCCCAGGGCTTACTTTACATAGACTCTTCAATGTATTGTTCATCATCACGGGAAAGCAGGCTCCTTAGTGAACGTTTTTTCTTGAAATAGCTTAAAGCTTCACGGATTGCCGGCCCGGTAGGGGTGATGCCTCCTGTTGACAGCTTTGAAAAAATGCTTGTCAGTGATTCGAGCCTTGGCGTCCAATCCAGCAGTTTTTCGACATCATTCTTTTTCCCGGGAAATACAAAAACTGCAAAACGGTTATCTCCAGAACGGGCATTCAAGCTCAAAGACAAATCGAGAAGGGCTTCCTTGACCGTCGGGAGTTTATGCTTCATGCTCGCACTTGTATCGACGAGGACCAGCACCTCAAGCTCGACTGTTTCCCCGAGCTCATCTACAACCTCCATGACCTCTCCCCTTTTTTCCGGCGGAAGGTCTTCAACCGTCTGGGAGCCGCCCAATATTTGCTGAAGCTCCTTATTCACCACACCCTGGAGTGTTTGCGTCATTGCCTTCCTCGTTACCATCTGGACCGTCTGGGATAACGCCTGCGAGTATACGACCTGGCTTACCCCGCCCCCGGAGAGGGCAATCCCGTCAATTTCATTCATGCCCCGTTCGTCAATGACATCCTTCTCCATTACTCCGATGACATTTACCGTAATGCCCTGTTCTTTCGCCAAAGCTGACATGGCCACAGGGTCTTCGCCCTGATTGGAGCAGCCGTCTGTAATAAGCAGAATCTGTTTCAGTGTTCCGGTCTTCATATAATCTCCCCTCCTGTTCCTTATTGGTACCATTTTCGACGGAACAGGACGGAAATATACATGTTCGGAGGAAGAGAGGGACAAAATAATCAGTTGGCTTTTTGGCGCAGCTTCTGGACCGGGATGGAAGCCCATTTTGGCGTATTATGCTTTATTTTGGATACTACCACAGTCATATCATCCTCGATCAGGCCTGAACGAGACCTGATGACCTCCTCCATGATCAGGTCGGCTATTTCCTGAGGATCCTCTGTTTTCAGCTCATGGATCTTCCGCTTCATCCACAGGTCATAGTTTTCCACATGCTTGGGACCTTCAAAAACACCATCGCTCATCATGATTAGGAGATCGCCTGCCTTCAGCTGCTCACTGACCACATCCACCTCGAATTCCTGCAATATCCCCATCGGCAGATTGCTTGCCTGAACCTTGAGGACCTTGCCGCCTCTCTTAATGAAGCTTGGTGTCGATCCAATCTTCAGGAACTTGGCTGCTGCATTTTGCAGATCGACCATGGCCAGATCAAGAGTGGAAAAGATTTCGTCCGTCGTCCTCAATGACAGTACAGAGTTGACCGACTTAATCGCCACCTTCTCCTCTATCCCTGATTGAAGAATCTTTTGAAGCAGCTGGAGGGTTTCCTTGCTCTCAATATGGGCCCTTTCGCCGTTCCCCATCCCGTCGCTGATGGCAATGGCATATTTACCTCCTCCAAGCTCGATGGTCGAGTAGCTGTCACCGGAAATCAGCCCGCCATCCTTTGCTGCATGGGCCACCCCGGTTTCAACCGCATAGGCTTTAGCCGATCGGAAAGTCACGTAGCAGCTGCCGCTTCCAAATGTGGAACACTCCTCTGAATTGACAAGAATGGTTTCTCCCAATATATCTGACAGCATCGGGGCTATCAGTTTTTCACACTCGCCGTGCCCCCTGCAGTAGGGGATCGTCATATCAA
This sequence comes from Bacillus sp. AG4(2022), assembly GCF_031844465.1. Classification (NCBI taxonomy): domain Bacteria; kingdom Bacillati; phylum Bacillota; class Bacilli; order Caryophanales; family Bacillaceae; genus Bacillus; species Bacillus sp. AG4(2022). The sequence continues at coordinate 18,966 of NZ_JAUZVH010000014.1, forward strand.
TATCGACATTCCCCTGCTCCAGGCTGTAAATCTCCACCTGTTCGATCTGGATGCCAAACCCCTGGAGTGCGTCGAGGATGGACTCCTCCTGCTTATGATGATTTTCCCTCTCCCGCTGGATTTCTTTCGCAAAATCGCCCATTACCTCTGACACGCCCAGCAGCTGGTCTGCCACAAGCCTTCTGCTCTCCTGAACCTGCTTTTTGAGCTTCAGATTTGCCTGATAAAACGTCAGCTCCTGATGCATCGTTTCCAATACCTTTTTAGAGCGGGTGCAATGTTTTTCCCACTCCCTTGTCAGCCTTCCGGAAACGGTCCCCTGCTGGGCATCCATTTCATGCATAATTTCCTTCATATATTCATAGGTTGTATCAAAGTTCCTTGCCCAGCAATGGTCTTTCTTGAAACAGGTCTGGCATGTTTTCTCCGTGACATTGCTCAGGAAATAATCCATCTCCCTTTCCTCCCCATCCCAATCAATGGGATTATCATGGGAAGAGAAACTTTTGGACAGAGCCTGGAATACAGTCGAGAATTGGGCAACGCGCTGGGCTGTAACGTCCCGCATCTTCCGCATATACTGCTGCTGCTCCGCCGCATACTCTGGGGTCCCCGGTATATGCCTGGCAAGCTTCCCTGTCAGTGCCTGCGGGGTCAGGAAAAATAAGACCGTTGCTGCACCAGTCTCCAGAACTGTTTTCAGCAAGGTACCCGTTCCTTCCCCATACATCCCGATTAATAAGGTGGCAATCAGCAGTCCGCACGCCACGCCAAGCTTTCTCCCTTCCTTCAGCAGGCCGCCCAGGAGGCCGGAGAAAGCAAGAAGGCTCATATGATAGAAACTAGAAACATTCGCCAGGCTGAAAATCAATCCGGTCACCACCCCTACTGTTGACCCGACCGTTGCGCCTGCAACAAATGCAAATAATAGAACCAGATATCTGGATAATATATGTTCAACAGACAGGTCATACACCGACCAGCCGATCGTTCCGGTCATGACTGAGGCTAGCATGATGATCAGGCAGACTATTTCCTCAGTTTTCAAAGACTGCCTTCTTTTTGATATGCTGAGCAATGGCAGGCTCTGCAGGAAAATCAGAGTAAGGATAAAGCCGAGGCTTGCTTCCACGCCGGCCATCATCGCATCATAAAGCGCCAGCTGTCCTGAAACAATATAAGCTTCTGCAATCTTCCCGATCGCCAATACGAAAAATGTATAGACCGGCAGGGCCCTTACTTCATTTTTCAGCCACTTTTTAGAAACCCGGAAGGCGAAGAGGAATATAAAGCAGATTCCAAACACTGATGCTGCATTCATCATAGATAAAGTGAATGCACCGGCAGTAAGCCCAATCAGGGCCAGCGGTGCCTTATCCCTCTTGATCAGATAGACCGCTGCAAAGAACGGCAGGCTGAAGGGCGTCAATTTCGCCAGGATGAGCGCCCTTCCCAAGAGAAATCCGATCAATAGAAGGATATAGCCCTTTTTGATAAAAAAGGTCTCCATCTTCATCTGGAACTTGTGAAGGCCTTTTGCCAATTCGAGCTTCGATCCGTTGAAATCAACTTCCCCAGCAGGATCCATTACCGTCTGTTCCGCCTTTTCCATTTATTCCACTCCCCGTATTTGTATCGTTGCTGATTATTATAAAATTGGTTATGCATAAAAGTTTGTCAAAAGAGGAGACAAGCCCATGTTTTTCTTTCGACGGCTTTCCTCCTAATAACAAAAAAGCAAACAATATAATGGAAGATAATCCCTAAAATATAATTTATGTTTTGAATATTAACTCAAAAAGAGGTTGATAATGCCTTGAAAGCGCGATTTGCCCGCCAAAAAAAATTGGCGAACCGAAAAAAAGGAGAACCGACATTTTTCTTTTAAAATATTATTGACACCACGGTCAATCCTTTGTATTATATTCCTTGTGCTTATATTATGGCGGTGTAGCTCAGCTGGCTAGAGCGTACGGTTCATACCCGTGAGGTCGGGGGTTCGATCCCCTCCGCCGCTATCCTTATCTTTAATACGGCCCCTTGGTCAAGCGGTTAAGACACCGCCCTTTCACGGCGGTAACACGGGTTCGAATCCCGTAGGGGTCATACATGAAATGCGGAGGGTGCTTGCCCAGCCCCGACAAGCTTAAGACGCCTCAGAAATGATGGCGTCTTTTGCCTTCAATTCTGAGGTGGCTTAAGACTCGAGGGGCTAGCACCCGCAGCTGGACAATGAAATGCGGAAGCGGCTTGCTCAGAGCCGACAAGCTTAAGACACCTCAGAAATGAAGGCGTCTTTTTAGTTCTATTTTTGAGACCTAGATTAAGACTCGATGGTTGTCTGATTCTTCCCATACATCCAAAAACACCTGCTCAATTGGGAGCAGGTGTTTTTTCGTTCTGTTAAAGCGCAAAAAAAAGACAAGCCCCTCGGCCTGTCATGGTCATGCAATATATAGAAAAAATCAGCAGCAAGTTATCCTCGTTTAGCGCCTCTTCCTCCGCGTTTGGATTCAGTATTGCGTTTTAGCGAGGCCAATCGATCTTCACTGTCTTTCAGGAACTTGGCCATTTTAGACTCAAAGTTCTCTCTTGGCGGACGGCTGTCATTGGATCTTCCGTGGCGCGGACGCTGGGATCCGGAATATCCGCCCCGTGAATCGCGGCGTTCAGGCCTGTCAGTTCTTTCTGGTCTGGCAGGTCTCTCTGGCCTGTCTATTGCTTTCTTGATGGATAAGCCGATCTTTCCATCCTTCTCCACATTAATGACTTTAACCTCTACCTGGTCACCAACCTTCAGGTGATCATTAATATCCTTAACATAGTTATCTGCGACCTCACTAATGTGGACAAGACCGGTTGAACCTTCCGGCAGTTCTACGAACGCGCCGAAGTTTGTAATGCCGGTTACCTTTCCTTGTAACTTGCTGCCTACTTCGATTGACATAAAAAGATTTTGCCTCCTTAAAGATTAAAAGAATTAAACTTACTTTATATTATACAGAATTTCAAAAAAGAGTGTCAATAAGACTGCTACTCGGATGTTTTTTCCTTTTCCTTCTTTCCGTCCTTGTCCTCAGGCAGATTAAAGATGATTTCATCCTTTTCGGAAAGGAAATAGTTCTTCCTCGCAAGCTTGGCTATATATTCATCATCATTCAGTTTGACGATTTCTTCTTCCAGGAGGACCTCATTCTTTTTAAGGGAGGCGAGCTTCTTTTCAAATTTCTCTTTTTCGAGGGCCTTTTCTTCAAGAGCAGAGGATTGCGTGACGAGTGTAGAGATCATCAATACGGCGATGACTGCAGCGCCAACGAAAAAGACAGTCAGCCTGCGGATAAGCAGGACTCTCTTCCTGGCTGTGCTGATCTCTGCATTCTCTTGCTGTTTGGCATAGTTTGTCTCGATTTTTGCTACTTTGCGTTTCCTGATGGCACTCACTCTCGCAGCCCCTCCTTGCCCATTTATTTATTTTTCCATCTGGTTATTAAGCTGTTTAAGTTATTCTTGAATGTGTGTAAATTTCCTGCCAATTTATTATATAACTTCTCGACGCTATTTTTAATCTTTTTCGGCAAAATAAACCAAAAAAGTGACCAAATCCATTTGACAGGGCTTAAAATCACTTTTAAAAGGGTCCATATGATCCTAAGTACCAGCTGCATAAGGGCCAGTATGCCTTTTCCGAGCAGCACAATAAGTGAAATAATACCCATGATGATCGATTGGATCGGTTTATAAACCAAAAGGTGTGCCATTCTGACAAAAAAGCGGAATATCGCGGCAATCGCTCCTATCAAAATTTCAAGCAGCCGGAGGAACCCCTGCTTAAGCAGGCTCTGGTAGGCGGCAAATCCACAGAACAGGGCAATAAAGATGTAGAACCTCAGCTCGCCCTGGTTGATTACGAACAATACATAAAAGACAGCAAGTCCCTGCAGACTCCAAAATAAAAAATCATTGATGAAGACAATCCAGCTTTTTCTTTTGGCGCGGCGCAGGAAGCGGTTATATGTATCGAGCGACGCGCCGAACGCGCTTCCCATGCCAATCATGGCAAGCATGGTAAGAAACTGCGCAGAAAGGGTCATCGGAATATCTTGCTAAAGAACCCTTTAGCTTTTTCCCCTTGCTGTTCATCCATATATACGAGGTCAAATACTTTCCCCTTAATGGATACGATCCCTTTCTCCACGTCCAGATTCTTCATCTGGAGATTCTGGCCGCGGATGGCCAGGAAGCCCATGACTGTCTCCAAAAGGAATTCTTCATTATCAAAGCTTTCGACCTGCTTGACGCCGGTAATATCCAGAAGCTTTCGTCCCCTCATGATGACATCATGATCAGGAGCATTGCTTTTGCCTGTGTTTGATTCATAGTATTGACTCATCCTCATCCCCCACAATCGCATAGTACAACCTTTTGTACATGTTATGAGGGAGGGGGGCCGTTTAGAACAATTCAGTCAGGTCCGGCCATTATACAATACCTGTTTCCCCGCTGGTGCTGACTTAAACATTAATTTTCCTGCTGGCCGGTGCGCTCTTCCTTCAGGATGGTGTACATTTCAGCGGCTTCTTCCTTGCGGCTTGTTTCCTGGAGGCGCTCGATCTTCGCTGTTACAATCCGCTGCCCGAGCCTGACCGTCAGCTCATCGCCGACCTTTACGGTTGAGCTGGCCTTCCCCTGCTGTCCGTTGATCAGGATCCTTCCCTGGTCAGCCACTTCCTTTGCGAGCGTTCTTCTTTTAATCAGTCTTGATACCTTCAAAAATTTATCCAGTCTCATTCTTGTCTCCCCCTTTATAGTCCTTGCTGTTTCGCTTCATCCCAGAACCGGTCCAGCTCTTCCAGGCTGTATCCGCTGAAGTCCCGGCCGCTCTCCCTGACTTTATCTTCAATATACTTAAAACGTCTGATGAACTTCTGATTGGTCGTGAAGACCGCCTGCTCCGGATCGATTTTGCAGAATCTCGCAATATTCACGAGTGCAAACAGGATATCGCCGAACTCTTTTGCTGCCTCTTCTGACCGCGGGTCCCGGTTCATTTCCTCTTCAAATTCAGACAGCTCTTCTTTAACCTTCTCCCAAGCCGGCCCGATTTCCTGCCAGTCAAAGCCTGCGCCGGCTGCTTTCTTCTGGATATCCGCCGCCTGGAGCAGCTGCGGCATTGATTTGACGATTCCGCTTAAGAGCGACTCAGGAACTGCTCCTTTTTCTTCAGCCTTGATTTCCTGCCAATTTTTCAGCACCTGCTCTTCTGTATCCGCCGAGGCGTCGCCAAAAACATGGGGATGCCTGCGGATCATTTTTTCGCTGACACCCTGAATGACATCATCTATAGAGAAATAGCCGTCATCTTCCCCGATCTGCGCGTGCAGAACTACCTGCAGGAGGACATCTCCCAGCTCCTCGATCATATGGTCGATATCTTCATTATCAATCGCTTCGATAAGCTCATAAGCTTCCTCGATCAAGTATTTCCTGAGCGATTGGTGCGTCTGCTTGAGATCCCACGGACAGCCGTCCGGCCCCCTCAATGCGGCGATGATTTCCCGGAACTTGCTGAATTCCCTGTAAAGGAGGGTTTCATCCTTTACCGGCGGCACATAGACTGAGGTCAGGTTATTGATTTCCGCTTCCCGGTCAAGCTCAAACAAAGGCACCTTCCTGATGCTTTCCCTGCTGCTCCCTGCTGCCGTGGCAATATAAATTTCATAATCGTATGGAAGCATTTCCATCAGGGTCAGCTTCACATTGCTCGCCACGTAGGTATCATACACCTGCCCGATGATCATATGATGCTTAAGCATCACTTCATCTTTCTTCAGATCAGTGGCATCCAGCAGCTGAAAGCCTTCGATCGGATCTATTTTCAGTGCCTGAAACAGGGCGTCCAGAAAGCTCTGGCCTCCCCCAATCACGATATCAATTCCCAGCACAGGGCCTTTCTCAAGCAGAATCTGAACCGTTTTCTCCGCAACCAGCGGATGGCCCGGTACAGCATAGACAACATCCCTATCTGCTGCTTTCGCCAGGAGAATATCGCAAATTTCCTCATATACCTCTTCAAAGCGGCTGTGCTTTTCGTATATACGATCAAATGATTGAAAAGCCATCCCTTCATCTTGAAGCTCCCGGATCACCGGGTGGTCCTCTGTCCTTAAATATACCGCCCCCTCAGCCTGAAGAGCTTTATAGACGCCAAAGGGCAGCTGTTCAAGGTCTCCCGCCCCAAGGCCGTAAATCGTAATCTTATTCATGTCAAATCATCTCCTGTTCCTGCCGGGCAGCAAATAGCCCAGCTTGCTTCCAAAAGGCAGCATGCTGATTTCTTCTTTTCTAAAAGTCTCTCCTTTTAAAGCTAAAAGCATGAATACAATTCCGCCTGTTGCAGCTGCACTTAAAGCTATAAGGCCGGCCGCAAGGCGCCCTTCCCCTGCCAAAGATCCTGCTGCCAGCAGGTAGGCCTTCAAATACAGCAGCATGACAGCAGCAGCAGTTCCGAGCCCCAGGATGAAGCGGCCCGGCACTAAAGGCTGCCGGAATAAGAAGCGGAGCCTGACGAGCAGGACAAGCAGCACAACGGCGAGTGCTGCACATGCAGCAATAGCTGCTCCCATCGTCCCTGCAGCCGGCACAAGCAGAATGTTAAGGATATATTTTATCCCGAAGCCTCCAATAATCACTGCCGCCGGGAAAAAGGTGTGGCCCAGCCCCTGCAGAATGGCCGCCAGGGTCATGATGATCGAGGCAAAGAAAATGAACAGGCTCAGCACTGAGAGCACTTCTGATCCTTCCGCATTCTCAAACAGCATGATATTGACCGGCTTGATAATGGCCCATAATCCTAAGGCCGCACCTGTCCCAAAGAGCAGGCTGACACGGAGGGCTAGGCCTGCCTTTTCAGCAAGGAACTTCTGATTGTTTTTCAGTTTTTCAGCTGTGATGAGCGGAACAAGGGAAAGCGACATTGAGGTGGCAATAACGGTCCCAAGCTGTATGAGCGGCTGGCCCCTGTCATAAATCCCTTTCAGCTTCTTTGCCTCTTCAGCATCCAGCCCTGCCGATACAAGCAGGGAATACAGATTCAGAGAATCTGCCAGCTGAAGAAGGATGAGCAGCATAGAAGCCGCACTGATGGCCGCACCCTGGAGAGCGATGGTTTTCATCGTCTTCAGGACTGCTTTTCCACTCAGTTCAATACCCGCTGCCCCAGCTGCTTCCTTTTTTATCACACGCCAGAAAAAGGCGGACAGGATGACTGCAGAAGCAATGCCTCCTGTCACTGAACCGAAAATGGCCCCGCTGCCGGCTGTATATAGTGATGCTCCTTCTTTCATGAGGATGAACGCAGCAGCCAAAATGGTCGCCACACGGATGGCCTGCTCTCCCACCTGGGAAACAGCAGTCGGAAGCATGTCGCCACGGCCCTGGAAATAACCCCTGAGAAGAGCTGTCGCCGGCAGAAGAAGGAAGGCTGGTGAAAGAGTCCTTAAAAGGATACCCAGCTTTGGATCTCCCATTTGCGAAGCAATCCAATCTGCCCCGGCAAACATTATCAAGAAAGCAGCCAGACCAGCGGCCAAAAGGAAAAGACCGGAGGCCGCCAGCAGCTGAAGAGCTTCTTTCCTGCTCTTTGCCTGTTCAGCATAAAGCTTTGAAATCACGACCGGAAAACCGTATGTAGACAGCACGATGGCAATCCCGTAAAAAGGATATACCTGCTGGTAAATATAAAAGCCGACATCCCCTACGATATTCTGGAAGGGGACTCTGTAAACTGCGCTCAAAACCTTTGTGATCAAAGCTGCAGCTGCAAGGATCAGGGCTCCTTTGAACAGATCTCCTGATTGATTAACGGGCTTCATTGCCCATCTCCTTCCAATAATGAATTCGAAAAGTATTATAGCATAACTATTGGCCGCAGGATGGGATGATAGCGCATTAACCTTGTTTCGTTATCCGTCTGTCATAAAACAAATAGCTTTGAAGCATTCATTTTCATTTTTCCCATAGAAAAAAGGCAGCCAGGCTGCCCCTTTTCATCTCTATAAGATACAAAATTGGTATTAGGACTCCATCTGCCTTGCCAAGAATCCAGCTGCCGTTTCTACAGCCTTCTGTTCTACATCACCAAGCGAATCTTCCTTCGCATAAATGATGACTGCCCCTATCGGATCGCCATTGGCAATGATTGGACCGATTGTATAAGCAGAAAGGCTTTCCTCATTCCCATCTGCAAGGGCATACTCACCTTGAGTGTTGACGAGGACAGAAGTTCTGTCTTCCATTGTTTTTTCCAGCAGATCACTGATGTTTTTGTTCAGATAATCCTTTTTTGATCCGCCTGCCGTTGCGATAAATGTATCCCTGTCACAAATCAGGACCGGGTTTCCAAGGCTGTCATACAGAGCTTCTGCATATTCTTTTGCAAAATCGCTTAATTCGCTGATTGGCGAGTACTTCTTTAAGATGACTTCACCATCGCGGTCTACAAATATTTCCAGCGGGTCACCTTCACGAATTCGCAGTGTCCTGCGGATTTCCTTCGGGATTACTACACGACCCAAATCATCGATACGACGAACTATACCAGTTGCTTTCATCCTGCGTTGCCTCACTTTCATCTGATGATTTTTAGCAGGAGTAGATTTCTGCTTCCTTTTGTTGAAATCTTCTCCATGTTTGAACTTAGTATCTTTCATATGGAAAGTTCTATACACTTGCAAATATTTTTTCTCTCGGGTGATAACATTTCCTCAATAGGATAAACATTCCAGTATAAAAATCCTTACCATTTGAAATACCCTTGTCTACTCTAATTAAACACTTTTCTCATTTCATTTAGGTGACAGGAACTTTTCCATTACTTTACGATATTGGATTTTGCTGCTTCTTTTTGGCCTTATCTATTCCAAGAATCATATCATAGGCGGTGTTAAGCCATTTGTCTGTACTGTAACCCTTTGTCTGGATGACCATCTTCAGCTTCTTGCCTTCCATGCCGAGGCCAACCATCCGTCCATGTTTGGTGCTTTCCTGGAAGATTTTCTGTCCGTCGATCAGAGAGCTTGCCTCCTCTGACAAGAGAATCAGGACTTCAGCCTTGGACTGTTTGATGAGCTCTACACCGGCCTCCTGGGCATGGACCTTCATCTCGGCGACCCGGAACAGGTAAGCGACCTCATCCGGATAATCTCCGAACCTGTCTGTCATTTCTTCCTTCAGCCCTTCGACCTCATCCATCGAGTCGATGCCGCGGAACCTTTTATACATTTCAATCTTCTGGTTTCCATCCGCCAGATAAGCATCAGGGATGTAGGCATCGATTTCAAGATCGATTTCCACAGAAGGCTTTTTATATGTTTCCGGATTTTCCTTCCGTTCTTCTATCGCCTCTTTAAGCATCTGGGAATACAGGTCAAAGCCGACAGAATCGATGAATCCGTGCTGCTGAGAGCCGAGCAGATTGCCGGCACCCCTGATGGAAAGATCGCGCATCGCAATCTTAAATCCTGACCCCAGCTCCGTGAACTCCTTGATGGCCTGGAGGCGCTTTTCTGCCACTTCAGTCAGCACTTTATCCTTCCGGTAGGTGAAATACGCATAGGCAACTCTGTTTGAGCGGCCAACCCGCCCCCTCAGCTGGTACAGCTGGGAGAGCCCCATCCGGTCTGCATCAAATACGATCAAGGTGTTCACATTCGGGATATCGACTCCCGTTTCAATGATCGTTGTGCTGACAAGGACGTCCGCTTCTCCTCCAAGGAAGCTCAGCATAACTGATTCGAGCTCATTTTCAGTCATTTGGCCATGGGCGGCAACCACCTTGGCATCCGGTACAAGCATGGAGATTTCCTCTGCCTTCCGTTCGATGTCCTCAACCCTGTTATACAGGAAATATACCTGGCCGCCCCGCGCCATCTCCCGTTCAATGGCTTCACGGACAAGTCCGCCATTGTATTCCATTACATAGGTCTGGACCGGGAATCTGTTCTCCGGCGGTGTCTCGATGACAGACAAGTCTCTCACGCCGAGCATCGACATATGCAGGGTCCGGGGAATCGGCGTCGCAGTCAATGTCAGGACATCAACATTTGTTTTGAGCTGTTTGATCTTTTCTTTATGAGTGACGCCGAACCGCTGCTCTTCGTCAATGATGAGCAGCCCGAGGTCTTTATAAATGATTTCCTTTGAGAGCAGGCGATGGGTGCCGACAACAATATCAACGGTGCCGTTTTTAAGGCCCTTGACTGTCTCGGTCTGCTGCTTCTTTGTCCGGAAGCGGCTTAAGAGCCCGATCTCAACAGGGTATTCCTGGAACCTTTCTCTCATTGTCTGGTAGTGCTGCTGGGCAAGGATCGTTGTCGGCACAAGGATGGCCACCTGTTTGCCGTCCGCAATTGCCTTAAAGGCAGCCCTGATGGCCACCTCAGTTTTCCCGTAGCCAACATCGCCGCACAGGAGGCGGTCCATCGGCCGCTCTTTTTCCATATCCAGCTTGATTTCATGGATGGACCTCAGCTGATCCTCTGTTTCCTGGTAAGGGAAGGACAACTCGAATTCGCGCTGCATGTCCCCGTCAGGAGAGAATGCATAACCTTTCGACGCTTCCCTCTCGGCGTACAATTTGATCAGATCGTCCGCTATATCCTGAACAGAGCTTTCAACCTTCTTCTTGACACGCTTCCAGTCATTGCCGCCAAGCTTATAGATCTTCGGCTCTTTGCCTTCAGACCCTACATACTTCTGGACAAGATCAATCTGATCGACCGGAACATACAGCTGATCGCTGCCTGAATAGCGTATATTCAGATAATCCTTATGAAGGCCATTGATTTCGAGTGTTTCAATGCCAAGATATTTGCCGATCCCGTGGTTCACATGGACAACATAATCGCCGATTTTAAGCTCTGAATAGCTTTTGATTCTTTCAGCATTCGAAAGCTTCTGCCTGCGCGGTGACCGCTTTGCTGTTTTCTTGTTGAAAAGCTCTTCTTCCGTGATGACGGCAATTTTCTGGATCGGCAGTTCAAAGCCTGTCTGCAGGCTTCCTTCCGTGATCTGGAACTTGCCCTTCAGCACTTCTTTATCAGGCTCGATGACAGCAGCCTCAATTTCATAGTCGGCCAAAACGCTTTGAAGCTTCTTGACCCGGGCCATGTCAGGGCCGAGGAACAAAACAGAGAAGCCGCTCTTCCTCCAGCGTTCCAGCTCGCTTTTCAGCACATTCAGCTGGCCGTGGAAGTTCTGCATCTGCCTGCAGGAGACATTGATGATATTCTGCGGATTCGTATTCGGGACATGCCTTAAAAATAGGGACATGTAAACGATCGGCTGATAAGACCGGGCGATGAATTCCTTCAGGCTGTGGGAAATTTTGACGTCATGGACAATTTTTCCTTCGCCAAGCAGGCTTGTATACCATTCTGCCTCCTCTTTCTCAAGGGACTCATTCATCTCCTGGACCCTGCTGATTTCATCGATAAAAATCAGCCCATCCTGCGGAAGGTAATCTAGCAAACTATTATTGGATTCATAAGCATAGGAGAGGTATTTGAACATCTGCTCAGGCCTTTGCCTGTTCCGGAGCTGCTCCAGTTCATACCCGATATTCTGGGCCAGCAGCTCTTTTGCCTTCTCATCCTTCAGCTTCTTCAGACTGGCTGAAAGGCCTTTTTCCAGCTTCTCATATACCCTGTCATAATGCTCATCCTCAAAAGGATTCTCGGTTGCAGGGCCGATATGGACCTGCTTCAGCTTTTCTTTCGATCGCTGGTCTTCCAGGGAAAAAGAACGGATACTGTCAATTTCGGTGTCAAACAGCTCAATCCTGATCGGATCCGCTTCGGTCAGCGGATAGATGTCCAGGATGCCGCCCCTGACGCTGAATTCTCCCGGGGATGACACCATATCAGTTCGGCTGTAGCCCATTTTGACAAACTCAAGAAGCTGCTCCTCTATTTCTATATCATCACCAAGCTTTAATATCAGCTGGCGCTTCTTCCAAAGGGAAGGAGGCGGAAGCACCTTCCTCATCCCGGCCATAGGGATAATGACAATGCCGGTGCCCTTCCCGCTCCAATGGTTGAGCGCGTCGATTCTCTGCGCCCTCAGCTCGGGGCTTGCAATGCTCAGCTCCGATGCGATCAGTTCATTGGCGGGATAAAGATATACATCATCCTCGCCTATCAGATTGACAATATCATCATATAATTTCTGTGCTTGTAAAAGATTGTGAGTTACAACCAGCATAGGCTTTTTTGTCTGCTCATATATAGAGGCAAGGAAAAGCGTCCGTGCCGAGCCGGTCAATCCGGCCACCAGCTGCTCTTTCAGCCCCCCGTTCACTCCGGTGATGACTGTCTTGATATCATCCTGCCGGGTGAAAAGCTGTTTTAATCCTAGCATGGCAACCCCTCCTCTCGTCCTAAGTCGTTATGTGTGCATATGAAAACAGAAAAACGCTTTGGAGTGTCCGTCCAAAGCTTTTTAATGAATAAGGTAATCGTTCTGATGGTAATCAGGATTTCTTTCCAGTGATTCCTGGCAATCCTCGCAGATCGATGTTATGTGTATATCCCCGGATGACCCATAGAGAATCATATCCTGGCGTTCTTCTTCATTCAATTTATGGAACCCAAGGCTTTCTGCATGCATTGACAAGTTATCCAGCGTTCCCATCTTCATGCCGCAATGGCGGCAATGATAATGAAGTGCCATGCCTGTCCCTCCCTGTCTAACAATTGTTATTGCTAGTATTGCCCCGGGAAGGAATCTTATTCACTTACAGAGTGCAGCAGAAAACGCTAACTTAACTTTATCATATGTAAGGCCAAATGAAATAATGAAAAGCTAAGATTGGTTATATTGATTCATGACCTCAAGGAAAGGCTTCCTGATCCAATCTATGCAGGCATCAGCCGATCGGTCTGCCGCCTCATCCATGACCTTCTGCTCTTCTGCTGTAAAACGGCCGAGCACATAATCAGTCACCTTCATCCCGCCTTCAGGGCGCCCGATCCCGACGCGGATGCGGCTGAATTCCTGTGTGCCTGTGTGCGCAATTGTTGATTTGATGCCATTATGGCCGCCTGCGCTGCCCTTCTGCCTGAGCCGGATTTTCCCCGGCGGCAAATCAAGATCATCATAGATGACAGCCAGATCTTCTGTGTCAATATCATAATAGTCCATCAGCGGTCTGATCGATTCTCCTGACAGATTCATATATGTAAGCGGCTTTAGAAGGAATACCTTTTCTCCATCGACGCGCCCCATGCCGAACACACCCTTGAACTTTGCCTGGTCCAAAGGGATATTCAGCTTCCCGGACAGCCTGTCAATAACGTCAAAGCCTATGTTATGCCTTGTTTTCTCATACTCTTTCCCTGGGTTCCCCAGCCCTACAAACAATTTCATGTCTTATTACCTCCGCCTATCAACGTAAGAAAAGGTCTGACCAGAGCGGGCCAGACCCTTTATTGTTTACTCTTCGTTTGCTTCAGTTTCCCGGCCTTCCTGATTCTCAGGGATGCCTGGCTCCTGCTCTTCGCCTGTGCTTATTTCCTCTTCCTGCCTTGGCGCAAGGATGGAAGCAATGACTGTTTCATCATCCGTATTGATCGTGAAGCCGCGGCCCGCTTTAATATCTGCGGCCGTAATGCTTTCTCCGACCTGGAGATCTGCTATGTTTACTTCTACGCTCTGCGGAATGTCATTCGGCTTGGCCGATACAGATAACTCATGGACAGGCTGCTGAAGGACTCCGCCGTCTTTGACGCCTGCCGCATCGCCGACCAGCTCGATCCTCACCTCTGCCGTGATTTCCTGCGACATATCAACCGCCCTGAAGTCCAGGTGGGTGATTTCATTTTTCAAAGGGTCCGCCTGATAGTCGCTCAGCACCACATCATGTTTTGTGCCTTCTACATCAAGAGAAAAAACAGCATTCCTGCCTGTTTCCCGGATTGTTTTGATAAAATCAGGGCCATTCAGGTAAATTGCTTTGCTTTCGATTTTATTCCCATAAACAACACCAGGAATATTCCCCTCATTGCGCAGCTGCGTCAGATTGGAATTGCGGAATTCTTTTCGTTCTTTGGCTTGAAGTACAGTGCTCATAAAAAACGTCCCCTTCCTCAATTTAAGGTGTAATTAAAATGAACCATGCAAATGGACTGCATACTTATCTTTTTAAAAATGCCCTAAATGGAGATGTTTTAAACACATTTGCCTGCAAGCTGTTTTATAACATGAGTATAGCATAAAAGGCTTGCCCTGCGGCAAGCCTCTTGTACTGCTGAATTAATCGAACAGAGTGCTGACAGATTGCTCCTCGTGGACGCGGATGATCGCTTCCCCGATAAGAGGGGCTACAGACAGCTCCCTGACTTTTGCGATTTTCTTTTCTTCAGGCAAAGCAATGGAGTTTGTGACAGCCAGTTCTTTAATATTTGAGTTCTGGATCCGCTCGATCGCCGGCCCTGACAGCACAGGATGTGTGCAGCACGCATAGACTTCCTTCGCGCCATTTTCAATCAGGGCGTTCGCAGCAAGGGTGATCGTGCCGGCCGTATCGATGATGTCATCGATAAGGATAGCAATCTTGCCGTCGATATTTCCGACGATATTCATGACTTCCGCCACATTCGGCTTAGGACGGCGCTTGTCGATGATGGCGATCGGAGCCTTCAGGCGCTCAGCAAGTTTGCGTGCGCGGGTTACTCCGCCATGGTCCGGTGATACGATGACAATATCGCCATCCAGATCTTTGTTCCCGAAATAATCGGCCAAAATCGGCACACCCATCAGATGGTCGATCGGGATATCGAAGAAGCCCTGGATTTGCGGCGCATGAAGATCCAGCGTGATGACACGCGTCGCCCCTGCCGTTTCAAGCAGGTTGGCTGCAAGCTTGGCCGTGATCGGTTCACGGGCTCTCGCCTTGCGGTCCTGGCGTGCATAGCCGTAGTAAGGCATAACAATGTTGATTGTCTTGGCAGAAGCCCTCTTCAGTGCGTCAATCATGATCAGAAGTTCCATCAAGTGCTCGTTTACAGGAGAGCTTGTGGACTGGATCACGAATACATCACAGCCCCTGATGCTTTCCTCGATGTTAATCTGGATCTCTCCATCACTAAAACGTGTAACAGAGCACTTTCCAAGCTCCACTCCGATAACCTTTGCAATTTCCGATGCCAGATCACGATTCGAATTCAGGGAAAACACCTTCAAGTTTGGATCTAAATACTGGTTCGACATGTTAACCTCCATTAGCTTTTTATCACTATTATTTCTTGTTATTAAGCTTGCTCACATAATCTTCTTTATTCGTCTGCCTTGCACGGGCCACTGCCAGTGCTTCTCCAGGCACATCTTCCGTGATGGTAGAGCCGGCCGCTACATACGCGCCTTTTCCGACCGTTACAGGTGCAACCAGATTGGAGTTGCAGCCAATGAATGCACCGTCTTCGATTTTTGTCAGGAATTTGTTTTTCCCGTCATAATTGACTGTGATTGAGCCGCAGCCGAGGTTCACATCGCTTCCGACTTCCGCATCCCCAATATAACTCAGGTGGGATGCCTTGCTTCCTTTGCCGAAAACAGACTTCTTGATTTCAACGAAATTGCCGACCTTCACTTCATCATGGATATCTGACTGAGGACGGATATGGGCAAACGGCCCAATCGCTACACCACTGCCGATGCTGCTGTCATGGGCGACAGAATGCCTGATAACAGTGGTGTCCCCAATTGTACAGTCCTTGATTTCCGTGTTGGGGCCGATCACGCATTCTGAGCCGATCACCGCAGCCCCCTGGATGACTGTTCCCGGATAGATGACTGTATCCTGGCCGATCACCGCTTCAGGGCTGATATACGTCTGTTTAGGATCGATCAGCGACACACCGTTTCTCATATGCTTCTCATTAATGCGCCTTTTCATGATGCGTTCTGCCTGAGAAAGGGCAACACGGTCATTGACACCCAGTGACTCATCGAAATCGCCTGTTGCGAAGGCTGATACCGTCTCACCTTCAGTTTTCAGGATTTCTATGACATCAGGCAGGTAATACTCTCCTTGGACATTGTCATTGCTGACATTGTTCAGGGCACGGAAAAGCGCTGCGTTATCAAAGCAGTATGTACCTGTGTTGATTTCTGTGATGTTTCTCTCCTGCTCTGTCGCATCCTTATGCTCGACGATTTTCTCGACATGCCCGTTTTCATTCCGTACAATTCTTCCATATCCTGCAGGATCAGGAGCAATGGCAGTAAGGATGGTTGCTTTTGCGCCAGTTTCCTCATGATGGCGGAAGAGCGCCTCCATTGTTTCTGCCTTGATGAGGGGTGTATCCCCGCATACAACGATGGTCACACCCTCTTTACCTTCAAGGGCATCCTTAGCCTGCATGACAGCATGGGCTGTGCCGAGCTGTTCCTCCTGAAGCGCATAGCTGCTTGCATCACCCAGCTGGGATTTGACAAGTTCGGCGCCATGCCCGATGATGGTGACGATTTTTTCTATATGAAGATTCGATACTTGATCCACAACATGCTGAACCATTGGTTTGCCGCAAACGGGATGAAGCACTTTATAAAGCTTTGACTTCATGCGTGTCCCTTGGCCTGCGGCTAAAATTACCGCGAAACGTGTAGACATTTACAGGCCTCCAATTTACCTTTTTATCCATTAAGAATATATCTCAAAAAGCCTTTCATTTCAAGGAATGTTGCCAAAGTACATATTTTTGTCATAAGGAAGATTTTCTGGGAAGGAAATTATTTAAGAAGGATGGTTTATACAGGGGTCTTACAGGGGAAAGGCAATAATAAGGAGCAGGCAGTGAAAATGGCCATAAAAAAGAGCCTGACTAATGAAGTAGGCCCTCGTTGCAATTATACTTAAGAAGCTCCGGCTTCTTCAAATTCAACTTCTAATTCGCCTAAGCGGTGATATTCTGCCAAAACAGCTTCTTGGATCTTGCCGCGCGTTCCGGAATTGATCGGGTGAGCGATATCACGGAACTCTCCATCAGGTGTACGTTTGCTTGGCATTGCGACAAATAGGCCATTATTGCCGTCAATGACACGGATATCATGAACAACAAACTCATGGTCTAAAGTAATTGAAGCAATTGCTCTCATCCGTCCATCTGTATTTACACGGCGCAATCTTACGTCAGTTACCTCCATTTGGTTCACCACCTTTACTAGTAAATAAATTCTAATTTTATTAATTCAACAAATTTTCCAATTCTCCTTCTTGAATGGGAATTTTTTTTTGGGTTTTTTCCCGTGCTCTGGGGAAAAGGAAGCAAAAGGAGGCGCTTACAGAAAGTGCGGACCTTCCACAGCAGTACAAACCGCCTAAATTTACAGGTAATTCAGAAAATATTTTGAGGTAAAAAAAAGCCCCCGTTTTATTTAACGAGCGCTATTACTTCAATTTCAACCAGTGCATCTTTTGGCAGCCTTGCTACTTCCACACAGGAACGGGCCGGCTTGTGCTCTCCGAAATATTCTCCATACACTTCATTGATCTCCGCGAAGTCATTCATATCTTTGATGAAGACCGTCGCTTTTACGACCGTTTCCAGCGAAGCACCCGCTTCCTTCAGTACAGCCTGGAGGTTCTTGAACACTTGGTGTGTCTGCTCCTTGACATTGCCATCCACCATGATGCCTCCGGCAGTCAATGGAATTTGGCCTGAGCTGTAAAACATATTGTTTACGACAATTCCCTGTGAGTATGGTCCGATTGCAGCCGGAGCCATCTCTGTATGAACTTTTTTCATGGCTTCTCCCACCTTTATCCGTTCTTATGCCTGAAATAGTTTCCCTCTGTCACATTGATTTTCTTCTCTTTGACATCCACATCTGCAAGCTGGACAAGAGACAAATATTCATCAACAAGGCGTTCTTCAGCTTTTTCTGCTTCCACCAGGACCGCAATCCCGGCAACATGTGCCTTGAATTCCTCCAGCATGCTGATCATGCCGTTGACCGTACCGCCTGCTTTCATAAAATCATCGACAATCAGCACCTTCGATCCTTCTTCCAGGCTTCTTTTCGAAAGCACCATCGTCTGGATGCGCTTGGCTGACCCTGAAACATAGTTGATGCTCACTGTCGATCCTTCTGTCACTCTGCTGTCTCTCCTGACGATCACGACCGGCACATTTAAGTATGCCCCGACAGCGTAGGCAAGCGGGATCCCTTTTGTTGCCACGGTCATGACTACATCGATATCAGCATCGGCAAAAGCGGAGGCAAAGACTCTTCCCGCCTTCTGGACAATCGCCGGATCGCCGAGGATATCAGTCATATACAGGTAGCCTCCCGGCAGGAGCCTTTCCGGGCTGGCAATGACCTCACAAAGCCCGCTTATAAAAGGGCGTGCCTCATCATCGCTTACCTTTACAGAGTATTTCACTCCACCGGCTGCACCCGGCACTGTCTGAAGGGTGCCGATCCCCCGCTGTTCGAATGTCTCTTTTATAATGGCCAGGTCTTCGCTGATCGAAGATTTGGCAGAGCCGTAACGGTCGGCAAAAAAAGTGAGGGACACCAGCTGCCGGGGATGCTCCAGCAGATAATTCGTCATATCTATTAAGCGCTCGCTGCGGCGAAACTTCATCATTACGAAACCTCCGGAATCCGAATAATTAACGATAATATACCACTAATATACGGATTTAATCAAGCTTATGCTGATCACCCAGCATTCGTACCGCGAAGACCTGATCACAGAAGCCTTTCAGGCCGTTATAAATCCGGTGCATTCTTGAATCATGGTGAACAAGGCCGAACACCGTAGGCCCCGATCCGCTCATCAGCACAGCATCCGCTCCGAACCTTTTCATCTGATCTTTGATTTGTGCGACTTCAGGATAAAGATTGAGCGTCACATCTTCCAATACATTCCCGACATTTTCGCATACGCTGCTGTAATCGCCATCCTTGATCGCCTCTACCATGCCCGCGGTATTCGGATGATGGATCCCTTTCAGATCGAGGCGCCTGTATACATCCGCAGTCGATACCCCGATGAATGGCTTCGCGAGGATCACCCAGCATGTCGGCGGTGCCGGCAGATGCTTAATCATTTCTCCCCGCCCCGTCGCCAGCGCAGTACCGCCATAGACACAGAAAGATACATCTGATCCTATTTCCGCCCCGATCTCTGCAAGCTCATCCAGTGAAAGGCCGAGCCCCCACAGCTTATTCAAGCCTCTCAGGGCTGCTGCTGCGTCGCTGCTGCCGCCGGCAAGCCCTGCCGCGACCGGAATGGTCTTTTCTATCGTAATGGCCACTCCCTGTTTTACCTTGAACCGCTCCTTCAGCAGGGATGCCGCCTGGTATGCGAGATTCCGCTGGTCATCAGGCACAAACCGGTTATGGGAAATGATCCTGATTTCGTCTTTTTTCAATTCAGTCAATTCAAGGCGGTCGGCGAGATCGATCGTCGTCATGATCATCTCCACCTCATGGTAGCCATCCGGCCGTTTATATAATACATCCAGCGATAAATTGATCTTAGCCGGCGCCTTTACTAAAAGCTTCAAAATACCCACCTACTTCTGCTCATTTCAACGTCTCAGTTTTTGTCCTATTTTACCACAAAACAGGGCTTGTAAGACGTTCGAATCAGACATTCTTCAACAAATAAGTAATTTTACCATGCGAATGGGAAAGAGAAAAGGCAGAATGAGCTGTCTGGAAGGGCCTTGGAGCCCCTTAGACGCAAAAAACCCGGGGATTGCCCCCGGGCCCGCAAATGCAGCTGTTTGATTTCAAGCTTGAAGCAGTGAACATCATTTTTTACTGAAGGAGGCTCTGCTGTGCTTTTTCTACCGCCAGTTTCACCATATTGCCGGCATCCTTCGCCCGGATGCCTCCCCAGCCTTCCTTCTGGACAACATCATAGAAGCCGAGCTCTTTCGCCAGTTCTTCCT
This sequence comes from Bacillus sp. AG4(2022), assembly GCF_031844465.1. Taxonomy (NCBI): domain Bacteria; kingdom Bacillati; phylum Bacillota; class Bacilli; order Caryophanales; family Bacillaceae; genus Bacillus; species Bacillus sp. AG4(2022). The sequence goes on from NZ_JAUZVH010000014.1 coordinate 38,927, forward strand.
TGAATCCTTCTGACATGACGCCTTTTCTCCTGCTCAATGCAACATCCCCTTTTTAAGCATTGCGGTATTTTTATTGTAGGCGGCATCAAGCCTGCCCATGCAAACCTATATTTGACTGTTTCTGCGGGAGCAAATTAAAAAGCAGGGGCGGCAAAAATCGTTTTGCCGCCCCTGCTTTTTAGAAAAGGATATATATCAGCTTAAAGCCATATGTCCTGATGCGTCTTCGTAGAAGGTAATTTGAACCGTTTCTGTTAAAACATCTGCATAACTGTAAGATACGCGTTCGAATGCATTTTCATCCTGATCAAGTTCAATCACAAATACAGAGGGATATGTTTCTGCCAGCACGCCTGAACGTTCAATCGTTTTCCTGCGCCCGCCATTGGCTTTAAGCAAAAGCCTTTTCCCCAAATTTGAATCAAGAGCCTTTTTTATGTCCGTTAATGTTTTTGCCATTCGGTCCACCTCACTATGTAAAGTATATCACACTGACACAGTAGAGTCAAATAAAAACATAAATTATAACAGTCTTTAAAAAAGATTGTCAATATATTTTCGTCTACTTTTTATCCTATTTTTCAACATTTTTATCATTCCCTAAAATAAGCGAATTATGTGCCAAATATGAATAAGACAGGAAAACCTTGCTGCTTATCATTTGGGCAGCCTGAAAACAGAGCTGGCGAAAGCCTGTCCTGCCTGACTTAAGCAAATGCCATGACAGTGCCTGAACAAAAAAATAAGCCCGCTCTTATGCCGGCTTATTCCCCTTATTCCGCTCCTTTATTAAACGGCATGCCCGTCCGGAGCACACCTTTTGTCTCTATCCCGCCAAGCCCCTTTTCGCCTGTCAGCGTATTTCGGAGGACGTCCCATACATTAATCCGCTCCATAAAAGGCGTGAAACTGATTTTAGCCACAATATAGACGGGATCAAGGGCATGGATATTGACACGTGATGGCGAGCTTGCAAAATTGGCCCCTGCGTGGATCAGGGATTCGAAATGCGACTGGCAGGCCCCTGCAAATATGACCAGCTGATCCAGATGGGGAATCTTTCTCCGCGCTTCCCTGACCGTCTGGACAAAATGCTTGGAATGGCGGTAAGCATTGATATCGGTCACCTTGCCTTTGGCCTTTGAGTAGGCATCATGCCCTGTGATGACCAGGATATCCGGCCTGTAATAGTCGATGAGCTGGCCTATTTTACTCGGCATCTCTTTTTCATTGCAGTGAATCCCGGTTACCGGGACACCGATCTTCTCATATAGGGAAAGGCATTTCTTTAAATAGGACGGATCACCGTCCAGATGAAGCACCCTGCCCGGGATCTGAAAATAATTGAACGGCTTGCTGTATGCGCCGGTTGCTTCGTATTCCTGCTTCTGCTTCAGGAGGCTCACATCCTGCCTGAACAGATTATAAGACTGTTCCTCAAGGGACTGATACTGCCTTGACATCTTCATCCGCTCTGACTGGTTGATCACAATCAGATCTTCATAAGGCGCATCCGCTATCAGCCTGATATCCTCTCCATACAGAACCGCGAGCTTCCGGCCTTCTTCTTCACGTATATCGATCACCCGAAACATGATGTCACAGTTATATGAAACCCTTCCTACAATATCCATAAGGTTAATGCTCACTGGCGTCACTCCATTAAGCTCCTGTGCCGAGCTGGTCTAATCGCTTCTGGTTCTTTCATAAACTATGCAAATGCCCCTGCACATGTGCCTTCCGGGTGAATGGGCGGCAGCAGGCAAATAAAAAAAGAAGCCCGGCGATTTCCGGGCTCCTGCTCGTTAATTTTTAAAATGGGGATAAAGTTCATCGCTCAGGCGGCCAAACTCCCCGATTGAAAGGGTCTCCCCGCGTCTGGAAGGCTCAATGCCTGCTGTCTCCAATGCAGCAAGGATGGCCTCTTTTTTCTGCTTTCCTTCATGCAGCTGGCTTGTCAGGTTGTTGAGGATGGTCTTCCTTCTTTGAGCAAAGCTTGCCTTTGTCACCTGGAAAAAGAATGCCTCATCCTTCACCAGCACTGGAGGCTGCTCCCTCCTCGTCAGCCTGATCACGGCCGAGTCGACATTCGGCTGCGGAACAAATACAGTCTTGGGAACGATCATGACCGTTTCTGCTTCTGTATAATACTGGACGGCAATTGAAAGCGATCCATAGTCCTTTGAGCCCGGCTTGGCCGAAATGCGGTCAGCCACTTCCTTCTGGAGCATGCAGACGATCCCGCGGATCGGCAGTTTTTCCTCCAGGAGCTTCATGATGATCGGAGTGGTCACATAATACGGGAGATTGGCAACCACCATCAGATCCTGGCCCGGTGCAAACCTTTCCTCGATTGTGGTTTTAACATCAGCCTTTAGGACATCCTGATGGATCACTTCAGCATTCGGATAAGGTGCGAGCGTTTCCTTCAGGATCGGAAGGAGCCTCTGGTCAATTTCAAAGGCGACCACTTTTTCGCTCCGCTTGGCCAGCTGCTCTGTGAGTGCCCCAATGCCGGGCCCGATCTCAATTGCTCCTGAACCTTCCCGGAGCTCGGCATGGTCGACGATCCGGTTCAGTATATTGGTGTCTATCAGGAAGTTCTGCCCCAGGCTCTTTTTAAAGCTGAAGCCGTATTTTTCAAGTATGGCACGTGTTCTAAGTGGTGTTGCGATATCTTTATGCATGGCGCTCCTCCTGGTCGATCGCTTCAATGGCAGATGCAAAGTCTTCTTTCGGGACCTGGAACATCATCAGTCTCTTATGAAGCTGTTTTCCGTTAGTATACCCAATCTTAAGAAGCCTTCCCAGCTTCTCCCTGCGCTCCCTCGCGCTGCTCCCGCCGATGAGGCCGGCCAGGATCAAATCTTCCTGGGTAATTTCCTCCCGGGCTGTTTCCTGCATAGTCTGGGCCTCCCGGAGTGCTTTCCTGATCGTCTCAGGGGAAGCGTGCTCGACCCCCAGGCCTCTCCCCGACTTCGGCAGTGCATCCGTCTTATCTATGAAAGCATGCTTGCAGCCAGGCACATGGCGGGTGATGCTATCACGGATCTTCTGGCCCGGGAAGTCCGGATCCGTCAGAACGATGACACCCCTCTTGCTTTGAGCATGCTTGATTCTTTCCAGAGTTGCCGCATTGATGGCTGAACCGTTCGTTTCAATCGTGTCAGCATTGACCGCCCTCTTTATAGCCGTCGTATCATCCTTGCCTTCCACTACAATGATTTCTTTAATCTTCATTGGTCCTCCAAAATTAAAATGAAAAATTTGATAAAAACTTGAAACATTTTTGTAATCTGAATCGTCTAATAGTATGAGTAACAATAAAAACAATCCGTCTGTGTTTTATTATATATTACCGAATCGCCGGGAAAAAATCATTCCGCATTGCCAGACTCCGCTAAACCAACAAAAAAACAGGAGAAATTCTTCCCCTGCATAAATCGTTTAGTCTAATATTTTGATTTTAACCGTCTTTCTTCCCCACCGGTATGCATCCGACTTGGAAGCAAAGAATACATCGATTTTATTGCCCTTAATGGCAGAGCCGGTATCGGCTGCCACTGCATAGCCATATCCTTCGACATAGACTTTCGTGCCTAGCGGGATTACCCGCGGATCAACGGCGATGACTTTTATGCCTGGGTTTGATTTAAGATTGATCCCTGTAGCGGTTATGCCCGAGCATCCGCTGCAGCTTGGAGTATATGCAGTAGAGGAAACATACATCTCCCTGCCGGACTCGCTTGAGCCCGCTCCGCGGGAAACAGCAACCCTCTGCGCCATAACCTTCGTGCCGACAGCAACAATCTTATCCTTTTTCTCTTTTACTTTCTTTTCACTGAGCAATTTTCTGGATGTTTCTTTTCCGTTTTCCAAAACAACTTCATACTGCCTTGATAAAAGGCCTTCCTGCCCGTGGGAGACAACCTGTTCCTTCCCCTTGGCAAGGCTGGCGTCCTTCTTTGTAACCACGGCATAACTGATTGGTTCTTCCACTACATCGGTGACTTTTTCAACTCGAATGACATTGACAATGGCATTTTCCTTGACTGTCTCTTCTAGCTTTGGTTCAACACGGTCCATATTGTTTAGTGTAATTCCCTGCTGCGATAAAAAGTCAGCGACCGTAGTCGAAGTTGACCACATTTGTTGTTTCTTGCCGCCCTCAATGAGCGTCAACGCAAAAGCTTTTTCCACTTCTATCTTTAAATCGTCCTTAATTCCCTCATCCGGCTTCGGATTGACTTTATCGTGCTCTGAAAGTGCAATATTCTGCTCCTTTAAAAGCCCGCCAACCGTATCAGCCGTTGTCCAAATCGTTTTCTTCCCGCTGCTGTCTGTCAGTTGAACCTGTTTTGCCGGCTCCCATACTACCTCTAAGCCGTCCTTTACCTTTGTGCTTCCCGAGGGAAACAGATAGTCTTCTGAGCGAAGGGATATTTCCAGATCATCGAATATATCTTGAACTGTATCTGCATGTGTTTTGATGACTTTGTCCTGGCCATTCATGGAAACTGCTACTGTTTTTTTCGTGGTTTCAAAAATCATGAACCCGGCAGCTGCCGAAAAAACTATTAAACTAGCAACCATGACGGTCAGTTTTTTCTTACTCAAAGACTTGGAAAACAGGTTTTTCATGTTCTCAATCGCGATGAAAAACGCCTCCTTTTCTCTTCGGAGTGATTATATAGAGTATCTTGCCGGCTGTCAACTCAAACACTTTTCTCTCATTTTGCTGCTTTCCTGGGCGGGAGGGGGAAAACGTATTTCCTATTATGCAAAAAAAACAAGAGAAAGGAAAGAGAGACTTATCGACACGGTTATCCTATGACGAAAAGGAGGCGTGTAGAACTTTTAAGAATTGGACTTAATAGGGACAAGCTCCCCCATGAATCGACAAAAACGCTTAGCGGTTGATGCCGAATAATCTTTTTGCATTTTCCGTTGTCGCTTCTGCCACTTCTTTGAATGCCAGCCCTTTCAGTTCGGCAATCTGCTCAGCCACCAGCTTAACATAGGCAGGCTCATTCCTTTTTCCCCGGTAGGGATGCGGAGCAAGATAAGGGCAGTCGGTTTCAATCAATAGCTTTTCAAGAGGAACTGCCTCTGCGACTTCCTTCGGTTTTTTCGCATTTTTGAAGGTTACCGGGCCACCGAGAGAAATATAGAAATTCATATCAAGGCATTCCTTAGCCACTTCGACACTCCCGCTGTAGCAATGCATGATGCCGCCGACCTCTCCCGCTCCCTCTTCCCTCAGGATTTCCACAACATCAGCCGTTGCGTCCCGATTATGGATGACGATCGGCAGCTTAACTTTCTTCGCCAGCCTGATCTGCCTTCTGAATACATCCTTCTGGACATCCTTCGGCGATTTATCCCAATGATAGTCAAGCCCCATCTCCCCGATTGCCACTACTTTTGGATGGGCAGCCAGCTCCTCGATCCAGGCCAGGTCCTCATCAGTCATATCAATAGCATCGACAGGATGCCAGCCGACACATGCAAAAATAAAATCATAGGCTTCTGCCAGCTCCATGGCTTTGGTGATTGTCGGGCGGTCAAAGCCGACAACCACCATATGGGAGACACCTTCTGCCTGCGCCCTCCCGATCACTTCTTCCAGATCTTCCTCAAACTGTTCGGCATTCAAATGTACATGCGTGTCGAATAACATAGAAAAACTCCTTACTAGAGAAAATATTATATTTACATCTCTATTATTTCATTTATGTTACAAAATATTTTTCCTGTCCTTAAATGAAAGAAAACATAGGGCTGTCCGACGCTTATGAAACGCAAAACATCCCTATGTCCATTCTACTGGCTTATTTTACACGCGCTCCGTTTGGCAGTGACTCGGCAATAGTCGCAAGTGACAGCGCTCCGTCCTCGCTTCCGGCCAGGATCATACCTTCTGAAAGCTCGCCCCGCAGCTTAACCGGCTTAAGGTTGGTCACACAGATAACCTTGCGGCCGACAAGCTCTTCCGGCTTATAGAATTTTGCAATCCCGGAAACTACCTGCCTCTTTTCATACCCAAGATCAAGCTGAAGCTTTAGAAGCTTATCCGCTTTCTTGACCGGCTCAGCCGAAATGACTTCAGCTACCCGCAGGTCCAGCTTCATAAAATCATCAATTGTGATTTCCTCGCTGTCCGGCTTCTCAGGCACCTTCTTCTCTTCTGCTGCAGGAGCTGGTGCGCTTCCCTGCATTTTTTCTTTAATGTATTCCACTTCTTCTTTCATATCAAGCCTTGGGAAGATCGGGTCTCCTTTGACTACCTTCGTATTCTCCGGAATCAGGCCGAACGTCTCGAGGCTTTCCCATGATGTCAGCTCTTCTGTATTCACATTCAGCTGATTGAAGATTCCATCCGGCGTGCGTGTCAGGAAAGGCTTCAGCAATACGCCGGTCCTTCTCAGAGACTCAGCCAGGTGGAACATCACATTGCCCAGCTCTTCCTTGCGTGCTTCGTCCTTCGCAAGCACCCATGGCTGTGTTTCATCGATGTACTTGTTCGTCCTGCTCACAAGCTGCCACACAGATGAAAGGGCTACAGAGAATTCCATCTTTTCCATCGCTTCTTCATACTTGGCGACTGTTTCTTTGTTCATATCAAGCAGCTGCTTGTCAAACTCGCCTTCAGATCCTTGATAGGCAGGTATCGTTCCGTCAAAATACTTCTCGATCATTGCCACCGTACGGTTAAGCAGATTGCCCAGGTCATTTGCCAGGTCGAAATTGACCCTCTCAACAAATCCTTCCGGTGTAAAAACACCATCAGCGCCGAACGGCACTTCGCGAAGGAGGTAATAGCGGAGGGAATCCAGTCCGTAGCGGTCAATCAATGTAACAGGATCAACGACATTCCCTTTGGATTTGGACATTTTCCCATCCTTCATCAAAAGCCAGCCATGGGCAAATACCTTCTTTGGCAGCGGCAGATCCAGCGCCATCAGCATGATTGGCCAGTAGATCGTATGGAAACGGACAATTTCCTTGCCGACCAGATGGACATCCGCAGGCCAATAGTTCAGATATTTGGAGTCGTCTTCTGTTCCGTAGCCAAGGGCCGTAATATAGTTGGAAAGCGCATCGATCCATACATATACCACATGCTTTGGATTGTCCGGCACTTTTACGCCCCAGTCAAAGGTTGTCCTTGAAACAGCCAGGTCCTCAAGTCCAGGCTTGATGAAATTGTTGATCATTTCATTCTTGCGTGATTCTGGCTGGATGAAATGCGGATTTTCTTCATAATACTTAAGCAGCCTGTCTGCGTATTTGCTCACCTTGAAGAAATAGGATTCTTCCTTCACTTTATTGACAGGGCGTCCGCAGTCAGGGCAGTTGCCGTCAACCAGCTGGCGTTCTGTGAAGTATGATTCACAAGGCGTACAATACCAGCCTTCATATTCTCCCAAATAAATATCGCCCTGCTCAAGCAGGCGGGCGAAAATCTTTTCAACCACCTGTTTGTGGCGATCCTGGGTCGTGCGGATGAAATCATCATAGGAGATGTCCAGCTTGCTCCACAGGTCCTTGATGCCATCGACGATCTCATCAACATACTCCTGCGGCGTTACGCCTTTTTCTTCAGCTTTCTGCTGAATTTTCTGTCCATGTTCATCCGTACCGGTCAAATACATTACATCATAGCCGCGCAGGCGCTTATAGCGGGCCATCGCATCTCCGGCCACTGTTGTGTAGGCATGGCCGATATGCAGATTTCCGCTCGGATAATAGATCGGGGTTGTAAGATAAAAGGTCTTCAATTTTCCTTCCATTGGTTTCCCTCCTGTTAATGTTCAGCAAAGTAAGAGCAAGCAAAAGAAACAAGCTCGTCCATCTATTTGACATGGCATCTCAGGCCCTGAATGCAAAAAATCCCGCCCTTTCCAGGACGAGAGCGAAAATCAGCCTAGCATGCCCGCAATCAAGCAAATTCACTATGTTTTCTATACTCGTCAGCATAGCCTCTTATACCCTCAAAATATACCTAAAAATATCAAATAGTGCAACTAAGAAAGGCGGAAGCGGCTTGCCCAGAGCCGACAAGCATAAGACGCGGCAGAATAAAAGGCGTTCTTTGCCTTTAATTCTGCCGTGGCTTATGACTCGAGGCTCTAGCCGCTGGAGCTGGACATAAGAAAGGCGGAGGCGACTTGCAATTTAAGGAACGGAGGCTAAATACGCCACGTCCTGTGGCAACGCCTGCATGACCCACATCCTGTGAGCCCAGCATAAGACGCTTTGGAATTGAAGGCGTTCTTTGCCTTCGGTTCCAAAGTGGCTTATGACTCGAGCACCTAGGAGCCGGAGCTGGACAAGAAGAAAGGCGGAGGGCGCTTGCTCAGCCCCGACAAGCTTAACACGAGCAGAGCGGAAGGTTGTTCTTTAACCTTCTGATCTGATTGGCTTAGGACTCGAGGGGCTAGCGCCGGGAGCTGGACATGAAGAAAAGCGGCTTGCCCAGGTCTGAAGCTCCCCCTTCCATCCCCAAAAATCCGAAACCAAGCACGAAGTATATATTATGAAGCGTTTCGACATTATTGTAGAATTTTGTCGAATGATGTTATCATAGTATAAATTTATACTCTTAATTCAAAATAATCTTCAGAACAGCTCTCTGCCAAAAATGTGTCTCTCCAGCCACAAAACCCTGATATAGCAACTTTCTTCATCGCCTAAAAATTTCTAAAAAAATTTGATTTAAAAGTAATTGACGGATTTGGGAATGGCTGGTATTATGTAATCTATAAGAATTTTGTCGAATAATGACGAATCTATAGATAGAGAAAAAGAAAATAGTGGAGATATGAGAGGAGATTTTTAATATGAAATCTACAGGTATTGTTCGTAAGGTTGATGAGCTGGGACGCGTAGTTATTCCGATTGAGTTAAGACGTACACTTGGCATCGCCGAAAAGGACGCTCTTGAAATCTATGTTGATGATGAGCGCATCATTTTGAAAAAATATAAGCCAAACATGACTTGCCAGGTTACCGGCGAAGTCTCTGATGATAACATCACACTTGCAGGCGGCAAGCTGATCCTGAGCCGTGACGGTGCAGAGCAGCTGCTGAAAGAAATCCAAAGCACATTTGAAACTGCAAAATAATAAAAGTATAGTCACTTGCGCTCTGTGTAAGTGTAATACTTTTTGATACTATATGAAAAGAAAAAAGCTTCCATATACCGGAAGCTTTTTTCTATTGCTCAATATGATAGGCGCTGTAAACTTCTCTTTTATTCAGGCTCCTATCCTTCGCTGTCTGCTTAATGGCATCCTTAGAGCTCATTTCCTTCACAGATATATAGTGCTTCACATGCTCTTCAATGGAAAGCTGCTCCCACCACATATCTTCTTCCGCTGATTCTCCCTCCGGGTTCCCCTCCAGGATAATACAGAATTCTCCTCTGACTTCATCAGATTCTGCCCATTCCGCCAGCTCTGAAAGGCTGCCCCGGATGAATTCTTCATATCTCTTTGTAAGCTCCCGGCATAGAACGGCCTGGCGTTCGCCTAACTGCCCGCTCATCAGCTGCAGTGTTTCCTTCAGGCGATGCGGGGATTCATACAGGATAATGGTTGCATCCATTTTAGCGAGCTTTTCCAGCTCCTGCTTTTTTTCTTTTTTCTGTCTGTTCAGGAAACCATAGAAATAAAAAGGCTGCGAGGCAATGCCTGAAGCAATGAGAGCCGTCAGTGCAGCATTTGCCCCTGGAAGCGGAACAACAGTCAGCTGGTGTTCAAGCGCCTTTACGACCAGGTCATAGCCTGGATCCGAGATAGTCGGCATCCCGGCATCACTCACCACGGCAACCGCTGATCCCTCTTCAAGCATCTGAATAATCTTTTCACCGCTATGGCCTTTATTATGCTCGTGATAGCTGATGACAGGCGTTTCTATTTCAAAATAATTGCAAAGCTTCTTTGTATTACGTGTATCCTCAGCTGCAATATAATCAGCCTCTTTCAGCATCCGCACGGCCCGGAAGCTCATATCCTCCAGGTTTCCAATCGGCGTCGGCACCAAATAAAGCGTACCCTTCTTATAATCATTGCTAAAGCTCTTTTGCTGCCACATCCAAATCACCTGTTTCCTTCATTAGAAAGTCTTCTTTCTTTTTTCTGCTTAACTGCTTGAATTGATATTCTGCCCTCATCGCTTCAGTTTTTCCTGAAAAGACCTGATGGTAGACTAGCACAACCGGTCCCCGCCCCCTTGTATATTTAGCCGCCTTCCCTTCATTATGAAGCCTGACCCGCCTGTCGAGATCATTGGTGTAGCCGGCATAGAGGCTGCCATCCCTGCATTTTAAAACATAGAAGTAATGTGCATCATTTTCCATATAACATCTCACTGATTTCCGGTGTATATTCATGATCTTTATTATAGATATAAAGCGGCGGCAGCACCTTCAAATCCGGGCTCCCCTGCTTGACCCCTTCAACAAGGAGCATATTGGCTTCTTTGCCCTGTTTCGGATAAACAAACTGGAGACGCTTCGGCTCAAGCTTATACTGCCTCATCAGAGTGACCATATCAAGGAGCCTTCCTGGCCTGTGGACAAAAGCCGCCTTTCCTCCCTGCTTCAGCAGCTGACTTGAGACGCGCACCACATCCTCCAGTGTGCACAGAATCTCATGCCTGGCAATGGCAAGATGTTCATTGGCATTAATCTGATCTTTGGCTGGGGTAAGGAAATAAGGCGGATTGCATGTTACAATATCATACTTCCCGTGCCCAAGCAGGGCCGGCATCTCCTTTATATCCCCATGAATCATTTTAATCCTGTCTTCAAGCCCATTGTACTCTACGCTCCTCACAGCCATATCATGGAGCCTCTCCTGGATTTCCACTCCGGTGATCTGCCCTTTTGTCCGGCTGCTCAAAAACAGCGGGATTACACCATTCCCGCTGCACAGATCAATCAGGTTCCCTTTCTGGATCGGCACATAAGAAAACCTCGCCAGCAGGACTGCATCCAGGGAAAAAGAAAACACAGACGGGCTCTGGATGATGCGCAGCCTTTCAGCAAGCAGATAATCCAGCCGCTCATCCCCTTTTAAATTCAGCATACAATTTCCTCCGATAAACATTGTAAAAAGAGCCTTCCCGGCAAAAGGAAGGCTTACATTATTTCTTATTAAGGAAGGAAAGGCAGAAAAGGCAATCCCCTTCTTTGCGCGGGCTCCCAAAATGCAGATTGCAAATATGGAAACCTTCCTGGTAAAGCCTTGCAAGATTGTCATAGCCTTCACCAATATCGATGACTTTATCATCCTGCTGCGGCTTGCTTTTCCCTTTCTTGTCTTTCTTCCTGTTGGACTGTTGCTCTGCCGTTGTTTCCAGCCGGCGCCTTAAATGGTCATTCTCCAGCTTCAGGGAATTATTCTCCTCAAGTATCTCTGCCAGATGCTGTTTAAGCTCGCCAAGCTGTGTATACAGTTGTCCGATTTGGGTTTCCATATTGATCACGGAGTCAAAAATTTCTTTTTTATCCACGCGTTCCACCTCATTAATCTGTGGATTGTACCGAAACAGCACCTTCTGTCAGCACTTCGTCCAGCGTATATTCAAGGACACGCTCCTGGTCTCTCACTTCCACTTGCAGAACGCGTTCTAAAATATTGAGCCCAACCACTTTGCCGCGGCCCTGTGGAGTATTGATGACCGCTCCTATATCCGGCAGCTGCTCTTTCGCAGACTCATACTCATCATTCTCGTACTTCAGGCAGCACATGAGACGTCCGCACAGTCCGGATATTTTAGTTGGGTTAAGGGAAAGGTTCTGGTCCTTTGCCATCTTGATCGACACCGGATCAAAATCCCCCAGGAAGGTAGAACAGCAAAGCATCCTACCGCATGGTCCTATGCCACCGAGCATCTTAGCTTCGTCCCGAACACCAATTTGGCGCAATTCGATCCTTGTCCGAAAGATCGCTGCCAAGTCCTTTACAAGCTCCCGGAAATCTACTCTTCCGTCGGCTGTAAAGTAAAAAATCACTTTATTTCGATCAAATGTATATTCAACATCAACAAGCTTCATATCAAGCTGATGAGTGCTGACTTTTTCACAGCACACCTCATAGGCTTCATGTGCAGCTTCCTTGTTTTCCTCAACAATCATCCGATCCTTTTGATCTGCAATTCTCAGAACTTTTTTCAATGGAAGGACAACATCGTTCTCATCCACTTGCTTCCGGGCAATTACTACTTTTCCGTACTCTACGCCCCGGACTGTTTCCACGATTACAAAGTCGTCCTTTTGAATTGAGAGATCTCCGGGATCGAAGTAATAAATCTTCCCGGCTTTCTTAAACCGTACTCCCACTACATCATACAAATGAAGATCCCTCCTGCAATTTTAACACAAGCTGTTCCATCAACAGCTGCGGATTCATATTTGCGTGCAGCTTTCTTTTTGCCTCCAAAATGGCTGTCATCTGCTCGGTCAGACGACGTCCGGACGTTTGTAATGCATATTGCTCTAAACGGTTCATCTCGTTTAGATAAACAGCCTGTCCCTTTTTCCCAAGCTGTATATATAGTAAATCCTTAAAGATAAGTATCAGCAAATCCAAACCGCGATCAAACTGCTCTTTCTCTTTAAAGTGCAAAAACCATTCTTCCTGCAGTGCAACCATCGCCTCTAAAGGATTCTTTTTCAGCACTTCATATAATTTTAACACTATTTTTTGTGCTTGTGCAAACCAATCATCACTGGAGAGAGCGATTGCTTCATCCAAATTATTGGTTAATTGGGCCAATAATGGCGCCATTTGCGGGCTTACACCGTTTTCCGCAAGCTGCGCTTCCATATTTTGGGGCGTGAGCGGAATGAATGAAATGGTCTGGCAGCGGGACAAAATGGTCGGCAGCATCCTTTGTCCCTGTTCGGTCATCAGGATGGCGACAGAGTCAGAGTTCGGCTCCTCCAGAAACTTGAGAAGGCTGTTCGCCGCATTTACCGTCATTTTATCGGCATGATTGATCATATAAAGCTTGCGCTTCGACTCCACTCCTGTTTTCGAGAACTCCTCCTGAAGCGCCTGTATCTGATGCTTTTTAATTGAAAGCCCATCAGGCTCCAGCAGATGTATGTCCGGATGGTTGCCGCTGTTGATCCTCCTGCAGTTCGTGCAGTCTTCACAGGGGATATAGCCGCCCTCCGGCCTTTCGCAGAACAGGCTTTTTGCCAAAAGAAGCCCGGCATCCTTCTTGCCGGTCCCCCTCATCCCTTCAAATAAATAGGCGTGGGCAAGCCGGTCCTTCTGTATGCTGTTTTTGAATAATTTCAATACGGCAGGCTGAAGCCTCTCCAGCTGCTCCCACGTTTTTGCCAAACTGATCACTCACCTACATATATATATTAATGAGCAGTCCTTTGATTTCCCCGATTTTCCCGAGAATACCGATGGACTGCTTTTCCTTCTTCATGACTTCCTCCGTCAGATCGGCCAGCTTCTGATCAATGGTCTCCACAATCTTTAAAGACCGGCCCTGTCCATACTGGTTCCAGCTGTGGGACTGGTTCAGCTCCATCCCATAATCCACTGTTTCCTTCACAAAACGTTTGACAAGTGTTTTAAACTTGGCAAGATCCTTGAAATTGCGCGATCTCCCCAGGCGTTCCCCGGCAGAGTCGATATCCTTCAAAAGCCCCTGAAGCTGGGCCATCTGCATTTTTTGGTCCTGCTTCTGGACAAGCTGCTGGAACTTTGCCCCATCGCCTGGCTGAAGCTTTTGATCCTGCTTAACCTTATCAAGGTTAAGGCGCAAATCCTGATTTATTTTCAAAGCGATCGTCTCCTGTTATCCCTTATTAAAACTGATGGAAGCTTTCAACCGGCAGAACAAATACTGTCGCACCGCCCACTTCGACCTCAACCGGATACGGCACATAAGAATCGGCATTCCCGCCCATCGGCGATACTGGCGCCACCAGCTGGTCGCGCGCACTGCAGCTGTCCTTTATGACCTGCAGGGCCTTGTCCACCCGGATATCATCTGTACCAATCATAAAGGTCGTGTTGCCCGCTTTTAAAAAACCGCCGGTGCTCGCCATCTTTGTTGCCCTGAAATTATGCTCCACTAACGCACTCATCAGCTTATTGCTGTCCTGATCCTGAATAACGGCTAATATTAGCTTCATCTATTGTCACGTCCTTTAAAAAGTGTTTTTCCGCGTGTATCTATCTATATTATAGCAAGAATTCTGTCTATAAACAGCGTCTATTCAGGAGCAATGAAATAAATCCGTTCTCTAAAGAACAAAAATATTTTCCTGAAAAGGAGAAAAGGCCCCATGAGGCCCTTTCGTTCAGAATCTATTTATCTGCAAACAGCGATTTCAGCCTGGCAGATGCCAGCTGGTAAACCTCTTCCACAGGAAGAGAAGCATCTATGCGGCTAATCCTATCCGGGAATTTTGCAAGCAGGATCTCATAGCCTTCCCGTACCTTCGTATGAAATTCCAGGCTCTCCAAATCCAGCCGGTTCACTTCCCGGCCTTGATTCCGGCCGATCCTCTGGAGGCCGGAAGCCGGATCAATATCAAAATATAAGGTCAGCTCAGGCATCATGCCTTCAATGGCGAAATGATTGATCGAATAGACCTCATCAATCCCAAGCCCCCGGGCATATCCCTGATAGGCAAGCGAGCTGTCAATAAAACGGTCGCACAGGACGATATAGCCTTCATCAAGAGCAGGCTGCACCTTCTCTGCCAAGTGCTGCCTTCTCGCTGCTGCATAAAGAAGCGCCTCTGTCCGAGGATCCATTGCTGTATTCTTTGTATCCAGGATAACAGCCCTGATCTGCTCAGCGATTTCAATGCCGCCCGGCTCCCTCGTCTGCATCACTTTATATCCTTCATCAGCGAGCCCGCTCGCCAGCATATTGATAATAGTCGTCTTGCCGGCTCCCTCAGGACCTTCCGCTGTTATAAATAAACCTTTATCCATCATGTTCCTCCTGCTTACATTCTGCTTGTAAAGCATATATGCTGATTTGATTTTTATCTAAATGGCTGCCGCCCTGGAACCTTGCACCGCTTGCCTGTAAAAGCCGGATGCTCTTCACATCCTCTTCTGATATCACTTCACCGGGAAAAAGGAGCGGAATACCTGGAGGATACGGAATGATCAGCTCTGCGCATATCTTTCCTGCCGCCTCCTCCATGGATACTGCTTTTCTGCTCATCCCCATCAGGTCCTGGGCATTCACGGCAAGGGTCGAAACAGATGGCTTTTGAAAATAATTCACTTTTGCAGTCTGGCCCTTCCTTTTTCCGGACATGGCCTTCTCCGTTTTAAAAATAATCTCTTTAAAAGGAAAATCCATATCCTTCTTTAAGAGCGGGAGGACAAACACGACATTATAGGGATCCGCCATTTCAGGATAAATCCCCTCGTCCTCCAGCAGGCTCTGCAGCTCAAAGCCGGACAACCCTTCAGGCTGGATCACAACTTTCAGCGGGTCTCCTGCACCTTCTTCATATTCCAGCACCAGCAGGCCGCTTATGCCGGCAAGCCCGCGCCTGAATGATTCTATACGCTCAAGGAGGATTTTATCATCCTCTTCTGTAAATGTTTCTAAATAATGCCTGGCACCATCCAATGATGCCATGATCGGATAAGAAGGGCTGCTGGACTGCAGCATCTGCAAATATTCCCTTGCTCCCTCATAACCGATGAGCCGGCTATTATAATGGAGATAAGCACCCATCGTCATGGCAGGGAGCGTCTTATGGGCTGACTGCACCACGAAATCAGCCCCCAGCTCCACTGCTGACTTCAGCCGGGACATTTTAATCAGATGAGCCCCATGCGCCTCATCCACCAATACAGGTATCCCATGCTGATGGGCTTTATGGATGATTGCCTGCAAATCAAATACCATGCCATAATAGTTCGGATAAGTCAGGATGATTGCTTTAGCATCAGGGTGAAGGCTGATAGCTTTTTCCACCGTCTCTGGAGCAATGCCGCCGGCCACCCCCCAGTCACCATTATACTCCGGCCCCAGGAAAACAGAAGATGCCTTGGCAAGACGTATCCCATTCAAAACGGACTTATGGCAATTCCGCTGCACAAGGACCGTCTCGCCTTCCTTCACAGTCCCAAGGATCATGGCAAGGTTTCCAACAGTCGACCCATTTATTAAAAAAGAGCTCTCTTTAGCTCCATACAGCTTGCTTGCTAAGAGTTCTGCTTCTTTGATGGCACCTGAAGCAGCATGGAGATCATCCAGACCGGACAATTCCGTCACATCCAGCTTCAGTGCCTCTGCGTAGGCCTCTTGGCTTCCTTTATATAAAAGGCCATTCTTATGTCCCGGGACATGCAGGGAAATGCTGTCCCTACCTATATGATCCAGCAGCCTGCCGTAAAGGGGAATATTATTATAGTCATTCATTGTTATCACCAGATTGTTAGATTCTTCACCTATTTTATCAGACCACATCTTAAAAAGATAATGCGTCCCCTAAATAAAAATAAGCTGTTGCCAAAAGAATTGCCTATAGACATACACCCGGAAGCGAAGCAGAACATACAATAGAAAACATGTAAATACCCTCGAGACTTTTCAAAAAATTGTATTATTTTTTGCACAATGGACAGAATAAGAGGTGGAGGTGGAGATATGGATTCTTTATTGGCAAACAATCAGATGAAGAAAACCTGTGTCATTTGCGAAGAGGATAAAACAAGGGGCATACATTTATATACTTCTTTCATCTGCACAGATTGTGAATCTGATCTGATTAACACCGACACGGACAATCCAAAATATAAATATTATCTAAAGAAACTGCGGAAAGTAAATACACCGGAAATATTCTCGTAGAAGCTGATGCTTCTTTTTTTTGTGGTTTTTTGAACGAAAGCAGCCATTTTGACATTGTGTCCATGGCGGCCGCAGCAGGCAATCACATTTGAAGGCAGAGTGTGGGGTTGGACAGCAGGGTTATATTTGTTAGTCTAGTTGGGGTGTTGGTGGATTATCTTGCGAATTGATTATTCATGGTTAAAGCTGCTGTATTCAACGATATGTTAAGCAAGGACGCAGAGCAATTCGCCCGTCCGGCATGCATTTATGAAAACAGCTGCCGGCTATAGTTGGATTTAAGGCCAAATGGTAAATTAGTTGGGGATTTCGGTAAATTAATTGGCCATTTGATTAAATAAATTGCTGAGTCGGTAGATTATCGAGCCAAATGATTAAATTCACAGTTTAAGCAGCTGCTCACCTGATTATTCTGATCAAATACTCAGCTTTAATGCCCATCATTAATGCTTTTTCCAGCAATATTTATGAAAGCAGCTGCCGGCTGTAGTTGGATTTAAGGCAAATGGTAAATTAAATGGAGATTTCGGTAAATTAATTGGCCATTTGATTAAATAAATCGCAAAGTTGGTAGATTATCGAGCCAAATGATTAAATTCACAGTTTAATCAGCTGCTCACCTGGTTATTCTGATCAAATACTCAGCTCTAATGCCCATCATTAATGCTTTTTCCAGCAATATTTATGAAATTAGCTGCCGGCTATAGTTGGATTTAAGGCAAATGGTAAATTAATTGGGGATTTCGGTAAATTAACTGGCCATTTGATTAAATAAATTGCTGAGTCGGTAGATTACCGAGCCAAATGATTAAATTCACAAACAAAGCAGCTGCTCTCCCCAATATTCTCGACGAAAACCTGCTCATTTCCCCCACGCCGTCACTAATTTCCGCCCAAGAACCCTTTTCTTATTAAAACCTTCTCCATTTCACTAAAAACAGCACAAAAAAAGAACAGTCCCACAGACTGTTCTTCG
>NZ_JAUZVH010000015.1:0-49425 GCF_031844465.1 Bacillus sp. AG4(2022)
GTTTTAGAATACTTTTATCGTCGCGGGGTGGAGCAGTTCGGTAGCTCGTCGGGCTCATAACCCGAAGGTCGCAGGTTCAAATCCTGCCCCCGCAATAATCCATTTACATAAGGATGACAGCAGACTTATACTTTAATAACTGCTATTACGGTCCCGTGGTGTAGCGGTTAACATGCCTGCCTGTCACGCAGGAGATCGCGGGTTCGATTCCCGTCGGGACCGCCATTTTAATAATTTTGAAGTTTACCAGACGGAACGGAGTTTCGTTTTTTTTATGCTTAAATATGAAGACCCGGCAACCTGCCGGGTCTTATTTTAATTGCAAAAAAAGTTGGATGTACTCAATGGCATGATAAAGGCTGCATCCGGCCTTTTTGCCCAATCCCTCAAAATCATGTACACTTATATAAGATGTGTTTTATAAGGTCCTGCGCTTAATTTGTACGTTTTTCACACAACAATTACTTTACTGATAAAGGTGACTATAATATGAAGCAGTTTGAGTTTGTTTCCGGCAGCCCGGATTTGACGATGGATTTTTCAAAAAGGCTTGCAGAGCGTCTTTTGCCAGGCGATGTATTGACCCTGGAGGGCGATCTGGGAGCAGGGAAGACGACTTTTACAAAAGGCCTTGCCGAGGGTTTGGGCGTCCAGCGGAATGTAAGCAGCCCCACTTTTACCATCATCAAAGAATATATGGGCCGTATGCCGCTTTATCATATGGATGTGTACCGTGTAGAGGATTCCTTTGAGGACCTTGGGTTTGATGAGTATTTTGAGGGCAAAGGTGTTACCGTTGTCGAATGGGCCCATCTCATTGAAGACCAGCTTCCGGAAGAAAGACTTCAGATTGATATCCGGCACGGTGAGGCAGGAAGCAGGATGCTTATCCTTAAACCGTATGGCGTTAGATATGAGGAATTATGTAAGGAGATATTGGGATGAAGGTATTAGCGATAGACACATCCAATTATGTGCTGGGAATAGCCGTAATCGATGATGAGAAAGTTATAGGCGAGTATATAACCAACTTGAAAAAAAACCATTCTGTCCGAATTATGCCCGCAATTGAAACATTATTAAGGGACTGTGATTTGACCGCCGCGGATTTAGAGAAAGTTGTGGTTGCACAAGGGCCTGGATCTTATACCGGTGTCCGGATCGGCGTTACAATAGCCAAGACTTTGGCCTGGTCCCTTCAGGTTCCGCTGACTGGCGTTTCAAGCCTTGCAGTGTCGGCCGCATCTGCAGGACGTTATTTTGACGGCCTTGTATCTCCTCTGACAGATGCCAGAAGGGGCCAGGTATATACCGGCCTTTATCGTTATGAAAAGGGCAATCTGGTGAATGTTGTGGAAGATCAGCTGCTATTATCTGCTGATTGGGCAGAGAGGCTGAAGCAATACGATGAACCGGTGCTGTTTACAGGAAATGATGTTCCCCTCCATAAGGAAGTAATAGCTAAAACGCTTGGAGATCAGGCAAGGTTTGCAGGGTTGACTGATTATAATCCGCGTCCTTCTGAATTGGCGCTGCTGGGAAAAGATAAAGAAAGCACCGACGTCCATACATTTGTGCCAAACTATATCCGTTTGGCAGAGGCGGAAGCAAAATGGCTGGAAAGCAAGAATAAGCCGGAAGCCGGGCTATAAGATCATGGGTTATTCATTTCGTTTTATGGCAGAGGAAGATATCGACCAGGTGCTCGTCATAGAGCACAAGTCATTTACACTCCCGTGGAGCAGGGATGCTTTTATCAATGAACTGACTAAAAATCAGTTTGCGGTATATCTTGTACTGGAGGATGATGATGCTGTTATAGGTTACTGTGGTGCCTGGATAGTCGTAGATGAGGCACATGTGACCAATATAGCTGTCCTCCCGGAGTACAGGGGAAAGAAGCTTGGAGAGGCCCTGATGAAGAAGATGATGGAAGCAGCCAAAGAGCTGGGGGCTGTCACTATGACGCTTGAAGCAAGGGTTACGAATATTGCTGCACAGTCTTTGTATCGAAAGCTGGGATTCCAAAACGGCGGCATAAGAAAAAACTATTATACAGACAATCAGGAAGATGCGATTGTAATGTGGGTGAAATTAGATGAATAAAGATACATTAATTCTAGGAATTGAGACAAGCTGTGATGAGACAGCTGTTGCAGTCATCAAAAATGGAACAGAGATACTGTCAAATGTAGTGGCATCGCAGATCGAAAGCCATAAGCGGTTTGGAGGCGTTGTTCCCGAGATAGCTTCCCGCCACCACGTTGAGCAGGTGACGCTTGTACTGGAGGAAGCCCTGCAGCAGGCCGGGATTTCCATGAAGGAAATAGATGCAGTTGCCGTAACGGAAGGACCAGGTCTTGTAGGAGCGCTGCTCATCGGAGTTAATGCTGCAAAAGCCCTTGCATTTGCCCATAATAAGCCGCTGATCGGCGTTCATCATATTGCCGGCCATATTTATGCTAACCGCCTGATCACAGAGATGAAGTTTCCGCTTTTATCGCTTGTTGTATCAGGAGGGCATACAGAATTGGTGTATATGAAAGAGCATGGCCATTTCGAGGTGATTGGGGAAACGCGGGATGACGCTGCAGGTGAAGCTTATGATAAAGTTGCCCGCATTCTGGGGATGCCTTATCCCGGAGGTCCCCATATTGACCGCCTCGCTCATGAGGGAAGTCCGGCCATCCAATTTCCGAGGGCCTGGCTGGAGGAAGGGTCTTATGACTTCAGCTTCAGCGGGCTTAAATCATCTGTCATCAATACCGTACACAATGCGGAGCAGAAAGGCATCAAAATTGCGCCTGAAGACCTGGCTGCAAGCTTTCAGGAAAGTGTCATTGATGTACTCGTAACTAAAACGGTAAAAGCAGTCAAAGAATACAATGTAAAGCAAGTGCTGCTTGCAGGTGGAGTGGCGGCCAATAAAGGGCTGCGGGCTGCACTGGAAGGAGAATTCAGCACCCTGGAATCCGAGCTGGTGATTCCTCCTCTTTCACTTTGCACAGATAATGCAGCCATGATTGCGGCTGCCGGCACTATTTTATACGAAAAGGGTATCCGGTCAGACCTTGCACTTAACGCCAATCCAGGATTAGACCTCTCTCTTCATAACTAATGATATCTAAGCCGGTTCATAACCTTTCAAAGGTGCTGAACCGGCTTTTTATGTCTTCAGCAGATGTTATCAACAGATTTAAATTTCTGAATCTATGTTAACAGAAAGAGATGTGGATAACTGAGATAAATTCTGTTGAATCTGTGGACAATGTGGATAAAAACATCTTTAATTGTGGATAATGTGGAAAACCCTGTGGAATACAGTTAAATATACACTCTGTCTGTGAATAAAAATGTGAATAACAAAAATAAAGAACCAGGCTGTGGAAGCCTGGTTCTGCAGATTAAAATGAAAGCCTATTCAGCAAGCTCTGCCCATTCTTCCATTAGCAGTTCGAGTTCTTCTTTAGCTTCGCTGTTGTCTTTAGTGATGGCTAAAACTTTTTCATGGTCCTGATAGATCTCTGGCTCGCAAAGCTGCTGTTCATAATCCTCAATGGATGATTCCAGCTGTTCGATCCGTGCTTCAATCTCTTCAAGCCTGCGCATTTTCTGCCTCTCAAGCTTCTTTGTTTCTTTATCCTGTATATATGACTGCTTATCTGTTTTTACAGGTGCAGCCTTCTCTGCTTTTGTTGTCTCCAAGGCCAGAAGCTCAGCCTGCTCCTGCTTTTTATCAACATAATAGTCATAATCCCCGAGGAATTCTGTTGCTCCGCTGTTTTCCAGCTCCAGCACTTTTGATGCTATCCGGTTAATAAAATAGCGGTCATGGGATACGAATAAAATTGTGCCTGGATAGTCTATCAGGGCATTCTCAAGTATTTCCTTGCTGTCGAGATCCAGATGGTTCGTCGGCTCATCTAGGATCAGGAAATTGGCTTTCTGCATCATCAGCTTAGCAAGGGCGAGCCGCGCTTTTTCGCCTCCGCTCAGCGCGGATACTGGCTTTAGGACATCATCTCCAGAGAAAAGGAAATTCCCCAGTACCGTGCGGATTTCTTTTTCATTATGGAGAGGATAGTCATCCCATAATTCATTCAGGACACGTTTGTTTGATTTCAGCTCAGCCTGCTCCTGATCATAATAGCCAATCTCTACATTTGACCCGTAATCGATACTGCCGCCGATTGCCGGCAGTTTTTGAATGAGGGTCTTCAGCAGGGTAGACTTACCGACGCCATTTGGACCCACTAGTGCAGCGCTGTCTCCTCGTGACATGCGGAAAGAGATATTCTCTGAAACCTTATTCTCGCTGTAACCGACCTCAAGGGAATTGACCTTCAGGACATCATTGCCGGTCTGCTTTAAAATATCAAAGCTGAAAGCAGCTGATTTTTCATCGCCGAGCGGCCTGTCCATCAGTTCCATCCTTTCAAGCTTTTTCCTCCGGCTCTGTGCCCGCTTGGTTGTCGAGGCGCGTGCCAGGTTGCGCTGGATAAAGTCCTGCAGCTTGGCCACTTCCTCCTGCTGCTTCTCATACTGGCGCATATCCCTTTCGTAATTCTCAGCTTTTTTCTCTAAATAGTAGCTGTAGTTGCCAGGGAATTTGGAAATCTGCTGGCGTGTTATCTCATATACCTGTGTGACGACTTTATCAAGGAAGTAACGGTCATGGGAAACGATGAGAATGGCTCCCTCATAGCCCTGCAGATATTGCTCCAGCCAGGATAGGGTTTCAATGTCCAGATGGTTGGTGGGCTCGTCCAGAATCAGGATATCTGGCCTGGTCAGCAGCAATTTGGCTAAAGCCAGCCTTGTTTTTTGGCCGCCGCTAAGGACAGATATGCTTGTATCATAACTAAAGGAATGAAAATTCAGTCCGTGCAGGATGGAGCGGATATCGGCTTCATACTGATAGCCTCCCTGTTCCTTGAACTGTACCTGCAGCAGATCATATTCCTTAAGGATCTTCTCGTAGGAGCCAGGATCATTGAATGCGCCGGGATCTGCCATTCTTTCTTCCAGCCGGCGGAGCTCAGCTTCCATCTCCCTCAGCCCCTTGAAGACCGAAAGCATTTCATCCCAGATGGAAAGGGCAGATTCAAGCCCTGTATTCTGTGCCAGATAGCCGATGGAAACATCCTTCGGTTTAATGATTTCGCCTGAATCATGGGACATATGCCCTGCTATTATTTTCAAAAGCGTTGATTTGCCCGCACCGTTCCTGCCCACAAGGGCGATCCTGTCGCGCGTTTGCACCTCAAGCTTTATATTGGATAAAATCATGTCAGCTCCAAAGTACTTTGACAGCTGATTTACCTGAAGTAAAATCATTGTTCTCACCTCTGTATTCTAAAGGTTAGTGTATCCTATTCATTCCCTCACAGCAATAAGATGAAATTTGTGAAACATCATACAATATAGCTTACATACCTATTTAAAATAGTGTATGATTCTTTAGAGAGGTGTTTATGAATGTCAGAATTCACACATTTTAATAATGAGGGCAGAGCCCGCATGGTGGATGTCAGCAGCAAGCCCGAAACTGTCCGGACTGCATCTGCTCACTCAAGTATAACGGTTAACAGTGAAATATACGAAAAAATAACCGGCAACAGCATGAAAAAAGGCGATGTTTTGGCAGTGGCCCAGGTAGCTGGCATCATGGCCGCCAAAAAGACGTGGGAAATCATTCCTATGTGCCATCCCATTCCGCTGACCGGCATCGATATTTCTTTTGGATGGGAAAAATCAGAAGAAGATTACCGGCTTAATATTTCTGCTCAGGTTAGGACAAAAGGGTCTACCGGAGTTGAAATGGAAGCGCTGACAGCTGCCAGTGCCTGTGCGCTGACGGTCTATGATATGTGCAAGGCTCTCGATAAGGGAATGATTATCGGACAAACCTATCTTGTTGAAAAGACAGGCGGAAAAAATGGGGACTTCAAAAAAGAATAGCAGACAAATACAATAGAAAATCAGCAGGGTGGGGGGAAAAGCTATGTCAAATGAAGCCATTAAAATACCGCAGGCAACGGCCAAACGACTGCCGCTGTATTATCGATTTTTAAAAAATCTCCACTCTTCAGGTAAACAGAGAGTTTCCTCGGCGGAGCTCAGTGAAGCTGTGAAGGTGGATTCTGCTACAATCAGAAGGGATTTTTCTTACTTTGGTGCGCTTGGGAAAAAAGGCTACGGCTATAATGTTAACTATCTGCTGTCTTTTTTCCGCAAGACGCTGGATCAGGACGAAGTGACAAAGGTTGCCCTTATCGGGGTAGGAAACCTTGGGACTGCTTTTTTGAACTATAACTTCCTGAAAAATAATAATACCAAGATCGAAGCGGCATTCGATGTTGATGCCGGAAAAGTAGGCACAGATATTGGCGGTGTGCCTGTTTTCCATATGGATGATTTGGAAAGAATATCTGAAGAGCACGCTATTAAAGTCGCCATCCTGACAGTGCCGGCACCGGTTGCCCAAGCCATAACGGACAGGCTTGTAAAAGGAAGCATCAAGGGCATCCTCAACTTTACACCGGCAAGGCTCACAGTTCCTTCTGCCATCAGGGTCCATCATATCGACCTGGCTGTGGAGCTGCAGTCACTCGTCTACTTCCTGAAGCATTATCCAATGGAAGCCCTTCAGGAAGTGGAAGCAGAAGAGTAAGGTTCCGGAATGTGACAATTATCGCAAAGTTAGCATTACGGATAGAATTATACAGGCGTTAGTGGTATCATCAATATGATAGATAAAGGGAGGTGAGGCGCAATGATGAATTTAGGAATGGGAAGCCTCTTGCTTATTGTTTTTGTCGCTTTGCTGATTTTTGGACCGAAGAAACTGCCTGAGCTTGGAAAAGCTGCCGGCAATACCCTCCGTGAATTCAAATCCGCTACCAAAGGGCTTATGAATGACGAAGATGAAGAGAAGAAAAAAGAAGTTAAGTAACATAAGGATGTTATATGTATGAGTCATAAGGATATGACAATTTACGAACATATAGGCGAATTAAGAAAACGGCTTGTCATGACAGTCGTTTTCTTGTTCTGCGCGATGATTTTAAGCTTTTTCCTCGCCGAGCCCCTCATTGTGTATCTGCAGGGCGCCGATGAAGCGAAAGAGCTGACGATGAACGCATTCCGCCTGACCGATCCAGTCAAAATCTATATGCAGTTTGCTTTTATTATAGCTTTTGTCATGACATCCCCGGTCATCCTTTACCAATTCTGGGCGTTCATCAGTCCAGGTTTGTATGAGAAGGAACGGAAGGTCACACTGAGCTATATTCCTGTTTCTGTGATCTTGTTCATTGGCGGAGTGGCATTTTCATACTTTATACTTTTTCCGTTTGTTGTGGACTTTATGACCCGGATTGCGGACAGGCTTGATATCAATCAGGTGATTGGGATCAATGAGTATTTTCAGTTCCTGTTCCAGCTGACCATTCCGTTCGGGATCCTTTTTCAGCTGCCGGTTGTCATCATGTTCCTGACCAGGCTTGGCATTGTCACACCGATGTTTCTGTCAAGCATCCGTAAGTATGCATATTTTGTGCTGCTTGTCATTGCGGCCTTCATTACGCCGCCTGAGCTGCTGTCGCATATGATGGTAACAGTGCCTCTTTTGCTTCTATATGAATTGAGCATTTTCATCTCCAGATTTTCATATAAAAAAGTGCTGGAGGCTGAAAGGCTGCAGGCAAAGGAAATGGAAGCCAAATAAAAAATGAGCCTGGAATAAGGCTCATTTTTTTTGGTTATTTTTAATTTGTTTGATTTTATAGTGAAAGGCAATCATCCGAAGGCCTGAACCGAAATCAAAAGTTGCCAGAAGCACGAGCAGATACGTGAAAAATCCCCATTCACCGGTTTCATTTATATTCTGGATCGCAAAGTAAGTAAACAGCACGCCCAGGAATATATAGATGAATCCGG
The DNA here is from genome assembly GCF_031844465.1 of Bacillus sp. AG4(2022). NCBI lineage: Bacteria > Bacillati > Bacillota > Bacilli > Caryophanales > Bacillaceae > Bacillus > Bacillus sp. AG4(2022). The sequence continues at coordinate 7,942 of NZ_JAUZVH010000015.1, forward strand.
AAAACAGCGGTGACTGCCTCATTTAAAATCCCCCAATAAAACTTTGAATTTGTTCCATTTCTTCTATCCACTTTTGTAGTTTGTCCTGATTCATTTGAATGATGACTACCAAAGTATTCATCGACACATGCGCAAAAATCGGGACAAGGATCCGCTTGGTCCGCACATACAGGAACGCGAATGTGAAGCCCATTGCAGAATAAAGGAGCACATGCTCAGGCTCGAGGTGCGCGAAAGCAAAAATCACTGAGCTGATCAGGGCCGCCAAAAAGAAGTTCATTCTTTTATGAAGGGCGCCGAAGATGACCTTCCGGAAGACGATTTCCTCCAGTATCGGGCCGATGATGCTGCTGACAATCACGACGAGCGGCAGGGTCTCGATGATCCTGATGATCTGCTGGGTGTTCTCAGAGCCCATTTCAATGCCGATCAGGTTTTCGATATTAGCTGCAAGCGACTGTGCAAACAGTGCCAGGAAGACACCAGCAATTGCCCAGGCGACGGAAGCAAGCGGAGACGAAGCACTGCGGTCAAGCGTCTCCTTTGATTTAAATTCTTTCCGCAGCAGGAATAGCACAAGGATCAGGGCAACTGTAAAGCTGAAAACAAGCCAGTAGGCGACAGACAGCGCCTGCACTTCCGCCGGGCTCCCGCCGGATATAGTTCCGATCACTGCGAAAAGCGGAACTCCAAGATAGCTCGATAACTGCATGCCTATATAAACAATCAGGATAATCCAATATTCATTCTTCAAAAGTTTATTCTCCTTTATCTAAAAACATGCCATACATACCATTCTACTAATAATGAGCATAGATCACAAATAAGAGGGCGCCGCCTAAAATATATAGAATAAAATCTTATTTCCTTCATATACTTAAAGGGTTGGCCAAAAATGAACATGGATTTGTCAGTGTTCCATGTTCATTTTTGGCCCATACGTGTTAAGCTCTGTTTCACACAGCCTTATACATAGAAGCAGCACATTTTTAACAAAATTTTTTATGCGTCCCACTTGCAAATAAAGTGAAGATTCATTAATATAATAATTGTGTTAGCACTCATTAGATGAGAGTGCTAATAAATAACTACATAAAAGATTTGAGGAGGTTGTTTCACTTGTTAAAGCCACTAGGTGATCGTATTATTATCGAGCTTGTTGAAACGGAAGAAAAGACTGCAAGCGGCATCGTACTGCCAGACACAGCTAAAGAGAAGCCTCAGGAAGGCAAGGTTGTTGCTGTAGGTACAGGGCGCGTTCTTGAAAACGGCGAGCGTGTTGAGCTGGAAGTTGCTGCTGGCGACACGATTATCTTCTCAAAATATGCCGGTACAGAAGTGAAATACGAAGGCAAAGAATACTTAATTTTACGCGAAAACGATATTCTGGCAATTGTAGGCTAATAGCCCCCGTAAGCCGGACACTATACACACCATAAAACTTGAGGAGGTTTTTTTACAATGGCTAAAGAGATTAAGTTTAGTGAAGAAGCCCGCCGCGCCATGCTGCGTGGAGTGGATTCCCTTGCAAATGCGGTAAAAGTTACTCTTGGACCTAAAGGACGCAACGTGGTTCTTGAGAAGAAATTCGGTTCACCTCTTATCACAAATGACGGTGTTACCATCGCAAAAGAAATCGAGCTTGAAGATGCATTCGAAAACATGGGTGCCAAGCTTGTAGCTGAAGTAGCAAGCAAGACAAACGATGTTGCCGGTGACGGTACGACAACTGCAACTGTCCTTGCACAGGCTATGATCCGTGAAGGCCTTAAGAACGTAACAGCAGGCGCTAACCCAATGGGCATCCGCAAAGGTATTGAAAAAGCGGTAACTGCGGCTGTAGAAGAGCTTAAGTCCATCTCCAAGCCAATCGAAGGCAAAGAGTCCATTGCACAGGTTGCTGCAATTTCTGCTGCTGACAACGAAGTCGGACAGCTGATTGCAGAAGCAATGGAGCGCGTTGGCAACGACGGCGTCATCACAATCGAAGAATCAAAAGGCTTCACAACTGAATTGGATGTTGTAGAAGGTATGCAGTTCGACCGCGGATATGCATCTCCTTATATGGTAACTGATTCTGACAAGATGGAAGCTGTTCTTGAAAATCCATATATCCTGATCACTGACAAGAAGATCACAAGCATCCAGGAAATCCTTCCTGTTCTTGAGCAGGTTGTACAGCAAGGCAAGCCATTATTGCTTGTAGCTGAAGATGTGGAAGGCGAAGCGCTTGCTACGCTTGTAGTGAACAAACTTCGCGGCACATTCAATGCTGTTGCTGTTAAAGCTCCTGGCTTCGGCGACCGCCGTAAAGCCATGCTTGAAGACATCGCAGTCCTTACTGGCGGTGAAGTAATCACTGAAGAGCTTGGACGCGACCTTAAATCTGCGACAATCGATTCTTTAGGACGCGCTTCTAAAGTAGTGGTTTCCAAAGAAAACACAACAATCGTTGAAGGTTCTGGAGACAGCGCTCAAATCGCTGGCCGCGTGAACCAGATCCGCGTTCAGCTGGAAGAAACAACTTCCGAATTCGACCGTGAAAAGCTGCAGGAGCGCCTGGCTAAATTGGCTGGCGGTGTAGCAGTTGTCAAGGTTGGAGCTGCAACTGAAACTGAACTGAAAGAGCGCAAGCTCCGCATCGAAGACGCCCTGAACTCTACTCGCGCAGCAGTAGAAGAAGGAATCGTTTCCGGAGGCGGCGTTGCCCTTCTGAACGTATACAATAAAGTGGCTTCCCTTGAAGCAGAAGGCGACGAAGCGACTGGCATCAACATCGTTCTTCGCGCAATGGAAGAGCCTGTACGTACAATCGCCCACAACGCAGGCCTTGAAGGTTCTGTCATCGTTGACCGCCTGAAGCGCGAAGACGTAGGCACTGGCTTCAACGCTGCTACTGGCGAATGGGTAAACATGATCGAAGCCGGTATCGTTGACCCAACAAAAGTAACTCGTTCAGCCCTTCAAAACGCTGGATCTGTTGCGGCTATGTTCCTGACTACAGAAGCTGTAGTTGCTGACAAGCCGGAAGAAAATGCCGGCCCTGCAATGCCTGATATGGGCGGCATGGGTGGAATGGGCGGCATGATGTAATCAACATCATAACCCCTGAAATGAGCTTTAAGCAGAAGCCCCCTGCCAGTACCGAAATGGCAGGGGGCTTCTTATGGATAAAACCCGGTTCCTTCTCATAAGGAACCGGGTTTTATTTACTCCTATTCTTCCGTACCGCCACCGCCAAATGCCTCCGGAATCATCGTAAACCCTTCAATCACTGTCTCTTCCTCCACCTCAATCATCAAATAACGTTTCCCATCCACCACAATCTGCTTCACATACCGCAGATCTGGGGGGCTGATGGAGATGTTGGCGACTTTGGTGCTGATTTTTATAGATTTTGATGTAAATTTAGGCAGGACACTGCTGGCTTTGATTTCGTATTTGTCGTCGTCAATGATCTTTTGATAGGAAGATTCAACTTTTTCGGAATCGACATCCTCAAAGCCGCTCATTTTGAGAACGCGTTCTACGTCTTTGGAATCGAGCTTTGGCGGCTCTTCTTCTTCATTTTCCACAATCATGCGGTTGATTTCCTCATAGACCGTGGAGAGCGCAGAGGTGCTCAGCTGATCTCCTGTGACATCCTTGATGATTTCCTCGAAGACGATTTTATCATCCTGGGCTGTCATTGTTTCTTCCCCGTTAAGCACATCCTCTATGAACAGGTGATCCGGCTCGTGGACCTTGCCTGCAGAATAGAGAACATGGTTGACATCCGCTGCGTTATCGGTGAAACATGGAAATAAGAACCCGGAGAGCGGAGCATTAAGGTTGATGATTGGATCCATTACAAAGTGGTATCTGAATTCTTTTTCGACATAGTCAAAAAGCAGTTCCTTCTTCGGCTCCTGGGTGTTATTGATGCTGCAGAGAATGAAGGGATGGGAATAGACGGTATCCCGTTCGCTTTCTTCTGCTTCATCATTGCGGCGCTTCGTCGGCTTGTAATATTCCCCGCGGATGAATGTGATGACGATATCTTTTTCATATTGCCGGACTGCAAGCAGTTTTTCTACAATCTTAAGCATCTGCTCTGCCCAGCCTTCCACATCACTGCTCAGCAGCCCTTGATGGAGAATCAGCTGGCTGCTGTTGTCCGCATCGCGCTGGAACTTCAATTCGAAGAGCTTTTCATCGAGCTGGCCGGCGAGCATCTTTTTAAAATTGTGCAGAAACAGCTCCTGCTGCTCCTGATCCAGCATTTCAAAAGGCTGGCTCTGGTAATGAAAAATGTCGCTGGAATCCTTCATGATATACACATTAAAAATATCGGAGATTTTCAGCAGATCATTATTGATCTTGAACTGCTTCCGAATTTGGGCGATGTCTTTTTTGTTCATGTTTTTTAACACTCCTAAGCTGCCTTCTTGGCATATGTACTAGGATAACAAATAAAGGGTCATAGTGAAATCCTATTATGATCACTGCCTACATAACTTTTTGAAACCTTTTCCATTCCTTGTCGTCTAACGGTGGAATTTTTCCAAAGGGGAGGTGCTAATGGTTGAATTATGAGCTTCATTTATCGGCACAGCAAGATGCAGGGGAAGATATACTGAGAACATTGAACTAATGGGGCAGCCGGAGAAAGCGAAAGCGTTGCTTATATGCTTGATGGTGAAAGAACAAGTGATATGGAAATATTTATTAAAAACGATAGTGCTGGAGTCCGTCTGGGAGACGGGCTTTTTTTATTGGTTGAGGTCCTATCTGTCATTTATACTGAAATCAAAAAGGGAAAAATGGTGAATGGATATGAAAACCGAAATCTATTTTATAAGACATGCCCATTCTGAGTTTTCGCTGGCGCATGAAGAAACACGGGGATTGTCTGCGAAGGGCTGGTCTGACGCCCGCAGGGTGGCTGATCTATTGGCAGTAGAGGGAATTCAGCATATTCTCTCAAGTCCTTATATGAGAGCAATACAAACAGTCGAAGGGCTGGCAAGAAACTTAGGAAAAGAAGTGGAATTGGACCCGCGTTTGCGGGAAGGGGATTTGGCATCTAGAAGCCATCATTTTGAAAAGCCGCTGGAAGCCTTGAAATATGTGTATGATAACCCTGGCTTTAAGTATCCAGGCGGAGAATCAAACCTGGAAATCCAGGAACGGGGGATATGCGCGCTCAGAGATGCTGTTTCTAAATATGGCGGCAGGAAAATTGCTATAGGCATCCATGGCCATATCATGACCTGCCTGCTGAATTATTTTGATGAGAAATTCAATTTTGACTTCCATCAAAGCACCACCAAACCGGATATATACAAACTTACACTTGATGACCAGTTTAATATGGCTGGTTTTGAAAGGCTTTGGAGGCCGGCTTTAGTTTGAGCAAATGTCCAGGCAAACTGCTTATCTGGAATACTGTAGCAAAAGCGCCACCCGCAATGTACAGGCTGGCCAATGACCTTCCTCATAAACAGTAGGGAGGTGGTGAAAATCATGGTAAAAATATTTATTGACCCGGGACATGGGGGAGCTGACCCGGGAGGAGCGGGATCAGGGCTGCTGGAGAAAAATATAACGCTGGAAATTGGGACAAGAGTGCGGTCCATCCTGCTTAATGAGTATCGGGGAGTTCTTGTGAGGATGAGCCGCAGCGGGGATCAGACAGTATCACTGAAGCGACGGACAGATGCCGCCAACAGCTGGGGGGCTGACTTCCTGCTTTCACTCCATGTAAATGCCGGCGGAGGCACCGGATATGAGGACTATACCTATCCGGGAATTGGGGCACCGACTTCCACCTATCAGAATATCATCCATCAAGAGATAATCAGGCAGACAAGCTTCGCCGGCCGCGGGAAAAAGCAGGCCAATTTCCATGTACTCCGCGAATCACGCATGCCGGCGCTCCTCACTGAAAGCGGCTTTATCGACAATCCGGCAGATGCCGCCAAGCTCAGGAAGGGCTCTTTTCTTGAAAGCATCGCCCGGGGACATGCCAATGGAATCGCAAAGGCCTTCAATCTGCGGAAGAAGAATAAGCCAGTCTACCATCTGGTTAATGCCGGGGAAACTGTGTATGCATTAAGCAGATCAGAAGCTGGAACAGACTAGACAGTGCCTAAACCATCTACCCTGGGCAGCGCCTGCGGGTAAAATAAAGCAGAATGATCTTAAATCATATATTATCACTTCGAGATAGATTCTATATTAATAGAAGAAACTCGGAATAAAAGAAGGTTTCCTTAAACGGGAGCCTTTTTATTTTTGCCTGGAGAAGGTGCTCCTTTCTGACTAAGAGAAGAAGCCGGCAGCGCTTTAAACAGACAAAATAATACTTAAAGAATCACAGACTTTTGGCAGACCTGAAAATATTCTTAATGAGTTAAACAATTCCATAAAGTGAAAAATTACTCTTTAAAAACTTATTATGCAGAAAATTGAACTGGTATCTCGTCGTCAAAATGCTTTCTAGATACATTTCCCTAAAAAATAATACTAAATACCCGCAAAATTTAACAATTGTAAAATAAATAACCTAAAATATTACAATTTTAAGGTGGTTATATAACTCTTCACCTGCTCGCTTGCCCAACTTTTGTCTCAAAAAAAAATCTCGATTTAAAGAGTTGCTAGGAAGATAATTACAGACAAAATTCGACAAAACTGGAAGCATGTTTGACGGAAATGTGAACGCATGATAGTTAATATATAGTATATAAAAAGAAAATTTTTGAAATTGACCTGGTTTAGAAAGGTTTAAACGAGGTAAATAGTAGGGAATTTACAGGAAAGATTTTCTTATAAAAATAAAAATTACCTATAGGAGAGAAGCCGCAGGATGTTGGAGTCGAAGAGGAGAGCTATCATATTTATTCTTGTATCAGTTTTATTAGCAGCAGCAGCGGGATTTTTCGTATTGCAGAAGGTCAGCGCGCTGAATTCAGAGCTGGGAGGGATGACAGAGGTTTATGTAGCTGCAAGTGATATACCTTCACGGACACTTATTGAGAGGGAGCAGGTAAAAACTGTTGAAATCCCTAATCGGTATGTGAACAATTCCCATGTAACCAATGTTGAAGATTTAATTAATAAGGTACTAGTTGTACCGGTAGCTGCAGAGGATGTTATTACTAAAACAATGATTAAGCCTGTATCAAATGTCAGGGACGAGAATAATAGGCTTGTGATGATTCCGCAGTCAGATAAAGTAAATTTTGATCAGCAGCTGGAAGCTTTAGATAGGGTTGACATTATCGTATCGCACAAATTTAATGACAAGCCCGTAACAGAGACATTTATGAAGGACGTTCCAGTAGCAGCGGTGCTTAAAAGCAATAAAAAGTTTAAGGGGATTGTTGTGGAGATTGCAGATAAAGACGCTCCACAAGTCATACACATGCAAAATTATGCAGATAGTATGAGGATTCTAAAAGCCAATGTAGGCAAAGAGGAGCCTGCAGAAGGGGAAGCGGCTGAGGCAGACGAAGCTCAGGCTTCAGAACAGAAGTCAGCAGAGCAGAAAGCAGCGGAGCAGAAAGCTGCTGCAGATAAGAAGGCAGCTGCAGATAAGAAAGCAGCAGAGCAAAAAGCTGCAGCAGAAAAGAAAAAACAAGAAGAGCAGCAGAAAACAAACGGCACGGGAAGTTAAAGGCCAATCAACCAGTTAATATTGGAGGACGAACATGGGTGACGAAATTAAAATTCTGCTTGTAAGCGATGAAGAACAATCACTAACAAGTATCAGAGGTCTTTTCACTGATTTCAAACAGGTAGAGACAATAAACCACAATGAGGTCAGGACTGAACTGGACCGCTTGGCGCCTGACCTGGTGTTTTTGATTGAGTCTGAGGGAGAAGCTACTGTAGATACCATTGATTATATCCATGCGGCAAGCCCTATGCTTCCGATCGTATTCATTGCCTTCTCGCAGGACTTTGACTTATTAAGAAATGTTACTAGGGCAGGAGTCGTTGACTATTTTATTCTGCCGGATGAAAATACAATGCTGTATGGAAGATTGGACAGCATCATACAGATGGCTGTCCAGAGAAAGCAGCAGCTATCGGAGACAGCCTCAACAAGCCAGTCGTTTAAGAGGGGCAGGGGAAGAATCTTCTCTTTTTACAGCGGAAAAGGTGGAAGCGGCAGAACAATTATATCCAGCTCATTTGCTCAAACATTAAAGCTGGAATCTACTGCTCAGGTCATCTTGATTGATTTGAATCTCCAGTTCGGCGGAGTCGAAACTTACCTATCTATTGAATCAAACAGGTCATTGGCAGATCTGCTTCCTGTAATCGAGGAACTAAATGAAAGCCATATCCGAAATGTATCTGAAAAGGAAAGATACTCTAAACTGGAAATTCTGCTAAGCCCGCGTGATGCCGAGGTTGCGGAAAATCTGCCAGAAGGCTTTGTTTCCCGTTTATTGCGGACTTGCCGGAGAAGTTATGATTTTGTGCTTGTAGATTTGCCTACAGTCATGAATGAGCATACGTATTCTGCGTTAGAGGAGTCTGACAAAATTTACTATACTCTTAATTTAGATACACCATCAATAAGCATGCTGAAGCAGGTAGAGGGGTTATTTTTGAGGCTCGGTATTGAGACAGAAGGCAGAATGGAACTTCTTCTTAATGAAGTCGGACGAGAGAATGAAATTAAACCCGCTGATCTGAAAAATATCATTCAATATCCGATAGCCTTTAAAATCCCTCGGGATATCAAAGGGGTTCAGGCACATATCAATAAAAGCGAGCCATTCAGGAAAGAAGCTGTAGAAAAGAAACTCATCCCGTTCACAAAATCCATTAAAAAATGGGTAAGCCAAATTTTAGAGTAAAAGGGTTGATGACCTGTGTCACTATTTGAGAAAAAAACAGAAAAAAAGGCAAGCCGATCATCTTCCAGGGCACTATTGGAAAATCACTATATCTCTGAACTGGTAGACCATTATAAGACAAGGATATTAAAGGAGGCTAATCTCGAGGTCCTCACGAATTTGCCGCAGGGCGAAATGAGGCTGAGAATTGAACAGCTCATCAGCCAATATATGAGTGAGGAGAAAATTATCCTTCCTAGGCATGACAAGGAACTGCTGCTCACGAGAATCATTGATGAATCTATAGGATATGGTCCCCTGGAGCCGCTTCTGAATGATGCCACCATTACAGAGATACTTATTAACGGACCGAAAGAAATATATATTGAGAAGCTCGGCAAGCTGCAGCCTGCACCCATCTCGTTCCGGGATGACAGTCATGTCCGCCATGTGATTGACCGGATTGTTGCTCCGCTGGGCAGAAGAATTGATGACAGCTCGCCAATGGTCGATGCAAGGCTTCCGGATGGGAGCCGTGTGAATGCAGTCATTCCCCCAATCAGCTTGAATGGGCCTCTAGTTTCGATACGTAAATTCCGGAAAGACCCTTTCAAAATGTCAGATCTCTTAAAATTTGAAACTTTAAATGATGATATGTCAGTCTTCTTGGACGCCATCGTAAAGTCTAAGCTGAATGTACTGATTTCCGGCGGAACAGGAAGCGGGAAGACGACACTCCTGAATGTACTTGGAAATTCGATACCAGCTAAGGAAAGGGTCATCACTATTGAGGATTCAGCTGAGCTTCGGTTGGATAAGCCAAATGTTGTAGGAATGGAAGCAAGACCGGAAAACATGGAAGGCGAAGGGGAAATCACCATTCGTCACCTAGTGAAAAACTCTCTGAGGATGAGGCCGGATCGAATTATTGTCGGTGAGGTCCGTGGAGCTGAAGCATTTGATATGCTGCAGGCAATGAATACCGGACACGAAGGCTCCATTACTACAGTTCACGCCAATACCCCATTTGATGCCCTCAGACGGGTAGAGGGGATGGTTATTATGGCAGGAATGGATCTTCCTTCAAGCATCATCCGTGAATATATTGTCGGTGCCCTTGATATTATTGTTCAAAGCTCCAGGCTGACAGACGGCACAAGAAAGATCACCTCTATCTGCGAAATTTACCGCAATGAGAACGGTGAAATCACCACAAATGAAATCTTCACTTTTAAAAGGAATGGACTGAAGGGCAATGGCCAGGTGGATGGCTATTTTACCCCTACGGGCCATCTGCCAAAGTGCCTGGAAAGAATAAAGATCTTTGGAATCGATATTCCAGATACACTATTTACCGCATAGGAGGTGAGCCTGATGGAAAGTGCCGTCTTATTCGGGGCAGCTGTGCTGCTGTTTATTTGGGGGATGTACAACTACCTAGGGTACAGGAAAGAAAAGAAGGAAATCCAAAAGAAATATGAAGAGCTGTTCAAAACAGAAAACCAGCGAAGCAGTTTTATTGCAAAAGTTGGGGACCGGTTTGATCAAACAGATTACGCACTGGAGCTGAAAAAGAAGCTGGTTCAGGCTAATATCCCTATTTTGCCTTCCGAGTTTTATGCAATCCTCATTTTTATCGGGTTCCTGATGTCGATCTTGTTATTTGGCTTTTTTAACATACCGTTAATCATTAGTGCTGGAATATCTGCTATAGGGATGATTGCAGCATACTGGTTCATATTCTTCATCAGGAAAAATAAGTACACGGAGCAATTAAATAATCAGTTATCAGAGGCATGCAGACTGCTTGGAAATGCCACAAAATCAGGAATGACCATTACTCAGGGACTGGAAGTTGTTGCTTCAGAAATAAATTCCCCCGCAAGAGAGGAATTTAAAGTGTTAACGCAAAATCTCAGGCTGGGGCTGGATTTTGAACGTGCTCTTGCCGAGATGGAAAAAAGGATTAAAACGAGAGAATATAAGCTTTTTATTTCTGCATTGATGATCCAAAAAAGATCAGGCGGAAACTTAACGAAAGTACTTTACGAAATGGCGCAGACACTTGAGGAGCGGAAAATTTTGCGGCAAACCATTAAAACAGCAACAGCAGAGCAGCGTTTTGTCTCATATATTCTGCCTGCGATGCCTATCTTTCTATTATTCATGCTGAATAATATTATGGATGGATTTATTGACCTTATATTCACAGTTCCAGGAGCTATTTTAATGACAATCTTTATAATCGGGATGGCAGTAGCTCTTATTCTGGTAAGAGCTGTTACCAATATCAAGGTGTAGCTATGGATTCAATCATTTTGATTACTGTTATACTTTGTTGGCTGACGCTAGTCCTAGGATTAATTAACCTTTACCAGTTTGCTAAAAGAAAAGAAGTTTTAAAGCTTCATATTGATGAAATCGCCGCTTCCTCTGCGTTCGACGTTTCCAAGAAGAAGAGTGGGTCTGAAAAAGTCATTACTTTCTTAGCGAGATATGCTGACGATTTTTCTACAATTGGGGAGAGAGTAAATTTATTAAGTGAATCCGCTGAAATTCAAACTCTCCTTAGGAAAGCAGGCAATCCATTTGAGATGACAGTTGGCCGCTTTCAAGGGTTTAAGATTGTTTGTGTGATTATTGGATTCATTGCTGGATTGTTCGCGGTATTATTAGGGCTTCCTTTATCCAATATAGCGTTTGTAACACTTCCTATTTTTGGATTCTTTGTTCCTATACTCCTGGTCCGTTCAAAGGCAAAAAAACGGCAGCAGCAGTTAAGGAGTGATCTGCCAGATTTCTTGGATACCGTTAGTGTGAGCTTGCAGGCGGGCTCCAATATGGATAGTGCTTTAAAGGAAGTCATTAAATATTTTTCAGGCCCAATAAAAGAGGAGTTCTCCATATTCCTGCAGGAAATCGACTTAGGGGTCCCCAGGGAAAAAGCCTATGGAGGCCTGCTCGAAAGAAATGACAACGAAGAGTTCCAAAGTTTTATAAAATCATTAATTCAAGCCACTAGATTAGGAGTTCCAATGGCCTCGACATTAAAAAGCCAGGCAGAGGATATAAGGAAAATCAGCTTGGAGCAGGTGAAAGAAAAGGCAGCAAAAGCATCGCCTAAAGTTACAATGATCACATCATTCATCATTGCTCCATTAATCATGCTGCTGATTATCGGGCTGGTGCTGCTGAATATGATCTACGGTGAAAATAGTTTGTTACAGTTCTTCACCACTTAGTAATGCCGAAACTTGGAAGGGGTGATGCCGAAAACTATTCGTTCCGGATAAATGTGTACTAAGGATTTAATAGATAACTAAAAATTAGGAGGAATTTATAATGAAAACGATGTTAACAAAAATGAACAATTGTGTGATTGGGCTATATGCGAATGCAAAAAGCAAGGTTCAAAATGAAGCAGGTGTTTCAACAATTGAATGGGTTGGGCTGGCAGCAGTTGTTGTAGCATTAATGTTTGCAGTTGCCGGAGCGATGAGTGGACAGGGAAGCGGACTCGCAGGTGCTATCGTTGGGAAAATTTCAGATATGATCGAGTCAATTGGGAACTAATTTTGTTTTAGTAAGCTTGGAGGACATCTATGCGTAAATTATTTAGAATTCTCTTTGCTCCTCTTCTCATAGGGAGTATCATTTCCGGGTGCTCCGCAAGCGGAGGAGAAGATGATAAGCAGGTTCAAAAACAAGAAGTCAAGAAAGAGAAGGCTGATGCTGATCAGGCTGTTGGCAATGCTGACAACCCGTCAAAGCTTGAAAGTCCTCCTTTGCCCGTATCATTGGAGGAAATCTTCTCTTATCCTGAGGGTTCCTTTTCCAGTGAGGATTTAAGCATAGACACTTCAGATACAGAGGCTGCGTTGAATGCAGTTCCTGCAGTGCCAGAAGATGCTTCTGATGAAGAGATTAAAGAGCTATTTGGGTACCTGTATTCTCTGTACAAAATGGAATATCAGGATCCAAGGGCTATCATGGAATCAGCATCTGAGGTGGAAGGACCTGAATCAGAGGGCGGATCCCAGGAATCACCCGCCAGTTTTAATGTTGAGATTGTCCTGGATGCCAGCGGAAGTATGGCTAATAAACTAGGTTCCAAGACCCGGATGGAATTAGCGAAAGAATCTATAAAAGAATTTGCTTCCTCCCTCCCTGAAGAAGCAAATATCAGTTTAAGAGTATATGGGCATAAAGGAACAGGGTCAGATTCAGATAAAAAAATGTCCTGCTCATCCAATGAGCTGGTGTATCCGCCCCAGCCTTATAATGAAGGTGAACTGAACAGTGCACTGGATAAATTCAATCCAGCGGGCTGGACGCCGCTTGCGCAATCCTTGATAGAAGCCCAAAAGGATTTGGCCCAGTTTGAAGGGCAGGATAATAAGAATATGGTTTATGTGGTCAGTGATGGGATTGAAACATGCGACGGTAATCCGGTAGAGGCTGCAAAAGATCTGAAAGATTCCGGTGTAGCCCCTGTTGTCAATATCATTGGGTTCGATGTTAAGGGGAAGGATCAGCAGCAGCTGGAGGAAGTAGCAAAAGCTGCAGGAGGAACGTATCAGAATGTTACCAGCCAGCAGCAGCTGCAGAATGAGCTGAATAAGGCTGTAGAGGAATCTTTAAAATGGCGGACCTGGTATTACGAAGAACGAATGAATTCCTTGGAAGACTTCAATACTCAGAAACTGGATATCCGCTCCATTAAGAACGACTGGGTGAAGAATCATAATATTGAGAAAGCGAAAATCACCACCTCATTAAGCCAAATAAAGCAAAAGGGCAAAATAACTGATGAGCAGCTTTCACAATTAACAGACTTCAGAGATGACTATTACAAAAGCCAAAGGCAAGTAATTGATGATTTGGCAAACGTATTAATTGATGCAAAACAATCTGATATGGAAAGTATTAGGCAGCAAATAGATGAATTATATGAAAAAAATGTATCCAATTAAACAACAAGGAGGGGGCGCATTGTGAAAAAGCTAAAAAATGAACAGGGCTCGGCCACCATTGAATTCCTCGCAATGGTGCCCCTTGTTTTGTTGATATTGATGATTTTTGTTCAATTTCTGGTAGCAGGATACGCCGTCATGGTGGCTCAGTCTGCAGTGAATGAGGCAGCTAAGGTTTATTCAACCTCAGGAGATATGGGCGAAGCTAATACTGCAGCAAGCACTGTCTTATCTAACGCAGGAGGAAATCTGAATTTCAACGGAGTCGTTGAAAGCGGACGAAATGGCAATAACTTTACACTTACACTGAATGTAGATTTAAGACTGATCTTTATTCCTGAAAAATATACAGGATCACTGCCGAATATATCATTTGCCAGGTCGATCAATGGCAGGGTGATAGGGGTGATGGATTAAGTGGAACGCTTGAAAAATGAAAAAGGCAATACTACTTTATTCATGATCAGTTTTTTTGGAATTTTTGCTCTGATGTTTATGATGATTGCAAACTTTGCGAATGTACTAATTGAGAAGCAGCATGCCTCCAATAATGCGGAACAGGCGAGTCTTGTAGCATCAGGGGTTATTTTGGAAGCACTTGATACAGCGATAACTGAATACGATGAAGAGGTTGTTAGACGCCTTTTGGAGAATCCCGATTTAGATCTTGAAAAGCTGCGGAAAAAGGTTGACGATGAAATCAAAGCTTTGCCAGAGGACTACAAGAAGTATGAGAAAAACCATATTGCGATTAATAATATCCTCAAACAAGAACTGCCAGGCAATGGCCTGCTTCAAGAAAAAGTTTTGGCAGAATTGAATAACGCGGAGAGTCTAATTCCTTTTGAAGTCGGCTCAAATATTTCAGGAAATAATGGAAAGGTTGAAGAAACAACCATTTTCCTAAACAATAAAAACAGGATCGAGGTAGAAACCTCTACACGATATAAGGCAGTGAAATTCGACGAGTATTTTTCTGAAAATCAGCGTTACATCAAACAAAAGGGGCAGGGCCCGAGTTTTGATTTTGCAGAAGCAATGAGTTGGAGTCTTAATCTGTCGCCATTTTAAAAAGATTGGAGGGTAAAAAATGAAGAGTGTCAAAAGGATATTTGTTTCCCTTATGGCATTGGCAGTGATATTTTTCATGAACCCCGGATTTCTTGCTATAAATGCATATGCCTGGGAAACGTGGAACTCAAATTCCGGCTGGAATAACAATCCAACCTGGAGCAGTCCTGGCTGGGAGAGCTCTCCTGAATGGACAAATCCCGGATGGGAAACAGCTCCTGAATGGCAAACAAAGCCTGACTGGACCAAACCAGCATGGGAAACAGCTCCTGAATGGCAAACAAAGCCCGACTGGACCAAGCCTGCATGGGAGACAGCACCTGAATGGAACAATCAGCCTGAATGGAACACCAAACCTTGGGAAACTAAGCCAGAGTGGAATTCAGGTCCAGGCAATAATAACCCAAATGGGCCTTCCAGCAACCCGAATGGAAACAATCCAGGAAACAACCCAGGAAGCAATCCCAACAACCCTTCAACAGTGCCTGGCGGCAATACCAATAATCCCCCGCCTGGTCCGCCTTACAGCCAAGACTATAAAAACCCCGGATTGGAAACTCTTGACCAGCTGAATCAGACAAAAAATCCACCGTCAAACAACAGCAGCAATACTGCCGAAGATCCATTCCTGTCCATTAACTCTCCAAAGCCTTACGATGTCCTTAAATATTCTGCTAAGGATATAGTAGGAGGAACTATTAATCTGGCAGATAAAGTTGTGAGAGGGAATGATCTGGAGCTTAAGGATTATCTGGATTACAAAAAAGGTCTCGCGGTTAATGGATTTAAGACATTAACAAAGGGCGACCCTACTTTAGATGCCATCTACGATGCCCAGTCTGTTTATAAAAACTCAAAAGATCTTTATCAAAAGTACAAGACATTTGAAGAGTTTAGAAATATAAACAACCTCAAAAAAGCTGGAGATATTATAGAGGCAGCAGAAAAATTCGATGATTTATATCGGGCGGGTAAAACCTTTACGCCTGGAAACGCTATTGTTTCTGCTGTTACACTGCCTTTTGCTGTCAATGATACAGTGAATAATGTTAAGAAATTCAACAGTGCCGGTACATCTGAAGAGAAAACGGCAGCAGCCTTTGACCTGGTTGGTAATTCTGGAGAAATTATTACAGGTCTAGCCCCTGCAGTAGCGCTGATCCCAGGAGCGCAGCCGATAGCTGCGGGAATGGTGGTCGTCGGAGGGGTATTGAGTCTGGCGAGCCTTGGTCACAAAATGTATAGGAACAGAGAGAAAATTGTTAAAGACGTTAAAAAGAAATTTAATAAGGCAAAAGAAAAGGTAACAGGTTTCTTTAAGTCAGTGTTTGGATAATGAGGTGCAGAAATGATTGATGTAAAGCCATCGAAAGAACATTTGAAAAATATAAAGGAACATAAAAAGTTTCTGGAGAAGTGGGACATGTGGGATTTTGCCTACTATGACGGCAGTGAATACTATTTTCTGACTGCTTATAATTCAATAACCGGTGGCATCACCGGTTACTTGATTTTGAATGACAAAGGAGAGGAAATATCCTACAGCCAGGCTAAGGAGCCTGCCTATTACCTTATTAGTTACAATACATTGGTGCATAACACCATAAATGGCCTGGCACCGCGGATGAATAAGAATATGCAGCCTTACCAGGATATGGTGGAATTATTAAGTAATCATAAAGCAGAGATCGTTCAACAGGAGCCAGGTCTAAGTGGAGCAATAGACCAAATAATCGATTATACCCAGAAAAATATTCAGGAAGCAGCTTATGTTAGAGAGATTGTCTATACCTTGGGTGGCTATCAAAGAGAAGTAACTAGAGAAAGAGGATATTTCGATAAGGAATTCTTAAGAGTGATGGAGAATGAATTTGGACGGTACAGCGAAATCATGTACACATATGGAATTAGGGAGCGTGAAATGCAGCCTGATTATCAAAAGCTGTATCGTCTTCTGGACTCAGGAAAGATCTCAATCTCAAAGCTGAAAAGTATACTAAAGGCTGCCATTGAGACAAATGAAAAGGAACTTGAAAAATCTATGTCTACCTATGAGAGGGACCCGGACGGTGCTTCTCTGGAAATCGACCGGAATAATATAAAAGAATCCCTAAGAGTAAACAGGTCTGTCCAGGGCAAAAAAGATTTTGAAAAGATTTCAGCACCGTTAATTAGAAATCATAACTCAGGAGAGGCCAATGAAAAAAATCTTCTCTAATTCATTCAGCCTGTATGCGCAAGAATTTTATAAAATCATTCTTTTATCTTTGCTGACTTACGTGCCACTGCTTCTGGCGCATGCATTTATTGTCAACTATATTTACGAACAAACCTTATACACGGATTATCCTAACTTAATAGGTGATGTAGCCAATGGTGTATTTATGCTGATTTTCTTGACAATTGCGCAAATTCCTTTTATTAAATATACCTTGCTTGAGGATGAGGGAGAGGATAACCCGTTTAAAAAAGCTATTTCTTTCTCTCTTGAAAAGGCTATCCCCGTTTATATTTTTGCCTGCCTTTACTCACTTCTGATTTTTATTGGAGGACTTTTCTTTGTATTGCCTGGACTGGCCGTATTGCTGCTATTTTACTTTGTCCCTTACTTTTTTACTGATAGCGTGAAAAGTTTTAAAGTGGCAATCAAAAAATCAGTCAGCTTTATGAAGAAAAATTTTTTCAAGGCGTTTTTCTTAATTATACTGCTTTCCCTAACTCAATTGTTTTTTGAAAATGTTTTGATAACCCTTTTGACTTTTTATACAGATGTATATTTCACATTACTCATTGTAAAGATCCTGCTCCTTATGCTGCTGCTTCCGCTCCAAACCATCATTGTGACTAATCTATATAATGAGTGGAAGGCAGTCTAAACGATTCGTATTCAAGAAAGGAATGGGTAAAATCGTTACAAAAAAAGAAAGAAAGTGGAAATGGATCTATCTATTGATAATGTTGTTTACCTATCTTATATACATTCCCGCATTCTTATTAGATTGGCTGGTGCTGGATGGGAAGTTCCCTCTTATCCCCCTATTTATAGGAGCAGCCATTCCTTTTATGAGGAGGAATCACCTTAAGAAAATAAGATTTGAGGACTAATGATATAAGCGCAAATATATAAGACCCGGAATATTGTATCCCGGGTTTTATTTAATGGCCTTTTTATAAAAATAGTCGGGAATTTGAAG
Source organism: Bacillus sp. AG4(2022) (assembly GCF_031844465.1). Classification (NCBI taxonomy): domain Bacteria; kingdom Bacillati; phylum Bacillota; class Bacilli; order Caryophanales; family Bacillaceae; genus Bacillus; species Bacillus sp. AG4(2022). Next base: position 26,014 of record NZ_JAUZVH010000015.1, read on the forward strand.
CGAAAATATAGTGAAAGGGGATATGCTGATGCTCGACTACAAAAAACTGCCAGACCATATCAAAAAAGTAGCCAAAGAATATGACCCCTCCAGCAACAGGATCGACTGCCTGCCTTCAAAGTTTCACTATAACGGGCAAAAATACTACGCGATAAGCTACTATCCAACCCTTCAGGACCTCTATATCAGGGAGGATGGCTCTGTCCCTCCTTACGAAGAAGTGAAAAGAGCAACTCTCATCGTCCATGTTTATCGAACAGCAGGCTCAACTATAGTCACAACCGGAGCAAAGTGGGCGCTGTCTCCTTCAGCCAAACTGTACAGAAGATGGGAAAAGGTCCTCACATCGCTGAAGAACAAGCTTCAGGCCACTGCTCCTCCGGAAATGATGGAAAGCATAAACCGCTGCCTGGACTCTGCCAAAAGATTAAGGGAAGATCAGGCTATCATTTATAACAGCGTCGAAAAAGGAACGGACTTGCTGGTAGAGGCCAATGATACAGAGATCGTAACAGAGGAAACCCAACGGCAAGTAAGGGTCTGTGTGGTGGAAATGGTAAGGGCAGCCGTCCGGAAAAATGATGAACAGCTCAAGACAGAAAGAGACCGGAAGGAGATTCTAGCCTACTTACATACCGTATTTTTTAAAAAGCCATCACTCCTTCTGGATTATCTCTGGTTCATGAGAAATGAACCCCATATGCTGAGCAGCTATTCTGAAACAGCGAGAGACATGCCAGAACTCAGGGAAATGGTGAAGGAAGATACCCCGGTGGATGAGCTGGATAATAAGGAAGAGCTTTATAGGCTGCTGATGAATCCGAAGTGATTTTTAGAGTGTTAAAGAAGAATATCAAGTACTACTTTCAACTGAAATGGCAGTGATAAAGATTATCTTATTAAAAAAGCAAAATGCAGTGCACAAACATAAAATAGAAGGCTGATCTGGAGGTCTAAAATGAGCAATTTTATTAAAAAACTCACTATTCTATTCCTATCAATATTCATCATCACAGCATGTTCAAAAGAAAGTGGGAATAACACTGAACAAAAACAGTCAAAAGGCAATGATGCAGCGGCTATCGGGCAAGTCGACGAATCTGAAGACACTGAAAACGCTGAAAACGCTGAAGACGCTGAAGACGCTAAGGAACAAATAAATCTAGCGGAAAACAAAAAAATCCCAGCCAGTCTGGAGGAAATCATCAGCTATCCAAAAGGTCCATTTACTGCTGAAGACACACAGATTAAAGACCCAGAGGTACAGCAAGCCTTGAGCAAGGTCCCTGAGCTTCCGGAAGAGGCATCCGAAGAGGAGTTAAATGACCTGTTTGCTTACTTGTATTCTCTTTTTAGAAAAGAGTACCGTGATCCGAGAGAGGCTATTGTTTCTTTAACCGTAAGTGGGCCGGAATCAGAAGGAAGTTCCGAAGAGAAGGGAAGCTTTAATGTTGAAATCATATTGGACTCCAGCGGGAGCATGGCAAATAAAATGGGATCTCAAACACGTATGGAGCTGGCAAAAGCGTCGATAAAAAAATTTGCATCCGCACTGCCTGAAGAAGCAAATGTCGGATTAAGGGTGTATGGCCATAAAGGAACAGGTTCGGATGCCGATAAAAAAATGTCCTGTGCATCCAATGAGCTTGTTTACGCCCCTCAGCCATATATTGAGGCGGAATTAAATACAGCTTTAAATAAATTTAAGCCTGCAGGATGGACTCCGCTGGCCCAATCACTGATGGAAGCCCAGAAGGACCTGGAAGCTTATAAAGGGGAAAAGAACAAAAATATTGTTTATGTGGTGAGCGATGGAATAGAAACCTGCGATGGCAATCCGGTCGAGGCGGCAGCAAGTTTAAAAGACTCAGGAGTGGCACCAGTCGTCAATATCATCGGATTCGACGTAAACGGTAAAGACCAGCAGCAGCTGGAAGAAGTCGCACAGGCCGCTGGCGGTACATATCAAAATGTCAAAAGCCAGGAACAGCTGGATAATGAGCTGGAAAAGGCTATTGAGGAATCAGGAAAGTGGACTAAATGGTATGTAGATGAAACAGGGAAAAATGTTCAAAATAATATCCGGCAAAAAGATGAGCTTCTTTCTATATCAAACGATTGGATTTTTAATCAAACGTTTGAAGAATATAGAATAATCTCAGCTTTATCTTCTTTGGAATACGAAGGTAAAATTACTGGTGACCAAGGGTTGAAGGTATTGGAAATAAGGGATGCATACTATAGCAGCCAGAAAGAAATTTTTGACGAGCTTGAGACTGTTCTAATGGATATGATTGAACAAGGCTACGATGACAATGAAAAAAGATCAATGAGCTGTATGACAAAAACATCAATTAATCTTGCAATATTACGGTTATGATTGGCTTCTAATAGGGTGCCTGTGATTTTAAGCAGTACACAATATCCGCAGCTCATAAGCTTTTCTTCTATTTACTTTACTGTTAGAAAAGCCTGAAGGACTGCAAAAAGAAAGCCGAGAGCACCTTGAGAGAATTAAAAAGAAGCCGATGTTATTAAGTCAGAACTCTAGAAAAGCGGTAGAGGCCAACAATGAGTAGGGCTGTAAAGTGAAGGAATATACAATCTGAAAATCTATGATTCTAGAATGAATTAGTTTAGAAAGTTAAAAGCACCGATATCATTAGAAGAAACTTATGCCTATCCAGAGGACCCAATTTCATCAATAAATACAGCAGCAATAATCCAGCGGTCCAGGAAAAGCCAAAGAATCTAGGGAAGAACAAATAAGTCTTAGGCTATAAATACCTTCATAAACTGTGAAAAATGTAACAAAAGAATTGGATGATAGCTCAAGCAGAAAACTGCATGAAAAGGTAATCCCCATGCTACAAGGGTCTTATACCAGAGAAGATGGCCAGGGGAATGCCTGATACTCCCCGCAATGAGCTAGAAAGGCATACAATCATTACTCCCGTATGAACTGTAGACTATCCAAATTTCAGTAGAATAGGAATGGTTCAATTTTGTTAATTTTAATTTTTAAGGGGTGTTTTTCCACTATGGGAAAAAAGTTTCGGAACATTTTTGTTATTTCTATAGTCATGCTCACTTTGCTGACAGCATGCAGCGATAAACAGACGGATACAAAACAAGATGATCAAAAAGAAACCTCTGCCATGAAAGAGGCTGAAGACAACAAAGACAGTACAGACAGCAAAGATGAAACCTCAATTGAAGAGATGTTAGCTTCATTGCCAGAACCAACAAAAACCACTGTTGAGCTAGCCAATGCAGAAGCAGGCATGTTTTCCGGGCAGGATTATGATGAGCTAACTCCTGAACAGCAAAAAGGACTGTTAAAACAATTAAAGGAGCTTCCTGAGCTTGGTGAGGAACCGACCGGCGAAGAGATTGAATTGTATTGGAGAAAGTTGCTGAACTTATTCCACGAAGACTATCCTAATCCGGCAGAAGTATTGGATGAACTGGAGATGGAATCGTTTGGCAGTCCGGATATTAAGGACGAGCGCTACCAGTTTAAAGAAAACCTGAATGTAGAGATTCTCCTGGATGCCAGCGGAAGCATGGCAAACCAAATCGATGGCAAAACCATGATGGATATCGCTAAGGAGTCTATTGGAGAGTTTGCCGAAGACCTCCCTGAAGGAGCAAATGTTGCCTTAAGGGTTTATGGACATAAAGGTACAGGTTCTGACCAGGACAAAGAGCTTTCCTGTAAGAGCAATGAACTCATCTATGAAATGGGTGACTACAACGGCGAAAAACTCAATAGCACTTTGCAGACTGTCAAGCCTGCTGGATGGACCCCGCTTGCCGCTGCAATAGAGGAAGCAAAAAATGATTTGCTGTCCTATAAAGGAGATACGAATACCAACATTATCTATCTGGTCAGCGATGGAGTTGAAACCTGTGATGGCAACCCTGTGGAACAGGCCAAGAGCCTTGGAGATTCTGATATTCAGCCGATTGTCAATGTGATTGGTTTTGACTTAGATGCAGAGGGGCAGAATCAGCTGAAGGAAGTAGCCAAAAGCGCAAAAGGGTTATTTAGCAATGCACGCAATCAGAGTGAGCTGAAGGAAGAACTGGATAAAGCCAAACAGATAGCGAAAAAGTGGGATGAGTGGAGAAATAACGCTATAAACGATGCTTCGAGCCAGAGATACGATTTAAAACTAAAAAACATCCCAACCTTCGGCATTGAATGGAATCAGGCAAACCGTTATGAAAACCTCAATATCCTAAAAACACTTACAGCCTTGAGAGATGAAGAACAAATTACTAGAGAAGCACATAGCCTCCTGTCAGATCTGGCTGATGAACGATTTAGCTCTGTATCGGACCTAAACGACGAAATTAGGCTCGAACTACGAAGCCTAGCCGATTCAAATTTTGAAAGTGTTAAACAGGAAATTGAAAAAAAGTACAATGAAAACCAAAATAATTAGTTAATGCGATCAATAGTATTGGTGACAGCATTTGTTGAGATAAGGACTAACAAACTATTTTAAACTATAACCTTGTAATCTCTAAAGTCTTGATTGGCTAACATGCCAATCAGGGCTTTTTATCATACACAAACCGGAGGTGCCCCAATGATCAACGTCAAACCAACAAAACAGCACATCCAAACCATCAAGAAGCACAAGAAGTTCCTCGAAAAATGGGATATGTGGGATTTTGCCTATTTTGACGGGAAAGAGTATTACTTTTTGACGGTGTACAATACTTTATTGGGTAAAATCACAGGATATTTGCTTTTGGACGCATCAGGCCGGGAGCCAGAGGCTGAAAAGGTTGAGGAAGCTGCTTACTATTTAATTTCCTACAATACCATGGTGCATAACACTATTGCAGGCATTGTTCCAAGGATGCATATGAATATGGAGCCTTATCAGCAGATGGTGAAGTTGCTGGGCAAGCATAAAGGAGAGCTGGTGCGGGAAGACCCCGAGTTGGAAGCTGCCATAGAGGAAATCCTTGTATTAACGAAGGTGATTATAGAAGAGTCTTCGCAAATCAGGGACATTGTGTATACAGTAGGAGGCTATCAAAGGGAGATTACGAGGGAAAGAGGCTTTTTTGACCTGGCCTTTCTGCGGAAAATGGAGGAAGAGTTTGAAAGGTACAGTATTATTATGTACACTTTCGGGCTGAGAGAGCGGACAATGGCCCCGGCATATAAACGTATTTATGAGTTGGTCTCCTCAGGCAAAGTTAAGGCTCCCAGGCTCAAAGGCCTCTTGCAAGCAGCAATGGAGACCAATGAGAAAGAATTAGAAAAATCCATGTCCACCTTCGAAAGAGATCCTGATGGAAATCCACTCGAGATTGATAAGGAAAATATCCAGGAATCACTCAGGCTGAATAGGAAGGTGCAGGGGAAGAAGGACTTCAAGGAAAAAATTGTGCCTATCATCAGGAATTATTTCAATAAGTGAAGTGAGCTGCTGACCCTTTTCCCAACAAAACGAAACCCCTTCGCCCCTCATCCGTATACATACTATGCATCAAGAAATAATAACTCCTGAAAGGGGAAGCATATGGGAAGCATTTTTATATTTTCGATTATAATCGGTCTGGTGATAGCAGTTCTGCTTGTGCCGCTTCAAGGCGGCAGGAGCGGGAAAAAGGATAAGAAAGAGAAGAGCCGCTTCAGCCCCGTTGGCATGACAGTGGCGGCGGCCATTTCCATTATCGCCGCATTCGGTTTTTATTATTTAACCAACCTGGACCGGAATTTTTCTTCCGTGTGGCTGGTTCTCATTCTGGCTTCAGGTGTCGGCGCCTTTTTGGCGGCAGGGAAGGAGCGTCTTGTTAAGAGCATTGTGTTTCTGGTATCCCTGCTGGCCGGAATTTACTTTTTGACCGCGTTCGTTTTTAACGCAGATGAAAAGTATGAGTCAGCGAAGATGGATGTAAAGACGGAAATCGAAGCTTTTGATGAAGAGAAGACACCGGCGAGCGTGCCGCCGAAATTTGCCCGCAATAAGATGAAAAAGGCATTTGGCCAGGTGCCGGATACGAGCTATTATGAGCTTGGCAGCCTGCAGATCCAGAAGGTGAACGGCGATTATGTCTATATTGCGCCAGTGGAGTTCTCCGGATTCTTCAAGTGGATGAAGGGTGACGAAACGCCGGGGTATTTTACCATCAGTGCGACGGATTCTAATGCCAATCCAAAGTTTGTGAAAGAAAAGATGACCTACACGCCTTCGTCTTATTTTAACAAGAACATAGAGCGGCACATCCGGAACAACTATCCAAAGAGGATATTCAACGGTGACGTGCAGCTGGAAGTGGATGATAACGGAAAGCCTTATTATGTCCGCACCTACGGAGAGTTTATCTCTGCCAGGAATGGCTTTAATGCAGAGGGAATCGTTGTGGTCGATCCGCAAAACGGTAAAATGAAGTCGTATAAGCTGGCAGATGCACCTGACTTCATCGATGGCGCGGTATCGCCTGAAACCGTCAGCCTGCAGAACAGCTATTACGGAAACTATGTCCAGGGCTTCTGGAACAGTGTCTTCGGAAAATCCGAAGTGAAGCTGCCTTCTGATGAAGGGACAGAGGCAAATGTAAGCCCGATTTTCGATGAAAATGGAGATATGTATTACTTCACAGATTTCACCTCGCCAAAAGAAGGGGTAGACAGCATGCTTGGCTACTCTTTGACAAATTCAAGGACGGGCGAAGCGACCTTCTACACAGGGAATCTGGAAGAGTCCTATATGGATTCGCAGGGGAACCTGCAGATCATCGATAAGAAATTTATTGAGAAAAAATGGAGCGGCGAAATGCCGATTCTGTATAACTTCTACGGAGAAGCCAGCTGGCTGACGCCGGTGCTGGATGCGAACGGATTCCTGCAGAATTACTTTATCGTGTCAGCGGCAAATCCGGAAATCTCCGCCTATGCCAATACGCCAAATCAGGCGCTTAAGCTTTATAAAACAGCCCTGCAGCGCGGCGGCGGAAGCGTCAACGGCAGCTCCAAGGCCGAAGAAAAACAGATCAGCGGAACAGTCGTACGCGTCTATAAAGAAAAAACCGGCGACTACACAACCGTCTACTTCCTGCTCGAAAGTGGAAAAAGCTATATCGTCTCATCAGAAAACAGCCCGATGAGCATCTATCTAGAGGAAAACGACAAAGTAAACGTCATCTACCTCGACACAGGAGAAAGCTCTCTGCCGGTAAGGGGGATGGAGATAGAGGGGCTGCAGTAGGAGTGTCAGGCACCGCAGATGGACAATATGCAATAAATGTCTTTTTGCGGTGTCAGGCACGGTCCGTAGATAGAGAATGCCTGACAATAATAAGAAACCCTCACAAAAACCTTGCTCCATTAAGGCTTTTGTGAGGGTTTCTTTGCTTATTCGTCCGGAAACAGATCCATATTGAATAAATTGTATTCTTCTTCCGCTGGGTCTTCTTTTGGTTCTTCAACAGGATCCTGCCTGCGGGCCTCGGCTGGCCTGTGCCCATGCCGGCGCCTGTTAAGATCCTTGAACTCCATTTCCAGATACTCTGCCTGATCGTGAGAAATCTTGATGGTCACTTCATTGCCGGATTCATCGGCAGCCTTCAGCAGGACATAGCTCTCAGCTGAGTCCCTCAGCGTGACATTGCTCAATGTCAGGTTCATATCATTCAATTCATAGCGTGCTCTCATCGCAAAGCCTCCATTGCCTTTCTCGCTTACCCCATAGATGACTCTATTCTACTGGTTATGAGGGGAATTATCAAAGCAGGGAGTCACAAATGTGAGATAATCTGTGTTTGAAACCCAAAATAGAAAGTTGAAGAAATTCCCCTTCCTTAAGTATAGTCTGGCCGTGGCAAATAAGAGATATTATTAATGATCTGCATTTATTGAACCCGAATGTACTGTACTTAAAGTTCTTACAGTTGCAGCTTCTGAACCTGGTCGGGATTTACTATATTTGGTATATTTAAAGCAGGGAGTGCGTGAACTAATAATGTTATTTGCCATGGGTGTGCTAAATACTTGGAAAAGTAATAGAATGCAAGGTCTTTGAGCAGACCTGCTGCTGTTTGGCTTTCTTTTCTTGATAGGAGCGATATTGGCAGCCATTGATATAGCTTCTTTACGGGAGAAAGGCAGGAAGCTGAATAATAAAGCACTCTGCACTGGGGCGGTCATCGCGGTACTCTTTCTCCTTTGGCGCATAGTATGAGCTTTTAGGGGGGAATTCAATGAACAAAAAAACACTTTCCCGTATTGTAACGATTTACACGGTAGTGGTACTCGGAGGCTTCATCATCTATGCCTGCACAATCCAGGAAAACGGGATGATTGATACCCAAAAGTACTTCAACCAGATTGTCACATTTGTTGTGTTAGCTTCAATCGGACTTATTCTTGCTGGCATAAGCGGGGCCTCTCTCAAGGATGAGGGGGAAAGGGTAAGTAAAAAAGCAGTATATGGCGGCATTTCAATTGCAGTTTTCTTTCTTTTGTGGCGGCTTTCAATGGGGCTGCTATAAGCTGAATAAGGTAAAGTAAGAGAGTTTTCCCGTGGAGAACTCTTTTTTTATGTTTAATCGGCAGGTAAGAGGGAATATAAGTTTGATTTTAAAAAAATAGAAAAATTATCCAAAAGAAACAATAAATCATAAGGAAGCTGATATTATCAAGAAAAAAAACCCTTGCCAAATTCAATCTTTTCTTCTTTCTCGCCGTTAGCCTTTCTTTTGGCATATATGCCTATACAGTATCTGAAAACTGGCTGATTGATTTTCAGGAGCAAAAATATAATCTGCTGTTTTTTTGCTTGCTTTTCCTCTGCTGCCTTGGTGTTGCTGTAATTGATGGGACAGCTGGGAGGTATGAGGGGGAAAGGGTAAGCGGAAAAGCGGTTTTGGCAGGGATCAGAATCGTGGCGGTGTTTATGCTGCTAATGGCAGCCGGGGTGATATTGAGAATGCTTTAGGATGAAATAGCATTCCTGGGGGGGACCTGGCTTAAGGCAAGAAATAATACAGCGCATATCGTGTCTTGATAGGCCTAAATCACCAATAGAAATTCAAAAAACAGGACCAAAAACCCAGGAACGAAACAGAGTGGTAAACGTAAAATTATGGAAGGCAATGATCATATACCATTATTAATCGCATCAACATAGGAGTTGGATTGAGAGTGAAAAGGACAGCGGAGTTTGTGTTAGGGCTGGTGGGCGGCATCATCGGCATTTTGTTATCGTTTATAGGGTTTGTTATTGCTTTTGTGGCAGCAGCCTCAGATGATCAGCAGGCGGCAGGCATTATCTTTATTGTCACGCTCTTATTTTTCATGATCCAGGCAGGGGCATTGATTGTCGGCTGTCTGGTAAACAGGATGAATCACAAGCTATTTGGGGGGCTGATGATCGCATTTGGCGTATTGAGCTTTCCGATTTCAATTTTTCTGATGTTCGTGCCAAGTGTTTTATATATCATCTCGGGTGCCTTAGGCTTCAGGGTTCCGCAGGAAAGGCAGGAACATTCTATAACACTTGAAAAAGAAATTTGATCAGGGAGGGTAAAGAATGCTGAAAAAATACATGCTGCTGATGCTGGCCGTCTTGTTTGTACTGGCCGGCTGCTCTGGGGAAAAGAAAGTGGACAAGGCGGAACCAGCCCGGTCCGATGCCGGTTCGGCTGATCAAAAAGAGGCCGGGAAGGACAATGAAGAAGAAGGCAGTGAAGTCACAGATGAAATCAGCACGGTTGTGATTCCTTCTACGGTGGAAGAGTTCCGGAATGCAGAGCCGGGCCTTTTAACAAAGGACTTCAGCTATGAAAAGGAAACCGCGCTTTGGCCTGATTTCAATACGCTTTCAGGGATCAGGGAGGACTTTGAGGGTCACATGCAAAAGGTCACAAAGGAAACGAATGATCCGGATATGATGTTCAAGGCACTGCTTTATTATCTTGGCAACAGTGCCTATCAGCAGTCCATCGGCAGAATCATGGACTATGAGCCGCAATTTGATGAACCGCTCCTGCCTGAGCCGGAGCAGGCAGCACAGTCTGAAACCGGTGAAGAACAGGAAGACGGAAAGGCTCTTCTTCTCCTTGATGCCAGCTCCAGCATGCTGCTTGACGTAGACGGCAAGCAGAAAATGGAAATTGCCAAGAGTGCAGTCAGAAGCTTTGCCAAGACCATTGGCGAAGAAAATGATGTTTCCCTTTATGTGTATGGGCATGCAGGCACACAGGAGGACAAGGACAAGCAGATTTCATGTACGACGATTGATGAGGTTTATCCGCTTCAGTCATATAACGAAGAGTCTTTCTTCAAGGCTGTTGAAGGGGTAGAGGCGAAAGGCTGGACTCCGCTGGCCGGCGCCATAAAGGCTGCAAGGGAGGCGAGCATGGACTATGAGGGTGATATTACCCTTTATATAGTCAGCGATGGAGCGGAAACCTGTGACGGAAATCCGGTGGAGGAAGCCAGGCTGTTTGCTGAAACCAATGAAAGCCGGAAGGTGAACATCATCGGCTTTAATGTGGATAAGGAAGCAGAGGATCAGCTCAAGAAGGTGGCTGAGGCAGGCAAGGGCGAATATATCGGCGCCGACAATGCCGATCAGCTGAACAGCAGCATCTCCAATGAGTGGGTGCCTGGGCTGATAGACATAATTGGCGTTAAGTGGTCTACTCCCAAAAATACATTTGCTGTCTCATTCCAGAAGATGGACATTGATCAGATGGGCATGGGGCTTGGATATGCCATCAGGAATGAGGCCGGGCGCATCCGGGACGCCATTGCGAACCTGAAGGAAAATGAACTGATCGATGCCGCCATGGAAGAGGAGCTGCTTAAAAAGACAGAAGAGCATGAAAAGGTATTGGAAGGGCTTCAGGAAGAAATTATCAATAGCAAGCATCAGGAAATTGATGATGAAGTGGAAAGGATCGACCAAAAGATCAATGACTGGGCTGAGCGGATGGAAAAGCTAAGGGAAAATCGTTAATCAAACGTTTGATTAATTGTACGTGAAAGCATGCCCTGCCTATTGCGGGCATGCTTTCATTAGTTTCTGATATTGCACAATATTAAGCATGTAATCACCTTGGGCGGGAAGATAAATTGAAAAATAGAATTCTCTAATTCCTCACTAATCCTAAACGTTTCCGGCACTGCCGGAAATCTTTCCATTTTACATATTTTTGAAAATTACCTACAATAGATATGCTGGCCTTTCGTTAATATTTTCCCAGGTCCGTATTTTTTACAGGTTTTTAATAGAATCTGTCGAATATAAGTTATTAGTATCATAATTCAAGAGAAATTCATGTTAAGTACGCGCCTTTTGGCCTGCTTAATAGTCATAATACAGGAGGGATATAGATGCGCGATCAAATGAATCCCGCGGCTGAAAGGATTTTGCATAATATCGAGAAGGTTATGATCGGAAAGCGCAATGTCGCTGAGCTCAGCCTTGTGGCACTGCTGGCAGGCGGGCACGTTCTGCTTGAGGATGTCCCTGGTGTTGGAAAAACAATGATGGTAAGAGCGCTGGCCAAATCGGTGGGCGCCAACTTCCGCCGGATCCAGTTTACTCCCGATCTGCTTCCATCAGATGTGACAGGCGTTTCTATATATAATCCAAAAGAGATGGAATTTCAGTTTCGTCCGGGGCCGATCATGGGGCATATCATCCTTGCTGATGAAATCAACCGGACTTCACCTAAGACTCAGTCTGCCCTGCTTGAGGGGATGGAAGAGAGCAGTGTGACCATTGACGGGGTGACACACAGGCTGGAGAAGCCGTTCTTTGTCATGGCAACCCAGAACCCGATTGAATATGAAGGGACATACCCTCTGCCGGAAGCTCAGCTGGACCGTTTCCTGCTGAAAATGAAAATGGGCTATCCGGAAGTCGCCGAAGAAATGGAAGTGCTGAACCGTGCGCAGAAGGTGCCGCCGATCGATGAGCTGGAACCAGTCATTGACCTTGAAGAATTGAGGGAGCTTCAGCAGCAGATCAAAGAAGTGCATGTGAATGAAACCATCAAGAGATATATAGTTGATATCTCCAACAGGACAAGGACCCATAGCAGTGTATATCTTGGAGCGAGCCCGCGCGGATCGATTGCGCTAATGAAGTCGGCCCAGGCTTTCGCTTTCATGTATGGCAGGGATTATGTCCTTCCGGATGATATCCAATACCTGGCCCCCGCTGTGCTGGCACACCGAATCATCCTGAAGAGCGAGGCCAAATTTGAAGGCATATCTGCCGAGGAAGTTGTGGACCGCGTGATTGCAAGAGTGCCGGTCCCTGTCCAAAGGGCTGTGAAGTAATATGAAGCAGCTGATACATCTGGGCAAAAATGTCTGGAAGCTGATCGTATTATTTCTCCTCATTCTGATCACATTTTCTTATGCAATGTTCCAGGGCGGATTTGTGAGCTGGTTCCTATTTTACAGTTTCCTTCCTTTTGCCCTGTACGGGCTTGCTTTGTCCTTTTATTCGGTCGGCACCTTCCGTGCTGAAAGGGATCTTATAAAGACTGATTATAATGCCGGTGAAAAGCTTAAGGTAAAAGTAACATTGAAGCGGGACAACTCTTTCCCGCTGTTTTTTCTCATTGCCGAGGACTGCCTGAATGAGGCGCTGTCTTTTTCCGCAAAAGCGAATAAAGCAAAATCCTTTGTGTTTCCCTGGTTCAAGCGGGAGGTTTCTTTTGAGTATGAAGTGGATGGACTGCCCCGCGGCGAGCATATCTTTGAGGCTATCCGCCTGAAAACGGGTGATCCAATTGGCTTGATTGAAAAGGAAAAGCTTGTGGAGGCGGAGGGCCGGATCATGGTTTATCCCGCTTATGAAGAGCTTATCTATAAGCCGGCAGACAACCATTATGACCAGGGAATGACTGCATCGAAGGAACGGGTCCAGAGGGATACTTCCATGGCAGTCGGAATTCGGGAATATCAGCCCGGAGACCGGTTTTCCTGGATCAACTGGAAAGCGACCGCCAGGCGGAATGACATCATGACAAAGGAATTTGAGCAGCGGAAATCTCATGATGTGTATATTATGATGGATTGCGCCCCTGACGAAAGGTTTGAGGGAATTGTATCATTTACAGCCTCGGTCATCAGAGGCATCCTCCGCAAGGGCGCCCAGACCGGCCTGATCACGATGGGAACGGAAAGGGCGGCATTTCCTGTCAGAGGCGGGGAAGGGCAGCAGCAGCAGCTCTTTTATCACCTCGCAAAAGTGAAGGATGACTGCCCGGTTTCCTTTGACCGGGTGCTGGAAACAGAGAATTTCCTTGCCCAGCAAAATGTCTCGCTTATGCTGATCACGGCTCAGCTGACGAAGCGGCTGGTGGAAAAGGCCAGCTTCTATGCTTCCCATAAAAATGCCGTCACCATTTTTCTGCTGAAAAACGAGCGTGAGGCCGCAGCCAAGGAGGAAATTGCGCTGAGGGCTTCTGCCAACGCGCGCGGGGTCAGGGTCGTGCTTGTCCATGAAGGCCAATTTTCGGAGGCTTTTTCGGAGGTGAATAGAGGATGAGGGCAGATGAGAACAGGCACACCATCACTTCTGTCATTTTATATATGTTCGGATTCCTGCTTCTGTGGGAGTGGATGCGCCCGCTTGAACAGCTGACAGATACGTCTAACATACTTGTGTTTATTTTGTTCATTGTTCTTGGCCTTGTGATGTATTATTTTCACGTGAATATGGTGGTCAGCGGCTTTGTTAAATGCCTGTATATCCTGTATTCCCTGCATTATCTTTATTATGAGGGAGCTTTTTTTTCACCGGAATGGGTGCTGCCGTTTTTCATGGAGATCAAAGAAAATCTGGCCTTTGTGTCGGCAGCCGAATGGCCGGAGCTCACAGACTTGTTCAGAAGCCTTTTGTTCTTTGTGCTGATTTGGCTGATGACCTATTTGCTTCAATATTGGCTGATCAATAGAAGGCAGATTTTTATTTTCTTTTTTATGACATTGACCTATATTACTGTGCTTGATACCTTTACTCCATACCAGGCAGACGGCGCCATTGTCCGTACTGTAATCGCCGGTTTCGGTGTGATGGGGATCCTGACATTCCACAGGCTTATGGAGCGGGAGACAATCTTAAAAAAGAGGACTTTCTCGAGAAAATGGATGGCCCCTCTTGCGGTGATGATTGCCCTGAGTGTGGCGGTCGGCCTTGCCGCTCCCAAGGCAGCGCCTATTTGGCCCGATCCAGTCCCGTATATAAAATCATATGGACAGAACAGCGGGGACGGACCAGGCGGTTCTGTTGCGAGGGTAGGCTATGGAGTCGATGATTCCAGGCTTGGCGGACCCTTTATCGGAGACAACCAGGTTGTTTTCCGTACTGAAGTGAAATCGCGCCATTACTGGAAAGTTGAGACGAAGGATGTGTATACAGGCAAAGGATGGCTTGCTTCTGAAGAAGGGGAAGAGCGCATTCCGTTCACTGAGGAAGACGAAGTGCCGATTTCCTCTTTTTCTGGAGAAGGGATGACAACCAATCCGGAAACAAGTTCAGTCTATTTGTATCAATCATCTCCGCATATTGTATACCCGCTTGGTGTTGAGAGCATACAGCCAAAAGGGGATGTGAGCTTTGAACTGGATCCGGCGATTGAAAAAGTTTATGCTGTCCAGCCGATTCCCCTGAAGGAATACAGTGTGAGCTATGAGGTGCCGAAATATAGTGTTTCTGCACTCCAGGAGTCCGGAGATGGCCAAAGTCTGGACGGCAGTTTCCTTGAGAGGTATACCCAGCTGCCTAATAATCTTCCGGCAAGGGTGAAAGAGCTGGCAGAGGAGATTACGGCCAATGAAACAAGCTGGTTTAATAAGGCTAGGGAGATAGAACGCTATTTCCGGATGTCCGGCTTTGCTTATGACCAGACAGATGTGGCCGTTCCCGGTGCCCGCGATGATTATGTAGATCAATTCTTGTTTGATACAAAAAGGGGCTATTGCGATAACTTCTCTTCCTCGATGGCTGTTCTTGTACGAAGCCTCGGTATCCCTGCCAGATGGGTGAAAGGCTATACAGAAGGAGAATATCAGGCAAGGGAAAGTGAAACAAGCAGGACCTTTGAAGTCACGAATAACAATGCTCATTCATGGGTGGAGGTTTACTTCCCTGAAATTGGCTGGGTTCCTTTTGAGCCGACACAGGGCTTTTCAAATAATATCCAGTATTCCTATGACACTCAATCGCCAGACACTGCTGAAACGGATACGGCAGAAACTGCGGCCCAGCCGGAAGAAGAGCCGGCTGCGCCAGATTCCCCGGAAGAAAACAGTGATAAGGCATCATCCTTTACGCTGGCTGACCTGGGTGTAAAGGCAAAGGAATTCTTGACTGGCTCCTGGAAGGCGATGTCTCTGATCTTACTGCTTCTTGCCGCTGCGGCTGCGGCTGCTTACCTGAAAAGGTCCAAATGGCTTCCAGTCTATTTCATCTGGAAGTTCAGGCGGATGAAAAATAAGGACGGCCGCTTTGTTTCAGCGTATCTGACTCTGCTCAAACAGCTTGAAGGCTATGGCCTGAAAAGGAAACAGGACCAGACGCTGAGGGAATATGCTGCATATATCGATCATTTCTTCTCTACACAGGAAATGAGCAGGATTACTGCCCAGTATGAGCGGGTTCTGTACAGAGGCAGCCAAGAAGAAGGACGCTGGGAAGAAATCAGGGAATTGTGGGAAAATTTAATTAAAAAGACAATAGCTTGACCAAAAAAATGACCTGTTGATACAATGTTCACGAGAATCATAATTTAATATGCACCTTCATATATCCTCGATAATACGGTTCGAAAGTCTCTACCAGGTCACCTTAAATGACTTGACTATGAAGGCAGGTCATTCTATATAGCGTTTTATGGCATTTATGCTTAAAAACCGGAATTCTGCCTTCAGCGTATTTGCGGAGGAGAGTTCCGGTTTTTTTTGTTTGATTTGGCTGGTGCTGGACAGGCATGCGGCAAGAGCCGGCCAAAATTAACCGGATATATGGAGCATGAGATAAGAGTTGCTGTTTCGGACTGCGGTTAAAGTAAGGGCCGGGAGAGCAGGATAAGAAAAAATAACATAACCGAGGTGGACAGATTTGACGGGGAAAACAGAACTGCAAAACCAGGAAATGATTGTCGTGCTAGACTTTGGCAGTCAGTACAATCAGCTGATAACTAGAAGGATCCGCGAGTTTGGGGTATACAGTGAGCTTCACCCCCATACAATTACAGCAGAAGAAATCAAGGAAATGAATCCTAGCGGCATCATTTTCTCCGGCGGCCCGAACAGTGTATACGGCGAAAATGCCTTCGGCTGCGATGAAAGAATTTTTGAGCTGGGCTTGCCTATTTTCGGCATCTGCTACGGCATGCAGCTGATGACTATGCATTTCGGAGGCAAAGTTGAGCGCGCGAAGCACAGAGAGTATGGCAAGGCTGTCCTGACACTCGAACATGAGTCCAAGCTTTTTGCCGGACTTCCGAATGAGCAGACAGTCTGGATGAGCCACGGTGACCTTGTTACAGAAGCACCTGAAGGTTTTTCTGTTGATGGAATCAATCCTTCCTGCCCAATCGCTGCGATGAGCAATGAAGAGCGCGGGCTTTATGCGGTTCAATTCCACCCGGAAGTCCGCCATTCTGTATACGGAAACGATATACTGAAGAACTTTGTCTTTGGCGTCTGCGGCTGCAAAGGCGAATGGTCAATGGAGAACTTCATAGAAATCGAGACAGAGAAAATCCGCCAGGCTGTAGGCGATAAGAAGGTTTTATGCGCACTGAGCGGCGGGGTGGATTCTTCTGTTGTCGCTGTCCTTATCCATAAAGCGATCGGTGATCAGCTGACATGTATTTTCGTAGACCATGGCCTGCTCCGGAAAGGAGAAGCCGAAAGTGTCATGAAGACCTTCTCTGAGGGCTTCAACATGAACGTTATTAAAGTTGATGCAAAAGACCGCTTCCTTAACAAGCTGAAAGGTGTCAGCGATCCGGAACAAAAACGGAAAATCATCGGGAACGAATTCATATATGTGTTTGATGATGAAGCGGCCAAGCTGGAAGGAATTGAGTTCCTTGCACAGGGAACTTTGTATACCGATATTATTGAAAGCGGCACGGCAACTGCCCAGACAATCAAGTCCCATCATAATGTCGGGGGATTGCCGGAGGATATGCAGTTTAAGCTGATTGAGCCTTTAAATACTTTATTCAAGGATGAAGTCAGGGCATTGGGGACTGAGCTTGGTATCGCTGATGAAGTGGTATGGAGGCAGCCATTCCCTGGACCAGGTCTCGGAATCCGTGTACTCGGAGAAATTTCAGATGAAAAGCTCGAAATTGTTCGTGAATCAGACGCGATTTTACGGGACGAAATCAAGAAGGCAGGTCTTGACCGCGATATCTGGCAGTACTTTACCGTTCTTCCTGATATCCGCAGCGTAGGTGTGATGGGTGATGCCCGTACCTATGATTATACAATCGGGATCCGTGCCGTAACCTCTATTGATGGAATGACTTCAGACTGGGCAAGGGTGCCATGGGATGTGCTGGAGATCATATCCACCCGAATCGTCAATGAAGTGGATCATATCAACCGTGTTGTATATGATATTACAAGCAAGCCGCCTGCAACAATTGAATGGGAATAAAAATACGAACAATAAAAAGGCGAACATGAAAAATGTTCGCTTTTTTTATTGACTGAAAATAGCGCTCCTGCTAAAATGAAGAAGAACTGAATATGTCGTATTACGTCGTATAATATCAGGGATATGGCCTGAAAGTTTCTACCGAGCTGCCGTAAATAGCTTGACTACGAGGTAAATGTTTATAGGGATCATTTTACTGAACTTATTATAAATTCCCCCTATAGGCAGGAACCTGTTGTCACGCTCCCGGAAACCGGCGGGCGTTTTTTATTTGGTTTTTACACTAGGGGGGAAAAGAATGAAAAAGTATTTCCAGTTTGAAGAGCTTGGCACGAATTACCGCCGCGAAATCATTGGCGGATTAACTACCTTTTTATCAATGGCCTATATCCTGGCCGTCAACCCGCTCACATTGTCATTGCAGTCGGTTCCTGATCTTCCTGACAGCATGAGGATGGATCAGGGTGCAGTCTTCGTGGCGACAGCCCTTGCTGCTGCCATCGGGTCGATCTTGATGGGCCTGATTGCTAAATATCCGATCGGACTTGCGCCGGGGATGGGCTTAAATGCGTTTTTCGCCTATACAGTCATATTGACGATGGGAATCTCCTGGCAGCATGCACTCGGCGGAGTGCTCATTTCCGGTCTGATTTTCATACTTCTCACGCTTTCAGGCATCAGGGAAAAAATAATCAATGCCATTCCTGCTGAACTGAAGTTTGCAGTAGGAGCGGGAATCGGGCTGTTCATCGCCTTTATCGGGTTCCAGAACGCCGGAATCATTGTCAATGATGATGCTGTCCTGCTCGGGCTTGGAGATCTTTCAGACGGAAATGTCCTTTTGGCCATCTTCGGTATTATTATTACGGTCATCTTAATGACAAAAAACGTCAAGGGCGGTATCTTCATCGGGATGGCAGTGACTGCTATAGCCGGTATGATTTTCGGACTGATCAATGCTCCTGAAAGTATTGTAGGGGCTGTACCAAGCCTTGAGCCTACATTCGGAGCTGCTTTTACAGCATTTGGCGATAGTTCATTCTTTTCGACAGAAATGCTTGTGGTTATTCTGACGTTCCTGTTCGTTGACTTCTTTGATACAGCAGGAACACTCGTCGCGGTCGCTAACCAGGCGGGTCTCATGAAGGGGAATATCCTTCCGCGCGCAGGCAAAGGACTGCTGGCTGACTCTTGTGCCACTGTAGCGGGAGCTATACTAGGAACTTCAACAACAACATCTTATATTGAATCATCTGCTGGCGTGGCTGCCGGAGCAAGGACAGGATTCGCTGCAATTGTGACGGCTGCGTTCTTCTTGCTTTCACTGTTCTTCTTCCCGCTGCTCGATGTAATAACAGCGCCAGTTACAGCTCCGGCTCTGATCATTGTAGGTGTCCTGATGGTCTCGTCGCTTGGGCAGATTGACTGGAAGAGATTCGAAATTGCTGTTCCAGCCTTCCTGACGATCATAGCCATGCCGC
Organism: Bacillus sp. AG4(2022); assembly: GCF_031844465.1. NCBI lineage: Bacteria > Bacillati > Bacillota > Bacilli > Caryophanales > Bacillaceae > Bacillus > Bacillus sp. AG4(2022). Next base: position 45,161 of record NZ_JAUZVH010000015.1, read on the forward strand.
TCACATACAGCATTGCAACCGGAATCGCAATCGGCTTTATCTTCTACCCAATCACCATGATCGTAAAAGGCAAAGCTAAAGAGATCCACCCGATCATGTACTTCCTGTTTGCAGTGTTTGTCCTATACTTTATTTTCTTGAAATAATTATTTGGGGAGCCTCCTTATACTGGGGGCTCTTTTTGTTTTTGTGTATAGGATTGTCTTATCCTTGAGGCCCACAGGAAGTGGGCCATGCAGGCGCTGCCACAGGACGTGGCGTACTTAGCCTGCGTTCCTTAGTGAACAGCCGCCTCCGCTTTTCTTATTGTCCAGCTCCGGACGCTAGCCCCTCGAGGTCTTAAGCCAAACAGATCAAAAGGTTAAAGAGCAAACCTTTCGCTCTGTTCGTCTTAAGCTTGTCGGGGCTGAGCAAGCGCCCTCCGCTTTTCTGTTTGTCCAGCTCCGGACGCTAGCCCCTCGAGGTCTTAAGCCAAACAGATCAAAAGGTTAAAGAGCAAACCTTTCGCTCTGTTTGTCTTAAGCTTGTCGGGGCTGAGCAAGCGCCCTCCGCTTTTCTTATTGTCCAGCTCCGGACGCTAGCCCCTCGAGGTCTTAAGCCAAACAGATCAAAAGGTTAAAGAAAACCTTTCGCTCTGTTCGTCTTAAGCTTGTCGGGGCTGAGCAAGCGCCCTCCGCTTTTCTGTTTGTCCAGCTCCGGCTCCTAGGTGCTCGAGTCATAAGCCATCAGGCCAGAAGGCTAAAGAACAACCTTCCGTCCTGCTTGTCTTATGCTTGAGGCCCACAGGAAGTGGGTCATGCAGGCGTTGCCACAGGACGTGGCGTACTTAGCCTGCGTTCCTTAGTGAACAGCCGCCTCCGCTTTTCTTTTTATTGACTTCCGATTTTGTCTTTTATAACATGAAACTACTTGATGGAGACTGAAAAGAGGAAGAGGATATGAAAACGCTTGAAGTGAAAAAGGCACTAAACAATAATGTATTGATCGGCCATCACCAGGAGCATGGCGAGGTTGTCCTCATAGGGAAGGGGATTGGCTTCAGCCATAAGAAAGGTGATTTCATTGATGAAGCTTCAGTAGAAAAGCTTTTTATCCTGAAGAATGAAAAAGAGCAGGAAAACTATATCAAGCTTCTCCCGCATGTGGACAATGAACTGCTGGATGTTATTATTTCCTCTCTTGAACTGATTAAGCAGCGGACTAACTCTGAATTGAATGAGCATATCCATGTGGCGCTGACCGACCACCTGATGTTCGCTGTCAGCAGGCTGTCCATTGGCATGGAAATGCGCAATCCCTTCCTGATTGAAACGAAAGCGCTGTATCCTTTCGAGTATGATGTCGCTAGAGATGTTGTCCAGCTGATTGGAGAAAGGGCGGGGGTCCACCTGCCTGAAGGGGAAGTTGGATTCATCGCCCTCCATATCCACAGTGCCGTCATGAACCGGAATCTTTCCGAGGTTAACCAGCACTCGCAGCTTGTGACCCATCTGGTTAATATGATTGAAGAGCAGCTTGATATAAAAATCGATAAAGAAAGCATTGATTATATGAGGCTTGTCCGGCATCTAAGGTTTACAATCGAGAGGGTCCATACCGGCGAGCAGGTGGAAGAGCCAGAAAAAATTGCAGACCTCTTGAAGTCAGAGTATCCTGTGTGTTACAATCTTTCCTGGAAGCTCATTAAAGTGATGCAGCAAGCATTGCGAAAAAAGGTTTTTGATGCAGAAGCGGTGTATTTGACGATGCACTTGCAGAGGCTTCAAAAGAAAATCAAATAGATATCATAATTACGTGTTACTGATACGATCAGGCATGAGTGATTAGATAATTGAAAACAAGTTTTATGGGTAATATACACCTGTACAGCTTTTTTCGGTTATTTTTTCCTCATGCCTTTTTTGCTTTCTGCTTAATTGTGCTCAGTATTGGAAACGCTTTATGAGCTTATAAAAAAAGGAGGAATTCACATGTTTAAAAAAGCTTTTGGTGTCTTGCAAAAAGTCGGCAAGGCATTAATGCTCCCGGTAGCGCTCCTTCCGGCTGCAGGTATCCTGCTAGCCTTTGGTAATGCTCTGCAAAACCCTGCGCTGCTTGATTTAGCGCCATTCCTGGAAAATGGCGGAGTGGAAATGGTCGCTTCCGTCATGGAAAACGCCGGTAATATAGTCTTCAGTAACCTTGCCCTCTTATTTGCGGTCGGCGTTGCGGTCGGCCTTGCAGGCGGGGAAGGTGTAGCTGCCCTGGCTGCCATCATCGGTTACCTCATTATGAATGTAACGATGGGTACTGTATTGGGCATTGAAGCAAAAGACCTTGAAGGAAGTATGGAATATGCCAATGTACTGGGAATACCAACCCTCCAGACGGGTGTGTTCGGCGGTATTATTGTAGGTATTCTCGCAGCATCCATGTATAATAAGTTCTTTGAAATTGAGCTTCCGTCTTACTTAGGATTCTTTGCAGGAAAGCGCTTTGTACCTATTGCGACAGCTGCAAGTGCAGTAGTCCTTGGGCTCTTGATGATTATCATCTGGCCTCCGATCCAATCTGCACTTAATGCTTTTTCTCAAAACATGGTTCACGCGAACCTTACATTATCAGCGTTTGTGTTTGGTGTTATTGAACGCTCTCTTATTCCTTTTGGACTGCACCATATTTTCTATTCACCATTCTGGTATGAGTTCGGGCAATATACAACAAATGCAGGTGAATTGGTGCGTGGCGACCAAAGGATCTTCATGGCTGAAATTAAGGACCGTGTCCAAGATCTATCGGCAGGTACTTTCATGACTGGTAAATTCCCGTTCATGATGTTCGGTCTTCCGGCAGCTGCTTTGGCGATCTACCATGAAGCCCGTCCGGAAAGAAAAGCGATTGTCGGAGGCCTGATGGCTTCAGCTGCTTTGACTTCATTCCTGACTGGTATTACTGAGCCGCTGGAATTCTCATTCCTATTCGTTGCTCCTGTACTTTTCGGTATCCATGCAATTTTCGCCGGATTGTCCTTTATGACAATGCACCTATTAGACGTAAAAATTGGCATGACCTTCTCCGGAGGATTGATTGATTATATCCTGTTCGGTCTGATCAACCCTCAGACAAACGCATGGATTGTCATCCCGGTAGGTATTGTTTTTGCAGTTATTTACTACTTCGGCTTCCGTTTTGCGATCCGCAAGTTCAACCTTAAGACACCTGGACGCGAAGATGTAGAAGAGGAAGATGTTGCTGAAGGTGAGAATAAAGGTGGAGATCTGCCGTACCAGATCCTTGAAGCAATGGGCGGACAGGAAAACATCTCTCATCTTGATGCTTGTATCACGCGCCTGCGTGTTTCTGTAAATGATATTAAAGATGTAGATAAAAACCGCTTGAAGAAACTGGGGGCATCCGGTGTCCTTGAAGTGGGGAACAATATCCAAGCAATCTTCGGTCCTAGATCTGAAACGATTAAAGGCCAAATGAAAGATATCATGACCGGCAAAAAACCTCGTCCGGCAGAAAAGGCTCCTGAAAAGGGTGTTGAGCAGCAAATTGAGGAAGTAAACCCAGAAGCGCTTCAGACAGAGCATAAGGGTGAAGATGTTTTCGTTTCTCCTATTAAAGGAGAAATCAAGCCGATTACAGATGTACCTGATGCTGTATTCTCCGGCAAAATGATGGGCGATGGCTTCGCGATCGTTCCAAGTGAGGGTACTATCGTTTCTCCGGTTGACGGAAAGATCGTCAATCTGTTCCCAACGAAGCATGCTCTTGGCCTTCTTTCAGATTCAGGCCGCGAAATTCTGATTCATGTCGGCATCGATACAGTCAACCTGAAAGGTCAGGGCTTTGAAACACTCGTTAAAGAAAATGACAGAGTGGAAAAAGGACAGCCTCTCTTGAAGGTCGACCTGGACTTTGTAAAAGAAAATGCACCATCCATTATGACGCCGATTGTATTTACTAATTTGGCTGAAGGCGAGGCAGTTGTTATTAACAAAACTGGCAGCGTCGATCTGAAAGAAGAAGATATTATTACGATTAAGAAATAAGCTCCTATATAATATAGAAGTAAATGTAAAGCCGGCTGCGGATAGCAGCCGGCTTTTATAAATGGGATATATTTCATGTATAAAAATATTTATTCTGGTGTTGACGTGTATAGAGGAACGATGTTAATATGGGTGAGCAGTCTTTTTCGGCAAAAGCTTTCAACTTGAATCTTGAAAAAAGCTGTTGACAAACGTTGCGAGAAAATGTTATTCTAATATAGTTGCTTC
>NZ_JAUZVH010000016.1:0-39914 GCF_031844465.1 Bacillus sp. AG4(2022)
ACCCGAATTATCTTGTTTCACGTAAATGTTTCACGGAGGGGGCAGGGCTGCTGTCCCTTTTGTATATTATAAAAGTAATTGATAAGTTGAACTCATTAAACTTTTGATCATCCTTTGAAATAACCCTTGGCAGGGGATAGGACCTATAATTCTCTGTCCCTCTCCAAATTCCCCCAAGCTTACTTGCCTAATACCGCGCCTACTAATAAACAAATGATCCAAGCAATTAACCCCTCTGCAAATACAAAATCCATTTCAAATGAATGTAAGAGAAATTTGATTATATAGTAATCAATTAATAAAGGAATAGATATGCCAAGGCTGAACTGCAGCACAAATCTTGTTTTTCCCTTTTCTCTGATTTGATCCCCCTTTATCCTCAGTCTCCTCTATATAAAAAGTTCCACACTTCTATGTATATGAATAGATAAAAATTTCTTGTAAAGTTTCTGCCTGTTATATAACTAAAGCCTGTTTTAAGGGTATACAGCCTCTTATGCTTCCATCCCATATCTGGAACAGAACCTGTCCCCTCATTCAGCAAAACTTGGAAAACGAGCCAAGGGACCTGTCTCCCTGGCTTATCCCTCTGGCTTAAATAATTGTTTTTTATTTTGGTGCATTATGGTATTATTAGTGTAATATTACACATTAATTGTATTTCAGTGGATTTAAATACGAAAGAATTTACATTTAATGTGCAAATTTTAAATTTAACGATTTCAAGGAGAAAACCGCATGAAGAGAATGTATGTCTTACTTTCGTTTTTATTTTTACTACTTTGTTTTATGTATCCTTTAATTATTTTTATGGCGATGAATGGAGCTTTTGGGACTTTCGGGGAATTTACTGTTTTTTTATGGCCAGTTTTTCCTATACTTGGAGTACTTTCTGCTATCTTTGGCGGTAAGGGCCAAATAAAAGTAGCTGGAATTATGCTCAATGGAACAGCCTTGTGCTTAGTATTGCTAATAACGTTTGTACGCCTAGGATAAGGATAGGCTCCATCCTGCTATATGAATACTAATAAAACAGGTGACAAAATGAAGAGTATAAACGGATTAATAAAAAAACCCTGGTTTCTAGGAAGTATCGTATGCCTATTCCTTCTCTTAATTCTTTTCAACATCCCAATCGAAACACGCAAATATGGCCTTTCTCAAAGTGCCCTCTCAACAGATTATACAGGCCTTCTGCCTGAACGGATTGAACGGGTGGTCGAAGCAGATGACCGCCTTGAACTGCAGCGGATTGTAAAAGAAGCCAACAGAAACGGCCGGTATATTTCGATTGCAGGGCTGCAGCATTCACAGGGAGGCCATACCTATTACAGGGATGGTGTGGTTTTGGATATGCGGTCATTCAATAAAATCCTTGAAATCAATAAAGAAGCTAAAACCGTTAACGTGGAGAGCGGAGCTTCCTGGGAGGATGTCCAGGAAGCCGTGAAGGATGATGGGCTCGCCTTGAAGGTTACACAGTCACAATCAATTTTTACAATAGGAGGGTCTTTGTCGGTGAACGCCCATGGCAGGGATATCCGCTTCGGTCCGATGGCGGGAACTGTAAAGGAAATGACTGTGCTGACGCCTGCGGGTGAAATTAAGACAGTAACGAGGGAAGATTCGGAGGAATGGATGAAGTATATGTTTGGCGGATACGGACTATTTGGGGTGATTCTGGATGTCACGCTGGAGCTTACGGAGGATGAAGTATACACCATCCATACAGAAGAGCTGAAAACGGATGAATACGAATCCTTTTTTACCAATCTGCTGAACCATGATGACACAGCTATGCATTATGCAAGGGTAAGCGTCGCGCCGGGTACCTTCCTCGATGAAATGTATGTGGTGGATTATAACCATACAGGAAAGCAGGATAGAGCTGTCCCTCTTAAGGAAGAAAAAGGAGCCAGGATGGGAAAGCTTGCAATGGATATCGGCCGTCAAGGCGGGATGTGGGAGGACCTGTTCTGGAACAATCAAAAGCTCATGGCAAGGTCTCTGAATGGAAAAAACATCACCAGGAATAATGTGATGCGCGGCAACTCTGCGTTCATGGAATTCACGAAGCCGGGGCGGGTAGAGGTTCTGCAGGAATTTTTCGTGCCTGTCAATCAGTACGGGGAGTATATGGAGGATTTAAAAAATCTGCTGCCAGCTTCGGATCAGGGTGAAGATTTTAAAATCCATAATATTACGGTCCGCTATGCAGCAAAAGACGATCTAACGAGCCTAAATTATGCCAAAGAAGACATGCTGGGCCTGGTCGTTTTGATTCAGCACGGTCTAAGCGAAGAACAGATAGCAGATGCGGAAGCAATCATCCAAAAGTGGACCAGCCTGACACTCGAACACGGTGGAACCTACTATCTTCCTTAATACCATTATCAAACGAAGGAGCAGTTCAGAGAGGCGTACCCTGAGTGGGAACAGTTCCAGGCGGAAAAGCTGAAACGAGACCCGAATGAAGTTTTTCAAAATCTTTTTTATGATTACTACCTGAAAGAAGGAGCAGCACATGAAAATCAAGAGTGAACAGGCCATCCCCCTGTTGGTGTCGGTCGGGCAGGTTGTCGTTTTTCCTTATTATATTGTATGGCTCAAACAGGCGGCCCTGTCATTTACCCTGTTTGGCTGGCTGTTCGCCATATTCTCCTTCTCAGCTGCCTTCGGCTACCGGCTTTATCAGACCAAAGGCAATAAATATCGCTCCCATCACCCGTTCATCTACGCAGGGATGGGAGCTGTTTATATCCTGGCAGGTACCATCAGCCAGCCTGCGGACTCTCTGCCTTACACAGCACTCCTGCTTCAGACAACACTTGGATTCCTTCAAGGCTATCACCACGCTTGGCACATAGAGCAGAAAACCTTCCGCCTGCATGCCATTCATCATTATCTGATTGTCGGCATTGCGATGATTGGGATTTCTTTTGTGAAGATTATATCGCCGGGTGTTGTGATTGCAGGGTTTGGAGTTATTTTGTTTGGCTGTGCGGTTTGGTCTATATGGAAGAGCAAGAGGGGAGATGTCATCCCTTCCTATAGGGGAGAAGTTAAAGAAAGGGGAATGTAAAAGAATCACTTCTGGTTGATGAAAACAGACTTACCTCAATTAGATGATCAGATTCATGTCGACTCTGTTAATTGGGTTTCATCTGATGGGGATTTCAATATCATACTCATACAAGACTTTAGATAACATAAGCTGCAATTTAGGTGTTTTTTTAGCCTCATCCTGTTATAAGGATAAGGCCTATTGCTATTTTTATGCATCGGCAAGGCCGCATGGAAAAACACTTCAAAGCTTTGGAGGAACTCATAAAAAAGATCGCCTGATGATTATTCTTAAGTAATTATCAGGCGTTCTTTTTTTTAATACTCCGCTATTGCATTTCTCATTAGATCTGATAAATTCACCCAATCTGTATTTGACCCAATGCCACACCAGATATCAAGACAGCTGCAGCAAGGGCTGGAATGCTTAAAAGCACCTTATGGGAAAAACGGAAATCTGTAAATTGTTTATATACCTTTTCAGCAAGGAGGGCAAGCGGAATGAATAATAGCAGCATTTCTCCAATGCCGAACAGGTCACCAGAATCATAGGGGCTGCTTACATATTGATTGACAAAGTAGTTGATGGTGAGAAGTATAGTGAATAGGATTATTTGAAAGAGAAAGAAAAGCCAATTTTTTATCAACAGGGCAGCTCCTAGCTTTGTACTTAGATTTCTAGCCTAATGTGTAAATTTTAATGCATTTCTTAATGTGGGACAAGGTGCCTTCCATGTATATCATTCAGATAAAAATATTTAATTTTCAAAAAAGTGTTGCTTGTTTTGTATCACCTAACTATAATACAAATCATAACAAATATAACGTTTTCATAAGGGGGGATTATATGAAGCTTGCAGGGATGAATATCACATTCAGGCATTATCCGTTTAGGGAGTTTTTGGAGTGCATGACAAGTCTTGATATCCGGCATATTGAGTTGTGGGCTGGAGAGCCGCATTTCTATGTATACCGGAATCTGCCTGGCCATTTAAGAAGCATGAAGCGGGAGCTGAAATCGAGAAATATGGAGCTGGTTTGTTTTACGCCTGAGCAGTGTGTCTACCCGTATAATATTGCGGCGTCCGATTCTGATTGGAGAAGAAGCAGTGTGGAGTACTTTAAGGATAATTTATATGCTGCGCTGGAGCTGGACTGCAATATGATGCTGATTACTTCAGGCATTGGGGATCATTCTGTGAGTACGGGGGAATCGTGGGATTATGCCGCCGATTCGATTCATCAGCTAGCAAAGATAGCGGAAAAGGAAGGGATGAATCTGGTCTTGGAACCGTTAACAAGGTTTGAGACCAATCTTGTGATGGATGTTGAGGGAGTTAAGAGGATGCTTGAGGATATCCGATCATCTTCTCTGACGGGAATGATCGATACCGTAGCGATGCAGCTCGCGGGGGAAACGCCTGAAGATTATTTTTCCGCTCTCCGTGATGTTAAGCATTTTCATTTAATTGATGGGGACGGTGTGTCAGACGCCCATCTGGCCCTGGATGATGGAGTGCTTGATTGGCGGGGCTATATGGAGTCTCTAAGATGCAGCGGGTACAAGGGTGCATGCACCCTGGAGATTATGGGATCTGATTATTATAAGAATCCAAAGGAAATAATTTCAGAGTCTGTGAAAAAATTAAGAGAGATAGAACTATTCCATTCTAAAACTGGGGGAACTCATAATGAGTAATGGGGCTCTTACACGCAAGCTTGGATTTTGGGCTGCGCTGGCTATTGCGGTTGGAACGACAATAGGATCCGGTATATTTGTTTCGACAGGGGAAGTGGCAAAAGCGGCTGGCACCCCGACTATTTCAATTTTGGCCTGGGTCATCGGCGGGCTGATTGCTATTCCGCAAGTCATGGTGCTGGCAGAGCTGTCTACAGCCTACCCGCAAAATGGAAGCGGTTACGTATATCTCAATAAAGCAGGCTGGCGGCCATTGGCTTTCTTATATGGATGGTCTACCTTCTGGGCGCTTGATCCGCCAAGCATTTCGATTATGGCACTGGCCATCGTCTCGTATGTAGCTTCCTTCTTCCCTTTCTTTGACGGACTGAATGGAAAGCTGCTCGGTATCGCCATCATTTTGGCCATCACCGCAATTCATTACAGGAGTGTGAAAGAAGGCGGCCTCTTTCAAGTCATTATTACTGCCGTAAAAATCATTCCATTCCTGATTGTCATTGCGCTTGGCTTTATCTATATGAACCCAGGAAACTTTTCCTATACTCCAGCATCCGGCAGTACGGAAACAAGCTTAATCGGAGGGGTTTCAGCTACAACCTGGGCATATACAGGCATGGCGGCAATCTGTTTTATGGCCGGGGAATTTAAGAATCCGGGCAAGGTGCTGCCGCGTGCGCTGATTACTTCTATCTTTATTATCCTAACGCTATATACGCTCCTTGCTGTCTGTGTAATCGGCCTCATGCCTTTTGAACAGCTGATCCAATCTAATGCCGCTGTTTCTGATGCGGTTAAGTATATCCCGGGATTATCGGATATTGCTTCATCGTTTGTAGGAGTGACAGCGATCGTGGTTATACTCGGTTCTTTGAGCTCATGCATCATGTTCCAGCCTCGCCTGGAGTATGCGATGGCAAAGGACGGCCTGTTTTTTCAGCGCTTTGCGAAGGTTCATCCGAAATATGAAACTCCAAGCTTTTCGATATTGGTGCAGGTCATTTATGCGTGCTTCCTGGTTTTCTTCGGCAATTTAACGGCTCTGCTTGGATACTTTACGCTTATCCAGCTCCTGATCAACATTATGGACTTTGCGGCCGTTTATAAATGCCGGAAAAGAGACGATTATAAGCCGGTCTATCGGATGCCTTTATGGAGGATTACAACCATTCTGGCCATTGCCGGCGCTGCCTGGCTCGCCTGGGGAACCTTTACCTGGGCGCCGATCCAGGGTATGATAGCGGCGCTTATCGTCGTCGCCACAGGACTGCCTGTCTACTATTATTGGGAAAGAAAGTACGGTTCAAAGGCTGGTAAGGAAAATATAGTTGCCTAATGCAAAAGGGGAGTTAGTTATAGCTGACTCCCTGATAAATTTTCAAAGAAAAAAGATTGAATTATTTGTAATGTTTATTTATAATACAAGACATAACAAATAAAGTCGCGAGCAAGAGACTCATAAGGAGAGTGTTCCCCATGTTGAAGTTTGATGAAGAATTGTTTTTGAAACTAGTAGAAAAAGAGGGCCTTGGCTACAGGGGCAAAATTGAAGAGATTGTTGATGGTATCTGCCAAAAAGGCTACAGCAATATTTACATGATTGGCGCCGGCGGAACGATCGCCATGATGTATCCTTATGAATACATGTTTAAAACACACTCAAGCATTGATGTCCGCGCAGAAATTGCTTCAGAATTCATGGCCATGAATCCTAAGCATTTTACAAAGGATTCTGTCTGCATCTTTACTTCTGTATCAGGCACAACAGAGGAAACGGTGGCTGCAGCAGAATTCTGCAGGGAAAGAGGAGCAACTACGCTGGCTCTGGTCGCTGAAGCGGACACGCCGCTGACAAAAATCGTCGACTACTGCATCACAACTGGATCTGAAAAGCATTCTTTTGATACATTCTTTATGCTTTTATATATGGTATCCTTCCGGTTCATGCATAACAATGAAGAGTTTCCGCAATATGATCAATTCGTGAAAGAAGTATCATTGCTGCCAAGAGCCATTCTCGATGCTGTTCAGTCCTTCGATAAAAAAGCGGAGGAGTTTGCTGTAAAGCATAAAGATACGGACTACCATATGATGGTTGGTTCAGGCAATCTATGGGGAAATACCTATTCCTATGCAATGTGCATTCTGGAAGAGATGCAGTGGATCCACGCCAAATCGATTCATGCTGCTGAGTTTTTCCACGGCACGCTTGAATTGGTAGTCGAAGATACAAGTGTCATCCTGCTAAAAGGGGAAGATGAAACCCGGCCGCTTGCCGAGCGTGTAGAGCGTTTCGCTGAGAAGATCACCAAAGAACTGACTGTAATCGATATGAAGGATTTTAAAATGGATGGGATCAGTGATGAATTCAGGAAGCATTTCGCTGTCAATATCAACTGGGCTGTCCTCAGCCGCATCAGCGTTTACCTAGAGCGGGAGAGAAATCATCCTTTGGAACTCAGACGCTATTATCGCAAAATGGAGTACTAAGAATGATCGAGCACTGCTAGCGGCAGTGCTCCTTTCTTAAGCTGAAAGGAGTGACAGCACCATGAAGGTCGTTACAGTCGGGGATAACTGCATGGATGTCTATAAGGACAGCGGTAAAGCTTATCCTGGGGGGAATCCAGTAAATGTGGCGGTTTATTTAAAAGCATTGGGAGCGGAACCTGCGTATATTGGCTGGGTCGGCACAGACCACTATGGGGAGGAAATGATCAAAGCCATCCAGGGTAAGGGGGTGGATACAACCCATCTTTCCATAAAGGAAGGAAATACAGCCGTTACAGATGTACATATGGAAGGCAATGACCGGCGGTTTGGTGACTATGATGAAGGTGTTATGAGCGAGTTTGCTTTGACAGGAGAAGAACTTGAATTTATTGCTGCTCATCAGCTGGTGCATGCCGGGCTATGGGGACATGCGGAAAATTATTTTTCTCTTTTTAAGAAAAAAGGGCTGATGACGTCCTTTGACTTCTCTGATCAGCTGGCCCATAAGCTGGTTCAAAGTTTGCTGCCTTATATTGATTATCCTTTCTTCTCTTATAAGGAAAATGATGCGTTTATCCGCCAATTTTTAAAAAGTGCAGTTGGCAAAGGGGCAAAGATTGCAGTTGCCACTTTGGGTGAAAAAGGCTCGCTTGCTTATGATGGAAATGACTTTTATGAATATGGTGTAGTGGATACAGATGTTGTGGATACGATGGGAGCGGGAGATTCATTTATAGCCGGGTTTACTTACGGTATTTTGAAAGGCCTTCCAATAGAAAGCTGTTTGAAATTGGGCGCGAAGACTGCCGCCAATACAATCAGATATTTTGGTGCCTGGTGACTGGGGAGATAGATCAATGTATAATAGATCTTAACAATCTATTGACGGTAAGGATGAGCCAGATGAATTTAAATCCTTCAACGCCTCAGCCGCTGTATATGCAAATCAGGCAAATGCTGAAGAATGACATCCAAAGCGGAAAATACAAGCCAGATGAACAAATTCCAACAGAAGCAGAGCTTTGCGATATTTATAATGTGAGCCGGATTACGATCCGTAAAGCCATTGAGGAATTAGTGAATGAAGGAACTCTTACACGCGTACCGCGCAGAGGGACGTTTGTGGCTTCAAATAAGTTCCATAACGAGCTATTATCTGTAAGCGGCTTCTCGGAATTCAGCCATCAGCTTGGGATGATCCCCAACTCGCGGATATTAAGAAGCGAAGTCATACCAGCATCAGCGGAAGTCGCCGGACACCTGCGCATTGAAGAAGGCAGCCCGGTTCTTGAATTGGAGCGGCTGATGTATGTAAACGACCGCCCTCTATTCTACGACATCGCCCACTATTCTCTCAGTCGATTTCCTGATTTGGAAAAGAAAATTGCGAGGCTTGAATCCACCTATCAGATCCTCCTGGAGGATTACAGCACTGAAATTATCAGCAATGACAAAATCATTGATGTGATCGGGGCCACAAAAGACCACGCCAGACTGCTGGAATGCGATATTGGCGCCAATCTATTCAGGATCGTCAAGATTGCTTTTGATTCCAGTGACGAACCAGTCCATCTTTCTACATTTGTTTGTGAAACGAATAAAGTGAATTTGACCGTTCATCGGGCGAAATAGACATTCGGGGCCATACTCCTTTTTTTGGAGTATGGCCCTTTTTTATCTTTACTTTCTAAAGCAGGAGATGTGGGTGAAGGGCTAATGCCCGAATAGAAAGAAGTGAGTGCTTTCCAAACATTTTTCGTATTTGCGTAATTTACAAAATTTACAATTAGTTACGAATATAGGTAATTATTGTTCTTATCCCTTTACGTTTAGTAGTTAAAATTATCTATATGATAAACAGATTACTAAACTAGGAGGATGGAAAGTGAAGAAGAAGGTTTTAAGTGCGGCTATGGCACTGTCTTTGGCTAATGCTACATTTCTGCCTGTTGCAGGAAATGTACTGGCTGATGAGAGCAAGCCAGATTTAATTATGACTGAGGTTTATCCTGATGACATCAAGCATACTGAAATTGCAGGGGCGGGCTCTAATGATCTTTTTGAATATGTAGAACTGTACAATCCTACCGATAAGGATATTTCTTTTAATGATTTATATGAAATTGTGTATGACTATGGATCGAATAAAAAGAGTCTGCAAGTCACCTCTTTTGGCGAGGATCCTTTAACTGTGGAGCTTCCTGCCGGACAAGCTGCAGTTCTATGGGTGAAAAGGACCAATTCAAGCATATCAGGCGATGCGGCAAAATTAACACAGGCAGACTTCAGGTCCTTCCACGGTTTGGAGGATGACGTGCAGATCTTTTCGCTGACTGGACAGGATGGATTGAACAATAGTGACAGAGGAATCCAGCTTGTGGAAAAAAGAAATCCTTCCAGCATTAAATCGGCGATTTATTATAACAGTGATGATGTAGCAGATGGGAAAAGCGTGCATTTGCAGCCTGCTTTAACTGGTACAGAGCTTCACCGGTATAAACAAAAGGCAGATCCTACTCCAGGAGCCATAGAAGAAGAACAAAAGGTGCCACCTTCTGCAAGAGTTATAGCCATTGAACATACATCGATTACCGAAGTCAAGCCAGGGAATGAGGTTAGCCTGTCCGCTGTTATTCAAGGGGCAGAGTCTGCGACCTTATTCATAAAGCCAGCCGGCCAGCGGGAATTTTCCCCTTATCCTATGGCTGGCGGCGAGAGCGGCCTTTTTCATATAACGATACCGGCTGAAGACTTATCAGATGGGGTTTTCCATTACTATATTGAAGCAGAAGCTGAAGGAATGGAAAATGCCATCTCGCAGGAATATTCTTTTACAGTAGCATCCGGAGAAGAGCCGAAGAATATTCCATCTATTTTAATTACTGAGATTATGCCGAATCCGGAGGGGGATTATAGAAAGGGTTCAGGAAATCAATATGAATATATGGAATTGTACAACACGACAGATGAAGCGATTAATTTAAAAGGGCATACACTATTTTATTTATATCCAGGAACCACTGCTCCTAAAAAATGGACTATACAGGAAGACACTGTGATTCAACCTCATAAGCCCTTTGTAATCTGGTTTGCAAAGGAAGCTATTTCTGCCGGTTATGGGACAGTTGAAGATTTTAATATTCACTTCAATTCCTCACTGACGGAAAAAGACATCTTACTCTATGATAATGGAAAGCCGGAAGATTTTAACCTGCCAAATTCGCTTGAGCGAGGATTTGCTTTATCGTCTTCAGACCAGTTAGCTGACTCGATTATCGAAGCCTGGTATGATGCTTCATCTGACAGCAGCCCGGATGCTCAGGTTCGCAGCATCCGAAATACTGTTATCAGATACTCATATCCAGCATCAGGAAAAATAATGGAACGAATGGATACAAGGCCTTTTGGGAATCCGGGAAGCATAGATTCCCGACAGGTTTCTGAACCAGCGGGCAAAGACGTGGTATCACCACTGTTATCACATGAGCAGTTGACTTATCAGGCTGAACAGAACAAACCGGTACGCATTACGGTAGCCAGTGATGAAATACTCGAAGAAGCAGCTTTCCTTTACGGAGAGTCGACAGAGACCATTACTGACTTTAAACACTCTGTTCCATTGGATTTTAAAGAAGAAAGCAATGGCCAATTTATCTATGAAGGAAATATTCAAATATCCGAAACAGGCATTTACAGATATATGATCCAAGGTGCAGATAAAAGCGGGAATATCACGAAATTCCCTTACAGCTCCCGTGGCCTTCATCTAACGGTCACAGAGCCGAGCGGAGAGAACGCTGAACTGCCTGCTCCCGGCCTTTCTGTAAAGAACGGGCAAATGGTAAGAGGGAGCCTTAATGTTTACGCATATGGAGAAACGGCAGCCAGCAGCATCCAGATGAAGCTGGACAGTAAGGATCTTTCTATTAGGCCGGCACTGCCTGGAATCACTCAGTTCGGGTTTCAGGCGAATGGAATTGATCAAATTTATCAGGCATCAGCCAGTGCCATCAAGGCTGGTGCGGGAAGAGAATATTTCACAAGGATTTACCCGAAATATGTGGATGGTGCCTGGTATAAATACAGTCTTGCGCCTGAATATTTTGTTGAGTCCCAGACGGTTTCCATTCATTCAGGGAGTGAAAGTGTTCCTTATGATTCAGATACACATGATCAGTATTTCAACAAAACCAATTTTGATGATTTTAATGTAAGAAATATCCATCTAGTCCTCCCTGATGGAACAATGCTCAAACCTGAAACAGTGAAACAGACTCCAGGGAATTTAAATATCCAAACTGTGCCATACACAGAAAACCTTTGGTATGGACTTGGAGATGGGACGGCACCGACTAATACAAATATGAATAAGCCTCTGAAGAGTGAATTTCAGTTCAATATTCCTAAGAAGCATTTTACAGCCCGCTATGTTTCTATAGATACCACTGTGCTTCCTGATGGAGAACATACGGTGTATATGGACATGGATGGAGTGCTGGAGCAGGAAGCTGTCATTACAGTAGATAATACTGAGCCGGTTATCCATGGGGTTGAGAATTCAATGAATGGAACCAAGCTTGAAAAAGATGCTGTTTTAAAAGGGGAGTTTTCACTTTCTCTCTTAGCGGAAGATTCAGGAACGGGAATCGCTAGTATTGAGGCCACGCTGGATGGTGAGAATATAAATATGCCGTTTTCATCCTCTTCCTCTGCCATCAGTGCGGGCAGTCATATTTTAAAAATAACTGCATTTGATGGTGCAGGAAATAGTACGAGTACGGAGCAGACCCTTATCATTAATGAAGAAATGCCAGAAGAGCCTGTGGATGTAAAACCAGCCGATTTCTCCAAAGGTGTCAGTCATAGTCCCCGATTAAGCGCAATAGTAAAGGACCCTTCAGGCGATGCCATCAAAACAGTGGATTTCATGGAAGGAACCAGCCATGACTTTGCAAGCCAGAAGGGTATAACTGGATTTAAAAATATTGCTGACCGGGAACCCCCTTTGACAGCCGTGCCTGAAGGAGAAACCGAGATTAGCGCTGATGAACAGCAGGCGATTGCTTATGATGACGAAAAATATCTTGTGACAGATAGTGAGCAGGGCTTTCCGTATCACCGGTTTGAAGTTAAAGTGGGTGAGGAGCTCACGGCTGGCAGCAAGGTAGAATTGCTATGGAAAGGAAAAACACTGCCTAACCGGATGATTACCTTATATGCTTGGGACTATCAGACAGGAAAATGGACTTCTTTAAAGCGCGAAAAAGGGAATCCAAATGAAAACGAAATTCTTCTAGCCGCAGAAGTGGAGAAAGAGAGGTTTATAAAGGATGGCAAAATTCAAGCGATGGTTCAGGATGAAGTCGCTGGCCCGAACGATCCTTTCTCAATTCTCTGGTTTACAGATACACAATATTACTCTGAATCATATCCAGGTATATGGGAATCAATGAGTGATTGGATTGTTGATTCATATAAAGAAGGCATATTCCAATACGCCATCCATACAGGTGATCTTGTGAATGTCGCAGATGATGAAAATCAGTGGAGAATTGTAGACGAAAATTTAAAAAAACTGGAAGAAGCAAACGTTCCTTATGGTGTACTTGCTGGAAATCATGATGTCATAGTAGATGGAATAGATTACTCTTATTACAAAAAATATGTAGGTGCAGACCGCTATGTGAATAATCCTTGGTATGGAGGGCAAATGGATAATAATAGAAACCACTATGACCTTGTATCATTTGGCGGGCATGATTTCATTATACTTTATGTTGGATTTGGTCTTGAAGACACAGAGGAGACAATCCAATGGGCGAATGAAGTACTCGAAAAGCATTCAGACAGAAATGCGATTATAGGGATGCATGCCTATCTAGAATATAATGCAACCCTTTCAAATATGGCTCAAAATGTGTTCAATCAAGTGGTAGTGCCGAATGAAAATGTAAAGCTCATCTTAAGCGGTCACTATCATGGGGCGAACCACCGTGTTACCGAGCTGACAAATCAGGACGGTTCCAAGAGGGAAGTGGTGGAAGTCCTTGCTGATTATCAGGGCGGACCAGAGGGCGGACAAGGATATTTGCGCCTGCTTACTTTTGACCCTGCAACGGAAAAAGTTGATTTTCAAACGTATTCTCCCTATTTAAACGACTATAATTTCTTTGATGAAAATATCGATGCTTTTAAAGAAGACTTTGATTTAGCAGACATCAATAAGCGCGTTTCAACCGACTATGTGGCTGTTAATGTATATTTTGACAAAGAAATCGGCCAAAATCGAGATTTAAAATCAGGAGATACCGCTTCTGTGCAGTGGAGTGGACTGGAAGAATCAAAAGAACATTTTTGGTATATGAATGTGACCGATGAATTTGGTGCAGAAAGACGGTCTATGATTTACCGGTTTACAACAGATGAGAAGACCGGAGGAGGCGGTGTTGTGAATCCATCACCTGAGCCAGCGCCAACTCCAAATCCAAAACCGGAACCAGCACCAAATCCAGGACCGTCAGTGGTATTCAAGGATGTTCCGTTAATGTATCGTGATTCAGTAGAATACCTGGTAGCTGAAGGGATTGCAAAGGGTATCACTCCGTCCCTGTTTGGAACCGGCCATAATATCAAAAGGGCAGATGCTGCTGTCATGCTGGCAAATGCTTTGAAGCTTAATTTTGATAAGGCAAAAAGCTCTGGATTTAAGGATGTCCCTGCACGTGCAGAAGGCGCCGTCAATGCATTAAAGGCAGCAGGGATCGTAAGCGGAAAAACAGCCTCATCATTTGGAGCCCAGGACAACATCACCCGTGGTGAGATGGCCATTATGCTTGCCGAAGCCTATAAAATGGAGTCAGGAAAAAGCAGCATACCATTCAAAGATGTATCTGGCCGCTATACAAAGCCTGTAGCTGCTCTTATCGAAAATAATATAACCCAAGGAAAAACCAAAGAACAATTCGGAACCAGCCAATCCATAACCCGCGGTGAATTTGCCCTATTCCTGCACAGACTGAAGAAATAGGATTAGAAGGACAGGCACTTTGCATCATTTAAAATAAAGTTATTGCAGACCTAAAAACTCCTCCAATTAGCTGATCAGCCGGCTCTTAAGCCAAATGACCAGATTTGGAGGAGTTTTAATTTTACACAGGGAGGTATGATATTATCTGCCATACTGAATAGCACGCGCCATAAACACCGAGAACTCCGCACGTGTTATAGGCTGGTTAGGACGGAAGGTGCCGTCAGCAAAACCGCCTGCGATTCCATTTCCGTTCAGGTTCATGATGTGCGGGTATGCCATCATTTCAAGTGAAACATCGTTGAAAGGGTTTTTTATGCCAGTTTTATTTTCAAATCTGCTTGATCTGTCAATGTGGATGCTAGCATCCCCGCGAGTAACCGCCTGGTGCGGCCGGTAGGTTCCATCCGGGTAACCGACAATGATATCCCTTTCGGTTAAAGCGTGAATATAGCCTGAACCGGCTACACTTGCTTTTACATCCTTGAATTTGGTATCCACAGGTTCTCCGGGCAGCTCTTTGGAGCGGCCGATCATAATGGCAGCTTGTGCGCGGGTGATAAATTCATTAGGCTTGAAGGTGCCGTCGGCATACCCGCCGATCACGCCTT
Organism: Bacillus sp. AG4(2022); assembly: GCF_031844465.1. Classification (NCBI taxonomy): domain Bacteria; kingdom Bacillati; phylum Bacillota; class Bacilli; order Caryophanales; family Bacillaceae; genus Bacillus; species Bacillus sp. AG4(2022). The sequence goes on from NZ_JAUZVH010000016.1 coordinate 14,891, forward strand.
TGCCAATCAAATACTCCATCTCTTCTTTCGCCCAGTGATTTTCAATATCCTTAAACGAACCGGATGCATCTGTATTTTGAGTGAAAGAAAAGAAACAAGAAAACATTAAAACAGCCAACACCAGCAATTTCTTCAACTTTTTCATCCTCCCTTGATCTTAAACTCGACTCCCAAGGTTACATTGCTATTACCAGTTTCTCCTTCCCTGCTGAAGCTTTTTAAAACCTTATAATTCCCTTCTTCAAGACCGGCAAGGTTGATATGCTCTGTTTTTATGCTTGAAGGCAGCATAGTAATAAGGATACTTGTAAAAGCCATATCTTTATTAAATAGTTTCCATCCATCAGATGTTTGCTTATAAATCCCATAAGCTGACCCGGTTTCCATTCCATGCATCGCCCAGTTTTCATAATAAATGCTTGCTGTTTCCCCTGTTTTGTATACAGATTTGGATGCTGTGGCAATCATATGATTCTCATCTGAGGGAGTGTACAAAGGAAAATAGTTTTCCTTTAAGATCGTCCCGCTCGCATCCATGACAGCCAGCCGGTAATAATAAATAGTGCTTGCCTGCTGTGGAATGCTTACTGCTGTATCTCCGCCGTCTGCAGTAGTCCGTGAATCAATTTTTTCTGTGTTTCGTCCAAACTTATCCCACTTGCCTAACTCAACAATCAACTTTTGTCCCGGTTCCAATGGAACGGTAAATCCTTTAAATGTTCCTCCAGCCTGCACAGGCACTGGGTTTCCATCACCATAAAAATGGTCCTGTATAAAGTAATCATAAGTACCGGTCCCGTTTTGCAGGTTTCTTACCTTATTGGTGTACTTATCAAGTATATTCTCCTGGAATTCACCAACAAAACGGGGCGCATCCTCCACAAGCTGAGATTGTTCGTCCAACTCTTTGGGACTGCTGCCTGACGCCGTCCCGCTTTGACCGCTTTCCTGGCATCCGGAAAGGAGAAGCAGGGAGAAACACACAATAGCCGAAATACGCTTCATCAGATTCCCTCCTTTTTTCATTAGACGTAACGGGTGGGAAAAAGATACAGTTTTATTGGATGAAAGGCCCTAAATGCCCGTATTCTCAATAAACAAAAAAACAGGGACAGAAACCCTGTCCCTGCGTGCGGTTATGGCCTATAATCCACATCCACCTTATCCTTAATCTGATACGGAGCCAGCATAAACGCCCCTTTAAAAACTTCCTTTCCTTTATTCACCAAATAATGTACTTTATTCGGCTCAACATGGATGAAGTCGCCTTCCCGGCAGCTGAAGATCTCGCCGTCGATATGGATTTCGAGCTCGCCCTCGAGGACGAAGAAGTTTTCTTCCATGATTTCATGGTAGTGGGCAGGGAAGTCCTGGCCGGGCTGAAGCACGACCAGGCCAAAGTTCATCCGCGGCCCCCTCAGGAGATATTTCGGTCCGCTGTCCCCGAAACGGTATGCTTCCTCGTTTTCATTGATGATGCTCATCTCTCATCACACTCCGCTCTCTTTTAATCCCGGGGCGATCCACATGTGGTCGGTGAGTCCCTGGTCTGCCAATTCCAGCTGATTTTTATAAATAGATTTCCACTTTTGGTACAGCTTTTCATAGACTGCGGGATTTTCTTTGTTAGGATAATAGGTTTTTTCAAATGCCACGACCTTCTCAATTGCATCATCGAAGCTGCTGTATATATTTGCTCCTACCCCTGCACAGATGGCGGCACCAAGGGCAGTGGATTCTCGTACCACCGGAATTTTGACCGGCTTATTGAGGACGTCAGATACGATCTGGCACCATAATGGGCTTTTGGAGGCACCGCCTGCAAATACAATAGAGTCAGGGGAAGAGCCGGTTATTCCGCTGATCAGCTCCATATTTCCTTTTGTAACGAAGGCGGCATTCTCCATGATCGCCCGGTAAAAGGCGGCCTTATTGAATCTGCCGCTGTCGAGCCTGAAGTTAAGGAAGCCGGGAGCAGCATGCTTCCAGGAAATATAATTCATGGTATCTGAGAAGGTGCAGAGCAGGCCGTTGCTGCCGGCCGGAACATGCAGTGCTTTTCTCTCCATCTGTTCATAGATGCTTTCATTCGTTTCGTTCTCCAGATATTTTTCCAGATCACAGAAGCTGTCCCTGAACCATTTCATCACAAGGCCGGGGAAGAAGGCGATGGCTTCATACTGCCATGTATCAGGAATGCTATGGCAGTTGATCCTGACCCTGCATTCGGGATCCATCTGCAGCTTTTTGGTTGTATATTCATATTGCCAGAAGCTCCCGCCAATTACCGCGGCGTCTCCTTCATTGATGATTCCGGCTCCGATGCAGGCAAGCTGGGCATCTCCCCCTCCAGCTACAACCAGTGTTTCTGTGCTTAGACCTGTAAGCGCATTCATTTTAGAGGTGATCTTACCAACTGCTGTTCCGCTTTCAAATACGGCTGGGAAAATATCATCTCTCAAATCGGCTTTCCTGCCAATCTCAGCTTCCCAGCTTCGGTTCGCCAGGCTGAATAGTCCGGTCGTGCATCCATTGGAAGGCTCAACAGAGAGGATGCCGCTTAGATGGTAGATAATCCAGTCATTCAGCATGGTCACATATTTTGTTTGCTGATAGATGTCAGGCAGATTATTTTTGACCCAAAGAAGGCGGGGAATGGCGCCTAAAGAAAAGGTCTGGCCGGAGATGCTGTACATCTCAGCCTCCAGGGAGCTGTCCCCGCTGTTTAGTTTGGCTGTCTCGTTTTCCGAGCGGGAGTCGACATTGGCGCAGGCCCAAAGCTCCCGGCCGTTTTCATCATAGAGGACGATGGCTTCCCGCATGCTGGTTGTCGAGACAGAGACAATCGCATCAGGGTTTACGCCGCTTTTTCCAATGGTCTCCTTAATTAATCCAATTATGATATTCAGGTTCTTCTCCACATCGAAATCCATTGACCCGGGATATCTTTCATCCTCTAAATGCTTCCATTCTGCCTGTGAGGTGCAGACCTCGTTTCCCTTTATATCAAAGAGAATGACCCGGGCGCTCCCGGTCCCTGCATCAATCGCCATTAAATATTGATCCATTCACAGTCATCCTTCCCCTGATCTAATCCGGCCAAGGCCGGTTCACTCCACTAAGCCTCTTGCTGCTGCTTCGTCAGTAATCAGAACATCAATATATCCTCCCTTTAGGGCGCCGATGATCGCTTCCCTTTTATGAGCGCCCCCGGCAACGGCCACCACGTGATTGAGTGACTTCAGGATGCCGATTTCACTGCTGATCAGCTGTTTATGAAGATCTAAATCAATGAGATCGCCGTTAATATCGTAGAACTGGCTCAGCATATCGCCGGCAGCACCCTGGGTTTTTATGATGTCAATGTCCATAGAATTCAAATAACCTTCTTTTACAATGGTGGCTTTGTCATTAAGAGCGCCGATGCCCATGATCGTCATATTGGAATGCGGGATCATTTCGAGCACATTCCTGATCGGCTTTTCCGCAAGCATCTCCTTTGCCAGTTTTTCGGAGGAGACCATTAATGGAGATGGGATAATGTAGTGCTTGTAATTGGGATTGGTATAGTAATCAGAACGTGTATCAATTGCTGTCGGCATATAAAACTTCACACCGCCAGATAAAGATACGAAAGTCACATTATATTTTGTGGATATGCGTAAATGCCCCAGCGTCTTGGAGACGGCTTCCCCGTAGCCGATGCTGATCAGCGTATCACCGGTAATCCTGTCTTCAATATACTGCGCCGCGGCCAGCGTGAAATTCTCGCTTTCCGCATCATTGGCGGCCGGGACAATATAGATATCCTTCAGCTGGTACTTTTCTTTTATCTCTTGTTGAAGCTCCTGATAATTGATCTTCTCCAGATCGATCCTGAATTGGATCACATGATTGGCCTTTGCTTTTTCGAGGTATTTGATCACCTTCATCCTTGAAAGGTTCAGAGATTCAGAAATCTCATTTTGCGTCAGCCCCTCAATATAGTACTTCCAGGCAATCTTTGTAATCAGATCATTTTCATAGGACATTGTCATCACTCATCTTCTGTTGGAATGTAAACAAAATCTTTACAGTTAAACATATGTTCAGGGAAAAAGAAAATATGACAGTAAAGTGGCTCCATGCCGTCTGATACGAAAAAATGGCAGGGGCAAAGGGATGCCACTGCGTCAGGGGGCCATGGCCGGTTAGAACTTCAGAAGAAAAATAATAAATTCATATTTTCTTCAAACAAAAATTAATAAAATGATTTGCCGTGAATAAAATGTAACAAGTAAGCGTTTTCAAACAAGTAGGTATGTAGAAGGAGGGATGCAGATGGGAGAGCTTCCGTGCCTTATCCGGCTTGCGGACGTCCATAAATCCTTTCAGCAGAATAAGGTCCTGAAGGGGGTTTCACTTGAAATAAGTGAATCAGAAGTGATTTCGATCATTGGCGGCAATGGGGCTGGAAAAAGCACACTAATGAAGATTCTGACCGGCGTGCACAAGGCAGATTCAGGGACCCTTGAGATTGGCGGAGAGGAAATCGGCCATTATCATTCCGCCATTGCCCATGAAAAAGGGATCTATCTTGTGCCGCAGGAGCCTTTGCTTTTTCCCAATATGACAGTGGAACAGAATTTGACGATCGGCTTTGCCAGGGATAAGGCTGAAGTGAAGGCAAGGGCTGCTGAGCTCATTCGCCAGCTTGACTGGAATCTTGAGCTTGGAAGGCTGGCCGCTTCCTTATCAATAGCGGAGCAGCAGCAGCTCGAAATCATTAAAGGGCTTCTCAGGGAGGCAAAGGTCCTGATACTTGATGAACCTACTTCTGCACTGACCTTTGCTGAAACGGAAGCATTGTTTCAATTGATTGAGAGGCTGAAAGAATCGGGTGTAGCCATTTTTTATATTACCCACAGGCTTGATGAGGTTTTTCAAATCTCGACCCATGCAGTGATTCTCCGTGACGGCAGGATAACGCTTAAAGGGAGAATCGATGAATTTACGAAGGAGATGCTCATAAGAGGGCTGCTGCCGGAAGAAAGCCAGGAAAGCGGTAAGGATGTTTTTGAAAAAAGGCAGAGGGAGCGTGCTGATGAGGAGCCGGTCCTTGATGTGAGAAATATCAGCGGGGATGGCTTCAGGGATATCAGCATCCAGGTTTTTAAAGGTGAGGTAGTTGGAGTGGCGGGGCTGGTTGGAGCCGGCCGGACGGAAATCGGTGAGGCCATCTATGGCATAGGCAAAGTGAAGAGCGGGAAGGTCTTCCTGGCAGGGAAGGATATTACGAATCTGCCTGTCCGCCAAACAATTGAAAATGGCCTGGCTTATATACCAGAGGACAGGTTTCTTAATGGGATATTCTCTATCAGCTCGGTAAGGAATAATCTGACGGCCCAAATACTCAGGCGGCAGGGCTTCTTCAGCAGCCGGAAGAAGGAAAGCAGCATTGCAGACGAGTATGTCGGCCGGCTGAGGATTAAGGTCAGCAGCCAGGAGGATGAAATCAAATCCCTGTCAGGCGGAAACCAGCAGAAAGTTGTCATCTCAAGGATCCTTGCCGGGAACCCGCAAGTGATCATCATGGACGAACCGACAAGGGGAATTGATGCCGGTGCCAGGGGCGATATTTACAGCATCATAGCCGACTTAAAGGAAAAGGGCTATTCCATTCTGCTGATTTCTTCCGATCTGGAGGAGATTGAGAGGCTCAGCGACAGAATCTACACCATCTACCAGGGGACCTGCCATGTATGCCTCGTATTTGATGAAATCAATGCTGCCAATGTAATGAAATCTGCTTTTGGAACGTTATGAAGGATGTGATGTAGATGTCTGCGTTGAAATGGGCGGCGTCACGGCGGGAATTCAGGACTTTAATATTCTTAATTATGCTGTTTGCGCTTGTCGGCCTCGTAAACAGCGACTTTCTCACTTTGGCAAACATACAGGCCTCTGTGAAAAGCAGCCTTCTTTATATTGTCCTGGCTGTGGGCATGACATTTGTGCTGCTGACAGGAAATATTGATATCTCGATAGGGGGGATCATGGGGCTTAGCGCTGCGGCGGCGGGCACCATTCTGAAAAGCGGCGGCAGCCTTTTTACGGCAGCAGCGGCAGCCCTTTTCATAGGCGCGGCCATCGGGCTCATCAATGGACTGGGAGTGACGAGGCTGAAGATCTCTTCTTTTATTATGACCCTGGGAATGCTTGAAATCACGCGGGTTCTCCATGTGATCTATGCAGATGGGAAATGGGTGGAGAATCTGCCGGCAGGCTTTAAGGGTCTTTCCAAGTTCAGTCTGGCTGGTATGAATATTCTCTCCCTGATGGTGATTGCAGCGGTGATCCTTGTACATTTTTATCTTTCAAAAAGCAATAAGGGAAGGTATTTTGCCGCAATCGGCGATAACGAAGAGGGAGCGGTATTGCTCGGGATTCCAGTGCATCGCTATAAAACTTATGCCTTTGTTGTCTCCGGCATTTCCGCATCTATTGCCGGCCTGATTTTCGCGAGCCAGATTGGCTTTATCTCAACCACTGCGGGAGCCGGCATTGAAATGACCGTCATTGCGGGCGCTGTTCTCGGCGGGGTTTCTCTCAGCGGCGGGATCGGGTCTGTCATAGGAGCGGGGATCGGTGCCATCATTATGACCTCAATCAATTCGGCACTTGTGTTCATGAAGGTTCCTGCTTTCTGGAATGCGGCCATATCTGGATCTCTTTTAATACTTATTGTGGTCATCGACACCCTGCTGACCAGGAAAGCGATGAAAAAGGCGAAAAAGGAAAGGCTGAATGCGCGGATCCTTCAGAAGGAGGTGCAAATATAAGTGATTCGGAAGATTCCTAAATGGAACCGGATGCTGCTGTTTATTTTACTGGTGGAAATACTCGTTTTCGGCCTAATCAATCCGAGGTTCTGGAATATCTCCATCCTGCTGGGAAGTTTTAATGATTTTATCGGCATTGCCCTCGTTGCCTTCTTCGTCACCTTTGTCATCATCACAGGGGGGATCGATATATCCGGCGGATCAATCATTGGGCTGACCTCAATCCTTGCGGGGATTCTATCGCAGGTGGCAGGGCTCAATATTTGGCTGTCGGTCATTTTAGCGATAGCGGCAGGCGGGCTTTGCGGGCTCTTGAATGGAATATTGATCGCTTACGGGCGAGTCCAGGCAATGGTGATCACCCTTGGAGCGATGCTGCTCTACAGCGGCATATCCATTGTCATCGTCGGCCAGTCAGGAGTGAGTACGTATGAAGGGATATCAGGTTTTCCGGAGGCCTTCAGCAGCCTGGCCTATGGGGAAGTGATGGGCATCCCGAACTCTGTTCTCCTCTTTCTTATCATGTTTTTCATCGCATATGTCCTTCTGCATTTAACGAAATACGGAAGGTATATATATCTAACCGGCATCAACCAGAATGCGGCAGAATACGCCGGCATTGATACTAGAAAAATCATCGCCAGCACCTATGTGCTATCTGGATTGAGCGCAGGTGTGGCAGGGGTGATGCTGACTTCCTACCTGGGCAGTGCCCGGGCGGACTTCGGCTCTGAATATTTGATGCCGATCCTGACTGCCGTTGTGCTTGGGGGCACCTTGATCACGGGAGGCAAAGGAGGTGTTATCGGCACTGCGCTTGCCAGCATCATCGTCGGCCTGCTGCAGCTCGGCCTGCAGATGGGCGGCGTTTCCACACAGTATATTGGCCTTGCGACCGGCCTGCTTCTGATTATTTCTGTCGCATTCCTTGGACTGTCATCTGATTTCAAGCTTTCGGTGAAAAGGATTCTTGCACCTAAAAAAATGGGGGTCGATTGAGATGAGATTTAAGCCTTATAAGCTGTTCCTTGGTATGGCCATGGCTTCGCTTCTGCTGGCAGGCTGCAGCGGGGAGAAAGACTCCGGCGGCAGTTCCGGCGGGAAAAAAGCTGATGACATTGAAGTAGTCTTTATCCCGAAAATGACTGGGAATGCATTTTTTGAATCAGGTAATAACGGGGCCCAGGCTATGGCGGAGAAAGAAGGATTCAAGGTCAAGTATGACGGGGCGCCGGAAGGGACAGTGGCCAATCAGGTCCAGATCATCAACAGCGCCGTAAGCAGCGGGGCAGATGCCATTGCCATTTCTTCTGTTTCTTCAGACGGTCTGAACCAGGCGCTGAAAAAAGCGCTGGATGCCGGCATCAAGGTAGTCACTTGGGATTCGGACGTTGATCCGGAATACCGTTCTGTTTATGTGAATCAGGGAACACCGGAAATCCTCGGTGCGATGCTCGTCGATATGGTCGCCGGCCAGCTTGAAAATCCGGACGAAGCCCAGCAGGTCGCCTGGTTCTATTCAAGCCCGACTGTTCCTGACCAGAACTCCTGGGTGGAATATGCTGATCAGTATATAAAAGAGAAATATCCGAAGTGGGAAATTGTCACAAGGCAATTCGGAGAGGGAAATGAGCAGAAATCCCTGCAGGTAGGGGAAAGCATTCTTGATTCCTATCCAGATATTGATGCGATCATCTGCCCGGATTCCACTGCTCTTCCAGCAATGGCACAGGCAGCGGAGAATAAAGGGCTGACAGCGAAGGATGTTGCGATCACAGGGTTTGCGTCACCGAATTCCATGAGGCCATTCCTGGAGAACGGCACTATCTTGAATCATGGCTTATGGGATGTCCAGGATCAGGGAGCGCTTGCTGTTTATATTGCTTACCACCTGGCACAGGGCAATGATTTGAAGGTTGGCGACAAGCTCGAGGTTCCGGATCTTGGCGAAGTGACAGTTGAACCGAACAGCATCCAGGGCTATGACTATGAAGCGGACGATTCCGGAATCATCGTGCTGCCGGAGCGGATCGTCTTCACGAAAGAAAATACAGGTGATTATGACTTTTAATTAGGGGGAGTTGCGGAGAATGGCAGACAATATCGGCAATAAAGCGGCGAAGAATTTTTTTGAGGATGTACCATTTGCGGGCGGTGAGGGCTTCCATGTAAAAGGGGCCGCTAATTATGATTGGGGCATGAAGGACCGGCTGTCGAGGATCTTCAACCCGAAGACCGGAAAGACCATTATGCTCGCATTTGACCACGGCTATTTTATGGGGCCGACATCAGGACTCGAGCGAATCGATCTCCTCGTCCCAAGGCTTGAGAAATATGTTGACTGCCTGATGGGAACGAGGGGGGCGATCAGGAGCAGCGTGCCGCCTTCATTCAATAAGGCGATTGCGCTCCGGGCTTCATCAGGATCATCAATTCTGCAAAATGATCTGAGCCATGAATCCATGGTGGTCGATATCGAGGATGCTGTCCGGATGAATGCCAGCGCCATTGCGATTCAGACCTTTATTGGCGCAGATGGTCAAAAAGAGACGATTGAAGAGCTGAACAAAGCTGTTAATCTTGGCTTGAGATACTCAATCCCGACTTTGGGTGTCGTTGCAGTCGGCAAAGAAATGGCGCGTACTACCGAGTTCTTCCTGCTCGCTACCAGGATGCTGGCAGAATTCGGTGTCCAGATCGTCAAAACCTATTATTGCGATGACTTTGAAAAAGTAGCATCCGCCTGCCCGGTTCCATTGGTGGTCGCCGGCGGTAAAAAAATTCCGGAAAAAGAGGCACTCACCCTTGCCTACAACTCCATCCAGGGAGGAGCAGCCGGCGTCGATATGGGCCGAAACATCTTCCAGTCCCAGCATCCGGAGGAAATGGTGCAGGCTGTGAGCAAAGTGGTGCATGAAGGGTTTACGGATAAAGAAGGGTATGAGTATTATCAGTCGCTGATAGGATAGGGCGGGGTGCTAAGTAGTGCTATATATCGGGATTGGTGCGGAGTTTTGGTAATAAATGTGATTTTATGGTGTGGTTAGAGAAGTTGGTAGAATAAGTCGGGAAGTCGGTAGAATAACCAGAAGAGTTGGTAGAATAACAGCTAAAGTCGGTAGAATCGCACTGGATACAGGTAGAATCCTATATGAATGCATTTTAATTAATGAGAAATGCCCCTTCAGCACATGATAGAGGGGCATTTTTTATGCTATATTTCAACTTTTAATACTCATCAGCATGACAATTCTGCCTATTAACACAGCTTTCTGCTGAGAGGCAGTCCAATTCTCAGCCATATAATGACTTCGCGTTCTCATTTTTCCCAGACAATCAGCGGAACAATACATCATGCAGTCTGCAACCTTATCTCACCAGCAGGAATCCCCAGGGAGATTATCTAATATATATAGAATCAAACTAAAGAGGTGAAGCATATGGCGGCAAAAAAAATCTTATTTATCGGCGACAGCATTACAGATCACGGCAGAAGAGAGGATCCTGAACAGATTGGATTCGGTTATGTAAGGAATCTGCGTGACTATTATATGACGGCATTTCCTGAAAAGGCGCTTGAGTTTATCAACAGAGGTGTCGGCGGCAACCGCGTTACTGACCTTGCCGACCGCTGGAAGGCGGATGTCATTGATATTCAGCCGGATCTTGTTTCCATTTCGATTGGCATTAACGATGTATGGCGGCAGCTGGACAGTCCGGGGATTGTGCAGATTGATCCTGGCAGGTTCAAGGAGGTATATCAGGATCTGCTGACACAGGTGAAGGAGGAGACTGAAGCTAAAATTGTCCTCATGGAGCCGACTGTAATTGAGGAGGATATCCAGTCGGAAGGAAACCGACTGCTTATTCCATATGTTGAGGCAGTGCATGAACTGGCTGAGCAGTTCAAGGCAGCGGTTGTTACGGAGCATAAGGCATTTATCCAGTACCTTGAATCAGGGGGAAGTCTTAAACTGACGACAGATGGGGTGCATATGACTTCGGCTGGGGATATGCTGATGGCGCGGACGTGGGTTATGGGAGCAGGTTCTTTGTCTGTCTTTAACTGATATTGCTTTGGTTCGCGAAATGAAGGCGTTTTTGGCGGAGTTAGGGTGCGTCTGTTTCCAGTAAATGTATTTTATGTAGAATAACGCTGATTTTGTGTAGAATCATTGGAAAAATAGGTAGAATAATTAAGAATTTAGGTAGATTAATAGAAAATTTATGTTGGATCATATACGTTTAGGAGCTCTACTAAGGAAAATTTCCCTTTTACATACAGTAGGAGGGCATTTTTTTCATGCTATACCGGCACTCCAATACGATTTCGCAGGACATTCTCTCCCGATTCAGCCTCCTTCTGCAGAGCTGACGCCAATTTTTCCTAAAAGAACCCACAATATCTTATAACCTCACCTCTTACCGCTACCCCACCTATTTGACATCCCCCTATTTTTCTGCAATAATAATAACCAATTAAATACTGGTACCTTTAATTCAGTCCCGTGAGGCTGGCAAGGACAGCGGAAATTATGAGAATCATTGGGTGAGGTGTATCCTGCCCGCTGGTTTTTCATGAGGAAAAAGGCTTCTTGTCGGAAACGGCGAGAAGCCTTTTTTCGTTCCAGCTTCTTATCCATCGAAGGCTCCTTCGGTACCAGTTTCAACACTATTGAAACTTATAGGAGGAATGGAAATGAAAAAAGTAGATTTGGATTTTTCACTGAGTGCGGTTCCGCAGAAAAATCGCAGCGGATTCTGGAGAATGCTTGTGGTAATGCTGGGACTGACGTTTTTCTCAGCGAGCATGTGGTCAGGCGGGACGCTTGGCTCAGGGCTGACTTTTATGCAGTTTATCGGAATCGTGCTGGCAGGGAACCTGATTCTTGGCGCTTATACTGGAGCGCTCGCTTATATCGCGGCCAAGACCGGGTTATCGACACATCTGCTGACGCGCTATGCATTCGGTGAAAAAGGTTCATATCTTTCTTCATTCTTATTGGCTGCTACACAAGTTGGCTGGTTCGGCGTCGGTGTGGCAATGTTTGCCCTTCCTGTCCAGAAGGTGACAGGGCTTGATGCCTATCTGCTGATTGCGATTGCAGGCATCCTGATGACGGCGACAGCGTTTTTTGGAATGAAGGCACTGGCGACCTTGAGCTTTATCGCGGTCCCGCTCATCACCATCCTTGGCAGCTTTTCAGTGTTCAAGGCAACGGAAACGGTCGGAGGGCTTGACGGCCTTATGCAGTATCAGCCAGCAGAAGCGATCGGGCTTGCTGCGGCATTGACGATCTGTGTGGGTTCTTTTATCAGTGCGGGTACATTGACGCCCGACTTTGCCCGCTTCGCCCACACAAAGCGGTCAGCAGTCATTACGACTGTAATTGCCTTCTTTATCGGAAATTCACTCATGTTCATCTTCGGTGCTATCGGCGCAATCGCGACTGGCCAATCGGATATTTCTGAAGTAATGTTCATTCAAAAGTTAATTCTCCCGGCCATTCTGGTGCTTGGGCTTAATATCTGGACAACCAATGATAATGCGCTGTATGCATCCGGCTTAGGCTTCTCAAGCATCACGAAAATCTCAAAAAGCAAGGTTGTCATTTTTAACGGAATCGTCGGAACGATCCTGGCGATGTGGCTTTACAATAACTTTGTCGGATGGCTGACAATCCTCGGGGCTGCTCTGCCGCCGGTGGGAGCCATCATTCTGGCGGACTATTTTATCATCAACAAAGGCAAGTATAAGAAATTTGAGCAAATGACATTCAAAGCTGTCAACTGGCCGGCCATGATCGCATGGGGTGCGGGCGTGCTTGCTGCGAACTTCATTCCGGGGATTCCTCCGGTCAATGCATTGCTTGGAGCGGCGATCACATTCGTTGTCATCACCAAGATTGCAGCTCTCACGGCAAACACAGGCACAATAACAGAAATGGAAAAGGTGAGCTAAATGATGTTAATTAAAAATGCGAAGCTTAGAGGTAAGGATGGGCTTTGGAATATAACAGTAAGAGACGAAAAGATTATAGAATTGTCGCAGGGTGATGTATTAGACTGGCAAGGTGAGGAGCTTGATGTAAAAGGATCGCTAGTTTCAGCTCCTTTCATTGAACCGCATATTCATCTGGATACAACACTGACAGCAGGAGAGCCTGAATGGAACCAGAGCGGCACACTGTTTGAGGGTATCCAGAGATGGGCACAGCGCAAGGAAATTTTAACACATGAGGATGTAAAGGAGCGGGCTAAAAAAGCGCTCAAATGGCAGATCGCACAGGGAATCCAGCATGTCCGCACACATGTGGATGTGACGGAGCCAACCCTGACGGCGCTAAAGGCGCTCCTGGAAGTAAAAGAAGAAATGTCTTCCCATGTTGATCTGCAGCTGGTCGCTTTTCCGCAGGAGGGGATCCTATCTTATCCAAGCGGGGCAGAGCTGATGGAAGAAGCGCTGAAAATGGGTGCAGACGTGGTCGGCGGCATCCCGCACTTTGAGTTTACGAGAGAATATGGTGTATCTTCTATGAAAATTGCATTTGACCTTGCGGAAAAATATGACCGCCTGGTAGACATTCACTGCGACGAAATCGATGATGAGCAATCACGGTTTGTTGAGGTGGTAGCAGCGGAAGCATATGAGCGGGGGTTCGGCAGCAAGGTGACGGCCAGCCATACAACGGCGATGGGCTCCTATAATGATGCTTATGCCTACAAGCTCTTCAGGCTGCTGAAGATGTCGGAAATAAACTTTGTGGCTAACCCCCTTGTGAATATCCATCTTCAAGGCCGTTTTGATACATATCCAAAACGGAGAGGCATCACAAGAGTGAAGGAGCTTCTCGAAGCGGGAATGAATGTGAGCTTCGGCCATGATGATATCTTTGATCCATGGTATCCGCTCGGAACAGGCAATATGCTTCAGGTGCTCCACATGGGCATCCACGTATCCCAGCTCATGGGCTATGAAGAAATAGTCCGTTCCTTTGACTTGATTACCGATAACAGCGCCAAAACACTTCACATCGAAGACAGCTACGGCATCGAAGCCGGAAAACCGGCCAGCTTCATCGTCCTTGACGCTGAAAATGAATACGAAGCCATCCGCAAACAGGCAGCCGTCCTTTACTCTATCCGAAACGGCAGGATCATTGCGCAGGCAAGTCCAAGGCAGACTTCTATTCTGCTGGGGGAGCAAAGAGAAAGTATAAATTTTAGCAAATGATCTAAAGAGAGGGGGCAGCGGCGGCTGCCCCTTCTTGATATTCCGTGTCAGGCACCGCGAAAAGACACTTTCCTTATATTTGTCCATGAGCGGTGCCTGACACGGGGATTTACGCTGTATAGTTTATTTCCTCATGGCCGAGACTGTTCTTAAAGAAACTAAGGCGGTGCGCTATTTTGAGGATTCTCTTTGTGGTTATGATGAGTGTCTTTATATTCGTTTGTACCTGTTCGAGCAGTTTTGCTGATTTAAAGGAATCAGGAGAAGTTCATTTTGAATGGCAGGGTAACCCTGCATTTGAAGAGCTGCTGCTGCCTTGGCCATCAGATGCTGACAGAAATTTTGCTTTTCAGAAGGCAGGGCATGCACTTGCATTTTTTGTTTTTGCTTGCGGGCTGCTGCAAATCCTTCCCTATAGATATGCCGTTGTCCTCTCTATCTTATATGCATTTGCAACAGAGATTCTGCAGCTTTATTTTACCCGCAGCGGCCGGCTGCTGGATGTATGGGTCGACTGCGCAGGCATTGCTATTGCTCTTATTCTTTTCCTGGTAATCAAAAATTTTACCCGCAAGCATGTACATAAGGACAGCGCCAGCTTTCACAGGACCTAAACTCTGTTTTAAAGCTGTGTCAGGCAGGTCCAAAAGACACTTTGTGCATGAATGTCCATGGATGGTGTCAGGCACATCCATACGCCAGCTCTAAGGATATGTGAGTCAAAAGGGGGCAGGTACTTTGTCTCCTTTTTTTCAGCAGAAATCCTTTTTTTTATTATTTTCCCAAGCAGGATTTGCGATAAAGAACAGCCTGTTAGCTTCAGCTTTGTCCAACTTGCTTAATAAAGAATTTATTTCTTTTGAATTTAGATATATCCAGTAATAAACACGCCATTATGCCTAGTTTTAAACTGCTGTAAATCAGCTGGTTTTCCCAATTCTAAAACCATTGTTGGTATGGAATATATCTGATAGTTTTGAAGGGAAGGACCCGAAACTATTTAGGAGGAGATATTATGAAAAAACTTGGGAAAATCGTATTAGCGTCTGCTATGTCATTAGGTATCCTGGGCGGAGTCGGAAATATCAGCGCATCCACCGCTGAAGCTGCCCCTCCAGGCTGCTTTGGCCCGGTCTATTATTATGTAAAGTCAGGGGACACTCTATCTGAAATTGCAGCTAAGTATGGGGTGACGGCTTCCTATCTGGCATCACTGAACAATATTTCAGATCCGAACAAAATTTATGTAGGGCAGCGTTTAATGACATATAACTGTAACTAATAGAATTAAAACCTCCATCCTGCCGGGGATCCAGGATGGAGGCTTTTTTTATCTTTTACAGCCCTGGCTCATAAGCGGTATTCGGAATCTCGCTGTAATCATCCGCATCAAGATTGTCCACCGAGCCATCCGCTACTCCTTTAATAATGGCATTCAAGCCGGTTTCAACAGCCTTCACAAGCTGTCCCTTTTTCTTTTGTCCAAGCGTATGGGACTGGCCCCTGACCTCGAATAGGACCGTGCCGCTTCCGTTAAGGGCGAAGCTTCCCAATGCAGTGCCTGGAAGGTCCAGGTTCTGCTGATAGAGGGTGATGTTATTGAACGGCGAGCTGCCGATTGATTGAAGGGCATTATAAGCTGCTAGATTCAGCTGCTTTGAATACTCAACATTATATTGATCTGCATATTCCGCATATTTGGCTCCCGCAGATGTATTTGGATCAGGCACAAACTCGCCTGACAAGGACATCGTGACGATGTCGTCGGTTCCTTCTACATAGTATTCACCTTGATGGTGAAGATCAACGAAGACATCAACCTTCCCAAACTCGGCCTTTAATGCTTTATACACATCCCTTACGGTTTGGGATTCCGGTGTTATGTACCAGCCGGGTTCGCTTGACCTGCCAGGGAAATCTCCGGCCTGCGGTACGTAATCCAAGTCAGGGTTGAAGTCGCGGTTCACATCAAACCCAGGCTGTCCGGTGTAATTTCGCTCTTGGATTGTGCCTGAGGCATAATAATTCCATGCTGGCTTTGCGGCTGCTGCAAGCTGTGGGAAATCCTGCACAGCTTCCTCCCAGGACATATCATTTCCGCGGCGGTCAAGCTCAGAAGCGTCAGGGTTGATTTTTGGCAGCACCACTAAAGTGACATTTTCACGGATCTGCCTCGCTTCCGGTGAATTGCTGGATCCAAGATGCTGAAGGATTTTTAACAGTGCCTCTGTGCCCGTCTTTTCATTGCCGTGAATTTCGCTTTCAATCAGTACCACTTTTTCCCCTGTACCAACTCGTGCCTGGTAAATGTCCCGTCCCTGATTGGATTGGCCGACAACCGATAACGACACTTTGCCCTGGCTGCTCTTCTCAATCTGCTGGAGCTTGTTTACCATTTCGGCATAGTCAGTAAATCCAGCCACAGAGCTGGCCTCATACTGTCCTACTTTGCCGCTGTCAGAAGATTGGGCCGCAATAGCTGTGCCTCCAGCCCCCGCACATAAAACCACTGCTGTACTTAGTCCTGCAATCCATTTGTTTACCTTCATCCTGTCACTCTCCTTCGCTTTTCTTACAAAGACTATTGTAAATCGACAAGCCGCCGTCACCTTGTCGAAATATAAATAAAGCACAGGTCTAGTTTTGTAGGAATGAAATGAAGAGTGTCGAATATTTAGCATTTCGAAATAATTGAATAGTTCGTCCTATCAGGTGTATAGAAAGATCATGCCCATTGTCACCCGTTCTCAGATTAAGCATGACTATGAATCTATATATGTAATTAATTCCTTACTTTTTGTAAAAAATACTTTACACTATGTAAGGAATATATTACAATTCACTCAATGGCTTACCTGAAGGGCGGATGAAAATGCTTGATAATAAAATCTCTGTGTACAGAGCGGAAAAGAAAATGACGCAGCAGGAGCTGGCAGATGCAGTCGGGGTCAGCCGGCAGACAATCCTTTCCATTGAAAAAAACAGATACAATCCCTCTCTGATTTTGGCCATTAAGATTGCAAAGGTAGTAGACAAACCAATCATGGATGTTTTTGATTACAAGGAGGAGTAAGATGTTTTCAATGCTCAATGCTTCGATTGTCGTACTTGTTGTCTGTGTCATTTTGTCGGAGGCCTATAAGGCCAGGTTTGAGAAAGACAGTGAATCTAAGGATGAGAGGGGGCAGGTGATCCAGCTGAAGGTCATGTCCCTATCCTACAAGCTCCTGACCGCCGGTGTCATGCTGGGATTCTTCCTCTCAGCAATTACTAAAATCATGCATCAGGATTATTTTATCTTCTATGTACTGCTGATCTTCCTGCTGCAAAGCGTCGTATCTGCGGCATACTTATTTCAATTGAGAAGGCAGTAGACGGGATGAGGGGACAGCCCCTTGTTCCTTTTTATTTACGTTAATGGGCCAAGGGGTCTGACCCCCCGGCCCACAAAGCGTCGTATCTGCAGCATACTTATTTCAATTGAGAAGGCAGTAGAAGGGATGAGGGGACAGCCCCCTTGTTCCTTTTTTATTTGCGTTAATGGGCCAAGGGGTCTGACCCCCCGGCCCACAAAGCGTCGTATCTGCAGCATACTTATTTCAATTGAGAAGGCAGTAGAAGGAATGAGGGGACAGCCCCCTTGTTCCTTTTTATTTATGTTAATGGGCCAAGGGGTCTGACCCCCCGGTCCACAAATCGTCGTATCTGCAGCATACTTATTTCAATTGAGAAGGCAGTAGAAGGGATGAGGGGACAGCCCCCTTGTTCCTTTTTTATTTGCGTTAATGGGCTAAGGGGTCTGACCCCCTGGCCTAAACCGCCCCCCTGCTCACTTTGCTGTTGCCGTTTTCTGAAAATTATTGTAAAATTTGCTTACGAACTGCAAGCGGTTGCACAAGCTGTCTTTTCATATCACGCACATTTGTAGTCATTTCATCCTATATTTTGCAAACGGTTACAGTCATTTAGTTGTGCAAATTTGTGCAAACGCTTTCGCAACCCGCGCTGCAGGGCTATCTCCGACAGAAAGGAGGCTCCCCCGAACAAAGTTAATCCTATCCAACCAACCAAAAGGAGGAAAGCAATTCATGCAAAAAAACCGACGCCAGCTATCCATCTTCCTGTCGGCAATCATGCTATTGAGCCTGTGGCTGCCATTTATGCCGGCACGATCGGCAGCTGCAGCAGAAACAGAAGCATCCGACACCCCAGAAGCAGCAGAAACCTCTGACCGGCAGGTCCGTTTTACTTATATCCGCGATGACAAGACATATGACGGCTGGAATATTTGGGCTTGGAACACAGGCGTGAAGGATGACCAGATCAATTTTGAATCCTATGAAAACGGGACGGCGACCGTCAATATTGCTGTTGCCCCAGAAACGAAGCAGTTCGGCTTTGTGCTCCGCAGCACAGAGGACTGGAATACAGCACAAAAGGAATTTGGAGACCGCTTCATTCCTGTGAACAAAAATGACAGTTTGACAAAAGCATACATCACGAGCGGTGTGGAAAAGATCCGGATTGTCCCGGATGGTTCAGCGCCAGTCATTAATAAGGGCAATGCCACTTTCTATTACCGTGATAAAGAGCTTTTTGCCAATGACAGTATGGATTCTATTGAAAAAGTAGAACTCAAGTTCAACGGTGAAACAAAAGAGATGCAATATGAGCCTGAAAACGAGCGATTCATGCTTACATACGAGAATATCCCGAACGGAAGGCATGAATACTCATTTCTTGTAACCGAAGGAGGAGAGACAACAGAGGTCACAGATCCTTACAACACCAAGGACGGTGTCTCTGCCATCGACTTTCAGCAGGCTGACTTGACTGTATCTGCTATAACCAGGCCGGCAGCTATCGACTACAGCCAAAATGCTGTTCTGAGTGTGGATATAGCAGGCCTGACTGATGAGGTGAAGATTACTAAAATTCTTGCTGACACTTCCTCTTTGGGCGGTCCTGATCAGCTGGAAATCGACCCTTCACTCGGCAAAGTCACCATTGCTGCAGATGACAGCACAACGGCCGGTGTGAAAAATATTCCCATTACAGCAGTAGATTCTTATGGCAATGAATATAGCGGAAATGCCGAAATCGAAATCAAAACACGCCAATCTGCCGGCGAAGGTGATTTTGACTGGGATGAATCTGTCATCTACTTTATGCTGACAGACCGTTTCTTTGACGGCAATTCCTCCAATAATGATCCATACGGACTGAATTATGACGATTCCCGCGGCGCCTATCAGGGCGGGGATTTCAAAGGGGTAACAGAAAAGCTGGACTACCTTGATAAGCTTGGCGTCAATACGATCTGGATCTCTCCGGTCGTGGAAAATATCCAATATGATGTCCGCAATGGTGAGGCTGATGGCGAACCGTATTATGCCTACCACGGCTACTGGGCGGAAAATTTCAGCAAGCTGAATCCTCATTTCGGCACGATGGAGGACTTCCATACACTCATCGACGAAGCCCATGAGCGCGGCATTAAAATCATGGTGGATGTTGTATTGAACCATACTGGATACGGACTTAAAGAGCTGGATGCTGATAAGGAGAACCCTCCGCCAGGCTACCCGGATGATGAAGACCGCAGCCGCTTCAAGGATATCGTCCGCCAGGGCAATGTGGGCACCGATGAAGTGGTTGGCGAGCTGTCCAGCCTGCCTGATATCAAAACAGAAGATCCTGCAGTCCGCAAGCAGATCATCGACTGGCAGACAGACTGGATTGAGAAAGCAACAACTGCAAACGGCAACACAATTGACTACTTCCGTGTTGATACTGTCAAGCACGTGGAGGACGCCACCTGGATGAGCTTTAAAAATGCGCTCACCGAAAAGATGCCGGAATTCAAAATGATCGGGGAAGCATGGGGTGCGGCTGCTGATAATGACCTTGGCTACCTTGATTCCGGGATGATGGATTCCCTTCTTGATTTTGGCTTCAAAGAAACAGCCCGCAATTTTGTAAATGGAAAGCTGAAGGCTGCCAATGATGCCCTTGCTGCCCGGAATGCCAAAGTAGACAACACTGCCACTCTTGGCCAGTTTTTAAGCAGCCATGACGAGGATGGTTTTCTGCATTCACTTGGCGGTGACACAGGCAAAATGAAGGTTGCAGCCTCTCTGCAGGCAACTGCAAAAGGTCAGCCTGTCATCTATTACGGAGAAGAGCTTGGCCAGACAGGCGCCAACAACTACCCGCAATATGACAACCGCTACGATTTTGCATGGGATAAAGTTGATGGAAATGATATGCTCGAGCATTATAAAAAGATCCTTAACTTCAGGAAAGACCATTCCAAGGTTTTTGCCAAAGGTGACCGTACGGTGATCGGCGGCTCTGACAAAGAGCAATTCCTGCTGTTTGCCCGCAGCTATGGGGACCAGACCGTGTATGCCGGCTTGAACACAGCGAAGAATGCAAAAACTATCAAACTGGCGGTTGATTCAAAAACAGCTACAGTAACAGATCATTATTCTAACCAAAGCTACCAAACTGCTGAAGCTGGAGAAGTTATTCTGACAATCCCGGCCAACTCTGATGGCGGTACTGTCCTGCTGACCGTGGATAACGGCAGCATCACAGGGGCAGCGCTTCAAAGCGGGGAAGGCGGCGAGGAACCTGAAATAGAGCCGATTCCTGAGAACTCTGTCCGCATCCACTATAACCGTGCCGACGGAAGCTATGAAAACTACGGGGCCTGGCTCTGGAATGACGTGAAAACCCCGTCAGCCAATTGGCCGGTTGGTGCAACCATGTTCGCGAAGAAAGACAGCTATGGTGCCTATATTGATGTACCGCTTGCCGAGGGGGCAAAAAATATCGGCTTCCTTATCATGGATGTATCCAAAGGGGATGCAGGCAAGGACGGCGGCGATAAGAGCTTCACCATT
This sequence comes from Bacillus sp. AG4(2022), assembly GCF_031844465.1. Classification (NCBI taxonomy): domain Bacteria; kingdom Bacillati; phylum Bacillota; class Bacilli; order Caryophanales; family Bacillaceae; genus Bacillus; species Bacillus sp. AG4(2022). The sequence continues at coordinate 35,854 of NZ_JAUZVH010000016.1, forward strand.
TCCTCGCCGGAGATGAATGAAATCTGGATAGAGCAGGGGTCGGATGAGGTGTATACCTATGAACCTGTCGATCTTCCGGATAACACCGTCCGCATCCATTATACCCGTGAAAACGGGGACTATGATGATTTCGGTCTCTGGCACTGGGGCGACTCAGCAGCTCCTTCTGATAATTGGCCAGCTGGTGCGGCTGATTTTACCGGAACAGACCGTTATGGAGCGTACGCTGACATCGAATTGAAGGAAGATGGCAAGGAGCTGGGCTTCCTTATTGTGAACGAAAAGACGCAGGAAAAAGATGCCGGCGATAAGACCTTCAACCTGCTGGATAAGTATAATCAGCTATGGATCAAGCAGGGAGACGATGTTGTCTATATTTCTCCATATGGAGATGTGGCATTAGGGATGACCACTGCAGAAGTCATCTCAGAAGATACCATTCTACTAAACTTTACAATGACAGAAGGATTGACTGCAGACGGATTGAAAGCCGGCTTGTCCATCAAGGATAAGGATGGAAAAGAAATATCTGTCACCAGTGCAGAAATTACAGGTGAAAAAACGGCTGAAGTTAAAGCAGCATTCGATCTTGAGAAACTGCCGCTTTCTGTATCCTATTCCGGACGCACAGTTTCTGCATCATCAGGCTGGCGGATGCTTGATAAACTGTACAGCTATGATGGAGATGACCTTGGAGCTGCCTACAAAAAAGGCGGAGCGGTGCTGAAACTGTGGGCGCCGGCAGCAAGCAAGGTTACGGCCAATTTTTATGATAAAAAAGATGCTAGCAAGCTGATTGGCAGTGTAGACCTCAAGCTTGGTGAAAAAGGCGTCTGGTCAAAAGAAGTCAAGCCGTCGGACCTTCGGGTGAAGGACTTGAAAGGCTATTACTACCAATATGAAGTGACCAATAACGGAGTTACGAAAAAGGTGCTGGATCCTTATGCGAAGTCGATGGCAGCTTTTACCGTCGATACGAAAGGGGAGGCCGGTCCGGACGGAGATGATGTCGGAAAAGCGGCAATCATCGACCTGAAGGGAACGGATCCTAAGGGCTTTGATCATGCTTCCATTAAAGGATATGAAAAGCGTGAGGATGCCATCATCTATGAGGTCCATGTCCGCGACTTCACTTCCGATCCTTCCATTAAAGGCGATTTGGATGCGAGATGGGGCTCTTATAAAGCATTCATCGACAAGCTTGACTATATTAAGTCGACTGGTGTGACTCACGTTCAGCTTCTGCCTGTCATGGCCTGGTATTTTGGCGATGAGACGAAAATGGGCGAGAGGGAAATGGAATATTCAGCAGGAGGAAACGAGTATAACTGGGGATATGATCCGCACAGCTATTTCTCTCCTGACGGTGCTTACTCGGAAAATCCTGCAGACGCTGACCTGCGTGTGAAGGAACTGAAGGAACTGATCGACGCGATCCATGATGCCGGAATGGGTGTGGTCCTTGACGTTGTTTACACCCATATGGCAAAAGCAAGCACGCTCAACGACATTGTGCCAAACTATTATGCATTCCAGGATGCCAAAGGCAATTTCCTTGGTGGGTTCGGCAATAATCTTGCAACAAGCCATACAATGGCTGAAAAGCTGATGGTTGATTCTGTGAAGTACTGGTTTGACGAATACAAGATTGATGGCATGCGATTCGATATGATGGGAGATGCAACTTATCCGTCCATCCAGAATGCCTATGATGCAGCAGCCGCAATCAATCCGGATGCCCTGTTCATCGGCGAAGGGTGGCGGACATTTGCAGGACATCTCTCTGACCCGGCACTTGAAGGAATGGGAGCGGACCAGGATTGGATGGATAAGACCGATGATGTCGGTGTGTTCTCTGATGAAATCCGCAACGAGCTGAAATCCGGATTTGGATCTGAAGGGGAGCCAAGATTCATTACAGGCGGTGCGCGTGACCTAAGTGTTATTTTCAATAACATTAAAGGCCAGCCATCCAATACCGCAGAAGATGATCCAGGCGACATGGTCCAGTATATTGCAGCACACGATAATCTGCCGCTGTACGATGTCATCGCCCAGTCTATTAAAAAAGACCCGGCCATCCCGGAAAATAATCTGGAAATCCATAAGCGGATCCGCCTCGGAAACTCGCTGATCCTGACCTCGCAGGGGACTGCCTTCCTGCACGCAGGCCAGGAATACGGACGCACAAAGCAATGGCTCGGCGAAGGTGTGCCTGAGCAGAAATACCATGAGCTGACAGATGAAAACGGGAATCCATTTGGCTACTTTATCCATGATTCCTATGATTCATCTGATGCGATCAACAAATTCGACTGGCAGAAAGCCACAAACGCATCAGCTTATAAAGTAAATACAATGACACGCGAATACACTGAAGGCCTGATTGAACTGAGAAGATCAACAAACGCCTTCCGCCTCGGGGAGAAAGAGCTTGTAGACAAAAACGTTTCCCTGCTGGACTTCCCTGAAATGAAGGATCAGGACCTGCTGATTGCTTATAAGAATGTATCTACGGACAAAACTGGCAGCTATTATGTTTTCATGAATGCTGACAGCAAGTCACGCAGCATGACGCTTGGGGAACTGGATCTCTCCAAAGGGACTGTCCTTGTCGATAATGATGAAGCAGGAACTAAGGCTGTTAAAAATCAGTCCGGCTTTACCCTTGCAGATGGAAAGCTGACTCTGGATCCATTAACAGTCGTAATTATCAAGGAAGGTACAAAGGGAGGGGGGAACCCTGGCGGCAATGGGGGCGGCAATCAAGAGCCTGTCAATCCGCCTGCACCTGGGAAGCCTGGAACCGTACAGCTTCCGGCAGGAGCGGCAGAAATAGTCAGAGAAAAGAATCCTTCCGGCAAAATGGAGGTTATTACAAAAATCCGTTCCGAGAAAATAGCGGAGATTGTAGATGCTATTTCAGCTGATCGAACGGTTATAGAAGTGGAATTGGAGAAGCCTGCTGCAGGGGAAACAGTCCTGGCGCAGCTTCCCGCAAAGCTGTTCAGTGATGCTGTTCGTAAAAGTAAGAAAGCGATCATTGAAATTCAGGCCGAAGGTGCAATCTACAGAATCCCTGTATCAGAGATTGATACTGCGGCCCTGGCCAAAAAGCTTGGAGTCTCTGAAGATACTGTTTATATGACAGTGTCGGTTAATCGAACTGCAGCACCTTCCGTAAATGCTAATATTGTGTCAGATGCGTTTGCGTTTGAGCTGGAGGCACGAGCTGGAGATAAGAAAGAGAGCATTTCAGCATTTGGAAAGTTTGCAGAAAGAGAGATTACGGGCAGCAGGGAATTTGATCCTCGCAAGTCCGCTGCAGTCAGATTTAATCAGGACGGAAGCTTTACAGCCGTTCCAACTGTATTTGACGGCAAAACAGCGATAATTAAATCACTGACTAACTCTGTATATGCGATCGTTGAGAATGATAAAACATTCCCCGATGTTGACCGGCTAAGCTGGGCAGAGGAGTATATTGAAACCCTTGCTTCCAAATACATCATTAAAGGGAAAACAGATGTGAAGTATGCACCTGGGGAAGAAATCACCCGTGCAGAATTCACTGTCTTGCTTGTAAGGGCTCTAGGGCTTCCGGCAAAAGCGTATGATAAGAAATTCTTAGATGTTAAGGGAAATGAGTGGTTCAATGCAAACGGGGAACTGACAGCAGCTGTCCACTTCGGCATTATCAGCGGCAAACCGGATGGCACCTTTGCGCCAAACGAAAAGCTGACACGTGCCCAGGCAGCCATTATGATCGCCAGAGCAATGGATCTGGACATCCTGGAGTTTGACAAGTCGCAGCTGAATGCTAATAAAAAGCTGACAGACTTTAAAGATGCCAGCCAATTTGGAGCATGGGCAAAAGAAGGTGCCGAGGCTGTCTATCAATCAGGCATTATGTCAGGAATGACGAAATCCACATTCAATCCAAACGGTTACACCAAACGTGATCAAATGGCAAAAATCCTTGCAGAATTCCTGCGAAAAGCAGAAATGATGAATTAAAAAAGTGAGAAGGCATCTTCCGGTTGTTTCGACAAAATCCGGGA
>NZ_JAUZVH010000017.1:0-36601 GCF_031844465.1 Bacillus sp. AG4(2022)
ACACTTCCATCTATACAATCCAAATAATTCTCCTAAAAACAAAAACAAAAGAGCACAGCGTGTATAAAGAGTGCTACCAACACTCCTATACCGTCCGCCTAGTCTCAGTAGGCAAACACTTGCTGTACCCTTAGATGTAGTTTAATGCATCCGGGGTTTCTTCGCAACGGTTTGCTTTCCAGGTGAATCGTTGCTTTTTTGTTTCCAAAAAGGGGACAACTGTAATGAAAAACAGTAAAAGTGTACACAAAAAGCGTATAGACGTAATCGCTAATGAAGAATCTTTCCACAACCTTTCTACATTCAAAGATATTGAAGAGCTTAACCGGACTGTCCGCAAATACAAGGAAGAGATCCAGGCGGCTGTGAAGCGCTCAGATGTTCAAGCAAGACTTACTGCTTTGCTCGAGCTTCTGAAGCGCCACAGCTGCAAGCAGATTGGCGTGAGCTATATGTGTAAAAGAACCATTGCTCAGAAGATGGAGATTGCATATAAGACTGTCCAGCGCCTGGTGAAAAAGCTCGAGGACCTGGGGATAATCCGTCAGGTGTCCATGAAGCGTAAAAAGGATATGTTACAGACGGCCAATGCAATTATCATCATTCCAGCTAAACAGGAAGTGTCCGGCAAGACACCACCGAAAAAGTCCGGGAAGTGTCCTACCATTAAGACAAAATCAATTTCTCTAAAACAAAAGATTATAAATACTAAACGTAAGGCCGCCGCTCATTTCCATCATGTGGATAAACCTGTTGATAAAGCCAATTTTGTCGCGCATTGGGTTCCTGACTCATTTGCACAACTGGCAGGATTCTTCTACTCGCAAGCTGCCACTATTCAAGAGTTCTGGAGGGTGGTTAGACAGTGCAATCGGATAATCAACTTTGAAACAGGAGCCAGGGCATTTACGGATGCCGAAGAACTGGAGATCGGCACGAAGGCCTTTAAAGATTTTGTTATGAAGGTCAAAGCAGGCAAGAGGATGATTAAAGGGGAATTTGCCTATTTCAATGGGATTGTAAACAAGCTGATGGACAAGTTATATTTCGACCCTGAGTTTTCAAATTAGATTTCTTGAAACGTCCATACTTCATGCGGCAGGGATCCACACAGTTGAACGAATTCCTTTTTCCGGGTTTCACTGTTTGTAAAGATGCAAAGTTTAACCTGAGTGCCGAAATGTTTCTTGATTTCTTCCCACATTTCAACGTACTTATTCAGCTTTTTCCGATTGTCCTGCATGGTCCGGGTGTTATCTATCTCCACCAGGCAATTGTACCAATCCTGCGTGAATACAGCGTCTGGAATAACAATCTTTTTACCTGTGACAGTCAAGCCCTTAATTTCAATTCCAAAGTTAAGTCGAGGCTTCTGCTCAATCTGAATGGAGTACTCCCTTTTCCAATCCTTTGGGCAGCCGTAATGGATAAATGCTTGATTGGCCAGCAGCATGTGATCGAGCACTATCGATTTTTTGATTTCTTTATCAGAATCAATAAACTGACGGCCATCCTTGTTTAAATACACAATTTTGTGATTGGACCTAACCACATTCAAATATGGCTCAAGTTGACTAATGACTCTGCAGGTGTGCCGGTATGATCCCAGCTTGAGGATATGGTGAAGCTGCTTCACGCTCACTATCCCCAGATTGTCTATAACAGTTAAAATGCTTTCAATTCGGTCAGTGTTCATGTCAGTCTCCTTTCCAGTGACGTTGTCATTGAGTCTCTTTGTCACTGACATAGTCCTTTGTTGATATAACGCTTTTTATAGTTCACTTTTTATGTCAGTCGTATTGCAACTAAGAATACTTATCGTATTCTCCCTTCACCTCGTTTCTCTCGGTAAAGGCTGCAGCTGATTGTCGAACATTTTGAACATCATTTTGTCATCAATGTATGGGACTTGAACAACCCTTTTCTTTTCCACTAGGTAAATGGCGCGGCCCGGGATAGACGGTAATGATTCAGCACCGACTTCATCCAACAGGACCCTGCTGGCCACCTGCGAAGCGCAGATGAAGGATAGCCGGGCAACGATGTTCATTTTGACCTGCATAGGCACAGCTTCCTTTGTCGGGTATTGAGTTGCATATATCAGCCGGTATCCGAGACCGCCCCCTATCCGGGCAATTTCGCTTAATGCTGCCTGGCAAAACTCCGCGTACTTCTTAGCCTCTTTGGTCTTAACAATGGCTGGGGAAAGCTCAGCTCCTTCATCCACAAAGATAAAGGTTCTTTTCTTGATTGGAGTCTCAATGATATTGCTGTATCCACTTTCCCGGAACATGACCTCTCTTTCTTTTAGACCTTCAGTGATTTGGTTCAATAATTGCGCCGACTCGTATACATCTTTGCCTACATCTATAACCTGTGGAAGAGCTCTAAACTTATCGAATTCAAGACCGGCTTTCAGGTCCAAAATATATACTTCCACATCATCCGGATTGTTCAGGATTAGTGTGTTCAGCACTTCCTTCATGAAGACTGTTTTGCCGAACCTGGTCACTCCTCCATTAAGCAAGTGACAATACTTTTCAAAGTCGTGGTAAAGGATGCCGGTGTGATTTTTGCCGATTGGGACCTCCCATGTTCCTGGGCGAATTAATGTTTCATCAAAATTCCACTTCTCCGGCAGGTTGCCATTGTATACATTCATCTTTAGCAGGCCTCCTTCAAACTCACATTCCACTTCTTTATTTAAACCATCCCTTAATGCCGGCAGCAACGTTTCAAAGGCTTCTGAGGGCAACCCCAAGGGCAATGAGTAAAGATAGGATGTATACTCCTCCTGCGGATATTTCCGAATCAATTTCGGGTACTGCTTATTTTTAGTGCTCACCTGGCCATTCACAACTTCCTCTTTCGTGAATCCAACCCTTCGATTTTCAAATATCTTTTCGATTTTCTTTTCATCCTTCATCTTAGGTTTGGGGATGGCAGCCGCACCGGCAATCAGCAATGGAGGAATAAGCCACTCAATCATTGTCATGCACTCCCTTCCAGCCGACCACTATATCGCCGCCTCCGCCGCGAAACTTGCAAATATAACTAGAATCATCAAACCAAGGTGTAGAGACTGAGTATAGATCATAAGAAGGATGTTTTTCCTGGAAGGACTCTAAGAAACTATCCCATCCGTCCTCTTTTACCTGCTGCTTTGCTTTCTCATATTCCATAATGAAATCTAATCCCACAATAATCACTCCTTTAAAAGAATAGGTTTTGCAGGTGCTGAAGAAGGTACAGAATCCCTCCAAATTTAGTGGCTTCCAATACAATCTTGATAGCTGAATCATTAATTTTGACTCCATACGAGCTTAAAATAGTGACTAAAGTTAAGCTGCCGCCGGCCACTCCGATGCTGACCATTCCGAATGTAACTGGGTCCATAATGACCATCTCCTCTGTCAGTGTCTAGTTCAGTGTATGGGCGAGTGACTTTGAACTTGCCTGTCTATCCAAATATATTTGTGCATAAATGACAAACTGAAACGTGAAAGGTATGTGGATGAGTATTGTAGAATATAATTGTGGGTGATGAAAAAGTGAAATTAAAATGTAAAATAGGTGAATTAGTTGATCAATCGCCATATAAACGAGAGTACATTCGTCAGCAATTCAACAAATCAAGAAATACAATTTCGAATTGGTGTACAGGAAAAGCTTATCCGAGTGCGGTAGAATTGTTTAAGTTGGCAAAGTTATTAGGCGTAAAGGTGGATGATCTATACGAGGAGGACAAAGATTCTTATGAATAGAAAGCTATTTATGGTTTTGTGCGCTTTCAGTATTTTGGTTGGCTGCTCAAAAGAAGAACGGGAAGCATATAAACAACATGAAGAAGAAGTGAAAAGATTAGAAAGTAGCCCGGAAGCTGCGGAAGAGGACTTTATAAAGGTTTCGAACGAAATTATAAATGAAGTTGTTTCTAAATTTATTGATGCGAAAACAGAAATCGAAACGGAACTTACAGAAACAAACGGTTCGAATGAGGTTGTTGACTTGATCGCATTGTTATACGTTTCAATCCAACATAACAATTTTATTATCAGTGAAAATTACCTTAATGAGTCTCAAAAAGAACAATATAAACTTTCGCGTGAAAAACTAGATGCAGCTTTAGATTTAACAGATGAAACTTACGATAAGATTATTGAGTATACAGACGATAGAGATCCCGAGAAAGGAAAGGCAGCAATAATTCTAATTGATTCTGTTCAACGTCAGATGCTAGATGCAGAGAAACAGTTAGAAGAAGATACGAGAAAAGGTGAATGAATTCGAAAAAAGCCCCTCTCAAACGAGAAGGGCTTTTGTTATATATAATAAAATCTAAAGTCAAAGCTAATGATGAAGTTGCCTATTGCCCCCTCTACCTCGAAGCTATTGAGACCTTTGGCTATGGATAACAGTTTTTTGTTTGTATCTTTGAAAACTGACACTCCATTTTTGAGCGAGCGTATGCCATCCAGGGTCAATACATCATTAGGACTGCTGGAACCGTTATATTGCCACTCCTCGTTTGTGGTCCTGTTTAAGATTTTAAGATTTTCGCTTTCTCCTTTAAATTCAATCTTTAAAGGAACAATCACGGGATCCACTTCCACGTCACCTGCATTGAATATATTAAAACTATTCGTCGAGTGCACATACTGGAGATCCTCCATCGGTAGTCCTTGACCAATTTGCCAGTATTCCGAATCAAGGGTAAACGGGTTAAGTGTTGATCCGGCGCTTTCTCCATAAGGATAATCCGATATCAAATCAACCACGAACGTACCAACCGTCCTGCTAAGCCTTTCGATACTGTAACTCGCAGCTGTTCTTACTTCCCATCTGATTTTAGAATTCCCCTTATCCCTAATATGAAAGGTTCGCTTAGAATCAAAGAGCCTAAAAACCTCGCTCCTCAACCAGTTAAAGTTAACACTGTCTCTTGATTCAATGTAAAATTGCGCACGCATCGACCTGGCTGAATAAGTAGTACCTAAATGGATTTGCCCATCCCTTCCTTGAATCTCTTCAGTTTCAATGCGCGGCGAGGGCGAATTCATCTCTAACTTGAGAGGGAATATGCCAATTTCTTTCAACTCCAATGGATATCCCTCAACTGTTTCAATCATAAATGTCATGGTTTCAACCCCTGCGTAATCATTCCTTGCGTGTATCTCCATCCCATTTCAGATTCAATTAAATCGAAATCTACCTTCCCTATTTCTACACCGTCCAGTATGATCGGAGCCGGATTAATGACGAAAGAAGATGCGGCTGCAGGAGAATTTGACAAAGGCCCTGTTCTCGCCCCAGTTAAATCCAACAGTTCTCTTCCCCGTTCTCCGACATATGCCATGCCGGGAGATAGTGCGACTCCTCCCTTAGCCATTGCGGGGATGTTCCATTTTCGCAGTATAGCTTCTGTATCTGCGTTTGGGATGACCTTTGCGCCCTTGGGAAGATCTAAAAGGCTTGGACCATTTACTAATGCCAATCCAGGACGATTGGGAAAGTAGGTTAACTCCCGGCCAGCCTCCCCGACCATTGCAAGTCCACCCGGAGCATCCTTAGTTCCTGTTGCGAAGCCGTTAAGTTTCCCTAGAAAACTAACAGCGACACTAACTGTTTTCGGTATAAGGTCCCAAATGGAGTTTTCCCTTTTCAATTTGGTGTTTACAGTTTTATTTGCCGATTTCTCTGCGTCCTGTTGGATTCTCTTGTTGCCGCCATTGTCGTCAACTTTTATGTTCTTATTGGCACCTTTCTCAGCTTCTCGTTGAACTTTGGCAGTGCCACCGTTATCATCTATTTTTACATTTTTTACGGTATCTTTTGTTAAGATTTCGTTAACCTTTTGTCCTTTTTCAATTTGAGTTTGGATTTCTCCAGTTACCTTTTTCTGCTCTCCTTGAATGTCCTCTACTCTGCCGTGGCTATCTCTAAGCCTTTCAATTTGTGAATTAATTTTCTGGTTTTGCTCCTGATATTCTGCAGTCGTTAGAGCGCCGGTTTTGTAGTTAGTATCCAAAGCACTTTTTTCACCCTGAAGCTTTTTGATTTTTTCATCGATCAAATTCAAGGCTTCCGAAGACTTGCCATTTATGCCCACCATCTTTAATTCTTGTTGAACTAATTGGTCATATACTTTGGATCCTTCTGCAACCTGACTGTACAGATTATTAAGACGTTCTTGCTCTATAGTGAACCCTTCATAAAGACGCTTGATTTCACTATCAAGATTAGTAGCTTTTTCGCTGTAGGCTGACTGTTCACGTTTGAAATGCTCTGCCCTGGCTGTGTCGCCATCCGCCTCAGCTTTATTTATTTCTATTTGCAAATCAGCCGCTTTTCTTCGGTAGCCTTCCTGTTCTAACATTTTCTCGTTATGTCTTTCAATGGATGTGTTTAACTTTTCTTGTGTATCCAGCACTTCCTCAGCTGCGGTTTTAAGGTTCTCGTATGCTTGATCCTTCTCTATCTGCAACTGATTTGTAATAAATTCCCGCTGTTTACCGATTATCGGATCCAAGCTAGAGGAAAGGTCAATGAAAGCATTGCCATACTCACTCACCTTTTGAACAGTATCCGGAGCATTCTCCCGAATATCTTCATCAAGACCAACGAACTTTTCTAATTCCTCAACTGTCAGACCTGACTTCTCCTGTAGATCAGCCATGGCACTTTTATAGGTTTCAATAGCCTTGGGATCCGTTGTCATTTTTATTTTGTCTTGGAGATCAAGATAACGCCCGAATTCATTGTTGCTTAGCGTCATTTTCCCTCTAAGTTCCTCGTATTGAGCCACACTATCTTCAAGTGCTAATTGATCTTCGATTAACGCATTTGTGTGTTCTAAATTCACTTCCTTGGCATCGCCAAACGCTTTTGAAAGGCCAACGACTGCACCTGTTGCCAGACCTAGACCAGCTACTGTGAGGCCTACGGGTCCTGCCAGTGCCGTCAGCCCACCTGCAAGCCCGGCAGTGCCTAAAGAAGCAATTAATGGCGATAGCCCCATTGCCAAGATCCCCACGCCGGAGGCTAATGATCCAACTAAGCCTATAGCCGGGCCGGCGGCCAAAGCGACTGCTCCTATTGCCAGTGCTGTGTTCTGCCCCTCTGGTGACATATCCGCAAAGGCGTCAGTGACATCCTCAACCGTGTCAGCCACCTTAGGCAGGATTTCTTCTCCAATATCTAGGAGCTTTTCGCCCACAGGTTCCAAATCAGAGATGAATTCGCGCCACACCTTAGTAGCCCGGTCACCGAAGTTGTCCTGGATGGCATCGGCAGCCCTTTTGGTAGTTCCTTCAAGACCATCGATGGAATCTTCGGCATCTGCCATAGCAAAGATAATCTTCTCCCGCAGATCCTCGTATTGTGTCCCAAATAATGCGACAGAGAGAGCGTTTCGCTCAGTAGCATCGTCAACCTCCATCAGCTTTTTAACAATATCCTGAAAGGCCTTGTTTCCTTCCTTCCCGCCCTTGTTTATCTTGGCAACGTACTCTTCAGCATTAAGACCCATGGCTTTGTATGCATCAATGGTTGCCTTGGAAAGGTCGCCCATTCGCAAGTGACTTTCCTTAATACTATCGCCCAATTTATCGAGGGACCAGCTGCCCGCATCAAAGCCCTTTTTCAAGGTGCTGAGCATCTTTTCGCTTGTATAGCCCATCTCGCTGAATTGAGGGCTGTACTCACGAATAGTATCAAGAAATTCACCGGTATAATCGAGGCCATTCTGAAAGCCCCAAGTAATGATATCAAAAGCTTTATCAGAATCATCTCCGAAATCCTTCATCAGCTGTCCGGCAGCCCTGGTAGATTCATTTAGATCCGCATCAAAGGCATTGGCCAGAAAGTATGCAGCTTCCCCAGCTCTTCTGAGCTCATCATCCGTTATGTCTTTGAGGTTTTTGCTGATAGTGGTGATTCCGTCTCCTACATCTTGGATGTTTTCTCCCCAGTTTTTCTCCCACACTTCCCGAGCAATATCTCCAAGCTCTTCGGCACGATCCGCAGTCACACCTAACCGTGCTTCAATCCTGCCGGCGGATGAATCAAAATCGTTGGCAATCTTTCCTGCTGCTAAGCCAAAGCCTGCTAATGGAAGAGTAACTGTGGACATGAGGTTCTGCCCGATGCCGCGTAGCTTGGCGCCCTGTTCATCCAGCCTCCGACCGGTATCGCCCACTCTGGTGGATAAGTTTGACCATACATTCGTCTGTTCGCGAATTTCTGCCGTCGTGCTGTTCAACTGGGCCTCTGTTTCCCTCATTGCTTGCGTGGCCCTGTTTAATCTAATTTCAATTTCCTGTGTTTCCTGGGCATCTCGCCCTTTTTCCCGGGCAGATTCTTCATGAAGGCGCGTTAGTTCTTGCACCCTCTGCTGATGGAGAGACAGAGACCTGGACAAGTTTTCTTCTCTTTGCCGGAGATCATCCGTGGATTCCCCGAAATTCTCTATTCCTGCAGTGGCAGCGTCAAATTGACTTTCCATCACCCTCATCTGACGGGTGATAGAATCGACACTGTTATTGACCTCTTCTTCGAATTCTTTGAAGCCATGATTTTGTATCTGAGCATTGACATTCCGCAGCTGATTTTCTGTACTGCTCATTGCAGCGACAGCCCTATTATAGGCTGTCGCTAAGCGAAGGGTTTCATCGGAGTTTTCTCCGGTGGCCGCCTTGCTCTGTTCGTACTGCCGGCGCAGCTCCTCCACCTTTGTCCTGTGCGTGGACATCGTCCGGGATAATACATCCGATCTGGCACGTAAAGTGTCGAGGCTGTTATCAAATCGGGCCGCCCCGGTTGATATTGCACGAAATTCACTGTTTAAGGCTGTTATCCGCCTATTGACATTTTGAAGACCCTGAGTAAAGTCTATCGAATCCAAACCCAGGGTAATTCGCAATGCTCCAACTTCAGCCATTAATCCTCACCTCTCTACAACCAAGGAACCTGGTCGGCATATTCAATGACTTCCTTCTTTTCCTCTTCAGGGGCATAGAGATCAAATAAGAAAAAGATATCCGATTCGTCAATTTCTTTAATAGACATGCCCTCAGACTTCCTTAAATATCTGTAAAATTCTTTGTTGATTTTGTGCATGTCCTCGTAGCTTACTTTTTTTCGTTTCCCTCGGAATCGCTTGATTTTGAAGGAATAAATAGACCCTGAACTGTGCTCATGATCCGGTCGTAAGGTGTGCCGCCTAAAAATTCATCCAGGGTGAATTGATTATTGAATGCCAGGACAACTACTCCCGCAAATTTATCGAATTCCTCCAGATTAAGACTTTGCATATCTGCCGTTTCCGTTTGAAACTGAATGTATTTTCTCCATACCAAGCCGCTGACAAATGGTACTGTAAATGTCTTTTCTTTGCCGTCAATTAATAAAGTAATAGTTTTCAATTGAATTCCTCCTTAAAGTGAAAAAGAGACGGAAAATCCGCCTCTTGAATAATTAAACTTCCGGTGTAGGCTCGTATACTTTTGTAAACCAGCTTGCGGCAATAGGGCTTGCTTCAGACCCCGTGTGTTCAAAATGAGACCTCCACTTCCCATCTTCTCGAGCCATGAATTTCCCACTGATAGATGGTGTCTGAAATTCCACGCTGCCCCCTTTTGTATTGTGGGTTGTAGAAGGCGGCTGGAACTTACCTTTGTAATAGGCATAATATTTAAATCCGCCGCTCTCGAAAGGCAAACGGAATAACAAGGCACCATATGGAGCCACATCGTCTATAGAATCTTCAATGACCCCATCTGCATTTTTGCTAGCACCCATCAGAAGCGAATAGTCCTCTGGTGATAAATCTGTAGTGTTAATTTGAATATCGATATCCCCTAAAGCATTGGCAACAGCGACCGCCCGATCATCACCATACAATGTCGTAATCGTATAGTTAGGCGTTACGGTGGCTGAGATGGCAGAGCTTAATTTTTTCGGCGTTTCATATGTGCCATCCTCTGTAAATTTGGCAAAGTGAAGGTCACGCAATCCGACTGTGTAGTTTTCCACTTATTTTCCTCCTCTTATTCCGTAAAGTTGAACCTGAGCACCTTATGGTAAATCTCGGTGTCATTTTCGTACAGTTCAGTTTCAAATATTCTTCTAAAACCGATATTAAGCAATGCAGCTTTTACAGATTGATAAATCTGTGTATAGTCCTCTTTGCTCCATATATCCACTTGGATTGAATGAGAGGTCTTTTGTTCGGCGTCGTCAGCGTAAAGGGCTCCATTCTGGTTATATTCAAAGAATGTAACATAGGTAGATGCGCTGCCTTTGTATTTTTGAAAGGCAACCGGTGCCCCTATATCTTTAAGAGCAGAAAGAATCAATTTATTTAGAATCATAGGTTCAATTCTCTCTTTATCACATCGGACATTGCCTCCTGGGCTTCCTCTTTGCTATTTTCATACGCTGGACCCATGAAAGGTTTGGCTGCAGCCTTGCTGGTTCCAAACTCCAAGAAGTGCCCGTAATAGGCTGGTCCCTGTTGATCAGGTCCAATAGCAATCAGATCATCTTTAACATCGGAGGCGACGATATTTGCTTTTAGGTTTCCTGTGCGAACAGGCGCCTTCTCCTCTATCGCCCTCTTCATTACCTGGGCCCCGGCTTTCAATGACCTCTCTTTTGTTTGGTTATTCACTGACCGGCCCATAGCCGCTATTTGGTTCATCAGTTGTCCCATTCCTTCTAAATGCGCTGGCATCATAACACCTCGCCTTCACCGTAAGATTGACATATGAGCTCTGTCAGCTCGCCTTTATCAAAAGTCCTGACAATCTCATAGGTTCGATTGTCAAAATTCAAGTGTTCTTCAGAACCATAGTCAATGGATCGGATCTCGAACATTAGCTCAAGGGAGTAACCACTTTGAGCAGCTGCATAGAACTCGCTGCTTCGAATGCTTTTCTTATTCACAAAAACGGTCTGACGTTTCGCCACGACCGTTTCCGGAAATCCATTTTCATTCGTGCCCTCCTCAAGAGTGAGGAGCTCCACAATCTCACTCCACCTGGCCAATGTAATCACCTGCCAAACTTAAATGGAGTTTGAGAGAATCATAAGAGGCCATTAGCCGGTCCGCATCCGGGTTATCAAAACCAAAATTGGCTTTTGCGAATGTTTTAATGGCTCTTTTAATTAAAGGATCATCGCCACTATTAGCTTTGTCAGCAGAAATGCCCGACAACATTAAATCGTGCCGGGCCTCCTCAATTAGATCAATAATTTCCTCATCAAATGCGTTGTTTGTGACACGGAGCGCTGTTTTCACTTCAGCGAGCATGCTTACTCACCTTCTTTGTGCAGTTCTCCTTCGGCGGCGGCCGCTTCATCCTTACCTTGAACCTTTTCGCCATTAGATAACTCATACCAGCCGCCTCCAGTATGTTTAGGAAACTTAATTTTGACCTCTTCCGCTTCCAAATACCCGCTATCAACTAAAAAGGCGACCCGGTCAGCATCGGAATGCTCATATAGGTCGCCTTTTCTATATAGTTTCTTTGAATTCTTGTCTCTAAAAAGTTTTGCCACCCTATTAGCCATCTTCAACTACCTCCTTGTATTTTTTATTATACTTCTGGTGTTTGAACGCCTAAAATGACGAATGCCTTATTATCCCTTGGTCCACCATCAACGATTGCATAACCCATGTAATCTGTCTTACGCGCTCTAACATGCTCCTCACGGTACATAGTGATGTCTTCGTTAATGTTAGCAACATAACCGGCTGACAGGTTCCCGATAAGGATCTCACCTTCTGGAATAGCTGCATCAGGCTTAACAATACGACCAAAGATGCGGCCGACTCCGCCAGCAGTTACATCCGGAATGAAATAAGGGCGATCATTTCCATCCCTTAGGTTCGCGAGAGTGTTCCAGATAGTCGTAGAGCTCGCGTAAATGGTTGAACCATTCGCATAGGATGAATGCAGTTTCCCCATCGCTGACGTCAGATCGGTATAAACTGGGGAATCCGTGTACCCAATGTATTGAGGAGTGTCAGTCTCGTCCATAAGAGCTGTTTTGATTCCAAGTGGTTCAGCTTTGAAAGTATCGCCCACTCCTGGCTTTCCTCTTCCTTCGTAGACGGCTTTACCTAAAGCAGAACCCATTCGAAGACCAATCTCTTCTTGAATGTAAGATTCGAATTCTGAAACAGCCATTTTCCTAAGCTTCCAAGTGACCTCGATTGCCTTCGCAAGCTCGCAGCCGGTCAGGTTCAATTCACCAAATCCAAGCTGATCAGTTTCAACGACTTCATCTTCATCGTACCAACGACCATCTGCGGAATTGCCGTTAGACCTTTTCATGGAAAGCTCGCCTTTAACCCGGAGCTTGCGCACATCAGTCCACAAAGAAGACTCTTCCTCAGCCCTTCTCCAGATACCATCGGCAACTGTTTTCGGAATGAGGACCTGAGTGTTTTCGGTTGAGTGGGTGAAATCGCGGTACTCATCATTTACTCGATCCATGAAGGAGCGCTCTTCTTCGTTGAGCTTCAGTCCCATCATGTCTTTTGCCCAAGCAGAACGATACTCGGTTGTTTCAATGGCAGCATCCCATTTTAGGTCGCGAAGCTCTGGCTTATTTTCACGGCCAGCTGGTGGCTTATCAAGGGTCCTGTGCTCGACTTGACCGAGTTGAATGCCTTCAGCCAGCTTACGCTTTTCAATGATTTTTTGTTCTTCGTCCTGCAGATCACGGAGCTCTTTTTCAATTTCTTTTACATCTACCTCTTGATCACTTTGAAGTAAAGTACGAATCTCCTGTTTTCGTTCTAAGATCTCTTGTAATCGGTTCATTCAATTTTCCCCCTATAGGTAAGTTTCTAAGATTAGTTGTTTCCGTAGTTCATTGTTTTTCACTTGATTTTTTTCATCCAGATACACCTTGTATGGATCGTCGCTTCTGGCACTCACCTGGCTGTCTGGATAAGCCGGGAAGCTCACTGGGCTAATTTCAAACAGATCTGCTTGAGATATGGTCCGAATAATGTTGTCTGGATCTGATTCATCCCACTCTTGTTTTCGCATGCTAAAACCAAAGGAAACGCCGTCAATATCACCGCGCTTGATTGTTTCGTATGCATCATTTCCAAGAGTGGTATTGGGAAGATCCAGTTCAAAGCGTAGCCCAACATCATCTTCGTATAATCGGAGTGTGCCATTTTTGGTACGCCCTAAAACCCTTGAGGTATCATGCGACCATAGAGCTCGCTGATCCTCCTTATTTAGCGATTCAGTGAATGCTCCTTTTTTGAACTGCTCGCGGAACCTGGTCCAGTATCCCATTTTATGAGATTTCATTTCCCATTTGACGGCATATCCTGTTAACGTGCGCTGCCCGTCTTCCGTCTCTCGAATTTCTACAGTAGAGTGATCCAGTTCACGCTTCTCCGTCTTCGGAGTTTGCTTCTCCTTCGTCATCGTCCTCACCTCCTTCCGATTGTTTCTCTTCGCCTAATTGGTAATCATCTGCTTTGTCAGCATTGACCACGTTCAAGGTCTGTATATACTCGTCACCTCCCTCAATAGGCGAGAGATTGAATATTTCCCTAGCTTCATTCTTCGAAAGGATGCCGAGAGTCATCGTTTCTTTAATGAGCTGAACCTTGGTTTTGATTGAAGCGTATTGTAGCCTATTTGCTTCGAAAATGATTTCATTGCCATGCCCCTGGGCCCGGTCTGTAAAAAGTTTCGAGGTAAATTCAAGGCTCATTTGCAGAGCTATGGGCTCCAGTACATTTTCGTAAAAGGCATCCCACTCAACCTCGTTATAGTTACTCATGATGATTTTCTTGTTTACGTTGAAGTACTTATGAACCTTTTCTTCAATGGTGCCCATTTGCTTATCGTCCACCATTTTAGGATCGCTCTTTAATTCTTGATATTCTGCCTTGGCATCCAAGGCGGCAATACCGCCATTATTGGAAACATCCATATAGTCCTGGACGAATGCATCCCGCTGCTTCTTGATATCCTCCGGTTTTAACATAGCCTGGGTGAATTTTAGCAGGCCCCGGAGAAAAGCTGAGGATTTAACTGCATTGGCAATTCCCTCGTCGGTTGTATGAATTAAATCGAGTGTCGGCAGCAAGGCCTTTGCGTTAGATTCTCCGAACATATCATTCCGGTTATAGAACTTTCTCAGATGAATAAAGTCTGAATAAGGTGCCGTGAACTTCTTTCCATTTGGGAATTGAAACTTCACAAATAAAGTGTCCTGGGCCTCCACAAGCTCCACACTCGCCATATCAACTGGATAAAACCCTGAGACTTGTCTGCTAATGAGATCCCACTTGATATAGATAAAAGCATTGTTAAACAATTCTCTTTGAGTGACCACCTTATAAATAAAATCATAGGCACTCATGAACTCGTTCGGCCTCACTGACAGCAACCTTTCCAGCTGACCGGACACATGTGTGACATCCTTGTTTAATCTGCGAATATGCTTAGGCTTCAGTTTGGCAGCATTGGAAGCAATGACATGGATAGCACTTCTCACGACATCCGAAGTGTACGGATCCTCTCCAAAGTGAGTGAAAACTGGGGTGAATCCGTTCATAAATTTAAACTGGGTTTCATTGGGCAGCCGCTTCGGTTCCTCGCCGAATATCTTGCCGAATATACTTCTTATTTGCATTGATTCACCTCCTTTAAGGCATTAAAAAAACACCATTCCGGTGTTTAGATCAGACCTGAATATTCACTGTAATGATTCTGCAGGACAACATAAGCGATAATTAAGCTGACTGCTCCATCAATTCGCATCTTTTGGCTGAGCCCCTTAACCGGCCTAATGTTTTCATTCTCATCTGTTTTGATAGATGTGTTTGACAAACACCATCTAAGGACGGGATTTTTATTGTAATTAATTTTCTTTGCCTTAATGGCCGCCTCTAATAGCTTCATAGGCTGAGACATCGTCTTCGCTCCCTGGCGAACCTCTTCCATCTCAAAACCATGGTCTATCATTTCTTTGGTCCAGTATTGAGAATTCCAGCTATCGTAACCGGTCCACAGTGGACGGATATCGTAATCATTGACTAAATCACTGTACCATTTAGTGACCTGTGAATAATCGACCTTGTGCCCCGGCGTAGCGACTACGTGTCCGTTTTCAATCCATTTATCATAAGGAATTTTATCCTCCTGGATTTTCTTTTCGATAAGCTCTTCCGGAATGAAATACTTCTGCAGAACATAAAGCATATCATCCCCTGGCTTTTCAAGGATGATCGTTGCACAAGTCAAATCAGTGGTGCTACTCAAGTCAGTGCCGGCCACCGCATAGCAGCCTCGCAGGTCTTCCATGTCAAAAGTGTGTTCATTTACAATGTCCTCAAATGACAGCCATGATTCCGTGGAAGTCTCCCGGATGTTGAAATCCTTTGTAAGAAGGTTTTTGACAAGAAGCGAATTGGCCTTTGCCTTATTCACCTTTGTCACCAGATTATCCACTTTCTTGATCGTTCCCAACCCCGGATTTGCCTTCTTCCATGCTTCAGGATCCGTCCATTCATCGCGCTTGTCCAGCTCGTAAATAACCGGCAGGAATCGCTCATCCTTATAGCCTTCCGGATCGTCCAAACCTTTCAGCAGCATTTCGGCTTCATCATATTTCATATCGTACACGGATTCCCGGACAGTGCCGGCCGTCGAGATCATGAGGATGAGAGGCTGCTCACGGGCCGATGTGCCGTCCACGATAACATCGTAAAGGTTTTTATCCTTCCAGGCGTGAATTTCATCCAGAGAGGCGCCATGGACGTTTAAACCGTCAAGCGTGTCACTATCGCTGCCGACCGGCATGAAGCTGCTGTCATTAAAATCCGCCATTATTTCCTTCACAAGGGTTTTCATACGCTTAGAAAGCACTGGTGACTTCCTGACCATCCTTTTCGACTCAAGCCATACAATCTTAGCCTGCTTCTCTTTCGTGGCCACAGCGTAGATTTCTGCGCCTCCCTCGCCGTCCGCCACTTGGAGATATAAACAGATGCCGGATGATAGCGTGGACTTCCCATTCTTCCTGGCCACCACCAGAAAGACTTCACGGTGCTTTCGGGTTCCGTCAATCTTATGGACAAATCCGAAAGTGGCAGCAAGGAAAGCTTTTTGCCAAAGCTCGAGATCGATTGGCTTGCCGGCCCATTTTCCTTTTGAGTGTTTGCAAAAATTCTCAATAAACTCGATTGCATGATTCGCACGCTTTGCGCTGTATTCAAACTCTGAGTCTTTATCGAATACATCAGCTGCCAGCTTTTTATATATTCGCCTGACCTTCTGGCTTACAACCTCTTCCCCAGACTCAATCTTCTCCCAATAGTCGAGGATTGGGTTATAAGTTAACGGGTACTGCTTCCGCAGCTTCACTTATTCATCACGAATTCATCAAACCCATCGCTCTCGTCTTCCACACTCAGGCCCTCTTTAGGGAGAAGACTGAACAGCTTTTCATATGCTGAGGTGTACCTGTTGATCATGGCATTATAGGACTTCTGCGCCGGGTTCTCCACCACCATCCTCTGGGAACCATTGACGAATGTGTAAGTGGGCCCTTTTGTTTTAATGGTGTCCTCCAGGATCTGCAGCGTAACTGTCATGAAAGCCACCCTTTCAATAAGGCGCTGCGCCACCTGCTTCTTATCTTCCTGCAAGTATTGGAAAATGTGATTATACCTTTCTATCTCTTTCGCAATCAGCTCATCCTGCTTCTTTTTGCTCAATTTGGCCATAAATTAGGTACCCCCCCTCATATGAAAATGGCCTGTGTGTTAAAAAAAGCTCCCCCCTCCGGTCCCCAAGCTTTTTGAAAAAAACTCAGACCTGGGGGGGATTTGAAAAATTTTAATGAATATTTTTTTCTGGAATCTCAAATCCTATTCCGGCTCCATCAACGAATATTGGAGTCTCGTTGATAATGTAATCCGGATTCTTATCGGCTTTCACTTCAAACACAGCCACCACTTCAGAAGCATTCAAGAAGATCCCGTCATTCACATGCTGCACTGTGTCGCTTTCATCATTGAAGAAGACCAGCGTGCCTGACTTCTGTATCTTCTTTCCACTTCGGAAAATAATATCGTATGTTTTCATTGTCCTTCATCCCTTCTTGATAAGGTTACCTTCACTATCGAATGCCAGACCCTCAGCTGTTATTCCATCACTATGGTGTTCGCGGTTATGGCAGTCTTGGCATAGCAGCTCAAGGTTGTCATGGTTCAGTGTAATCATTGGATTGTCGATAGTGTCAGGAGTAATGTACCTTTTATGGTGAACGATCTTCCCTGGCTCAGCACAGCGTTCGCACAGCCCATACTTTGATTTGAAGTAGGCATTCCTGCACTTACGCCAGGCTGCTGATTTGTAGAACTTCTTGGCCCATGGTTTCATATCTCTTCCTCGTCTTTTTCTTCAAGTCTTTTGATTTCCGCAGCCACTTCCTCTTTAGCCAGAACCCCTTTAGAATCCAGAACATTAACGACTGCGATTACAGGATTTAGAAAAGTTGCAACTATCTTTTTCATACGATCACCTTCTTTCTGCAAAATAAAAAGCACTCGATTATACGAATGCTTTATCAGTCTTTATATGCTGATCTCAATGCTGCGATACAGAAGCATGTCCAAAATATAAACCAGCTAGTCAGGTATGGATGTGCATAAACTATCTCCATTTGCACTCTCCTTTATTGTAAATGATTTAATGAATTCTGCCTTGCAAATCTCATTTGCAACTATATTTCTTTATATTTTTCTTTAAAGCTTTTCTTTAGAGTTTGGACATATATGAAGGAAAAAGTTTTACAGTACTCTAATTAAGCACTCTGCAGTACTCTAATTAAGCACTCTGCAGTACTCTAATTAAGCACCCCTTGCAATAGTGCTTAATTAAGCACTCCCCCTTAAAGTTTATGTGAAAGCGCCTTGAGGGCGCTGGCTTTTAAACACTTTCTAACCGACTGATATGGACTTCACCAGCAACATGATTAGGGTAATTAACTTTAATAAAATTCTCTGCTCTTGTTTTAATAGAGGGATTTAACCCTGTTTTAATGTAATCGGCTGTGGGATACTCGGTTGTTTTTGATATTACATACGGACTTACATTTAGAATCTTACTGATGTCATTCGATGTAAGAAAAGGAAAGTGTTTATAGATATACTTCATCTGGCCCACTTCTTCTTTTGACATATGAGTCATTTCAGTGAATCTTTTAGATTGCCTTTTATTATTAACGACAGAACCACTAACAATATAGTCATTATTCATCAGGTGCACCTTTATTAATGTTTTGCCACGACGGTAAATTTTTTTCACAAGTGATGGAGATATTCGGCATTCTTCTGCTATTTCATCTATGCCTTTCTCGTGAAATAAATAATCTATATTCACCTTTTTGCTCAGCTCGCCCTCTTCAAATAACGCCTCAACCACCAACCGGTATATATCGATTTCACTTATTGTATCTCCTGTTGGATCAGCAATTAAATTTTCAAGAATTGGACTAGTTTCTGCGTCTCCTCCGACAGGCGCATTCATACTTTTAACATTTTGGGTTTGTCTTATCTTAGCTGCTTGAAGAAAAATTTCTGTCTTTATCCTCGGAAAAGCAAGTGCAGACAAATCATTATCCCTTTTGGTTTCATATACCTTAATTGCCTGGGCTAATCCAAAATAAGCCCAAGCTCTTACCTCTTCTAAATCACCATTCGCCAAGTGCTTGTACCTATGCGCAAAGTAGTGAACGATTCTTTGGTGCTTAATCACCAACTCGTTCTTCGTATCGTCAGATAAAGGCATATACTCAATATCACTTTTTGTCACTGCCAATCATCCTTGCCTCTTATTGAACTCTTTGAATTTTTCTATCACTTTATTTTTCCTGTGATCATTTAGATATTCTCCAGATGACAAGACCGGTTTCGTAGCAGCTTCATTTAGCGACCATCCGCGTCTAAGCCTCGCATTAAAAGTATTAGGACGTATGCCATTCTGCTCCGCAATGTCCATCCAATGTTTGTTTTTGCTAACCCTACTGTCATTCAATGGGCGACGAGATGCCTCTTCCATTCCCCAACCACGCTTAATACGCGATTTAAAATTATCTTCACTTATACCGTTTCGGTTGGCCATCTGAAGAAATGACAAATACTCATCCGTTTTAACCATCCTTTTCATAACTGGTACAGTGATTGCTTCATCAACAGTCCATCCCAACTTATAAACCCTTTCATAAACTGTGCCCTTCGGAATTTCATTAAGAGCCGCTTGTTCTATGTGCAGCTTAGTTACTGTAAACAGGTTATTAGGATCTGTAAAAGTCTTATGTTGGATAATCTGGTCAATTTCTTTCCTGGCAATGGTTGCTCTTTTAGTTACTTCTTCTTGATTTAGGACCGGTGTCGTAGCAGCTTCTTCAGCGGACCAAAAATGTTTATTAACCCTTGCCAAATATGTTGGATAAGGAATCCCGTTTGTTTTGGCTATTCGAATCCATTTTTGGTCAGTTCTCCGTGCTTGTTTTTTTGGGAGTACTGATGCAGCTTTTTCAGGTGACCATCCCCTTTGAATCCTTTGTTGATAACGTTTGATGTTAATTCCATTCGATAAAGCTTTTGCTTCCCATCCTTTTCTTTTTTTCTTACGTGTGGGTTTCTTAGGAGTATTGATAGCCTTATCTAAATCCCAGCCGCGTTCCTTTATTCTCCTTTGTAATGTTCTCCTATCAATTCCGTTAAGGAGTGCAACTGCATAATGCTCTTCAGTCAGAATGGGATTTCCTTTCATTTTGCACCCTCCTGTAAATAAAAAAAGCAACCAAATTCGGTTACTTTTGATTTTGTATTCTCTGGACAGCACCATAGGGTAAAACTAGGGTCATCGCACATTCTATTACTAGACGGCTCTCCTAGGGTACAACAGCAGCAGAAGACACATTGATTGGGATCCGTTTGTTACAAACTGAGAAGGGAATAACTCCCTCTCAAACCCCTATGGTGCTGCACAGAAAATATAAAAACCGGATCTTCAAACCCTTCGCTCGATCCGGCATTTGGCAATATGTCGTGGCATACCGCCAGCGTTTTAAATGTAAAGTTCGACCACAACGCGCTTTACGGGTTTTTTCTCCTCTAATTTGCTTCCTTACACTTACCCCTGTAAGGAACAGTGGCACGAAGGCCTAAAGGTAAGTGAGCATTTCGAGAATATACACGGGCAAGGATTTGCACCTTGCATTTTTTCTTACGCGTCTACCTATTTCGCCACCGTGCGATGTCTGTCTTTCAAATTTGCTTATGATATAAATTTATCAGGTATTTCACCAAGCAACTTAAACTAAAGTTAAATAATTTTTAAATTATTTTTAATAAAATTTTCAAGGCAATACATTAAAATCCATAAAAAGAGCACTCACATTTAGGGCGATTAACCTGTGAGTGCTTTATAAAGAAATACGTCCTCTTTAATCGCCACCTGTCTTGGTCACGACTATATTCAGGTTCAGCGCCAGGCGATAAAATGCTTTCCACCTAATTTTCGCATATTTCACATGGCTGATTGGTGGCTGGAATTTAAAGTTATAGACGTTATAATCCGTGATGTACTCACTGTCGTCACTCATATACCTTTCCTCAATCAGGAAGCGCTCCATCTTAGGGAGATACCGGACCGCCCTTTCCATCCTTTCACAGAAAGCTTTCCTGTATTTTTGCTGATCGGCATTATAAATGGCGATGTTTCCTGTTTGATCGCTCGTTTCGTTGGTTGGTCCGTGGAACCGGACTTCTGAGCTGGCTGTTATGGATGCTTCTTTCTCTTCAAATGCTAAGTATTTATAAAGCCTGTACTTTTCAAGCTCGGCCTCTATGGCTGTTTGTGTGGCTTTTCTGTCTAATTCCGGGAGTGTAAAAGATTGGTTTTGCATTTAGGTCCCTCCCAAATGTAGAATATAGTTGAGCTTGCCGGGAGAAATCCTGGTCTTTTTTTGTGCTATTTTATCGAAATGTTCATCAGATAAATGTATAAAAAATATTTTCAAGGTGAAAATATCCCTATCCAATTAAGGAGGGAATTTAAATATGAATAACAAAAGTAATTCTTTGTTTAGTATTGCGTTTTTTGGAGGCCTTCTAACAACAATATATACAGCAATACTTGCAACACAACTTATGGCCACTAAACACAAAGTTGATTACCTTTATTTCAGAGATAAATTTGGTGGTAATCAAAAGTAATTATTTTTTGGACGATGTTATTTTATCGTCCTCTTTCTTTGTTCCCAATATTTTAGAGTGAACAATTTGTGTCAAATGAATACCATCTTATGAAGTTGGGCATATTACTCACACGAGCATGGTGTAACCTCCACCATAGAAGCCGTTACCATCAGATCATTGCTCGTTTCGCCAGCAGGATTTTATTCCACATGCGCCTTTCTTACATCTCCTGCTGGCACCATCAATTACACGATTGCATAAAATAACTGTACATCCCTCTTCTAAAAATATATCAGGATCAGGCGCATGTTGTGCGCCTGTTTCTTATTCCAACGAATCCTCATCACTTTCAAACGGATCCTCATTCTCCGGGGCATCTTCCTCAGTCACCTCGTCCAGTGACATCTGATCAGGGCTCACCTGAGCAATTCCGTCCTTATCCACATTGTAAGCTACACCCTCATGCTGATCTTCATTGAATTCTTCAATGCTCATTTGGCTTGGAGTCAGCAATAGGGTGACACCGCGGCCGGCAAAAGTATAGAGAAGTATCATCTTTTCCTCGCTGTCGCCTTTGACATTAAACTTCAGCGTGGTCTTTTTGGAATCCCTCTGGATGGACTTGAATTCCGCATTCAGTTTGCCTGCCTTGCTGTTTTCTACTTCCAGGACGACGATGGATCCGGCCATTTGCACAAGTGACTGAGAGTGCGGCAGCTCGTCCCCTTGTACATGAAACTCCAGGACCTCTTTTTTATCATCCTTCTGGATTTTTTTGAACAGAACATTCAGTTTTGTATTCGACATGTTAATTTCCCCTTTATAATTGGCTTATTCTCGAATTTTAAAGCTCAATAGACTAATAGGTCCCGAGATGAAAAACGGTTTGAGTTTTAACGGTCATTTAAGTGAATTTCTAGCTAAGGACATCCTTTCGGCTGCAGCCTTTTTCTGTTCTTCGGTCATTTCGCGTTTAGCCGGTTCTTTTCGCATGCTGACCATCTTTTCGGAGAGAGTGCCCCTAACTGCTATCGGTCTGCCATCTTCTGATTCAGGAATGGTTAGTTCGCACAGATCCCCAAGCTTCCTTATGTGCTTTTGAACAGTAGAGTAAACCGTCCATTTGCCAGTGCTATAATCAAAATTCAGATTGGTTTCCTGCTCATCTTTTGAGTAGCCCATTAGGTTGCCTCCAGGAGTTCAGGATTTTCGTAAATGTTGCCGATTATTTCAACCCGGTCATATTCTAATAATGACGATTCCTTTTGATGATCCCAAATGATTATGGGTCCAGATTCATCCTCCAAGTCAGGGTTTAAAACCTTAACATAAAAACCAATACACTCACTAGCGGAATATTCCCCGCCGCTTCCATCTTGTTTGTATTCTCCAAAGTTCACAACACCCCTGAATTCCTCGAAAGACATATAGCTTACATCCACAATGTCACCTTCGAATATTTCAACGCCTTTCGCATCTTTTAGGCCGGTGTATTGGTTAATAACAACATCGTAATTTGTGATATCAACTAAAGGTGGATTACCTAAATCACCACCGAACACTAAACCATTTTGTGTTATATAAACGTCTCCGTCAGTTATGAAACGATTATTTGCAGAGTTCCAGGCACGAAACTTAATTTCCCTCATTCCGCTCTCCTTTCCGGATCGAATGTCATTAGATACCCTATCCCGTTATGATGCTTCCTCAGTTCACTGGCTACCTTCCAGCCGCGATCTTCATGACTTAGAACCAATTTATTGAGCTTCTCCTCTGTAAGAGCGTGGACAACCTTCCGCAGCTGCCGCATCACCTGGCCTTCTTCTTCCGTTTTTTCTTCGGTTTTGCCTTAGGATTAAGGATCGTATCAATCACTTCAAGCTGATGCCTTAACGCCAATATCGCCCCTATTTCTTTGTTTAGGAATAATGACATTGAAATTTGAGCCATCACATATGCATCGAGGACGTTATCGCTGGAGTGTTGAAATCCCCACTGCTGAGCTATAGGCTGGACCATGTCCTCTTTTGGCGAATTCCCTTTGCCCGTCGCAAACTTTTTAACGCCTCCCGGGGCTACTTCCGTGTAAGAGTGCCCCCGGCGCATAAGGGCCATCCGGATTCCCCATCCTATGCCGCCAAGCTGTATGGCCTGCTGAGAGGCATATCCGAAGCCTTCAATGACAATCTGATCGCCTGGACGTATATGATCCATAATGTCATCAATCATGGTGATCATCCTCATAGGATCTTCAGAGCCGATACCTGTCAGCTCCTTCGCCCGTAACACTTCCCCCTGCTCGTCCAATGCTACAAATCCGGTTTTAGTACTTGGGTCAATTCCGACAAAACGCATTCAATTCAATCCTTCCTGCTCCAAGGAATCAAGTGAGAAATCCTCAGATAATGGTATCTATAGTCATAAAGCGTGCTGGACATCGGCTTGTAAAAAGCTGTTGTTTCTTTCTTAATCATCCGGTGGTGTTCTTCGCATAAATTAACAAGTGCCCAGGTCTGCTCCGCCTTGGCGTGGCAGCCTGGATATCTGCATTTGTGAGCCAGCATTTTTCTTCTTCCTTTCCTGCAGCTCTTTGGCAGCTGCATAACGATCCTTCATCCGAGCCTTTTCATCTTTTGCTAGTTCATAGAGTTGCTGATTGGTAGCTTGTGATAGGTTCATATCAGCACCGTCCTCTTTTTTCGAAATGTGCATTATTTTTTAATTACAGGTAAAGGAATTTTGCATCTCTCGCATGAGTGAAATAAAAATCCTGAATGCTCTGTGAAATAAAAATCCTGAATGCTCTGTGACATAAAACTTTTTAATCTTTCTTTTATGACCAACCACAAAGCAGTAGCAGTGTAAGAACAGTTCTTTCATCATTTCACTCCATCCCAATTGGGTTAAAACCTCATTTGTCCTTCAGGACTCCATTCCTAACAAAAATGTTCCTCAAGGCCCTATCCGTCCGGGCCCGATCAACTTCTTTGTAACGGCGGGCAATCGCTCTGCCTAATCGACGTTTCTGCTTTTTCTTATTGGCCATCAAGCTCACCCTTCAACTATTATTTTTCGGAAGCTCCAGAAAGTGCTGCTTCCATCCCTGGAACAGGAGGCGGAACTCATTCAGCCCGGTGTCCCTGCCTTTTGCAATCGTCTGCTGGATCACCTTGCCGCCCATTTCCGTATCATGCGGATCGTGCCATAGGAATTCCACCACGTCTGCATCCTGCTCAATAGACCCGGACTCCTTTAGGTGGGAAAGTTGCGGCTTGAGTGCCCCTTCAAACGCCCGGGACATCTGCGACAGCATCATAAAACAGCAGTTCATTTCCCGTGCTATCTGCTTGGCTGCTCCAGTCACATTTCCGATTGCCTGGGACCTTGTTTCACCTTTCTTCTGAGGGATATTCATGATCTGCAGGTAATCTACTGCGATGCAGGCTATCTTTCCGTACTTCCGTTTAAACTGCCGAGCCGTCGCCCTTACTTCTTCTATTGAGACTGCTGGGCTATCCTGAATGAAGATAGGCAGGTATTCAAGGCCGTCATAAGCCATTTGTACTTGTGATTGCTCTTTCTCATTGAGGGTCTTGTCCTTAATTTTTCCGTACTGGATACCGGTAATAGAGGAAATCATCCGGTCCTTGAGCTCGTTCTCGCCCATCTCCTGGGAAAAGATTAGGACGACTCCCTGATGTTGTTTGGCCACTCCATAGAGGCGCTGCAGCATCTTAGCTGTTTTCCCCACCGATGGCCGGCCAGCTGACACAAAGAGCCAGCCACGCCATAGCCCCCGGGCCCAGTTATCGAATTGGGCGAATCCGGTCTTAATGTACTCCGCTTTTTTGGCCAAGTGCTCAAAATAATCAGTTCTGCCTTCAGTGAAGCTTTTCATTTTTGCAGTGTCCTGCGGACGCATTTCCTGAACAAGAGCCTCGATGGTGCCAAAATACTCTTCATCTGATTCGTAATCATCCCGGGACATTCCCGTGATGATCTCACCCATGTTCCTGGCCCGCCGGCCAATCGCCTTGGAGCGAACGATTCTGGCGTAATGCTCTACATTGGAAGTGGTAGGACAGGACTCCGCCAGCTCGGAGAGGTAAGATACACCACCTATGTTTTCCACGCCCCCAAACTTCTGAAAGGCATCTGTGACTGTTATGATGTCAATTGGCTTACCCTTCTTTTCCAGGTACCGCATAACTTTATAGACATTTTGGTGTCTCGGCACTGAGAAGTCCCTTTCCTCAAGGAAAATAATTTCATCAAGGACATTAGCATCCAGGAACACTGCTCCGAGGACGGACTGCTCAGCTGGAATATCACTTGCTCCAATCAAATGCATCTGGATCATTCCCTTCGTCTATCCATCGCTGGAATGCTATTTCCTTATCCCGGGGATCCGGCCGCTGTACGGGTGCTTGCTGTCTTTGCTTCGGCTTCTGTGAAGCAGTCATTTTGATGGCCAGATCACTGAATTTCTCACGCAGCTTCCGGGCCGATAAAACATTTGTCTTCCAAAAGTCATCCTTTGTCACCCAATCCATGACTTCCTTGGCCTTCTTCTTTGTGACCTTATCTATTTCAATCAGTTTCCTAAAGTCATCCGCCCATGTCTGCAGGTTTGCTCTTTTGATTAGATGCTCCACCCCTGACTCTTTGGCAGTGGCTGCCACTCTCTTATGAAAGTAAACAGCCATTTTGTAGTACGAGTTATCCTCATCGTATTTTAGTGGCTTTGCCGGCTTTTTCGGCTGTTTTGGTGCTTTGGTTTTTTTGGATGCTGCTGTTGCTCCAGATGACTCACTGTCCCACTCTTCATAATCCTTGTTGAAGCCCAATATTCTCCCTCCATTTGGGCCAATCCCGTTGGGTTTGATAATCTTCCGATCTATCAAATTGCCAAGTTCACGATTCACTTGGCTCTTACTGACGTCTATGAGCCCGGCTATAAAGGAGAGCGCCATTTCATGCTCTTTTCTTTTGAACCCATATGTATAACGCCAGATGGCCATTACAATCCTGAACTGTGTCCCGTTGAGATTGACCCGCATGATTTGTTTAAAAATCTCGTTGGCAATCCGGGTATAACCTTTTTCAATTTGTGGACTTGCCATAACGAATCATCCGTTCATTTTTGTTTTGCAAAGTGTCCCATCATGTAAAGAGTGACTTTATTGGCGAATTCTTGCTGGGCTTCTGGATCATCGGTGGCGCCATAGTCTTCAAGCCATTGTCCAAGGAACTTTTTTATTTCTGCGGCTAATAGGACATCTTCTTGAGGCCTCCACCCGTGCGCCAGTGCTGCCGCGTATTGTGTTGGGTTGTCCCGGGAGAACCTTTTAAGCGTTAACCCGTCTCCGAAGTCTCCGAGAAGATGTACATTCAAGAATAGATAGTTCAGATCGTCCTCTGGCATTAATGTTGACCAAGATCGTTTCAGTCTTTCGAACGCCTGGTAAACTTCAATAGGCACTCCAACCTTATGCTGTTCCTCCTTAGAGGGATTAATATTTATTGTCACGTTCATCAGACAACCTCGATTCTGTAATGATGATTAGGCTTGAATCCTTTCTTCGCCAGTGCTCTTTTTACAGTCATTTCAGCCAGCGCAGGCAGGTTATTTTTACTTGATAAGTGAGTCAGGTATATTTGCTCTCCGATACCGTTAACGAGCTTACAGAGCGCTTCAGCAGTTTGTTCATTGCTTAAATGACCGATATTAGAAAGGACCCTGGCTTTGACACTTGGGGGATAGACAGAAACCTCCAGCATATTTGGCTCATGATTTGCCTCGATAACATAGATGCCGGAGTACTCCATTGCTTCCAACATTTCTGCATTTACATGCCCCGTATCCAAGCAGATTGAGCATTTATTCCCTTCATAATCGTTGATGGCATATCCGCAAGGTTCGTGTGCATCATGGTGTGTTTTGAAAGATTGAACATGGAATCCATCTATCCCGAAGTCATTGCCTGCCGTGAAGCTCCACACTAACTCTTGATCCACGCCTTGAATGGATTTCCATTCACCTTCGGCAGCGAAGACAGGGATTTTATATTTATTAGCAAGGGGTAGGCCCTTAATATGATCTGAGTGAGCATGAGTGACTAATATCGCTTTAATCAAATTCGGCCGAATCCCCACTTCCAGCAGCCGTTTCTCTATTTGTGTCTTTGGAATCCCTACATCAATGAGAATTGCCTTATCAGAGGACCGAAGGGCAATTACATTGCCCTTGGAGCCTGATGCTAAGATATCGACTTTCATGCCTTACTCCAGAGAGTCGCCGTCTGCCGCCTGAGCTTCCTGCATTTCGATATGCATATCAAGCAGCTGAGAAAGGCCGACATAGTCTGCTAGTGTTGAATTGAAATTTGGTGCGTGCTTTTCTTTGTATTCATTCTTTTGTTCTTTTGTGGTCAGGCCGAGTTTCCGGAATTTCTTGTTGATTTCAGACACTACCTTTTGCATCTGTTTTTCCTCTTCGGAAAGTTCCGGTTCCTTTGGCTGCTCAATAGCATCATGAACTGGGGTAATATCCTTGCGTTCTGGTGGCGTATATTCCGGAATATCGGCATTGCCAGCATTAGCAGCTTCCATTCCTTCCACAATGACGTCAGCGATATCGAACTGACCTTTGATAGCCCGGGTCCCAACGTGTTTTTTGAACATATCAGGATCCACATCGCCGTTATCCTGCTTCCAGAACTTCCCGTTAATCTTCATCCACTTTTGAACCTCAGAGACATCCATGAAGACTACATAATTGCTGCGGTTTTCTCTTTTGGCCACCGCGTATGCTCCCATGACTTTTCCGCGAGGGAAACGCGGCTTGTGTTTAACACCGACCATTTCACCTTCCTCATTGAGCACTACATCAAAGTCATCGACTTCGTTCTCACAAACAACTTGTGTGAAAACACCCTGGTACCCGTCTGACTTCTGAGCAAGGGATTTTAAGCCCTCGTAAGAAACACGGATATCCATCTTGCCGCCGTAGACGATCGGGAAGGCGTGGCGCAGGGATGGATCTAACCCCATTCGGTTACATTGGTACATGAATAAGTTGAACTGAGGAATGCTTAGGTCTTTCCCAACAGTTTCTTTCATGGTCATGAGTTCATTGACTCCAAAGCCGCCGATATCATGGAGCTCATTTAAAGAAGTATTTTGGGTTGCAAGTTCTGTGTTATTAGTCAATGTAATTCCTCCTATTAATCTGCTATTTTGAACTGAAAGCCTTTGACTTCCAGAAGGTAATCTTCTAATGAATCTTCCAATATAATTTCACCGTTCTCCGAGTCCACTACAATCTTGTCCCCGGCCAGGATCTCTGTACCGTAGTAATCAATGTCGCAATGTTTTGGCTGGGCCACCTGATTGGCGTAACCTGTCTTTTCCGCCTTTGTAATATCCGGATGCTGAATGTCTGCCATAACGATCCCTCCTATTGGGCTGGAATGATTTTGGTTCTGCCAGTCTCCCGGTGGACAAGGTGAAGCTCGCCTTTGATGGCTTTGTACACAAGCCATTTAGTAGGACTTAGGCCGACGGACAGTAGAGCTTTCGTTTGGCTTCTTGTTGGACGTTTGCCATTTTTCATTATCAAACTCCTCCAGTGCTCCAATTAATTTATGGGCATTAGCAACCTTGAAAGGTCCATGAATCTTGTCACCAATAGCAATGACGAATTGATCCCTAGTTCGAAGTAAAGCAACCTTTTGTGTGACTGTTGCCTCAATCATGTACTATTTTCAAATCCTCGCCGGCAACTACCCGGGACAGTATCAGCTGGCCAGATGGCTGCTTAAACTTCGTGATCGATTCAGCATTATCCACGAATACAGGCGCAATTACCTCGCTCTGCTGGGAAAGTACTTCCCGCAGCTCCAGGCCGGCACGGATGCCTTCAGAAAGGGAAAGCATGTTGTGCGGCTTGCCATCCATTTCTATGATGAATGTGTTCTTGACCTCGCCATTCTTCTGAGTGTCAAAAAGTCGGATGGAGAGTGTTTCAAACAAGGCTTGTACCTTTTCGGTCTGCAACTCTGCCTCTTTGGCCTTGAATGCCTTGATTGTGTCCAGGATAAAGATCGAGTTGTTTAATGATTCGAGGGCTTCTTTCTCCTCAGCTTCAGCTTGTAATACTTCACCTTGTTTCTTTTCATACTCCCTGTGTTTTCTGAGTTCTTCTTCGAGTGGCGCCTTTTGTGCCTCAAGCTCTCGAACCTTCGCCAGCTGTTCTGACACATCAATGT
This sequence comes from Bacillus sp. AG4(2022), assembly GCF_031844465.1. Taxonomy (NCBI): domain Bacteria; kingdom Bacillati; phylum Bacillota; class Bacilli; order Caryophanales; family Bacillaceae; genus Bacillus; species Bacillus sp. AG4(2022). Next base: position 29,524 of record NZ_JAUZVH010000017.1, read on the forward strand.
ATTCAAGCTCATCAAGCTGACTTTGAAGCTCTTTGCGGTTTTTTATGGCCAGTTTAAAAGTTGCTTCTAATCTATCTAGCCGGGATTGTTTTTCTCTCTCCGCAGCCTTCAAGGATTCATCCTGCAGTGGCTGGAGGCAAACACGGCAATTCCCCTGAATTTGTTCGTTTAGAAGGGACTTGTGCTCTTCTTTTATTTGATCCCTTTCTGAAACAAGAGTATTAATTTTTGATTGAAGCGTATTAATTTTCCTGTTGGTATCCCCTGCTTGATCCGTCACCTTTTCAATTTCACGGATGGCTTTTGCCAGCTGGCTAATCTCTGCCTTTAAGGAATCCAGAGCAATGTGCGATTGGGTTTCCCCCAACTGTTCCTTCAGCTTTTTGGTTACTCTTTGAGCACCTGTATGAATATTATCCATTCGCTTTTTGTTTTCTTTATGGATGCCCTCAAGATCTTCAAGGGAGTGCTTTTTTAATAAAGGCTCCAGGCATTTTTCCTGCTCGTCCAGCATAGTCTTTAATACTTCTTTATTTGCAGGCGCCGTGACATATTGCAGGACCATGGCACGCTGTTTCTCCCAGTGAAGAGTAAAGAAGTACTGAGGGTTAAATAGGGAGAAAAACAATTCCTTATCAAACAGCTGCTCAAGGATTTCATTGAAGTCACCTGCTTTCTTTGGTGCTTCATTGATGTAATATTGAGTCTTGCCCTTCTTGAGCCCGCGGCCCAGGAGAAACTGATTATCATCGACTTCCAGCAAAAGTGAAACCAATGTTTCCTCAGCCTCGTATGTAATAGGCGTCGGATCAAGCTTGCTATTGAACACGGTTGTGCCGTACAATAGCCATGAAATAGCTTCGGGGATTGTACTTTTCCCTTTGGTGTTGTCTCCCGTGATCTTCGTCAGGTCGCCAAACTTAACAGTGAGATCACGGTGAGATTTAAAGTTTTGTAGATTGAGAGATACGAATTTGATAGTCCTCATAATTGCCCTCCTTTTATAATTCTGCTAGTTCCCTTTCCAGATTCCTGATTTCAGCAAGAGTGATATTTATATACGTGTTGTAAACAGATGCTACAAGCTGAGTCTCATAATTATCTTGTGCCCGTTCGCTGGATTGCTGTATTTCAATGCGTACAGCGCGTTGTGGCGTATATAGATCGATGACCCCTTTTGACTTTTTGATACTCGCTACTTTGTTCGTAAGTACTTCAATTTGATTCACAATCTTACGAGCCTTCCCTGCCCTTTCCTCCATATACTGCAAGGTTTTAATGTCCACTCTCTTCATCTCCTATTCTTTTATTGGTTGCAGCTAACAAACCTTCTATAGATGGCCATGTACCGCTCAACTCCACTCATTTCGAGCCAGCTCTTTGCGCTGATCTTCAAGCTCCACACCCCCTTTCGAGCTTTCACGAATAAATCCACCTACCATGATTCCAAGAAACACAATCAGCAGCGATAGAAGGTACCAGACAACAGGCGTCATGCCGGCACATCCACTTCAACTTGATACTTAACCGCCATTTCCTTCACTACTGACAAATAAATCTCAGTCAACCTGGCGTCATCAGCTATGACATCCAAGAAATTTACTTTGTCGATTCTGGACTTGCTGACTCCCTCCAGCGCCATTTTCCTTTGCTTGTTGGTGAGGCGAACAGAGAGCTTGTAATTGCCTCTTTCCTCGAGTCGCTGATAGCTTTCCTTTCTAATGTCCTGGAATGCCTGGCCGCCGCCGATGGAGTTTGCAATCTTGTTTATGATGATGTTTACTTTCTTCCTCCACTCCGTAGGATTGAGGGAGAGGATCTCAGTGATGTTGTCCTGCTTTTTCTCTGTTTCTATCAATCTTGTTTCCACTGCGGACAAACGCCTCTCTTGGTCAACAAGCTGATTAATGGATGCCTGAAGCACTTCGAGTTGAGTCTTCGGCTGCTGATCCCTAAAGCGCTTCTCAACTTCGATGAAGTATTTCCGGATAGCGCGGCCCATTTCATTGTTCTGGACCATGGCGATTTCTTTAGCAACATCCAGTTTTAAAATATAGTCTGCCTTTGTGACGTTTTTACGTTCCCCAATTTTGGTGAGCGTTAAATAAAAATCTTCGTCTTCAATGAATCCGTATTTGTGTAGCCGATCTTTAATCCAAGTCGTGAAGTCTTTTCCAACCATCAACTCTTCATGCAGCTCCCTGGCATCCACAAACTTCTCGCCATGTGGTCCCTCATAAACTGGCAGCATTTCATTGGCAACGATCTTTAATCCTTCCATCGGATACCCTCCTTCACAAGGACTTGCTCAAATGCATTTGTTACCTCCTTTACTTCCTCAGGAGAAAGATATACTTCGACTTTGCGGTCTGATTCGTAGACTGTGTGATTCGGTGCTGATTTCTCCTCATTCTTCACAAAGTCGTTCAGAGTGACCACCACCATGCCTGTATCTGTACCGTGTTCGATTTGAAGACAGAATTCCTCGCCGTGTAAGGTAATGCTTTTAGAATTAATGCTCATTTGATTTCCTCCTTTTTTATAGGCAAGCTTTCCATTTCTGAGGCAAAGTCTTTTATAACCCCATCAATAATAGCTGTAAGAACCAAAGATGTGCTCTTCCCTTCCCAAGAAGCTTCCTTCCTCCTTTTTGTAAGGAAATTTGTTACTTCGGCATATGTTCTGCATTGGCTTTTCGTTAAGGCAGCCAACTCAGCTTTTAAAACATCAAACTCTGAGATTACTTTTTGCAAGAACTGATAATATTGTTCTCTCTGTTCATTGTTCATTGATTTCACCTCCTTAAAATATTCCTAAAACCGTTCATCAATTTTCGCCATGTGGGTAAAAGAGAAGGCATTGCAGCCAATCACAAAATTGAAAGAGCACTTTCTTCTAAGTAGATGGTATTGTCTCCTAACCTTTGAAGGTGTTCACTCTCCCAGCAAATTGGGCAAGCAACATCTCCCTCAAGATCCTCATCTTCCTCAACTGCAAAAATCAAATGACACATGCAGCATCGATGGACCTCCACCTTGACCTGGACTGAATTGATTTTTCTCTTTTTCTTCACCTTCGGCCACTTTTCAGGCTCTTGCATCTGGTACCTGTTAATGCGTTCAAAGATTAGGTGATATGGCTTCCCCATTTCCGCGGCGATTTCTCTATATGGTTTTCCTAGCATATACAGCCTGTGGATGATTTCCTTCTCTTTGTTTATCTGTTCTCTTGTGGGCATGCCGGTACATCTTCCTCTCCGGCATCGTCCTCATCCAACCGTACCGCGGTTGTGCATTTACCTGGATTCTTTCTCTTAGCTAGCCTGCGCTTGGCTGTTGGCATTGTCAGCCACACGATGTACTCTGGCTTCACATTCATTTCCTTTGCACATTCTTCGGCAGTTCCCATGACCAGTAGCTCATCACCTTTGTAAACGGCGTATTCCCTCGCCATGGTTAGGATCCTTCCACAATCAGCTGATTCATGAGCTTCTTATAGACCAAAAGGCGCTGGCTCCTATATGTGTATTTACGCGGCAGCTTCTTTGATCGAGGATGGGATCTTCGCTCGGTGACCTTTTGGAGATAGAATGCTATACGGTGAGAAATGTCCTTATCCATCACTCAACCTCCTCCGAAAAATATATTTCCTTTCACTTCCATTTGGTAAAATAGTCTTGTCTCCCCAGACAGAACTACCTTGAAAAGGAGGTGAAAATTTATGAATGATATTGTCTACACTTTAGAGTTTGATGACGACTCAGCTAATTCCCGAGCAAATGAGTATCTACAAAAGGGTTGGGCTCTGATCCATGTAGGTACAAAATTGATTGATATTGTAGACGGTCAGGCCTATTACAATCCCGTATATGTTGTAGGTGCCAACCAGGAACAATATGATCAATACCTGAAAGATCTTGAGAACGATTCATTCTCTGGATTCTTGGCTGATCGATGATTCGCTTATAACTTTTCGATAAAGTTCTTCATCTGCTTGATGGAGAGCTTTATTTATCTCCACGTAACTCAGTCCGCTTTCTACACACCTATACCTGATTACTTCTAAAAGCTGGAGAGTTTCTGGCTTCATGCCAGCCCTTGAAATGCTTGAAGGCATTCCATCAGATAGTTGGATTTTTTTCATTTAGCTGTCCTCCTTTAATGTCCCTGCTGATATGCCGCCAATTGTTAATTCATTAAATTTCACTTCTTTTCCATACTTCCTAGATAGAATCCCTTCGATAATCGGTTTGAGCTTCAAAACCTTATCCTGAGTCATTTCTACTTCAATTAATGTCATGTTTATCACCTCGAAACAGCATATGCGGCAGGGACACTTGGACTATCATTTGTTCCTATTTAGGAACATCAAGATCAAAAAAATAAGCACGAGGAATGCCATAATGCTCTGCTAATAATCTTGCTTCTTGGAGAGAAAAATCTCCTCCTGTTCCATTTAACTTTTGATTCACTGCGCTCTGGCTCTTATTTATTAACTCTCCAAGATCCCTCTGGGAGATGCTATTCTCAACCAGAAACGCTTTAATTTTCCGGTAAGGCTGATGCCTCCTAGAGGTTGTTTCCTTAAAATGTGCCATTTTCATCACCTCCGTCCGTTCCTCTATAGGAACAACTTTAGTATAGATTAACAAAATTTACGTGTCAATAAATTTTATTCCTTTTTAGGAACGATTTATTTAGAAAATGTTGCATTATAGGAATTGGTAAGCTAATATATTAGATAAGAATAATATCGAAGAGGAGAAATAGGAGTATGCATTCGTTTGGAGCCATTCTTAAAAATTTGCGAACCTCAAGGAAATTAAGTATTGATCAGTTAGTTAGGCAGATCAATGACCGGTATGAGACAAAAGTGAGTAAGAGTATGATATCTCGTTATGAAAACAATTTAGCAGATCCAAAAATGGAAATTGTAAGAGTCCTTGCAGATTTTTTTGATGCATCTCCAGATTACATAATGGGCATTTCCGATACAAATCTTGAGGATACAAAACGTGCCAAAGCTTTAGAAACCATTGCAGCACATTTGGACGGGAAAGAAATTACAGAAGAAAAAATGAATGATGTTCTAAAATATATTGATTTTATTTTCCGTGACGAAGATAACTAAATATAGGGAGGTTTTTACATGCATTATGAAAATTTGCTAAAAAAGTATGAATACATCCCTGTATTTGAAAAGGATCTCCAGTTTGGGTTCAAAGGTCTCTACAGGTCTGGAAAAATTGCAATTGATAAAAAATTATCCACTATTGAAAAAGGCTGTATTTTAGTGGAGGAACTTGGCCATCACTTTAAAACGGTCGGAAATATTATAGATCAGACTAAAATTAGCAATCGAAAACAAGAGAAAGTGGCAAGGCTTTGGGGATATAGGGAATTACTGCCGTTCAAAAGCTTTATTGAAGCCTACAAACACGGATGTTCTAATCGCTTTGAGGTGGCTGACTTTCTTAATGTGACTGAAGAGTTTCTACAAGAAACCTTAGATCGATATATAGAAATTCATGGAGACTATCTAATTTACAATGAAACAGTCATTCAATTGAATCCTCTCAATATCTATTGCAAAGACGAAATAAAATCGGTAATCTAGGAGGATTAAATTTTGAGGTGTGCTATATACGTTAGGGTTTCAACAGAAGAGCAAGCAAAGCATGGCTATTCTATTCCTGCCCAAATTGAAAAATTAGAGGCATACTGCTTATCGCAGGGCTGGGACCTTAAAGAGAAGTACATTGACGAAGGGTACTCAGCAAAAGATTTAAACCGCCCTAAATTCGAAAAAATGATGGAACAGGTGAAAAGTGGCAATATCGATGTAATTCTAGTTTACCGACTAGATCGCCTCACTCGTTCTGTAGTTGATTTGTACGAGATTCTTAAAGTACTCGATGAAAACAACTGTATGTTTAAAAGTGCCACAGAAGTATATGACACCACTAATGCCATGGGTCGGTTATTTATTACTCTTGTTGCTGCAATTGCTCAATGGGAGCGTGAAAACTTAGCTGAAAGGGTTCGTTTTGGATTAGAGAAAAAGATTAAATCAGGCAAGTGGAAAGGCGGCATGACTCCATACGGATATAAAATGGTCGATAAGGATCTTATCGTAAATCAAGAAGAGGTTAATGTCGTAAAAACCATTTTTGAGTCTTCAAGAAATTTTGGCTTTTATACTGTCGCTAAACAGTTAACTGAGAAAGGTTATCCTACAAGAAAAGGCGGAAACTGGCACGTTGACTCCGTTAGAGATATTGCTAACAACCCTATATATGCAGGCTACTTAACCTTTAATTCAAGTCCGAAGGAAACTAAAAAGCCCCCAGGAGAGCAAAAGTTATATGATGGAAATCATGAGAGGATTGTTTCAAGAGAAGAGTTTTGGCAACTCCAAGATATTTTAAGTAAGCGAAGAACAACCGGAGGGAAGCGAGAAACAAGCAGTTATTACTTTTCTTCAATTTTGAAATGTAATCGTTGTGGCTACTCGATGTCTGGACACAAGACTGTGGGTAAAAAGAGCTACCGTTGTTCAGGTAAAAAAGCTGGAATCAAATGCAATAGTCATATGATTTTAGAAGACAACTTGGTTAAGCAATTGTTTAGTGTATTTAATAAAGTTGTGGGCGAAATCTATGGTTCCACCATGGCTAAAGATGTTTCTTCAGAAAAAGTGGCTGAATTAGATCGAGAAATTAAGTACTTAGAAAAGCAGTTAAAAAAGAAAAAGGTTATGTACGAAAACGATATTATCGATATTGACGAACTCATAACAGAGTCATCTGCATTAAGGCAAAGAGAGAAAGAACTTAGATCAGAATTAAAAAATATTGCAGCTAGTCAAAAGCAACCAAACGATAGCATTGGTTATGTTGTTGAGAATATAGAGTCTTTATGGACCCTTGCAACTGAGCATGAGCGAAAACAAATGATCACCACAATATTTACTCAAATCGTTATAGATACCAAGGATGAATATAAAAGGGGCTTAAATGAGTCCAGGGAGATTGTTATTGTATCAGTGAAGTAACTAAATGTCTTTTGTAGGAACCACT
>NZ_JAUZVH010000018.1:0-29642 GCF_031844465.1 Bacillus sp. AG4(2022)
GAAGGACACCCATAAGGCGCCCTTCTTTTATTATATATTATTCACCTGAAACGTAAGGCAGTAATGCCATGATACGCGCACGCTTGATAGCAACAGTCAATTTACGTTGGTATTTAGCGTTTGTACCAGTTACACGGCGAGGTAAAATTTTACCGCGCTCAGAGATGAATTTTTTCAGAAGATCTACATCTTTGTAGTCGATGTGAGTGATTCCGTTTGCTGTGAAGTAGCAAACTTTACGGCGCTTTGCACGTCCGCCTCTGCGTCCTCCTCCAAATGCCATGTCATTTCCCTCCTTTTGGTTTTAGTATCGTGTACCCGTCCAATCAAGGAGATCAGAATGGCAGATCGTCATCAGAGATGTCGATTTGTCCATCATTTGCGAATGGATCTTCATCCACGCGCGTATATCCTTGATTGCGGTTATTGTTTTGTCGCTGATTCTGATCATTATTTCCATATGGGAAATCCTGTTCTCTTGAAGGACCGCCATAGTTTCCGTCATTACGGCCGCCGCTAGGGGCACCGCCTGAAGCATTTCTCGGCTCCAGGAACTGAACGCTGTCTGCCATTACTTCTGTAACGTAGACGCGCTTGCCGTCCTGTCCCTCATAGCTGCGGGTCTGAAGGCGTCCATCAACGCCGGCAAGGCTTCCTTTTTTGAGGAAGTTTGCTACGTTTTCAGCTGGACGGCGCCAGATCACACAGTTGATGAAGTCAGCTTCCCTTTCTCCCTGCTGATTCGTAAAAGTACGGTTAACAGCAAGTGTGAAGGAAGCAACGGGCACTCCATTTGGCGTGTACCTTAACTCAGGATCTTTCGTTAAACGTCCGACAAGAACAACTCGGTTCATCATCAGAATCAACTCCTTCCTTATTTAAAACTGTTCTATTTCAAGTCTTACTTTTCGTCTTTAACAACCATGTGGCGGATGATATCTTCGCTGATTTTAGCAAGGCGAGTGAACTCGTCCACTGCAGCAGCTTCCGCATTCAGGTGGATCAACTGGTAGTAGCCATCACGGAAATCGTTGATTTCGTAAGCCAGGCGGCGTTTGCCCCAGTCTTTTGATTCAGTCAGTTCCGCACCATTATCAGTCAGGATAGAGTTAAAACGCTCAACTAGAGCCTTTTTAGCCTCATCTTCAATGTTTGGACGGATGACGTACATGATTTCGTACTTTCTCATCTCATTACACCTCCTTTTGGTCTAAGCGGCCCATTCGGGCAAGGAGTAACTATTCATTACTCACAAGTTGAAATTATAGCATATATCCGGAAGGAAAGCAATTATCCCTTCCAAAAAGAAAAAACCTCATTCCGAGGTATATTCATCATATCATATTCAATTGGACAATATCCATTCTTTTATCCCAAATTCCGGAAGCGGTATTCGCCCTCAAATGCAATCTCTTTATATTCTGCCAGCAGCTGGTCCATGATTTTATCCCATGACTGCCGTTCGGCATAGCTCCTCGCTTCCCGGGACATGCTGGCGAGCTTTACGGGATCTCCAAGCAGCTCTTGTATTGCACTCGCAAATTCCCCGCTGCTGCCTGCCGGGCAAATCCGGCCGGTCCTGCCTTCCGAGATGATTTCCGCAGGACCGCCTTTGTCTGCCACAATGGCAGGGGTACCGGAAGAGAGGGCTTCAAGGACCACATTCCCGAATGTTTCTGTAGGAGAGGGGAAGACGAGCAAATCGGCTGCTGCATATAGGCCGGCCAGCTCTTCGCCTGTGACATATCCGGTCATTGTCACATTGCCCCTGCCGGCAGATTCCTTTGCGAATGGCTGGAACTCAGGTCCGTCGCCGACGATCAGCCAGTGCACCCGCTCCCGGATTTCTTCCGGGAGGCTTCCCATTGTCTTCAGCAAGGTGCCAAGATCCTTTTCGGGTGCAAGCCGGCCTGCATATAAGAGGATATGAGGCTCCCTGATTCCAAATTTCTTCCTGGCTGCGTCCTTATCTCGATCAGGATGAAACAGCCGGCTGTCAACTCCGCGTGTCCAAAGCGATACAGACTGCAGCCCCTGGGCTTCAAGGATTGTTTTCGTATCTTTTGACGGCACGAATATGCGCTGGAAGGAACGGTGGAACCATTTCATATATTTCCAGAATAGGGGGGAGAGCCATTGGCATTTATAAAGCTTTAAGTATTGATCAAAATGGGTGTGGTAGGAGCCGGTGATCGGGATGCCCAGCTTTTTTGCCGCATGGATTCCATAAAGCCCCATTGTCAGCGGAGTGGCTATATGAACGATATCGGGAGAAAACTTCTGCAGCCTTTCCGTTATTTTGCGGGGATTGGCCACAGCCGTTCTGCATTCAGGGTAGAAAAAGAAAGGAATGCTCAGAAACTCAGCCGCGTTCGGATAGGACATTCCCTCAGCGGGTCCCGGTATAAAAAGCATATACTCTATATCCCGCTTCTCAAGATGGTCTGTGAGCCGCTTCAGCGTGTTAGCCACCCCATTGATCTGGGGATAAAAGGTATCAGAAAAAATCGCCACCTTCACTCTCATTCCTCCTCAATATTAAAATGACTGGGCAATGGCTGCGAAGAAGATGCCTGCACTTGCGCCAAGCAGAGATCCTGCTGCAATATCGGTAGGATAATGGACGCCAAGCACAACCCTTGAAAGGGCGACAAGACCGGCAGCTGCCAATAAAGCGGGAGCGAATGGAGGGAAAAGAATGCTGTAGGGAACTGCCAGGGAAAAGGCGGCTGTTGAATGCCCTGACGGAAAAGAATGATCTTTGAAACGAAATCCATGCACACGGACGCCGGGAAGCACCTGAAAGGGGCGGATCCTCTTAACGGCCCGCTTGATCAGGACTGCGGCAAGATGGCTTGCTGCAAGGGAAAGTGACGCAGCTGCTGCCGGCCTGAAAAGGGAAGGGGGGCCCGCCAGCATAAGAACCAGCTGCAGGACAACCGTAAACCGCGCACCGCCCAAATGGGTCAACATTTGAAAGAAACGGATGAAAGCTGCCTCTGATCTGCTGTTGCAATATTGAAACCACAGCTCATCCTGCCTTCGGATCCAGGCTCTTGCACGGCTCATCACACATCCTCCTTTAGCGCTTTCTTCTACTTCATTGTAAAAAGAATGTGTAACAGCCATTTGAATCCCATGTAAATTTATTGTTAATCAGCCTTGAAAGGCGGAGGGCGCTTGCTCAGTCCCGACACTCGAGGGGCTAGCGCCCGGAGCTGGACCATCGAAAGGCGGAAGGGTGTTCAGCCACGGCATACTATGAGGCACTCTATTTCATATTGTTTGCGCCAGAGTATCTCAAGATGTTCTCATGGGGCATTCTGATGCTCCTTCACCCCATGCAGAGTGTCTCTAAACTCTTACATGAGGCACTCTGACACTCCTCAGCCCCTCACAGAATGCCTCAAAACTCCTACATGAGGCACACTGCCATTCCTCAGCCCCTCACAGAGTGCCTCAAAATTCAACGCCCCCTGCATCTTCCCCAGTCAAACAAAAAAAAGCCCCCAAAAGCGGGAGCCTCTCATCATACTTATTACACATTAAAGCGGAAATGAATGATATCTCCGTCTTTAACAATATACTCTTTTCCTTCAAGACGGACCTTTCCTGCTTCTTTCGCAGCGGCCATGGTCTTAGCTTCCAGCAGGTCATCATAGTGGACAGTTTCTGCCCTGATGAAGCCTCTTTCAAAGTCTGTATGGATGATGCCGGCACACTGAGGCGCCTTCATGCCCTTGCGGAACGTCCATGCACGGACTTCCTGCACTCCTGCCGTGAAATAAGTGGCAAGGTCCAGCAGGTGGTAAGCAGAACGGATCAGCTGGTCAAGACCGGATTCCTCGATGCCAAGCTCTTCAAGGAACATTTGCTTTTCTTCGCCTTCAAGCTCGGCGATTTCAGATTCGATTTTCGCACAGACAACAATCACTTCCGCATTGTCTTTCTCTGCAAAATCCCTGACGCTCTGGACGTATTCGTTTGAAGAAGGATCTGCTACATCATCTTCCCCCACATTTGCTACATACAGGACAGGCTTGATTGTCAGGAGGTGAAGGTTCTTGGCAATTTTATGCTGCTCTTCTGTGAACTCCACAGTGCGGGCAGGCTTGTCTGACTCGAACGCATCCTTGAGCAATTCGAGGACTTCAAGTTCTGCCACAGCTTCCTTATCCTTCTGTTTTGCCATTTTGCCGACGCGGGCAATGCGCTTCTCAACAGATTCCAGGTCAGCAAGGATCAGCTCCAGGTTGATGGTTTCAATATCGGAAATCGGATCGACCTTTCCGGATACGTGTGTGATATTGTCATCAGCAAAGCAGCGGACAACCTGGCAGATTGCATCCACTTCACGGATATGCGAAAGGAATTTATTCCCTAGGCCTTCCCCTTTGCTGGCGCCCTTTACGATTCCGGCGATGTCTGTGAATTCGAATGTTGTCGGTACAGTTTTCTTCGGCTGAACAAGCTCTGTCAGCTTGTTCAGGCGGTGGTCAGGAACCTCAACAATTCCCACATTCGGGTCAATCGTACAAAACGGATAGTTGGCAGACTCCGCACCTGCCTGTGTTATTGCATTAAATAATGTAGATTTACCAACGTTCGGCAAGCCTACAATCCCAGCTGTTAATGCCATGCCAGTCACTCCTCAACTTTTATTTCAGCATCTATTTCAAAAACGGTGAAATCTATTTTTATAAGGCTGTTTCTCGTTTTCATAAAATTGGACAAGTCTCCCACAATTATAGAGATTTGCCGGGCAAAAGACAAGTCCATCCCCTTCCAGAAAAAAGAAGCATGACTATTCTTCATGCTTCACGAGGATTTTCTTCATTTTCCGGCTGAATTCTTTTCGTGGGATCATGACGCTGTGCGAGCAGCCCTCGCATTTAATGCGGATATCCATGCCGAGGCGGATGATTTTCCAGCGGTTGGCCCCGCACGGATGGGCTTTTTTCATCTCTACTACATCATTCAGGCCATATTCTTTAGGTTCCATGCTATTTTCCTCCTATGCTTTTCCCGTGCTTTTTTCAGGCTTTTCTTCCTGGCGCGAATACATGACCAGGCGCGGGAAAGGAATTTCGATGCCATGTGCATCGAGGGCCATCTTGATTTCCTTCCTCAACTGACGGGCGATAAAGAAATGCTTCATCGGCATTGTCTCTGCCGTCACCCGGATAACCACATCTGATGCCGCCAGGTTCTGGATGCCCAATATTTCGGGCGTCTTGACCATATCTTCATATTTTTCAGGCAGGGTTTCCAGGAGGTCCTTAAGCACCTGCTCAGCCTTCTGGATATCCCCCTCATACGCAATGCTCACATCCACAAACGCGACGCTGTTATGAAGGGAGAAATTGGTCACCTGGACGATGCTCCCGTTCGGCAGGATGTGAAGCTCACCTGTCCAGCTCTTAATTTTTGTTGTCCGGAGGCCGATTTCCTCTACGGTTCCTTCGAATTGGTCGACCCTGATATAGTCTCCGACCGAAAATTGGTCTTCAAATATGATGAAAAAGCCGGTGATGATATCCTTCACAAGGTTCTGAGCGCCGAAGCCGACCGCAAGCCCCACAATCCCGGCACCTGCAAGGAGGGCACCCACATCAATCGTCAAGGTTGAGAGAATCATCATAATCATGATGAAAGACACCACATACGTCAGGATATTTTCAAGCAGTTTGACCAGTGTAGCCTCCCGGCGGTGGCTGATCCTCAGCGGCGAGTGGCTCCGCACGGCAAAGACCTTTCGGATGGCCGCCCGGCCGATTCTGATGATCAGGCTTGATACAATCAAAATGGCAATGATCTTCAAAAATCCAAGGCCAATGGCACTCCACATATTTTCATCGGACAGCTGATCCTTAATTCCCTGAAGCATTTTTTCTGTAGAAGTCATGGTTTCACCCGCTTACTTTTAGTGAATTATATAAGAAAATCGCCAGCGCCTTAATGAAGGACTCGAAATAAGTATGCCGCGGCGTGCAAAAACGTCTGCAAGATTCCGCCTCAAGCTTGTACCTCAAGGCCATAGGCGCAGCTGCAGCGAGCAGCCGAAATTCAAAATAATACTTTCTTATCTTATAAAATTAAATCCATTTTAACAATTTGCAAGATTTTTTTACAGTCTGACATGTGAGTGCCTTCCCAGAAATTCTTTTCCTATAAACCTTCCCCGCCTGCACAAGTGCCTTTAACCCATTAAAGGATCGTACGGACAGTCAGTAAGCATACCAACATATGATTCTCTGTTTATCTTTTTACTGATGCAGGTATGTATAGATTACAAAATTTTTCCGTATACTGTTACTACCATAATGAGGGAGTGGAACCAATGAACTTAAGAACGAACTTATTTGAAAAAAAGGCCAGCAGTGCCCGCGTTGCCCATGATGAACAGGATGCTGCAAACAAGCTGGCCGCTGAACTCTTAAATTTCATGCCCCCAGGCATCGGTGTACGCCCTGTCGTTTTTGTCTGCATCGGCACTGACCGCTCTACCGGAGATTCATTGGGTCCGCTTGTCGGCACACTTCTGGAAGAAAAGGCTGTGGCTCCCTTTCATGTATACGGAACGCTGGATGATCCGATCCATGCCGTTAATCTGGAGGAAAAACTGAAGGAAATCAAAGAATCGCATGTACGTCCCTATATTATCGGAATTGACGCATGCCTTGGCCGACTGAAAAGCGTAGGCGTTATCCAGGTCGGATCCGGCCCGGTCAAGCCTGGAGCCGGCGTGAATAAAGAGCTGCCTGAGGTAGGCGATATGCATATCACCGGAATTGTGAATGTGAGCGGATTTATGGAATTCTTCGTTCTGCAGAATACGAGGCTGAATCTTGTGCTGAGGATGGCGAAGACGATTGCTGCCGGAATCCACGAAGCGAGCCTGAATGCAAGATTTAAGCATGCATGGCCGCGCATCAGCTGGGATCTGGGAACAGCTGAACAGGCAAAGCTGAATCAGTAGAGAAGGGGATGGACAGACAAATGCCGTCCACCCTCTGTCAAACAAGCTGCTGGTAAAAATAGATCGATGTGACGATAACAGCCGTCACAAGGATGCCGGGCAGGAGATTGGCCACCCTGATCTTCGTCAATCCTGTCAGGTTAAGCCCGATCGCAAAGATCATCACCCCGCCTGCCGCTGTCATTTCTAGAATGAACTGGTCCATCAATGCCTGAGGAACAAACCGGTCGATCTGGGTTGCAAAGAGGGCAATCAGCCCTTCATAAAGGACGACTGGGATAGCTGAAAAGATGACGCCGATTCCAAGAGTAGTGGTCAAAATCAGCGCCGTAAAGCCGTCGATGATCGATTTGGTATACAGAACATCATGGTCGCCGCGGATGCCGCTGTCCAATGCCCCGATGATGGCCATCGCTCCGATCACAAAAATGAGGGTTGCTGTCACAAAGCCTTGTGAAATGCTGCCCTGTCCATTTGACCCAATCTTTCTCTCCAGCCAATTGCCGACTGCATTGAGTTTATCCTCAAGCCCAAGCCACTCGCCGAGCACAGCCCCAAGCACAAGACTCAGGATAACAATCAGGAAATTTTCACTTTTGAAGCCCATCTGCAGTCCAAGGACGATGACTGCCAGTCCAATCGCATACATGACGGTGCCTTTCATGCTTTCCGGGATGCGATGGAGCAGCTTGCCGAGAAGCGTGCCGATGACAATCAGCAGCCCATTCACTAAAGTACCTAATAAAAACATTGCATTTCACCTTTATCTGTATAGTAGTTTATGAAAAAAGAAGAAAAAGCCATCCATGATGGCTTACGAACGTTCTTGGTCCAATATTTGTAAAATCCGGTCCAAATCGTCTTTTGAAAAAAATTCGATCTCAATTTTGCCTTTGTTCTGGTTCTTATTCTGCTTGATGCTGACCGGGGTTCCGAACCGCTCCCGCAAGGAGGTTTCCTGAGCTTTTATAAAAACATCCTTCGGCTGCTTCACTTTTTTTGTTTCACGTGGAACAAGCTCATTCAGATGATGGATCAGCTGTTCAAGCTGGCGGACATTGAGCCCTTCCTTTATCGCGCGGTCAGCTGTTGCCTGAACCTTTTCCTTCTGCCTGAGGCCCAGAAGTGCACGGCCATGGCCCATTGTGATCTTGCCGCTTGAAATCAGTTCCTGTATTTTCGGAGGGAGGGACAAGAGCCTGATATGATTGGCAATATGCGGCCTGCTTTTCCCCAATCTTTTCGCAAGCTCTTCCTGTGTCATCTTCAGCTTCTCGATCAGCTGCTGATAGGCAGCCGCTTCTTCCATCGGAGTGAGATCCTCGCGCTGCAGGTTCTCAAGGATGGCCAGCTCCATCATCTGCTTTTCGGTCAATTCCCTGATGACCGATGGCACTTTTTCCAGGCCGGCTTCCCTGGCAGCCCGGCAGCGGCGTTCACCTGCAACGATTTCAAAGCCTTTGATGCTTTTTCTCAGGATGACCGGCTGAAGGATGCCATGCTCCCGGATCGACTGCTTCAGCTCTTCAATTGCTGCTTCGTCAAATATTTTTCTGGGCTGATAAGGATTCGGACGGATTTCCGAGAGCCTGATCTCCTGGATCGTTTCCTCTGAATCTGCCTCGGCGTTCGAGAAGAAAGCATTCAGCCCTTTTCCCAGACCTTTAGCCATTCGAAATCACTTCCTTTGCCAAATCTAGATACACTTCAGCTCCCCGGGATTTCGCATCATAGATGATGATCGGTTCCCCGTGGCTCGGCGCTTCACTTAATCGGACATTGCGCGGAATGATCGTTTTATAGACTTTATCCTGGAAGTATTTCTTTACCTCTTCAATCACCTGTATACCCAGATTGGTCCTGGCATCAAGCATTGTCAGAAGCACACCCTCGATTTTCAGGTCATGGTTCAGATGCTTCTGGACAAGGCGGACCGTATTTAAAAGCTGGCTGAGCCCTTCGAGTGCATAATACTCACATTGGACCGGTATCAGGACGGCATCGGAAGCCGTCAGGGAGTTGATGGTCAGAAGACCGAGGGAAGGCGGGCAGTCGATGATGATATAATCGAAATCCTTTTTCACTTCTTCAAGGGCCCTTTTGAGTCTCACTTCCCGGGAAATAGTCGGAACCAGTTCAATTTCCGCCCCTGCGAGCTGAATGGTCGCAGGAATAGCATATAAATTCTCGACAGCCGTCGGCTTGATCACTTTCAGCGCTTCAACATCATCGACGAGAACATCGTAAATGCACTGGTCCACATCAGCTTTTTCTATACCGATCCCGCTTGTCGCATTGCCCTGCGGATCAATATCGACCAGCAGCACTTTCTTGCCTATGTATGCCAAGCAGGCTCCCAAATTCACAGAGGTCGTCGTCTTTCCGACTCCTCCTTTTTGATTCGCAATCGCAATAATTTTCCCCACGGTGCCACCTACCTTATTCCTCTAAACAATGATATCTATTCTATTCATAATCTATTCAATCAGAAAAAAGCTTACTAGAGTCACGACTTCTATTTTATCATGAATGGAATATGATGTTAGGTTTTTTCTTAAAATTCCCACAGATTGAAGAGAAATGAATTTTTTGCCTGCTGCAGGCTCAGACTTTCAGCCTGCCCCGGAAGCCTCTCGCAGCATAGTACGAATCAGCGCCATTGTGATAGACGAACACCTGATTATAACGGCGGTCACAGAAAAGGGCGCCGCCAAGCTCCCTGACTTCAGCAGGAGTCTGCACCCAGGAGGATGTTTTCAGGTCGAAGCTTCCGAGCTTCTGAAGCTCCCGGTACTGATCTTCCGTCAAAAGCTCGATGCCTATCTCGGCAGCCAGGTCCATTGCACTGTTTTCAGGCTTATGTTTCTTCCTGGACTCAAGCGCTTCACGGTCGTAACAGACGCTGCGGCGGCCTTTCGGGCTTTCCGCTGAACAATCACAGAATATGTATTCACCACTTTTTTCATCATAAGCAACAACATCCGGCTCCCCGCCGGTCACTTCCATTTCATTGAGCGTCCAGAGCTTATCAGTATGTTCAGCCAGTTTCGCCTCCACTTGAGTCCAATCAAGATTCTGATGGCGCTCCATATTTTTCTCAAAACGGTCCTTCAATGTGCCCAGCAATTCTTCCCTTTGTTCTGAAGACAGGTCCTTGTTCATGCTTTTTTCCTCCTCAACATTGTGTTGTGATAATAATGAAAAACGCACTGCAGATTCCGGTGTGAAATACAGTGCGTTTTGTCTACATATTTAGTGTGTCTCACAATCTATCATTTCTTTTTAGGAATCTTGATCGTGAACTGGTAGAATTCCTCAAATTCTTCTTCTTCGGAATCAAGATTGATGCCGCTGTCTGAAACCATATTGAGGGACTGGCGGATGGTATTGACCGCTATCCGCATGTCCTTGCTGAAAGCCTTCCGTTTCGGCTTCGGCTTGTTTTCGCTCTGCTCGAGCAGCTTGACGACGCGTTCTTCCGTCTGTTTGACATTGAGGCTTTTCTCAATGATTTCTTCCAGAAGCTTGACCTGCTTTTCCGGATTCTTCAGCGGAATGAGGGAGCGGGCATGGCGCTCTGTGATCTGCTTGGCCAATAACGCTTCCTGGACCTGTTCCGGAAGCTTGAGGAGCCTGAGCTTGTTCGCTACAGTGGACTGTCCTTTGCCAAGCCGCTGCGCCAGGGCCTCCTGGGTCAGATTATGGAGCTCAAGCAGCTTTCCATAAGCAACCGCTTCCTCTATCGGTGAAAGCTCCTCACGCTGGAGATTTTCAATCAGGGCGACAGAAGCAGTCTCAGTGTCGCTGAGATTCTTGACAATCGCAGGCACCTCATCCCAGCCCAGTTTATTCATTGCCCGCCATCTGCGTTCGCCGGCAATGATCTCGAATTTGCCGTCATCGAATTCCCTGACAACAATCGGCTGGATGATCCCGTGCGTATGGATCGTACGGGACAATTCCTCGATTTTCTCGTCATCAAATACCGTTCTCGGCTGAAAACGGTTCGGCACAATCTGTCCGATCGGAATTTTCCTGACTTCTTCCCTGTTAGTCGGTTCTTCTTCTATATTTAACTGTTCATCAGCTTTTTCGATTTCTTGTTCTTCCTTTTCGCCTAGGCCAAAAAAGCGTGAGAAAGAATGCTTCATCACCCTGCACCACCTTTACGAAACTCCCTATTACATATTCTCCTAAAAAACGGGAACTCCTGCACCTCAGATAAACAATCTTCCGACTGGAGACGCGTTTTTATCGATGAGAATATGGATATATAACAACAGCTGCTATTAAAAATTATGCCATAAATCCGGGACAAAAGTAACTAATTATTCAATTGGGCTCTTATTAGGGGTGCCCGGTTTTCTTGGAAATTTCTTTGGTGTCGGCTTCTCTTTCCGGATCACAAAGATATTCCGCTCGCTTTCTTCTTCCGGTAAAAGGAAGGAGTGGGAATCCTCCAATTTGCCGCCAAGCATCGTAATCGCTTTCTTGCCTGCAGCCAGTTCATCCTGGGCGCTGGCCCCTTTCATGGCCACAAAATGGCCGCCAACCTTGGCAAGGGGAAGGCAAAGCTCAGTCAGCACCGACATTCTGGCAACAGCCCTGGCTGTCACAACATCAAATGCTTCCCTGTATTCCTTGTTCTGTCCGAAGGTTTCCGCCCGGTCATGGACGAAACGGACGTTTTCAAGGCCAAGCTTTCCTGCAAGATGCTCCAGGAAATTGATCCGTTTATTCAATGAATCAACGATCGTCACGCTGATTTCCGGGAATGCAATTTTGATCGGAAGGCTCGGGAAACCCGCTCCTGCACCTACATCGCAAATATGTAAGGGCTTGGAGAAATCAAAATAAAAGGCAGCGGAAACAGAGTCATAGAAGTGCTTCAGATAGACTTCAGGCTTGTCTGTTATAGCTGTCAGGTTCATTTTTTCATTCCACTCAACCAATGTTTCATAATAAATATTGTATTGATCAATCTGCCTTGGAGAAAGGGAAATCCCTTTCTCCTCCAGCATCTTGATGAATTGTTCAGTATTCATTGCCCATTCCTTTCCTGCAGCTGTAATTAGTTGTTGGAAACCCTGGCGACCCTTCCTTGCTCAAGATATACAAGCAGGATGGAGATATCGGCAGGATTGACGCCGGATATCCGGGAAGCCTGCGCAATGGACAGCGGACGTACTTCCTTCAGCTTTTGGCGGGCCTCTGAAGCAAGTCCGTTGATCGCATCATAATCGATATTTTCCGGCACCTTTTTGTTTTCCATCTTCTTCAGGCGCTCGACCTGCTGCAGGGATTTTTCGATATAACCTTCATACTTCAGCTGGATTTCGACCTGTTCTGTCACATCAAAGTCCAAATCTGCGTCGGCAGGCGCCGCAAGCTTGATATGCTCATACGACATTTCCGGGCGCTTAAGAAGGTCTGAAGCACGGATTCCGTCCTTCAGCTCGCTTCCGCCCTGGTTTTTGATCATTTCCTGTACTTCGGCAGAAGGCTTGATGATGATGGAACGCAGCCTTTCTTTTTCCGTTTCGATCGCCTGTTTTTTCTCTGTGAAGCGTCCGTATCTTTCATCGCTGATCAGGCCGATCTTATGGCCTGCATCCGTCAGGCGCAGGTCGGCATTATCATGGCGGAGAAGCAGCCTGTATTCCGCACGGGAAGTCAGGAGGCGGTAAGGCTCATTCGTCCCTTTTGTGACAAGATCATCGATCAGCACACCGATATAGGCATCAGAGCGGCTGAGGATAAGCTCTTCCTTGCCAAGCGCGTTCAGGCCGGCATTGATTCCTGCCATAAGCCCCTGTCCCGCTGCTTCCTCATATCCGGAGGTTCCATTAATCTGCCCGGCGGTATAAAGATTCTTGACCTTCTTCGTTTCCAATGTCGGCCAAAGCTGGGTCGGAACAATGCTGTCATACTCAATCGCATAGCCGGCACGCATCATCTGGACATTTTCAAGGCCTGGAATTGTGCGGAGGATCTTCTGCTGCACATCCTCCGGCAGGCTTGTGGAAAGCCCCTGCACATAAACTTCCTGCGTATTCCGGCCTTCAGGCTCAAGGAAGATCTGATGGCGCGGCTTGTCATTGAAGCGGACCACCTTATCTTCGATGGAAGGGCAATAGCGCGGCCCGGTTCCTTTGATCATGCCTGAATACATCGGCGAACGGTGCAGATTATCGTCGATCAGACTATGCGTTGTTTCATTTGTATAGGTAAGCCAGCATGGCAGCTGGTCTGTGATATATTTAGTCGTTTCATATGAGAACGCCCGCGGCACATCATCGCCGGGCTGGATCTCTGTCTTGCTGTAATCAATCGTATGGCTGTTCACGCGCGGAGGCGTCCCGGTCTTGAACCGGACCATATCGAAGCCAAGCTCCTGCAGATGCTCCGAAAGCTTAATGGACGGCTGCTGATTATTCGGGCCGCTGGAATATTTCAATTCGCCGAGAATGATTTCCCCGCGCAGGAATGTCCCGGTGGTAATGACGACCGTCTTCGCGCTGTATGCCGCGCCGGTCATCGTTACAACACCTTTGCAGACGCCGTCTTCCACGATCAGTTTTTCAACCATGCCCTGCAACAGTGTGATATTCGGTTCGTTTTCGATCGTTTTCTTCATTTCATGCTGATAAGTGAATTTATCGGCCTGCGCCCTGAGCGCACGTACAGCCGGCCCTTTTCCTGTATTCAGCATCCTCATCTGGATATGGGTTTTATCGATATTTTTGCCCATTTCACCGCCGAGGGCATCTATTTCCCTGACGACGATCCCTTTTGCCGGACCTCCGACTGAAGGGTTACACGGCATAAAAGCAACCATATCAAGATTGATGGTCACCATAAGTGTCTTGGCGCCGAGCCGCCCCGCAGCCAGGCCGGCCTCGACTCCTGCATGTCCTGCACCGATAACAATGACATCATAATTGCCTGCATCATACTGCATGTTTCCTGCTGCCTCCTTCTTTCCAGGCTGTTTTCCCGCCTGCCGGATTATTTCCCAAGGCAAAATTGGGAGAAAAGCTGATCGATCAAGCTGTCATGGACACTTTCTCCGATAATCTCGCCCAAAAGCTCCCAAGTTCTAGTCAAATCTATCTGAATAATATCAATCGGCGTTCCAAAATCTACTCCGTTCAGTGCTTCCTCAATGCTGTTCAGGGCCTGGTTGAGCAAAGCGATATGGCGGGTATTGGACACATAAGTCATATCGCCCGCTTCAATGCTGCCGGCGAAGAACAGCGAAGAAATGCTTTCCTCCAGTTCATCGACGCCCTGGTCCTCAAGGAGGGAGGTCGTCACAAGCCTATGCCCGGCCGCAAGCTCGCGCACACGCTCCATATCGATTTGCTGCGGAAGATCGGTTTTATTGACGATGACGATAACATCCATGTCCTCTACCACTTTGAAGAGATTTTCATCTTCCTGCGTCAGCTCATCTGAATAGTTGACGACCAGCAGAATCAGATCGGCCTCCTTCAGCACCTGTCGCGATCTTTCCACACCGATCCGCTCGACAATATCCTCTGTCTCCCGGATGCCGGCAGTATCAAGGAGCCTCAAAGGAACTCCCCTGACGTTTACATACTCTTCTATTACATCACGGGTTGTACCCGGTATATCCGTTACAATCGCCTTGTTTTCATGCACAAGGCTGTTGAGCAGGGACGATTTCCCGACATTCGGCCTCCCGACAATCACTGTCGACAGTCCTTTACGGAGAATTTTCCCCTGCTCTGAAGTCTTCAAGAGCTTCTCAATCTCTCCTTTAACGAAGCCGGCCTTCTCGAGCAGAAGCTGATGGGTCATTTCTTCGACATCATCATACTCCGGATAGTCGATATTGACCTCGATATGGGCCAATGTTTCAAGGATCTCCTGCCGCAGCCTTTTTACCAGCTTGGAAAGTCGCCCTTCCATCTGGCCAAGCGCCACATTCATCGCCCGGTCTGTTTTGGCCCGGATCAGATCCATCACCGCTTCTGCCTGGGAAAGGTCGATCCGTCCGTTCAGGAACGCCCTCTTTGTGAATTCACCAGGCTCGGCGAGGCGGGCACCATGATTCAGCACGAGCTGCAGCACCCGGTTGACTGACACAATCCCGCCATGGCAGTTAATCTCAACCACATCTTCCTTTGTGAAGGTTTTTGGCCCCTTCATCACCGATACCATGACTTCCTCTGCCACCTGGCCGGTTTTCGGATCGATGATATGGCCGTAATGGATCGTATGGGAAGCGGCATCACTTATGCGTTTTCCTCCAACTCCCCTGTATAGCTTGTCTGCAATGGAGAATGCCTCATCACCGCTCAGCCGGACAATGGCGATTGCGCCTTCCCCCATCGGAGTGGATATCGCTGCAATTGTATCTAGCTCCACCCTGCTGCCACCTCATTTCCTGTTTTCTATCTATATAATTAAAACGAATATTTTAAGCCCCAAATAACTAGAATAGCACAAGAGCCTTTGATTAAAAAGATTATTTGCTCAAGCCTGTCCCGCTTATCCACAAGCTTCCCGATTCTCTATACATTATTATGCTCTATTTTAACTTATCCACATGTGAATAACAATAAAACCAGACGCAAATATCGCCGTACATGTTATCCACAGCATAAATGGCTGAAGAGGCTGCCACATCATTGCCTGATATTCAGGAATGGGTTATGACTCGGTGTTCCGGCCGCTGGACAGAAAAGCTGAAGCAGCCGTTCCTCTATTAAAGAACCTCTGACCCCGCACAAGAAATATATGCATTCTACTTCGGAATCATTGACCGCATTCCTTTGCCCATCATTTTTTTCCCATAAAAAAAGCCCTATCCAGTCGGATAAGGCTCCATCGGCTATTTCACCGGTGATATGACAATATGGCGGTTGGGATCGGCTCCGCTTGAGTACGTTTTAACTTTCCGCGTACCGGCCAGTGCCGCATGAATGATTTTTCTTTCGTAGGAAGGCATCGGTTCAAGCGCCACATCCTTGCCGGTTTTGACTGCCTTTTGGGCAAGCCGCTGGGCAAGCTGGATGAGCGTATCATTCCGGCGCTTCCGGTAGTCCTCGGCATCAAGGACCACATTCAGATAAGAATCGGAAGACTTATTGACGACAAGCTGGGTCAGATACTGGAGCGAGTTCAGGGTCTGGCCCCTTTTTCCGATGAAAAGGGCAATTTTTTCGCCGGACAGGATAAGCTCTGCCTCTTTCCCTTCCCTGCGCACTTCCACTTCAACGGGTGCCCCCATTTTCTCGCCGATATTTTTTAAAAATTGGACGGCTTCTTCAATCGGATCCGGCTTAAGAACTGCCCTTACAACGGCAGGCCTGGAACCGAAAATCCCGAAAAAACCTTTTTTTCCTTCTTCAACAATGCTGATTTCCGTGCGGTCTCTTGTTGTCTGCAATTGAGCTAAAGCGGATTCTACTGCTGCTTCGACGGATTGTCCTGTAGCAGTCACTTCTTTCACTTCTTTGCTCCTCCCGCATTTCCGGCAGCTGCTTTTTTCAGATCCGGACCTTTGATGAAATATGTCTGGACAATCATAAAGATGTTACCGACAACCCAGTATAATGACAGGGCTGCAGGGAAATTGATCGCAAATACGATGATCATGACCGGCATGATCCAGAGCATCATGGCCATCTGCGGATTCTGGTTGGCAGTCCCCGCCATCATGATCTTCTGCTGGATGAAAGTCGTTGCGCCGGCAATCAGCGGCAGCAGGTAAATCGGATCCGGAGAACCGAGATCAAACCAAAGGAAGTCATGGTTCGCAATTTCGCGTGTGCGTGAAATGGCATGATAGAAACCGATCAGGATCGGCATCTGAACGATGAGCGGGAAACAGCCTGCCAGCGGGTTGACGCCATGCTGCTGGAAAAGAGCCATGGTTTCCTGCTGCAGCTTTTGCTGTGTCTTCTGGTCTTTACTGCTGTATTTCTCTCTCAGCTTCTGCATTTCAGGCTGGAGGGCCTGCATGGCCTTCGAGCTTTTTGTCTGCTTGATCATCAGCGGCAGAATCAAAAGGCGGATGATCAGGGTCACCACGATGATGGCAAGCCCATAGCTGCCCCCGAGCGTTTCAGCTACTTTTACGATGAACATAGAAAGCGGGTAAACAATATACTCATTCCAAAAGCCTTCACTTTCAGAGGTAATCGGCTTATTGACTTCAGTACATCCCGTCAAAAGAGCCATTAGGAAAATCAATCCGAATACAAGAAATATTCGCTTCTTCAACGTTTATCCTCCCTTGCTGCTTTTCATATTTATTATAAGAAAAACCAGGTGCAACTCCCGGCCTTGGGCGGCAGATCCAAACCCTGGCTGCCTGTATGCTTCTTTTCTATAGGCCTGTCCGTCCCGGCTTCAGGACAATATAGGCGCTACGGTGATATTCTACCATTTTTCAGGCGCAAGCGCTTTAAAATTCATGAACTTTATTCAGGCTTTTGCCGGTCCCGATGGTGCCCGGTCCCCCGAAGGACCTTGCCGACTTTCAGGACGTGGGAGAGACTGTTTTTGATCTCATGGAATCCCATATCGGCCACAGGCTTCCTGGCGATGATGACATAGTCATACTCATTATGTATGGAAGCATCCAGCTCATGAAATGCCTGGCGGACATATCTTTTGATTTGGTTCCGGACCACTGCATTGCCGATCTTTTTGCTGACGGAAAGGCCGATGCGGAAGTGCTCCTGCCCCGTTTTCTTCAATGCATATATAACAAATTGACGGTTAGCAAATGACTTTCCTTTTTTAAAGGCTTCCTGAAATTCTTTATTCTTTTTGACTCTGAACTCTTTTTTCATGCCATTTACTCCTCAATCTTAGAAAGCTCTGTCATTCATCCTTTAAGGAAAAGAGCGGGCAGGCAGCCGATCGGCAGCCTGCCGCAATCCAAAAAGGATCCCTTTACCTTTATAACCACAACCGGCCCCTTCTATAAGAAGCCGGATCCATTATCTTTTCAAAAAGGAAAAAAGACCACTGACGTTTCAGTGGCCTAAGCAGATAATACTTTTCTTCCCTTTTGACGGCGGCGCGCTAAAACCTTGCGTCCGTTTGCACTGCTCATACGAGAGCGGAAACCATGAACTTTGCTTCTTTTTCTTTTGTTCGGTTGGAACGTTCTTTTCATTATATTACACCTCCCTGAGGATAACAGTAAAAGACAGTCTTATTGATTATACAAAGATACCCGAATAATTGTCAACTCTTCATTCCGTTTTCCATGATCGAAAAAGCCTTCCGGCATCATTTATATCATTAAGTCTGCATATCGTCTGTTTGATTGTCCGTCCAGAAGATCCGGACGTCCATTTTGCTACCTTTGAAATTTTACCTTTTTTCCGACTGAATGTCACGACCCTTTTTTAAATTAGCTGCTGTTAAATTTTCCTGCTTCCTGCTTTTAACGGCTTTTGTGGATAAATTTTCGACAAGATTTTCACTATCCACAGGGGATATGACAAGTTTTTAACAGACTAACTGCTTGTGGACAATTAATATGCACATGAATCCGGCTTTGTGGATAAAGCATTAAAAACCATTGCATGGCTTACTATTATTTGATATTATAGTTGTGTTTTCACACTTAATAAATATTGTGCATAACTTCCTTATCCACAGATTGTGGATAACATGTGGACAGGTTATTCAGAGGCTTTGATGAACTTTGTCCACAATCCGGGGAAAATGTCGAAATCCCGAATTGTTTCCTTATTATATATTTATCCACACAAACAGTTTCGTATATAGATCACATAAGGGTTGTACAACTTGTATAACCCATCGTTCTGCTGGACGAAACTAACAGAAAAGGAGGGATACCTGTTGGAAAACATTGCGGATCTTTGGAATAATGCTCTGGCCAATATCGAAAAAAAAATCAGCAAGCCAAGCTTTGACACATGGCTGAAATCGACCAAGGCACATTCTCTCCAGGGAGACCTGCTCATCATCACGGCACCGAATGAGTTTGCGCGCGATTGGCTGGAAGAACGCTATTCGCAGCTGATTTCCGGGATTCTCTACGACATAACGGGAGAGGAACTGGGGGTTAAATTCATTATTCCGCAGAACCAGGGCGAAGAAGAGGTTGATCTTCCGGTCCCGCCGAAAAAAGGGAAAAAGGATGATGACCAGCCTGAACTTCCCTTAAATATGCTCAATCCAAAATACACCTTTGATACCTTTGTCATCGGCTCCGGCAACCGCTTTGCCCACGCAGCTTCACTGGCAGTAGCCGAAGCGCCTGCCAAAGCTTATAACCCGCTGTTCATCTATGGGGGAGTCGGACTGGGAAAAACCCACCTTATGCATGCGATCGGCCATTATGTACAAGATCATAATCCAGCTGCTAAAGTGGTTTATTTGTCTTCCGAGAAATTTACGAATGAGTTCATCAACAGCATCCGTGACAACAAAGCTGTCGATTTCCGCAATAAATATCGAAATGTCGATGTTCTCTTAATTGACGATATTCAGTTCCTGGCCGGAAAAGAACAGACCCAGGAAGAATTTTTCCATACATTCAATACACTGCATGAAGAAAGCAAGCAGATTGTCATTTCCAGTGACCGGCCTCCAAAAGAGATTCCGACGCTTGAAGACCGTCTCCGCTCCCGGTTTGAGTGGGGGCTCATTACCGATATCACACCGCCGGATCTGGAAACAAGGATTGCCATCCTGCGAAAGAAAGCAAAAGCTGAAGGGCTTGATATCCCGAATGAAGTCATGCTTTATATTGCCAATCAGATCGATTCAAATATCCGGGAACTCGAAGGTGCACTTATACGCGTAGTAGCTTATTCTTCTTTAATCAATAAGGATATCAACGCCGATCTGGCAGCAGAAGCATTGAGGGACATCATCCCAAGCTCCAAGCCGAAGGTCATCACGATTCATGAGATCCAGAAAACGGTCGGGGAGCATTACAGTGTAAAGCTTGAGGATTTCAAGGCAAAGAAGAGGACAAAGTCTGTTGCTTTCCCGCGGCAGATTGCGATGTACCTCTCCAGGGAGCTGACTGATTTTTCCCTGCCTAAAATTGGCGAGGAATTTGGCGGGCGCGACCATACAACTGTGATCCATGCTCATGAGAAGATTTCAAAGCTGCTCCAGACAGATCAGCAGCTCCAGAAGCAGCTGAAGGAATTGAATGAGCTGTTGAAAGTTTAGAAGAAATGTGAATAACTTTTTATACTTTGCACACAGTCTGTCCACATGTGGATAGGCTGTGTTTCCTTTCAAAAATGGAGTTATCCACATACTAACAGGCCCTACTAGTACTATTACTATCTTTTAAAACAAAATATATATATATTCAGCCAGTAAAAAAATATGCCAATCCGGAGGATAAAAATGAAATTTCAAATTCAGCGCGATTCATTAGTCCAAAGTGTCCAGGATGTCATGAAAGCCGTGACAAGCAGAACGACGATCCCGATCCTAACAGGAATAAAAATTGTCGCATCAGAGGAAGGGGTTACCTTAACAGGCAGCGACTCCGATATTTCCATTGAATCTTTCATCCCGAAAGAATCCGATGGCAATGAAATTGTTGAAATCTCAAGAACCGGCTCCATCGTACTGCAGGCAAAGTTTTTCAGTGAAATCGTAAAAAAGCTACCTACAGACAAAGTCGAGATCGATGTGCAAAACCACCTGCAGACCGTAATCCGCTCGGGTAAATCCGAATTTAACCTGAACGGCCTGGATGCTGAAGAATATCCGCATCTGCCGCAGCTGTCTGAAGAAAAGATCTTCCGCATCCCGACCGACCTCTTGAAGGCAATGGTCCGCCAGACAGTCTTTGCAGTGTCCACCTCAGAAACACGCCCTATCTTGACAGGTGTAAACTGGAAGGTGGAAGATGCCGAGCTGACCTGTATTGCAACAGACAGCCACAGGCTTGCGCTAAGGAAAGCAAAGGTCGAAACAGAAGCAAACGAATCCTATAATGTAGTCATTCCAGGCAAAAGCCTGAGCGAGCTGAGCAAAATCCTCGATGACAATAATGACCTGATCGATATCGTTATTACAGAAAATCAGGTGCTCTTCAAAGCTGAAAATCTTTTATTCTTCTCAAGGCTGCTTGAAGGGAACTATCCTGATACCACAAGACTGATCCCGAATGAAAGCAAAACGGAGATTGGCGTGCAGACGAAGGAATTCCTGCAGGCGATCGACCGAGCTTCCCTGCTGGCAAGGGAAGGGAGAAACAATGTCGTAAAATTCTCTACCATCGAGGATGGTGTGGTTGAAATCTCCTCCAATACACCGGAAATCGGAAAGGTAGTGGAGGAAGTACAAAGCCAGTTCATAGAGGGAGAAGACTTGAAAATTTCCTTCAGTGCAAAATATATGATGGATGCCTTGAAGGCCCTCGAAGGAACTGAAATCAAAGTCAGCTTCACAGGAGCTATGAGGCCGTTCGTCATCCGCCCGATGAATGATGAATCAATCCTCCAGCTGATTCTGCCGGTAAGGACTTATTAATCCGTCACTTCCTGTATACTATTGCGAAAAAACTGCCTGACGGCGGTTTTTTTGCTTTAACGGAGAATCGGACACCAGTAACTGGCACATAAAAATTTCCTCTTTTCTTTGTAAATGGTGCGATTTTTTAGTAAAATAAAGTATTGGGAAAGAATCGGCCAGACTGAAATTCTTCCCTTCAGAATTCTCCGGAACTATATGTCCGGGATCACGCTTTAAAATAATTTCCGCCCCCCTTTTAGGAGCTTGGCTGGAAAATGAAAGAGTGGATCAAATGACGGATATCCAAATCTCAACGGAATATATCACACTGGGCCAGTTCCTCCAGGTGGCCGATCTCATCCAGACCGGCGGAATGGCGAAATGGTTCCTGGGTGAATACGAAGTGTTTGTTAATGATGAACAGGATCAAAGGCGGGGAAGGAAGCTCCGTTCCGGCGACAAGGTGGAAATACCGGGCATCGGCGCCTTCCGGGTGACAGAGTAGCAGATGCTAAAAGGATGTATGGCCTATGTTTATTGAGCAGTTGCTCTTAAGGAATTACCGGAACTATGAATCGCTTGAGGTTCAGTTTGAAGATAAAGTGAATGTCATAATCGGCCAGAATGCCCAGGGCAAGACGAATGTCATGGAATCCATCTATGTGCTGGCAATGGCGAAGTCCCACCGGACGTCAAATGATAAAGAACTTATACGGTGGGATGAGGATTATGCTAAAATAGAAGGAAGGGTCCGCAAAAATCATGGACCTTTGCCGATGCAGCTCGTCATTTCCAAAAAGGGGAAAAAGGCGAAGTGCAACCATATTGAGCAGCAGAGATTGAGCCAATATGTCGGGAATATGAATGTAGTGATGTTTGCTCCTGAGGATCTCCACCTTGTCAAAGGGAGCCCCCAGGTCAGACGCCGCTTTATTGATATGGAAATCGGCCAGGTATCGCCGGTTTATTTGCACGATGTCGGCCAATACAATAAAATCCTCCAGCAGCGGAACCACTACCTGAAGCTTCTGCAGACAAGGAAGCAGACCGATCAGGCGATGCTGGAAATCCTGACGGAGCAGTTCATTGAGATGGCGGCGAGGATCGTGGCGAAGCGCTTCGAATTCCTTAAGCTCCTCCAAAAATGGGCAATGCCGATCCATGAAGGCATATCAAGGGGCCTTGAGACCCTGAAGATTGAGTATAAGCCGTCTGCCGATGTATCAGATGGCCAGGAATTGTCGAAAATGATAGAGGTATACCAGGAAAAATTTGAAAAAGTCAGAGGACGGGAAATCGACCGGGGAGTCACCATGTTTGGCCCCCACCGGGATGATCTGGCTTTTTATGTAAATGGCAGGGATGTCCAGACATTCGGCTCCCAGGGCCAGCAGAGGACGACCGCCCTTTCTCTGAAATTGGCGGAAATCGAGCTGATCCACTCTGAAATCGGCGAATACCCCATTCTCCTGCTTGATGATGTACTGTCAGAGCTGGATGATTACAGGCAGTCCCACCTGCTGAACACGATCCAGGGCAAAGTGCAGACCTTTGTGACGACAACAAGCGTCGACGGGATCGACCATCAGACGCTGAAAGAGGCAGCTGCATTCGAGGTGGAGGCAGGTACGCTGAAAAAAATCCAGTGAGGTGATCGTGTGTACGTCCACATAGGAGAAGACATACTTGTCAGAACAAGGGATATTATCGCCATCATTGACAAACAAAGCGTCAGCTCATCCAAATATATTGAAGAGTTCCTTCAGCAGCACGACCAGGTCGTCAACCTCTCCAAAGGATCCTTCAAGTCTATCGTAGTCACTGGCGATAAAGTCTATTATTCCCCCCTAGCCTCCGGAACATTGAAGAAACGCTCTTATAAATTGACTGTTCAGGAATTTTAAAAATATCAACTTGGAAGCGGGGCCCTGTGCCTGGCAGCTAATTTCAGGTTTTCTTATAGATTTTCACTGTGCAATAAAGCGAGTAATGCAAATGGAAAGTGTAGGTGATCGATGTGTCAATGGAGGAAAAGGCTATTCAGGAGCAATCGTATGATGAGAATCAGATACAGGTTCTGGAAGGGCTCGAAGCAGTCCGGAAGCGTCCGGGGATGTATATCGGTTCAACAAGCAGCAAAGGGTTGCACCATCTAGTCTGGGAAATCGTTGATAACAGTATAGATGAAGCCCTGGCCGGATATTGTTCAGAAATCAATGTCATCATTGAAAAAGATAACAGCATCACGGTAGTGGATGACGGGCGCGGAATTCCGGTCGGCATCCATGAGAAAATGGGCCGTCCGGCAGTCGAGGTCATCATGACCGTCCTGCATGCCGGCGGTAAATTCGGCGGCGGCGGATACAAAGTTTCCGGCGGTCTGCATGGTGTTGGCGCCTCTGTCGTGAATGCCCTGTCAACAGAGCTTGAGGTATTTGTCCGCCGTGACGGCAAGCTTCATTACCAGAAGTTCGAACGCGGCGTCCCTGCTGCGGATCTGAAAGTCATCGGGGAAGCAGAAGAAACCGGGACAACGATCCACTTCAAGCCTGATGGCGAAATCTTCACCGAAACGCTTGAATACGAATATGAAATACTGGCAAACCGGATCCGGGAGCTGGCTTTCCTGAACCGCGGCCTGAAAATCACAATTGAAGACAAGCGCGCCGAAAATAAAAAGAGCGAGTATTTCTATGAAGGCGGAATCAAGTCCTATGTTGAGCATCTCAACAGGACGAAGGAAGTCCTCCACGAAGAACCGATCTATATTGAAGGCGAAAAGGAAGGCATCACCGTCGAGGTTGCCATCCAGTATAATGACGGCTTTACTGGCAATATTTATTCTTATGCCAATAACATCCACACATATGAAGGCGGAACCCATGAGTCCGGCTTTAAGACAGCCCTGACGAGGGTGATCAATGACTATGCCAGGAAAAATGGCATCTTCAAAGACAGTGATGCCAATTTGTCCGGAGAGGATGTCCGTGAAGGGCTCACCGCAATCGTCTCGATCAAGCATCCGGATCCCCAGTTCGAGGGGCAGACAAAAACGAAGCTTGGCAACTCGGAAGTAAGGACAGTCACTGACACGTTCTTCTCAGACCATTTCGAAAAATTCCTGATGGAAAACCCGCAGGTTGCCCGGAAGGTTGTAGAAAAAGGGCTGATGGCTGCAAGGGCGAGGCTTGCTGCGAAAAAAGCCCGCGAGCTGACAAGAAGAAAGAGTGCTCTGGAGGTATCAAGCCTGCCGGGTAAATTGGCAGATTGCTCTTCAAAGGACCCTTCCATCAGTGAACTGTACATCGTTGAGGGTGACTCTGCCGGAGGATCCGCCAAGCAGGGCCGTGACCGCCACTTCCAGGCCATCCTTCCTCTGAGGGGTAAAATCCTCAATGTTGAAAAAGCCCGCCTGGATAAGATCCTATCCAATAACGAGGTACGGGCCATCATAACGGCTGCTGGTACAGGGATTGGCGATGACTTTGAAATTTCCAAGGCACGTTATCATAAAATTGTCATCATGACCGATGCAGACGTCGATGGTGCCCATATCCGAACACTGCTCCTGACGTTCTTCTACCGCTATATGAGGCAGATCATTGAAGCAGGCTATATCTATATCGCTCAGCCGCCGCTATATAAGGTCCAGCAGGGCAAGCGGGTGGAATATGCCTATAATGATAAGCAGCTTGATCAGATCTTCGAAGAGCTTCCGAAGGCTCCGAAACCGAATATCCAGCGCTACAAGGGTCTTGGGGAAATGAATCCTGAGCAGCTTTGGGAAACAACAATGGACCCGGGCACCAGGACGCTCCTTCAGGTCAGCCTTGAAGATGCAATCGAAGCCGATGAAACATTCGAAATCCTTATGGGCGACAAAGTTGAGCCGCGCAGGCAGTTCATCGAGGATAACGCGGTATACGTTAAAAACCTCGACATCTAATTTTCAGGACAGGATAGAATGACGCCCTCTATCCTGCTTTTTATATCATGGCTCTTTTTCCGGCTGTTTATGATATCTGCCGGGGAGTCCCTTTTTCCAAAAATGCTGCCAGTCCTCCTTCGGGCTCTGCGGCGGCATATGAACTTCGATAAATGTTATGGCACCAGGCGCCACCGGCTCTATTGAGCTGAAACGCCTTGCGATGTTCCTATAAGGAGGTACCTTCTATGGCTGAGACGCCTAGTTCCCGTGTAACAGAAATAAATATAAGCCAGGAAATGAGGTCTTCGTTTCTTGACTATGCCATGAGTGTAATCGTTTCAAGGGCGCTGCCCGATGTCCGTGATGGACTAAAGCCGGTGCACCGCCGTATTTTATACGCGATGCATGACCTTGGCATGCACTCAGACAAGCCTTATAAAAAATCTGCCAGGATTGTCGGCGATGTTATAGGTAAATACCATCCGCACGGCGACTCTGCCGTTTATGAAACAATGGTCCGGATGGCGCAGGATTTTAACTACCGCTATATGCTCGTCGATGGACACGGCAACTTCGGTTCTGTTGATGGCGACGCTGCAGCAGCCATGCGTTATACAGAATCCCGTATGTCCAAAATCTCCATGGAGCTTCTCCGTGACATTAATAAAGATACGATTGATTATCAGGATAACTATGACGGCGAAGAAAGAGAGCCGGTTGTCCTGCCGGCCAGGTTTCCTAACCTGCTTGTGAACGGAACCACCGGGATTGCCGTAGGGATGGCAACCAACATCCCTCCGCACCAGCTTGGGGAAATCATTGACGGCGTACTTGCAATAAGCCAGGAGCCTGATATCACCATTCAGGAGCTGATGGAAATCATCCCTGGCCCCGACTTCCCGACAGCCGGCATGATCCTTGGCCGCAGCGGAATCCGCAAGGCTTACGAAACAGGCCGCGGCTCCATCACGCTTCGGGCAAAGGTGGATATCGAGACAAAATCAAACGGCAAAGAGACGATCATCGTCCATGAAATCCCTTACCAGGTCAATAAAGCCAGGCTCATCGAAAAAATCGCCGAGCTTGTCCGCGACAAAAAGGTCGACGGCATCACTGACTTAAGGGATGAGTCCGACCGGAACGGGATGAGGATTGTCATCGAGGTCCGCAAGGATGCCAACGCAAGTGTCATCCTTAACAATTTATATAAGCTGACGGCCCTGCAGACGAGCTTCGGCATCAATATGCTCGCACTTGTCGATGGCCAGCCGAAGGTTCTGAACCTGAAGCAATGCCTGAAATATTATCTGGACCACCAGCAGGTAGTCATCCGCCGCAGGACGGAATTCGAGCTGAGGAAAGCCCAGGCAAGGGCTCATATCCTTGAGGGCCTGCGCATCGCGCTTGACCATCTGGATGAAGTCATCAGCCTGATCCGCAGCTCTCAGACAACTGAGATTGCCAGAGAAGGGCTCATGACTCAATTTGAATTATCCGATAAGCAGGCACAGGCCATCCTCGATATGCGACTGCAGCGCCTGACAGGCCTTGAGCGCGAGAAGATCGAAGATGAATACCAGAGCCTTGTTAAGTTGATTGCCGAGCTGGAGGCAATCCTTGCAGACGAGGAAAAGGTGCTTGAAATCATCCGAGAAGAGCTTACAGAAATCAAGGAGCGCTTCAATGACGAGCGCCGCACAGAAATTGTATCAGGCGGTATTGAACAGATAGAGGATGAAGACCTGATCCCGCGTGAAAACATCGTCATTACACTCACGCATAACGGGTATGTCAAGCGCCTTCCTGTATCGACCTACCGGGCCCAGAAGCGCGGAGGCCGCGGAATCCAGGGAATGGGAACCAATGAGGACGATTTTGTTGAGCACCTGATTACAACGTCCACCCACAATACCCTTCTTTTCTTCACGAACAAAGGGAAGGTGTACCGTGCCAAAGGATACGAGATCCCTGAATTCAGCCGTACGGCCAAAGGGATTCCGATCATCAACCTGCTTGGCATCAATAAAGATGAGTGGGTAAATGCCGTCATTCCGGTTGAAGAGTTTGTGGACGAATGGTTCCTGTTCTTCACAACGAAAGAAGGTATCTCAAAGCGTTCCCCGCTTACTTCATTCGGAAATATCCGCAACAACGGCCTGATCGCACTGAACCTGCGTGAAGGCGATGAACTGATTTCCGTCCGCCTCACAGACGGCAGCAAGGAAATCATCATCGGCACGAAAAACGGGCAGCTGATCCGTTTCCCTGAAACAGATGTCAGATCCATGGGCCGTACCGCCACCGGCGTCAAAGGGATTACCCTGGACACCGATGATGAAGTGGTCGGAATGGAAGTGCTCGAGGAAAACTCAGAGATCCTCATGGTCACAAAGAAAGGCTATGGAAAAAGGACCCCTGAGATGGAATACCGCGTCCAGGGCAGAGGCGGAAAAGGAATCAAGACAGGCAATATCACTGATAAGAACGGAACAATTGTGGCAGTTAAAGTGGTCACAGGCGAAGAAGACATCATGCTGATCACAACAGGCGGCGTGCTTATCCGCATGGCGGTCGGAGATATATCTACGATGGGCCGGAACACACAAGGTGTAAGGCTGATCCGCATCAATGACAGCGAAGGTGAATATGTCGCAACCGTCGCCAAGGTCGAAAAAGAAGAAGAAAAGCTTGAAGAGGCCCTGGCTGAAGAAGAAGAAATTCTGGATGCTGAAACTACTGAAGAAACTGCAGAGGCTCCATCCGAAGATGAAAATGAATAATCAAGAATTGAGAGGAACACAAATTTTGTGTTCCTTTTTTTTGGCAAAATAAAGTAAAATAGTAAAAAAGACTTAATTGGGGTGCAGCTTGTGCGTGTAAATCTAAATGACCTGCAAGAAGGATGCATACTGGCTGAGGATATCTTCAGTCTGACAAACCGTCCGATCATCAAAAAGAAAACAGTCCTGACAGCAGAATTGCTTGAAGTGATGAAGGCATTCTTCATCGAAGATGCCGCAGTGGAGAAGACTCTCTCTGATGGCATGCCGTTCTATCCTTATGGAATGGGGGCAGATGAAGAGAAGGACAGCAGCCCATCCAGCCAGGTGAATACCTCCCTAAAGGGTGCTGACTTGTTCCTGAGGTCTGTTCAGGACTTTAAAAAGGAATTCACTGCCTGGCAGTCAGGCATGCAGATAGATATCTCGAAAATCAGAAGCATCCTGATTCCGCTTATCGAAGCTACGGAAACCAATCCGGCAGAACTATTTTCGCTCTATCACTTTTCCACAAAAGCCGACTACCTTTATCAGCATCCGATTGCAGTAGGGCTTTTGAGCGCCTTTATCGGAAAAAAACTCAACTACAGCAAGGGGGACATTGTCCAGATTGCATTAGCTGGCTGTCTTGCTGACTGCGGGATGGCAAAAATCAGCCCTGCTATCATCAATAAAAAGACTTCATTGACCCAAAGCGAATTCAATGAAATCAAAAACCACTGCGCCTACAGCTATAAAATGATCCAAAACCTGCCGCTCTTAAGGGAAAGCACCAAGGTTGCCGTGTTCCAGCATCATGAAAGGCTGGATGGCAGCGGATATCCGTTCGGGGAATCAGATAAGATCCATCCTATCGCCAAAATTATAGCAGTTGCAGACACCTTCCATGCCATGACATCTGAAAGGCAGTACCGTCTCAAGCGTTCCCCATTTAAAGTGCTTGAGATGATGATGCAGGATGATTTCGGGAAATATGATCTCCAGGCCATCCAGGCACTGGGGTCAGGACTCATCACCTTCTCTATCGGAAGCAGAGTCATTCTATCAGATGGAAGAAGAGCTGAAATACTCTTTATTGAAGAACAGCATCCGACGCGGCCGATGATTAAAATCATCGCAACAGATGAAATCCTCCGCCTGGAAAGCAGCAGACATCTATATATTGAGGAAGTTTTATAGAAGCCGGCAGATGCCGGCTTTGTTTTTAGGTGAAGATGATCACTGACCTGACGATTGTATGAATGAAACTGAGAAAAATAAAGATTGATAGGAATATAAAAAAGTCCTTGTAAAGCACCTGATATCCTGCTATAATCAATCAAGTCAGCAAATCACATTTGAGGACAGCCTGAAAAAACACTTCAAAAAAAGTGTTGACGGCGACTGATTAAAATGTTATTATAGTTAAGTCGCTTCAGGGCGATAGAGATTGTTCTTTGAAAACTGAACGAAC
>NZ_JAUZVH010000019.1:0-16940 GCF_031844465.1 Bacillus sp. AG4(2022)
TGAAGAACAGTCTGTGGGACTGTTCTTTTTTTGCGCTTTTTTATTGAATAGGCGAAGTTTTTAATAGGAAATATGCTCTTGGTCGGAAATTAGTGGCCGGCGTGGGCGTATGAGCAGAGTTTTTGTTGAGAATATTGGGGAGAGCAGCTGCTTTGGTTGTGAATTTAATCATTTGGCTTGTTAATCTACCAAATTCGTGGTTTATTTAACCAATTGACCGATTAATTTACCGATTTCCCCATTTAATTTACCATATGCTTCAAAACAGCCATAGCCCGCCGCTATAGATTCCGGATATTGTTTGAAAAGCATGCTGGATGGGCAAAGGGACATTTCCTTGCTTGAAATATTGGGAAGAACGGCTGCTTAAGCTGAGAATTTAATTAATTCAACCGATAATCTACCAATTTTGCGATTTATTTAATCAATTGGCCGACTAATTTACCGGCTCCCCCATTTAATTTACCATATGCCTTAAATACCTGATAAAGCTCCCCAGCCTAAATACGGGCAAGTACATCCAGTGCCAGTGCCAATCAACCAGCGTCCAGCGGCATGAAAGCCCACCAGCCCACCAGTCAAAACCCTGTCCGAAGCTCTGCTTTCAAAATAGCCTCATCCCAGCCCAACACTGTTAGCAGCCTCACTCCCTATTTCAACCACATATATTCCCGCCGCTTCACAACATAGACTTTTAAAGCTAAAACTTCTTAACGCCGTCCTAATTTCAGCCTCACCACCAAGTTCCGCTCCTAATCACTAGCTCACCAGATCCTGATCCGGCACCACTAATTACTTCTGCCCAATCAAATACTGATACACCAAATATGGGCCCTTCAGCAGAGTGATCTCCAGAAAAGAATGGATAAAGGGGTAGTCCTTATTCGGCATCATTTTCATCAGTTCGCTCCACCATTCGGTTTCATAACGCGCAATCATGCTGAGATTGTACAGCAGCAGATAATGAAGGAGCAGCTCCGGGAAATTGACAAGGTTTCCTTTCGTGAGGGGAAAGGAAAGGCTGCCCTCTTGGATATTGAACTTAAGCGGTCTTATATCGTGCGGCGGGACCTGACCGCAAGAGAAAGTAATCTTGCCGCTTTCTCCCTGTGCGGGGGACTCGATATCATAGCTGCCCTTTGAGTTGAAATAGTCAATAAATCTTTCTTCTGTCATATGAAATTGATCAAGAATAGAAGCTGGCATTGTAAGTTGGCCGTTTGCCAATTCTATGCCGGCAAAGGCAGGGCTTCCCTCTGTCTGCTGAAAAAGCTCATTTAATTCAGGAATATATTTAAAAAGCTCCCCCATTTCAATTTTGTCGCCTTCCATATGTTTCATGTGAAACAGCTTATCGGCCATAAAAGGAAACAGCCCGGTTTTTTGAAATTTTACTTCATCCTCAAAAAAGCTGTATTGCTGCTTCTTCCTTTTCCTTGTTGAAACTCCATGAGCGAGGACGGAGGTTGTTTCCGGATAGTTTGGATCCGCCGTCAGAATGGATGCTTTGATCAGATGGACCAGTCCATAGAACAGCATGATAGGCTGGATCAGCAGCGGGGATTTGGCTGCCTGTTCATAATATATTTTTCCATGTTCCAAATAATAAATAAAAGGATAGCAGTTCTCATAGCTTTTCGCTTCAGGCTGGTCGATGCCATGCCTTGTATAGCATTTTTTTAAATAAGCCTGTGTGTTTTCTGCCGAAAAGAAGACAGAATATGAACTCCAGCCGTTGTATGAATTGATCATCCTTTATACCTCTTTTAATTTTTTGAAAAATCGAACATATCAATCTGTTCTTGACAGTATTTTGTCCAATTGATAACCTACTAATAATATTTTCGAGTAAATGGGGGCTAAAAAGATGTGGGAAAGCAAGTTTGTTAAAGAAGGATTAACATTTGATGATGTGTTATTGGTTCCGGCAAGATCAGAAGTGCTTCCGAAAGATGTACAGCTTCATGTAGACCTGACAGACAAGGTCCGCCTGAATATCCCGATCATCTCAGCCGGCATGGACACAGTAACAGAGGCAGAAATGGCAATTGCCATGGCAAGGGCAGGCGGCCTCGGAATCATCCACAAGAATATGTCCATCGAGCAGCAGGCTGACCAGGTTGACAAAGTCAAGCGCTCCGAAAGCGGCGTAATTACAGATCCATTCTTCCTCACGCCCGACCAGCAGGTTTTCGATGCTGAGCATCTAATGGGCAAGTACCGCATCTCAGGTGTCCCGATCGTTAACAACAACGATGAACAGAAATTGGTGGGCATCATTACAAACCGTGATCTTCGTTTCATCCAAGACTACTCGATTAAAATTTCAGACGTTATGACAAAAGAAAATCTTGTAACGGCACCGGTGGGAACAACACTGGAAGAAGCCGAGAGCATTTTGCAGAAATATAAAATTGAAAAGCTTCCGCTCGTTGATCAGGAGGGTGTACTTAAAGGGCTGATTACCATCAAGGATATTGAAAAAGTGATCGAATTCCCGAATTCAGCCAAGGATCGCCAGGGAAGGCTCCTTGCAGGCGCAGCTGTCGGTGTGACAAAGGATACGATGAAAAGGGTTGAAATGCTTGTGAAGGCAAGTGTAGACGTCCTTGTAGTCGATACGGCGCACGGACATTCAAAAGGGGTATTGGACACAGTCAGGCAAATCAGGGAGGCTTACCCTGAGGTAGCCATCATCGCTGGAAATGTTGCTACTGCTGAAGCTACTAAGGATTTGATCGAAGCAGGAGCTGATGTTGTAAAAGTCGGTATCGGACCTGGTTCCATCTGTACGACAAGGGTTGTCGCCGGCGTCGGCGTACCGCAGATCACAGCGGTGTATGACTGTGCCACAGAGGCCAGGAAGCATGGCAAAGCCATCATCGCCGATGGAGGCATCAAGTACTCTGGTGATATCGTTAAGTCCCTTGCTGCCGGCGGACATGCCGTCATGCTAGGAAGCCTGCTCGCAGGCGTCTCCGAAAGCCCGGGCGAAACGGAAATCTTCCAGGGACGCCGCTTCAAGGTCTACCGCGGAATGGGCTCGGTCGGAGCAATGGAGAAGGGTTCAAAGGACCGCTATTTCCAGGAAGACAACAAAAAGTTCGTTCCAGAAGGAATTGAAGGAAGGCTTCCATACAAAGGGCCGTTATCTGATACGATTTACCAGCTGGTCGGAGGGATCCGTTCGGGAATGGGCTATTGCGGAAGCAAGGATTTGACTGACTTAAGAGAAAAGGCGCAGTTCATCAGGATGACAGGTGCCGGGCTCCGTGAAAGCCATCCGCATGATGTGCAGATCACAAAAGAAGCTCCGAACTATTCTTTATCATAAAAATCAGGCCATAGCATCGGATGCTGATGCTATGGCAATAAAGGTCCCAGGTTATTTTCCTGGGCCTTATTTTTTTGCTTATTCAGGGTACCATGCACCCATCAGTATCAGCTGTCATTTTTCAATCAGCACATCGAATGGCCTACATAATTCTATGTCCAATTAATGGGTATTTACTCTGTCTATGTTTTCAGAAACAGATATGTTAAAATAACGAAGGTGTATATAAAGGTTGGAGGGCATTACAGTGAAAAAACATTTTTATCGGAAGTATGTTGCTAGTTTCCTTGTTTGTATGATGGTGATAGGCCTTTTTCCCGGCCTGAATAAGGCGAGTGCAGATGATGCTTTGAATATCAACGCGGATGCTGCGATCGTGGTAGAGGCTGAGACAGGCAAAGTCCTTTATTCGAAGAATGCGGATAAAGTGCTTGGCATCGCGAGCATGACAAAGATTATGACAGAATACCTGCTGCTTGAGGCCATCAAAGAAGGGAAAGTCAAATGGGATCAGGAGTATGCAGTCAGTGAATATGTTTGGAAGGTTTCACAGGATAGAGCACTGTCTAATGTCCCTTTAAGAAGAGATGGAAAATATAATATCAAAGAATTATATGAAGCTATGTCTATTTACTCTGCCAATGGTGCAACGATTGCCATTGCGGAGACCATTGCCGGTTCTGAAAGTAATTTCGTAAAAATGATGAATGATAAAGCCGAGGAGCTTGGCTTGAAAGATTACAAATTTGTCAATTCCTCAGGTTTGAATAATCGTGACTTAAAAGGCTCCCACCAGGTGGGCGGAGCAGAGGATGAGAATGTCATGTCCGCACGTGCTACAGCCAAGCTGGCACAGCGCCTGCTGCATGATTATCCGGAAATACTGGAGACCACCAGCATTCCGACTAAGAACTTCAGAGAAGGCACTGATGATGAAATCAAGATGGATAACTGGAACTGGATGCTTCCAAGCCTTGTATTCGGCTATGAGGGAGTGGACGGGCTTAAAACGGGTACGACCGATTTTGCCGGCTACTGCTTCACTGGTACGGCTACCCGTGACGGTAACCGCTATATCACAGTTGTGATGAATGCCAAGGGTGAAGGGAATTCCGGTTCTTATAAATCCCGTTTTGATGAAACAAGAAAAATGCTTGATTATGCTTTCAGCAATTTTTCCAAAGAAGAAATCATTGCGAAGAACTATCAGGTAAAGGGCCAGAAAACACTGCCTGTCACTAAAGGCAAGGAAGACAGCGTGAAGATCCAGGCGAAGAACGCTATCGAGCTTGTCGTGAAGAATGGGGAGAAGGAAAGCTACAAGCCTGAGCTTGTCCTTGATAAAGACAAGCTTGATAAAGACGGCAATCTGACGGCACCTGTGAAAAAAGGCGAAAAGATCGGCTACCTGACTTTGAAATCAGACAAAGAAAACGGCCTTGACTTTCTTTCAGGAAAAGGCGGTATCCAGGTTGATGTCGTCGCGGCTGAAAGTGTAGAAAAGGCAAATTGGTTCGTGCTGACAATGCGCGGGATCGGCGGCTTCTTCGGAGATCTTTGGGGCAGCATTTCTTCAGCAGTAAAAGGCTGGTTCTAATTTTTAAAATGGACTGGCTTTAACCGGAAGAAAATAAAAATCCGGAAGAGTCTGATAAAAAAGGGTTCCTTGTCTTGACAGGGACCCTTTTTTATTGTTTATTTTCATTAGGGGAACTGGACGAATTCCTATCGAATTAATATATTTTCCTATAAATTAATGGGTATTTTGCCTGTTAAAAGCAGATGGTATTACAGAAGGGGGATTTTATAGTGAAGACAGGTACAGATCGAGTAAAGCGCGGAATGGCAGAAATGCAAAAGGGCGGCGTAATCATGGACGTTGTCAACGCTGAGCAGGCTAAGATTGCTGAAGAGGCCGGCGCAGTCGCAGTCATGGCACTGGAGCGGGTTCCATCCGATATCCGTGCTGCCGGCGGTGTGGCCAGGATGGCAGACCCCCGCATTGTTGAGGAAGTCATGAATGCTGTAACGATTCCTGTTATGGCTAAAGGCAGAATTGGCCATATCGTGGAAGCCCGTGTATTAGAAGCAATGGGCGTTGATTATATAGATGAGAGTGAAGTGCTCACTCCTGCTGATGAAGAGTATCACTTAAATAAAAGGGACTTTACGGTTCCGTTTGTATGCGGATGCCGCGACCTTGGCGAGGCTGCCCGCAGGATCGGTGAAGGAGCGGCAATGCTTCGCACTAAAGGCGAGCCGGGAACAGGCAATATCGTTGAAGCGGTACGCCATATCCGCAAGGTAAATGCACAGGTGCGCAAGGTTGTCGGCATGAATCTGGATGAGCTGATGACTGAAGCTAAGCTTCTCGGAGCCCCTTACGAGCTTCTTCTCGAAATTAAGGAGCTTGGCCGCCTTCCGGTCGTTAACTTCGCTGCAGGCGGCGTTGCGACACCTGCTGATGCTGCTTTAATGATGGAGCTTGGTGCAGACGGCGTATTCGTTGGTTCAGGCATCTTCAAGTCCGATAATCCAGCCAAGTTTGCGAGAGCGATCGTAGAGGCGACTACCCATTATCAGGATTACAAGCTGATTGCTGAATTGTCAAAAGAACTTGGAACACCGATGAAAGGCATCGAAATCTCATCACTGGCTCCTGAAGCTCGTATGCAGGAGCGCGGTTGGTAAGGAGAATGAATATGGTTAAAGTAGGCGTATTGGGCCTTCAGGGGGCTGTCAGGGAGCATGTCCGTTCCATTGAAGCCTGCGGAGCGGAGGCAGTCGTCATCAAGCGGAGAGAGCAGCTTGCGGAAGTGGACGGACTGATCATCCCGGGCGGCGAAAGCACAACGATGCGCCGCCTGATCGATAAATATGATTTCATGGAAGAGCTAAGGTCATTTTCCCAATCAGGGAAACCGATGTTCGGTACATGCGCTGGCCTCATCCTGCTGGCAAAGACAGTTTCCGGCTATGCAGAACCGCATA
Source organism: Bacillus sp. AG4(2022) (assembly GCF_031844465.1). Taxonomy (NCBI): domain Bacteria; kingdom Bacillati; phylum Bacillota; class Bacilli; order Caryophanales; family Bacillaceae; genus Bacillus; species Bacillus sp. AG4(2022). Next base: position 6,326 of record NZ_JAUZVH010000019.1, read on the forward strand.
TCGGCGTCATGGATGTCGAGGTGGAGCGCAATTCTTTCGGAAGGCAGCGGGAGAGCTTTGAAGCGCCCCTTGATATTGCAGGAGTGGCAGAGGACTTTGAAGCTGTCTTCATCCGTGCACCGCATATTCTGCAGGCAGGCGAGAATGTTGAAGTGCTCGCGAAGCATGATGGCCGCATCGTGGCTGCGAGGGAAGGCCAATTCCTGGGCTGTTCATTCCATCCTGAGCTGACGGAGGATCACCGTCTCACAGCCTATTTTGTGGAAATGGTGAAAGAAGCCCAGGCAAATTTAGTTTGAATAATTGGTTGCAAATAGCGCATAATTGTAGTAAATTATTATAAAATTACATTCGAAACGCATTGAGAGGAATTAGTAGCGGAAATCCCATTCCAATAGAGAGCCGGTGGCTGGTGGAAACCGGTGGTGGGATCCTGTGAATCCGTCCTTGAGCAAAAGCATGGAAAGCCTGCATGGGCGAGTAAGTGCTTTCGGTTAAAAACCGTTATGGATTTAAGGTGGAAGGCAATTTTGCCTTCAACTAGGGTGGCAACGCGGGTAACTCCCGTCCCTTTTTTGGGACGGGGGTTTTTTGTTTTTTTCGCGGGTGCCGCTCATATGCCTATCGAATGTATGAAGAGGAGGAAGCAGCATGCTTGATATTAAATATTTACGAAGCAATTTTGAAGAAGTGAAGAACCGTCTGCAGCACCGCGGAGAGGATCTTGGCGACCTTGGGAAATTTGAAGATCTTGATGTAAGGCGCCGTGAGCTGATCATGGAAACAGAGCAGCTGAAGAGCAGAAGGAATGAGGTTTCCCAGCAGGTAGCTGTACTTAAGCGTGAAAAGAAAGATGCGGACAGCCTGATTGCCGAGATGAGGGAAGTAGGAGACAAGATCAAAGCATTTGATGAAGAGCTCCGCACAGTGGAAGAATCATTGGACAGCCTTTTGATGAGCATTCCGAATATCCCGCATGAAAGCGTTCCGGTCGGTGAGACGGAAGACGATAATGTCGAGGCGAGAAAATGGGGCAATGTCCGTGATTTCAGCTTCGAGCCGAAGCCTCACTGGGATGTTGCCACTGACCTGGACATCCTTGACTTTGAGAGGGCCGGCAAGGTTACGGGAAGCCGCTTTGTATTCTACAAAGGCCTTGGCGCCCGCTTAGAGCGTGCTTTATTTAACTTCATGCTTGATCTTCACACAGAAGAGCATGGCTATATGGAAGTCCTTCCTCCATATATGGTCAACCGTGCCAGCATGACAGGCACTGGGCAGCTGCCAAAGTTCGAAGAAGATGCCTTCCTGATCGAAAGTGAAGACTACTTCCTGATTCCGACAGCAGAAGTGCCTGTTACAAACATGCACAGGGATGAAATCCTGACGAATGAACAGCTTCCGATCAATTATGCCGCATTCAGTGCTTGCTTCCGTTCTGAAGCGGGGTCTGCGGGCCGCGATACAAGGGGTCTGATCCGCCAGCATCAATTCAATAAGGTGGAGCTTGTGAAGTTTGTCCGTCCTGAAGATTCTTATGAAGAGCTTGAAAAACTGACAGGACATGCTGAAAAGGTTCTGCAGCTGCTTGGCCTGCCGTACCGTGTGCTCAGCATGTGCACAGGCGATCTCGGATTCACAGCTGCCAAGAAATACGATATCGAAGTCTGGATCCCAAGCTACGGGACCTACCGTGAGATTTCTTCTTGCAGTAACTTTGAAGCCTTCCAGGCACGCCGTGCGAACATCCGTTTCCGCCGCGAGCCTAAGGGCAAGCCTGAGCATCTTCATACCCTGAATGGCTCTGGCCTCGCGATCGGCCGTACGGTTGCCGCTATCCTTGAAAACTACCAGCAGGAAGACGGAAGTGTCATCATTCCGGAAGTATTAAGACCGTATATGGGCAATAAAGAAGTAATCGGCAAAGCATAAAGCATTCCACCTGGACGGGTGTTAAAAACCCGTCCAATTTTTTTTGAAATAATGTTGACTTCTTATTGGAGAGCTGATAGAATAAATCTTGTCGATACGGAGGTATACCCAAGTCTGGCTGAAGGGATCGGTCTTGAAAACCGACAGGCGGGTAACACCGCGCGGGGGTTCGAATCCCTCTACCTCCTCCATTATAAAATCAACCATAGCGCATAACTATTGGAGATACATAAAAAGCCGCTGCATTTTGCAGCGGCTTTTTTATGTTTTCAAGAATGCAAATGTGGTTTCAGCTGACTTTTCTGGAATCCTTCCAAATAAAAATAAGCCCGGCGTTTGTGCCGGGCTTATTTTGTATCTCACTCCAGAGAACATAATCTGCTGTTTTACTTTTTCAGCAGCTGCGACTGCTTCAGAAAGACGGAGATTTTTTCAATGACAGGCTCAATGGAGGCGCCATCAGCCATCAGGTCATAATCATTGATGTTCAGGCGCAGGACTGGGCAAGCATTGAATGTGTTGATCCAGTTTTCATAGCGTTCATGCATTTCTTCCCAGTAGGATACAGGTGTCTGCTGCTCCATCGGGCGCCCTCTTTCCTGGATCCTGGATAAGATGTCTTCAATGGATCCTTCCAGGTAAATCAGCAGGTCGGGATGAGGGAAGTATGGTGTCATGACCATTGCATCGAACAGGCTTGTGTATGTTTCATAGTCCACCTGGGACATGGTTCCTTTTTCATGATGCATCTTGGCAAAAATGCCGGTATCTTCGTAAATGGAACGGTCCTGGATAAAGCCGCCGCCATATTCAAAGATGCGTTTCTGCTCCTTGAAGCGTTCGGCAAGGAAATAAATCTGCAGATGGAAGCTCCACCTGTCGAAATCTGCATAAAATTTGTCCAGGTAAGGATTGGTGTCCACTTTTTCAAATGAGGTGCGAAAGCCCAGAGCACCCGCAAGCGCATTGGTCATTGTCGATTTCCCTACCCCGACCGTACCAGCAATGGTAATCACGGAATTTCCGGGAATTTCGTACTTATTCCTAAGATTCATGGTGATAAGCTCCTTTAATTAAAGATAGGGAAAGGCTGTCCAAAATTTGAGAGAGATCTTCTTTATTTTTCACAAAATCCAGATCATCGCCGCTGAAGCGCAGAACCGGAATATCAGGGTGCTGTTCAGTGAACAGGTTCATGGCGTTCTCATAATCAATTGACAGCTGCTCCAGATAGAGCGGGCTGATATTCTTTTCAATCTCCCGGCCCCGCAGCCTGATCCGCTGCAGGAGCGTCTCGAGGCTTGCGTGAAGGTAGATGATGACATTAGGCCTTGGCATATCACTTGTCAGGATATCGTAGATCTTCACATATTTTTGGAATTCTGCCGGGCTCAGCGTCCTTTCGGCAAAAACGAGGTTTTTGAGAATATGGTAATCGGCAACAACGGCCTTGTTATTGGCTAAATAATCAGTATTGATGTCTCCGAGCTGCTTATAGCGGTTGCACAGGAAAAACATTTCCGTCTGGAAGCTCCATTCCTCAATGTTGTCATAAAACTTCCCAAGAAAAGGATTTTCATCTACAATCTCTTTCAGCAGTGCAAATTGAAAATGCTCGGAAATGGCCTTTGCCAGCGAGGTTTTCCCTACGCCGATCGGGCCTTCAACGGTAATAAAAGGTGTCCCCCCCACAGTGTGGCCTCCTTATTGTTCTTATTTATCTATGTCCAGTTATCCTTTAAATCGACTTTTAACGACACAAAAAATATTTTAACACACTATACAGTGGAAGGGATATGGAATTTCTTCAGGCAAAAAATATAAAAAAAGCCATGGATCAGACTGACCCATAGCTTCCTGTGCACCCAGGCGAAAATGCCTTCGTTACTCCCGTTTTGTCACATTAAAATTGTCTGTGATCAACAGCCAGTTCTGGGGAAAAGACAGGCCGAGCTTCCAGTAGCTCATCCCCCTCAGATTCAATTCCTTCATAAGATCGAATTTTGCCTGGATTGACCTCGCATCCTCAAACCACACCTCATGCCGCTTCCCGTCGATGTCTGTATAGTTGAACAGTGGGGCCTGCGATTTCGTATTATAGCGGATGGGCACATTGTTCTCCGCTGCCAGCTCGATGGCCTGCTGCGGGCTCAGCGCCCTTGCGGTAGTACCCTGGACAAATGGAAGGGTCCAGTCATAGCCGTACAGATTTTGGCCCATCATGATCTTGGAGGACGGCATTTCGCTTACTGCATATTCCAGGACCTCCCGGACAGGGCCGATCGGGGAAACGGCCTGGGCAGGGCCGCCGCTGTAGCCCCACTCATAGGTCATGATAACGACAAAATCCACGATTTCCCCGTGTGCCTTATAATCATGGGCTTCATACCAGCGTCCCTTCTGGCCGGCGCTCGTCTTCGGCGCGAGGGCGGTAGAAATGAGCCAGCCTTCCCGGCTGAACCGGGCCTTTGCTTTTCGTAAAAACCGGTTGTATGCCTCCCGGTCCTCAGGACGTAAGTATTCGAAGTCAAAATGGATATCCCTGAAGCCGTACTTCTTGGCTGCGGCAGTTATATTATCCAGAAACTTATCCTGCACAGGTATATCATTCAGGAGGATCCGGCCAAGCTCATCATTGAACTGGTCATTCTCCTGGTTGGTGATGACCATCATCAGCACATTGTTATTCGCTTTGGCGATGGCCGGGAAATTATTGAGGAGCGGCTCTTTAAGACCGCCATCCCTCAGGGCCTGGAAGCTGAAGGGTGCCAGATAGGTGAGGTAGGGTGCAGCTTCACGCGCTCCTTCCTCAAGTGCAGGGGCAACAGATGTACCCCTCGGTTCTACATAGGCATTGAATTCAGCCGCTGTTTTCGGCCGCGGCGGCAGGTAGAGGCGCAAGCCCGGCTGGAGAGGCTGTGATGCCGAAATCCGGTTGATGGTTGCTATTTCCTGAACCGGAATCCCTGTCCGCCGGGAAATGGCAGACAAAGTATCGCCTGGCTGAACCCAGTAAAAGCGCCCTGTGATCGGGATCACCAGCGCCTGGCCGACAACGAGCCTGTCGGGATTGGGGAGTTCATTGGCCTGTGAAATATCGGCTGCCGTCGTGCCATAAGCCTGAGCGATCCCTGTCAGGGACTGTCCTGCCCGCACTATATGGATTTGCATATTCATTTCCCCCTTAATGGCAAATTACGCTACCATCATTTTATGAAGGGAAACAGGCTGAAATGCTATTTTTCTCAGAGAAGGGTTCTGTGCGGGCATTGAGGACGTTCTTCATCATTTTCAGGGCATTTTCGTTGTCATGGTCATCATTGGAAGCAAGGCAATTTTCAGGGACGTACAAGTTGTATTCTCTCATATAGGCGTCATTCGCCGTAAAAAGGACGCAAATATTCCCGGCTACACCGGTGATGATCAGATTTTTGACATTTAACTGAAGAAGCAGGGTGTTAAGTGCAGTGCCGTAAAAAGCGGAGTGCTTCGGCTTGATCAAAAAGTAGTCTTCATCAGAAGGGTAGAGGCAGTCAATGATGTCCCTGCTGTTTTCATTCCGGCAGTAATCGGCTATCTTTTCAAAGTCGGCTTGCCAAAGGCTGTAATGATCATTAACATAGATGACAGGAATAGCTTCAGCAGCGCATTTTTCCTTTAATGTTTTTATGGGACCGGAGATTTTCTCAGCTTTTGCGGCTAGAATTTCACCCTCCGGAAAATCAAAATTATTGATCATGTCTATAATTAAGAGTGCTGTAGATGATTCTTTCATGTCAGTTCTCTCCTTTGGGTCTATTGTGAGCACTAAAGGCTATATACACCCTTGGTATATTTTTAAACATAAGGGATGGTAGGAAAAAAGATGAATATTACTTACAATGACGATGATTATATGAAGGAAGCAATAGAAGAGGCGAAAAAGGCAGGCGAGCTTGGGGAGGTTCCGATCGGGGCCGTTGTGGTCCTGGACGGGAAGATAATCAGCCGCGCCCATAATCTCCGTGAGTCGAACCAGAATGCGGTGGCGCATGCTGAACTCCTTGCCATTGAGGAAGCCTGCGGGATGCTTGGGACATGGAGGCTTGAGGATGCTGTACTTTATGTCACATTAGAGCCGTGCGCCATGTGTTCGGGCGCCATCATTCTCTCCCGCATCAAGAGGGTTGTATATGGAGCGTCCGATCCAAAGGGCGGCTGTGTGGGCACATTCATGAATCTGCTACAGGATGAAAGATTCAACCACCAGAGCGAGGTATCAGCAGGGGTGCTGGAAGAAGAATGCGGCAGCCTGCTGACCGATTTCTTCCGGGCTCTCCGCGAACGGAAAAAGGAAGAGAAAAGGCGGCGAAAACAGCTGCTGGATCTGCAAGAAGGAATTGACAGGCCATAGGCATTGCAATTTCGTCCGAAACTTAGTATACTGATTATGCGTCACAAACGACGCAGCCAAATATGGTATCAATTTTGCCGTGCTAAGCGGGGAGGTAGCGGTGCCCTGTACTCGCAATCCGCTCTAGCGAGGCTGAACTCCTTCCTGAGGCTGGTGTCCTGTAGGGCCTGCCTTAAGTAAGTGGTGTTGACGCCCGGGTCCTGCGCAATGGGAATCCATGAACCATGTCAGGTCCGGAAGGAAGCAGCATTAAGTGGTCCCTCCCATGTGCCGCAGGGTTGCCTGGGCCGAGCTAACTGCTTAAGTAACGCTTATGGGAGCCAGTCGACGGAAGGTGCACGGCAGTTATAATGATAAAAGCAAAGCTCATCCCGGTCAGGGGTGGGTTTTTTTATGCATGTTCCTGCTGGAAAATTGCTCCTCCGGATATTTGCAATCCTTTTTGGAAAATAGGAACTGATACGGTATAATAGAGATAGAAAAGCAGTTAGGAAGGGGGCGCGAAGATGAGTTACCAGGCATTATATCGTGTCTGGCGTCCACAGCAGTTCATAGATGTTGTAGGGCAGGAACACGTAACCAAAACATTGCAGAACGCCCTGCTTCAGCAGAAAACCTCTCATGCATACTTATTTTCCGGGCCCAGGGGGACGGGAAAGACGAGTGCGGCCAAAATACTGGCCAAAACCGTCAACTGTGAAAGGGCTCCGATCAGCGAGCCTTGCAATGAGTGTGATTCCTGCATTGGCATTACGAATGGCTCCATACCGGACGTGATTGAAATCGATGCGGCCTCCAACAACGGTGTGGAAGAGATTCGGGATATTAGGGACAAAGTCAAATATGCACCCAGTGCAGTCAAATATAAAGTATATATCGTCGATGAGGTTCATATGCTTTCGATCGGCGCCTTCAATGCACTATTAAAAACACTTGAAGAGCCTCCGAAGCATGTTATGTTCATTCTTGCTACAACAGAACCCCACAAGATTCCGCTCACCATCATTTCAAGATGCCAGCGCTTTGACTTCAAGCGCATAACGGCACAGTCGATCGTCGGCCGGATGAAAATGATAGTGGATGAGACCGGGGTGCAGTATGAAGAGAATGCCCTCCATATCGTTGCCCGGGCTGCCGAGGGAGGGATGAGGGATGCTCTCAGCCTCCTTGATCAGGCGATATCCTTCAGCCAGGACAGAGTGACGGCGGAGGATGCCCTCACAGTAACAGGAGCCGTTTCCCAGGGATTCCTGAATAAACTGTCCAGAAACGTCATGGAAAAAGATGCTGCAGGTGCGCTGGAAGCACTGGAGACCCTCCTGTTTCAGGGGAAGGATCCTTCCAGGTTTATCGAGGACTTCATCTTATATTACAGGGACATGCTTTTATACAAGGCAGCTCCTTCACTGGATGAGTCGCTCGAACGCGTCATGCTTGATGAAGAATTCAAGGCATTGGCTGAAGAGATTGATCCTCAGCAGCTGTACAGCCTGATTGAAATTCTGAATAAAGCCCAGCAGGAAATGCGCTGGACCAACCATCCAAGGATTTTCCTTGAGGTAGCCATCATGAAGCTCTGCCAGCTTGAGGGTACAGAGAAAAAGGCGGCTGCCGATATTGAACCTCTCATGAGAAAAATCGAACAGCTTCAAGAGGAGCTGGCTGAGCTGAAGAAAAATGGGGTCACCGTTTCGGGTGCGGCTGAGCCTGCCCAGAAGAAGCAGGCACAGAGAACCTCAAGAAAAGGATTCCAGGCGCCTGAAGGGAAAATTAATGAAATCCTGAAAAATGCAACGAAAAATGACCTGAATGCCGTAAAGGGCAAATGGGGCGATATGCTGGGAAGGCTCGTGCATAACCAGATGCGGTCCCAGGCCGCTCTGCTGAATGAAGCAGAGCCGGTCGCTGCTTCAGCGGATGCGTTCATCGTTAAATTTAAATATGAAATACACTGTCAAATGGCCATGGATAATGCTAAATTTATAGAAACGATATCCGGTGCCATCCAGGAATTGACCGGACAAAGGAAACAGGTTGTCGGGGTGCCTGAAGAGCAGTGGCAGCGGATACGGGGCAGTTTTCTGAACAGCGGGCATCGCGATGAGCCTTCTGAAGGCAGCGGGCTTGGCGCCCCGGAAGACGACCTGGTCGTATCCGAAGCACAAAAGCTGTTCGGGGATTTAGTCGAAATCAAAGAATAAAACTATTTGGAGGTAAAGAATATGCGTGGAATGGGCAATATGCAAAACATGATGAAGCAAATGCAGAAAATGCAGAAGAAAATGGCCGAGGCTCAGGAAGAGCTGGGGGAAAAAAGAATTGAAGGTACTGCAGGCGGCGGAATGGTGACAGTCATCGTTTCCGGACACAAGCAAGTCCTTGAAGTCAATATTAAAGAAGAAGTAGTAGATCCGGAAGATATCGATATGCTTCAGGACCTCGTACTTGCAGCAACAAATGACGCCCTTAAAAAGGCTGATGATCTGACAAATGATACAATGGGGCAGTTTACAAAAGGAATGAACCTGCCTGGAATGTTTTAAAAGCCGAAGCGGAGTTAATCTCCGCTTTAAAAATGCCTGAAAAAGCAAAAAAGGCGTGAATACGAATGGGGGCAGGCAAAAGGGCGGCAGGAAACAGGCATTGTCTTATGCTTGTCGTCCCTGGGCAAGCCGCTTTCGCATTTCTTGATTGTCCAGCTGCGGGCGCTATCGGCTCGAGGTCATAAGCCAAACTGGCCAAAAGGTTAAAGAACAAACCTTTCGGCCAGTTCGTCTTATGCTTGTCGCCGATGAGCAAGCGCCCTCCGCATTTCTATATAGGAGGAGTAGTATGCATTATCCTGAACCGATATCTAAGTTGATAGACAGCTTTATGAAGCTGCCGGGGATCGGCCCGAAAACAGCCGCTCGCCTGGCTTTTTTTGTCCTTAGCATGAAGGAAGACACCGTTCTTGATTTTGCTAAGGCGCTGGTGAATGCCAAACGAAATTTATCTTACTGCTCGGTGTGCGGCCATATTACCGATCAGGATCCCTGTTATATCTGCGAGGATCAGCGCAGGGACAGGAGTGTAATTTGTGTTCTGCAGGATCCTAAGGATGTTATCGCCATGGAAAAAATGAAGGAATTCAACGGCCTGTACCACGTTCTCCACGGCGCTATTTCTCCGATGGACGGAATAGGACCGGAAGATATCAATATACCTGACCTTTTAAAAAGGCTGCAGGATGAGACGGTGGAAGAAGTTATACTGGCGACCAACCCAAATATTGAAGGGGAAGCGACAGCAATGTACATTTCGCGCCTCCTTAAGCCATCCGGTATCAAAATTACAAGGATTGCCCATGGTCTGCCGGTGGGCGGAGATCTGGAATATGCAGATGAAGTCACGCTTTCCAAGGCACTCGAGGGAAGAAGAGAGGTTTAAGCAGGAGGTGTATACATGTTTTTCCGTAAAAAAGGAAAGCTTCGCAATGAATTTGATGAACAGCTTCTCATGCAGCTTAATAGTTTGAAGGATGAATGGTATAACCAGAAAAGGCTGCTTGAAAAAAGCTTTGATCCTTCTGCGGAAGTTTTGGCGCAAACCAAGCTGGCGGAGGCTAAATACTTTTATTTATTTAAGGAAGCAAAGGCCAGGAAGATATCTGTTAGATGAACCAAGGGGCAATCAGGTCTTTTTTCATCTCTCTTCTCATAAATTTGTAGTAGTACAGGCTAATGGGAGAGGATGATGAGGATGGAACCGATACTGGTAATAACCATTTTGGGCGGGCTGATATTGTTATTACTATTTATAGGGGCTCCGTTTAAGCCGCTTAAGTTTTTGGGACAGGGAGTCATCAAAATTCTGATAGGAGCACTGTTCCTGTTTTTTCTTAATGCTTTCGGAGGCCAGTTTGGCTTATATGTCCCTATTAATCTGGCAACAACAGCTGTTTCGGGCTTTTTGGGACTGCCTGGAGTGTTTGCCCTGGCTGCTATTCAGACCTGGATTCTATAAAAGGCTTTACGCTGGAACAGCTATTCTGATGGCTGTTCTTTGCTTTTGCCTGGATGGATGATCAAAAAACCCTGAAAGGCTGACCAGAATAAAAATAAGAAAAACTATATATTCACTGTTGACGATAGTGAAATATGGTGATATTATATTAAAGGTCGTCACAATGACGCAAACGAGAAAAAATAACCTTCAAAAAGTTGTTGACTTAGTTTGCTGACGGTGATATACTAATAAAGTTGCTTCGAGAGAAGTGATAGAGATTGTTCTTTGAAAACTGAACGAACA
>NZ_JAUZVH010000020.1:0-14168 GCF_031844465.1 Bacillus sp. AG4(2022)
TCGAGCACAGGCACCTCCCGAATAATCTTGTTTCACAAATGTATATCAAGTCATTTATATAGCCATGCACAAAGAAAGGCCCAGAAAGTTTCTGGGCCTTTTGTGTATGAAAATTTAGAATAATAAAAATTTATATCCCGTTCACCTTCCATCTTTGTTATATTAGAAAAAAGTAATCGGTTCCATGGAAGGGGTAAATAGAATGAAAGGCTTCGTTCAAGGCTTGTATACTCTTTGTGAATGGATTATGCGGCTGGCCATTTTAAATATATTATGGGTCATTTTTACCTTAGTGGGTGGAGTGGTGTTAGGTCTTTTTCCATCAACCATTTCATTGTTCGAGATTGCGAGAAAATACCAAAAGGGAGAATGGGATACACCCATATTCAGTCATTACTTTTCCGCTTATAAGAAGAACTTTTTAAAGGGTAACAGGCTGGGGCTAATCCTGATAACAGCCGGGACAGTCCTTTTTATTGACTGGCATCTTTTCTCGGGTATGAATGGTTTGCCTTTTCAGGTGCTTGCGGCCCTAGTGGTGGTTTTGGCAATTTTATATGTAATAGTGCTGCTGCACATTTTTCCTATCTACGTTTTGCATGAATTTACTATTATGCAATGTATAAAATATGCCTGTGTTTTGGGCGTGTACCGGCCGCTTAGCACAATTGGCATTGGCATGGGAGGCATCCTCCTTTACTTGATCTTCTCGACTTTTCAGCCTGTACTCTTCTTTTTTGGTGCAAGCTTAACAAGTATGGTTATTATGTGGATTTCAGGCAATACGATCATTAATATGAAAAAGAAGTCCACTCATAGTTTTTCAGCAGATAAAGCGGTATAGCTATGAAATACTTCCGCTTTCCAAAGTTCCGCCATTTAAAGAATCAATTATTGTTCCAGAATGCGCTTAGTATCAGTCTAATCATAGGGCTGACAGCAGTATTCACATATAATATTGCCATTAAAATACAGGTTAATGAAGCGATTAGATATAACACAGTGATGGTCACCCAGATTAGTAAAAGTATTGATGACATGGTGGAATCTTTTAATGATGTCATGGATGGGGTTACGTTTAACAATGAAATCCAGCGTTTGCTGCAAATTAAATATGATACGGGGAAAGAGATGCATCTCCTGAATAAATATTTAGCATCCCAAGTGGTGGATGAAACGGTTATGTTCAATGAGGTTGACCTTATCAATCTATATGATACTGAAAATCTCAGGGTGAACTTAAGAAGAAGTGTTAATAATAAAGACTTCAATTTCTTTAATGAACTTCGCCCCAATATGTATGACAGCAGCGGGAGAGTAACATGGAAAGTGGAAAACTCGGTCATTACGGCCAATCGGCTGATATACGGCATTCATTCATACAAGATGGATGAAATTGGCTATTTAACCATGTCCATGAAAACCTCTTACTTAGAAGACCGGATCCAGAAGTATGATCCCACTGAAGAAAGGCATATTATCATCCTGGATCAGGAAGGTAATGTTGTTTTAACGAATGCTGAAGACAGTGGAAATGATGCATTTACTTCATGGGCATCAGATCTGGATTATAATTCAATTGATTCTGAGTCGTCTTTTGTGGATATTCCGGGTGACGGAAGGATGATTGTGAATAACTATCAGTCTGAATTAACAGGCTGGAAAATCATTTCCTTAGTAAGTCTGAATGAGATCTCAGCAGGACCTGTATTAATTGGGAGAACGATTTTCTTAATAGGATTTGTGGCTATCGTTATTGGCATTGTTGTGATTTGGATCAGTACACATTATATTGTAAAACCGCTGAATCAATTGCGGCTTGTTATGGATGAGGTGGAAAAAGATAATTTCCATGTCCAGGTTCAAATTAACCGCAAAGATGAACTTGGAAGAGTTGGGGATAGCTTTAATAAAATGATGAATAAAATCAACAATCTGATTTCAGATATTTATCAGAAGGATATCAATGAGAAGGAAGCCCAATTGAGGGCACTAAGAGCCCAGATCAATCCCCATTTCCTTTACAATACATTGGATGCTATTAACTGGATGGCTCAATTTGATAAAACAGATGAAGTGAGCAAAATGACAATTGCGTTAAGCAGACTGTTAAAATCAAGCATATCCAACAATAAGGAATTTATCAGGCTGGAAGAAGAAGCAAAATATATCGATGATTACATGACAATCCAGAAGATCCGGTTCCAGGATAAAATACATTATTCAATGCAAATTGACGAAGCAGCAAAGAAATGCCTCGTCCCCAAACTGATCCTGCAGCCGATCGTTGAAAATGCGATGATTCACGGATTAGAAAAGAAACTGGAGAATGGTTATTTGCTCATTAAGGGATATTTGAAAAATGATCTATTGCATATTCAAATAATCGATAATGGTGTTGGGATGGACGAAAGGACAATGTCAGCATTGCTTAAAGGAGTTTATGTGAACCGGGATGAGAATAAAGGGACAGGAAATGGAATCTTGAATGTTCAGAATCGCATAAAGCTGCTATTTGGCAGAGAATACGGATTGAAAATCGACAGCAATGAAAATGTCGGGTCCGTATTTGAAATGACGCTGCCTGTTCATAGGGAGGGCTATAAGAATGTATAAAGTTCTTATTATTGACGATGAGCCCATGATCACGAAAGGGTTATCCGAGAAGATTGATTGGGCCAGTCTGGACTGTATGATTCAAGGTATTGCTATGAATGGCCTGGAGGGGAAAAGAATGATTGATGAGCTGAGGCCTGATATCATTGTTTCGGATATTGTCATGCCAGGCTGCACAGGGCTCGAGCTGGCCAGCTATGTTCATCAGCATTATAAAAATACCATTATGATTCTGCTGTCTGGGCATGATGAATTTACTTTTGCTAAGGAAGCTCTCAAATACAGTGTTTTTGATTATTTGCTCAAGCCTACAATAAAAGAAGAAGTGATGAATGTGATTAGAAATGCTGTGAAGAATATCGAGGAAAAAAGAGAACAGGATAAGAATTATCAATATTTAGAGTCTGCTCTCCAGGAGAATATCCCGCTGATCGAGCAATCATTATTATATGATATTACAGTGAAAGGGACTGTTCATTCGAAAGATCTGAGAGATAAAATAGAAAGCTTTCATCTCACTTTCGGAAAAGGAGCCGTTTTAACAATTGAAGTTGATGCTTATGAAGAGAATCAAGCACCCAGCCCGATTATCATAAGGTACATTGAGGAAATATTGAAGAAGAATAATATCACAGCACGGTATGTAGCTAATGACAATCAGATGATTATTCTGCCCTCTTTTCCAATAGGTGTCCCCAGCAAGGTATTGGAAACGAGAGTTAGGGATGTATCAGATAAAATTATGGACCGCCTCAAAGCAATAGATCATTTAAGTGTATCCATTGGTATTGGCGGAATCTATTCATCTGTAAACAGTTTACATTCTTCTTACTTGCAATCAGCTGAAGCTTTGAAGAGGAGTTACTTTGCAGGAAAAGGGAAAGTTCATATTTTTAATGATCAAAAGCAGAGACATTCTGAGGATAAAAACACAAACAGTCTGGAAAGCTTTATTCAATCTTTTGAAGAGAGGAGCCTTGAAAGGATTTTGGAAGAATATGAACTTCTTTTTAAAGAATTGAAGTACACATATGATAAGCCGTTCATCTTAAATCAATGCCTGGAGCTTCTCATTAAATTGGGACTGCTCGTATCTAAATGGGATAAACACTTTAAAATATCTGTCGGATACGGGCAGCTGGAGAAATGCACATCAATAGATGAGTTACAGGATTTCATGAAGAAAGTGATCATCAACATAAAAAGTCATCTATACGAAGAGATGAGTGAAAACAATATCGGGATTGTGGAGCAGGCAAAAAAAATAATCGAGCAGCAATATGACAATCCTGATCTGAGTGCACAGTATATCGCTGATAAACTTGATGTGAATGTAAGTTATCTAAGCAGAACATTTAAAAAAGAGACAGGTGAAAACCTGATTAATTTTGTTACAGAAAAAAGAATGCAGATGGCTCAAAAGCTTTTGGATACTACTGATTTAAAAACAAACGAAGTGGCTAAAAGGGTTGGCTTTATAGATGCACGATATTTCGGCCAGGTGTTTAAAAAATTCATGAGTACAACTCCATCTCAATATAAGAAAAGCAAATAGTCAAAATTTTAAACATAATATTCAAAATTTTCAACATCTTATCCTTCTTCTTATTCGATAGAATAAAAACAAGAAGGATTTTTTTTTATGAAAAATGCAAGCGTTTACAAAAGGGAGGGAGGAAAACCGTTGAGTCAGATTAAATATCCATTGAAGCCTGGCCAGCCGGTAAACCGCTGGCTCATCGCAGGTACGTTTGAAGAGGAGAAATCCTTTAGACGCCTTACGATGAATGTAACTGGCGATTTAAATCGCTGGTTAACCGAAGGCTTCTCTGTATTTGAAAATCCAAGCAGAAAAGAATTTATAGACGCCCATAATGAAATCAGCATAGATAATATACATATCCCGGAAGCATTCCCAGGAAAACCACTGTTATACGGGGAAACAGCGAAAGAATGGAGGCTTTATTTTCCCTGGAAAAATAAAAAGGTGGAACAATCCGGATTCTGGCAGCAGCCCACCCATCTGAAATCATGGGCCCTTACTCATATTCGATCAGATATAGAGCAGAAGGTTCCTTTTAGAATGTTCACCTGCGGCAGTGCAGCCGTTTGGATCAATGGGGAAAAAGTATTGCAGTTTTCGCCCTACACAAGAAACCTTGAGAAGAATATTCAGTTTGAGGCAGTCCTGAAAGAAGGCGACAATGAGTTTTTGATTTTCTATGAAGATCTGGCAGAACGGGACACACTTTATTATTTCCGATTAGATTATCTTGGAACTGAACCATTGGAAATGATGCTTCCGATCGGGAAATTAGCAGCTGATGACATTCATTCCTTAGAGAATGCTCTAAAGGGCGCCTATTTCCAAAGCGATGTTGTTAAAAATGGAGATGTTATCATTCATTTTGAAAATCCTTTAAAGGAAGAAGTCCTGCTGCAGTGCAGCTTTAAAACGGAATGGTGGGGAGAACAGCATGATCTGGCAAAAGCTGCGCCTCCTGGATCCAGTGAAGTTTCTTTTGGGAAAGTTGAAGAATTGGGAATGGGCAATGCTTTATTAAAGGTAGCCATTCAACATGAATCAATAGCGATCCAAAAAGATATGTTCCTTCAATTGTATCCAGATAAACTGGTGCCTGTAGACATAAAGGATAGTTTACTGGAAAGAAAAGAGCAAGCTCTATCATTTATCGCCAGATACGGGAGCAGCGATATTCACCGTGCATATGCCCTTGTCAGGACTGGAACAGATAAAGACCTTGCAGAGTCCATAGTAAGGGACACGCTTAAAGTAATCAATGCAAGATATGACTGCAGTGATTTCTACTTGAATCAGCTTTTCAGATTTTGGATCGATTTCCGTGAAACAGAACTATTTGAGGAAGGTTTCTGGGAAGAATGCAAGAGTGCTATTTTGAATTACCGCTATTGGTTTGATGAGCCTGGAGACGATGTGATGTGGTTCTTCAGTGAAAACCACGCTTTGCTGTTCCACACCTGTGAGTATCTGGCAGGACAGCTTTTCCCGGATGATCTATTCCCAAATGCAAATATAACAGGGGCCGCTCATGCTGAAAGAGCAAAGGAAAGGCTTCAGAAGTGGTTTGACAAATTCCATGAAGAAGGTTTGGCAGAATGGAATTCAAGTGCTTATATTCCGATTAATGCGATGGGCTTCTTCCAGATCTATGACCTGGCAGATGATAAGCTGCTGAAAATGGAAGCCAAGAAGGCCCTGGACACAACCTTTCGATTAATGGCTCTTAATAGCCATAATGGCTACCTTTCCTGCTCTCATGGCCGTATATACGAGAAAGAGCTGAAAGGAAATTATAATAACGCCACTACTTCTTTACTCTGGATAGGCTACGGAGAAGGAAACCTGAACAATGCCACTTTTGCAGCTGTATCTTTCTCTATCTCAAATTATGAACCGCCTGAATATAAATCACTCATTCATTTAAAGCCTAATGAAAACATTATTTTCAAGCATCACCAGGGGTCAGAAGGATTTGTTGATCTTTATACGTTTAAGAATAGATACGGTTTATTATCAAGCGCGGTTGAATACAGGCTCTGGAAAAATGGCTACTCGGAACATGTGATCCATTCTATACTCAGTCCGGAAGCGACCGTGTGGATTAACCATCCGGGAGAAGAAGCAGAGCTTGGAACAGGCAGGCCGAGCTTTTGGGCTGGAAATGGCATATTGCCAAAGGTGGACCAATATAGGGATATTGCTATGGTCCACTATAAAATCAGCCCTGAAAATGAAATCGCCTATACGCATGCCTATTTCCCCATTGCTGCTTTTGACCAGGTCAAAATAACTGAAAAATGGTGCTTCGGAAGAATAGATGATTCTTATATTGCTCTATACGCCAAAAATGGAATCCGTCTTCAAGAGGAAGGCCAGAATAAAAATCGTGAGCTGATATCCGAAGGAAGAGACAACAGCTGGATCATCCGCAACAGCCATGTAAATCAGTTTCCTGCCTTCAGTGACTTTATAGATAGTATGGCAGGGGCTGAGATTCATGCTGATGAAGAAGAAGTCATTTTCAAGGATCCCGTTCACGGGGTTATCCATAGTTCATGGAATTCACCATTCAAGGTGAATGATAATATCCAGTCAAACGGAAATCAGCAGGCGGAAGGAGTTCTTGAACAATGGACATAAAGGCAGATCTGATTGACTCAAAAGTAAAGCTTGTTACCAATGCGATGAAATCATTGAAAAATGATGAGAGTTTTATAGAAGAATTCCCAATCGGGCTGATAGATATCCATTTATGGGAGTGGCCGCAGGGTGTAGGGATTTATGGACTATATAAATATTATAAGCTGACCAATGATAAAGAAACCCTCGACTTTCTATTAAACTGGTTTGATCAAAGAATTGAAGAAGGCCTGCCGGAGAAAAATGTAAACACCATGTCGCCATTGCTGACGCTGATGTATTTAGCGGAAGAAACAAAAAATCCTGAATACATCAAGATATGTGATGAGTGGAGTACATGGATTATGGAAGATATGATCCGTACCGGTGACAGCGCTTTGCAGCACATGATAACCGGTGATCCCAATGACGGCCAGATACTGATTGATACATTGTTCATGACCGTGCTGTTTCTAACTAAAGCAGGTACGTATTTCAACCGTCCGGACTATATCGAAGAATCGAAAAAACAGTTCCTCATTCATATTAAATATTTATATGACAAAGAAACAGGTCTTTTCTTCCATGGCTGGGACTTTAACGAGAACCATAATTACGGTGCTGTCAGGTGGGGAAGAGGCAATGGCTGGTACACATGCGGACTGCTGGAATACTTAGAAATCGCAGAGCTGGAAAAAGGCATCAAAGATTATCTGCTGGATACCTGGCACAGCCAGGTGAAGGCATTAGCAGAACTGCAGGCGGACAGCGGTCTATGGCACACAGTCCTGGATGATCCGGAGTCTTATGAGGAAACCTCCGCAACAGCTGCCTTTGCATTTGGCATACTGAAAGGCATACGAAAAGGCTATCTGGATGAGAAATACTTGCAGACAGGGTTAAAAGCCTTAGAAGCAGTCATCCGTGAAATAGATCCTCAAGGTGTAGTGCTGAAAGTTTCGTACGGAACACCAGTCGGGATGGATCGTGATTTCTATCAGAACATCCCCATTAGCCCAATGACATACGGCCAGGCGCTGACCATCTTATTGTTAATAGAATCAATGGAGTTTTCAATGAAAAGGGGGAAATATTGATGAAAAAAGTATTAAAAATGATCTCTATGTCATTACTGGCTGCCGTTCTTTTGATCAGTGTAACAGCCTGCTCTGACAGCTCAAGCTCAAATGGCTCCGGCGGGTCAAAAGACAAAAAAGTAACTCTTGATTATCTTTGGTTTACTGATGGTGTTGAAGGCGATGTTATGCGAGACATTATTAAAGACTATCAATCAGAAAATGAGAATGTTGAAATCAATTTAATTGAAGTTGCGTATGCTGATTTTAATACTAAATTAAAAACAATGATTGCAGGAGGAAAGCCGCCTGCATTGGCACGTGTGACTGATACGGGCATCTTTGCAGAACAGGCTCTGGATCTTACTGAATATGTGGGCGGTGCTGAAGAGTTTACTTCACAGTTCCTGCCTTCTATCAAGCCTTACTATGTAAAAGATGACAAAATCATCGCTACTCCAATGGATGTGACGGCAAACGGTCTGATTTACAATAAAACATTGTTCGAAAAAGCAGGTGTAGAAGTTCCGCAGTCACCAGATGATGTCTGGACTTGGGATGAATTCGCAGATGCCATTCAAGAAGTAAAAGAAAAAGGCGGAGCGAAATACGGATTATTAGTAGACTTTACTCCTCATAGATATTCAACTATGGTCTATGAATTTGGCGGAAGTATCTTTACAGAAGATCTATCTGCTCCTGCCATTAACAATGAAAACGGTGTTGCTGCTTTAGATAATTTTATTAAGCTCCATAAAGATGAGGTCATTCCTGAATCAGTTTGGCTGGGTGGAGAAAATCCTAATAACCTTTTCCGTTCAGGCACTGCTGCCGCTCACTTAGCCGGAAACTGGATGCTGAGCAACTACAAGGATATTGAAAATTTTGACTGGGGTGTAACTTACCTTCCAAAAGCAGAAATCCGTTCTTCAGTTCCAGGCGGGAAGTATATCCTGGGCTTCAAAAATACTGGACTTGAAGATGAAACAGCAGAGTTTATTAAATACCTATCATCACAGGAAGTGAATGCGAAGTTTAACCAGGAATCACTATTCTTAAGTGCAAGAAAAGACAATAACGAATTGGATTATGAATTTGGCAAAGAAATGTTTAAGGTTTTCTCAAATGAATTGGAAA
Source organism: Bacillus sp. AG4(2022) (assembly GCF_031844465.1). Lineage (NCBI taxonomy): Bacteria > Bacillati > Bacillota > Bacilli > Caryophanales > Bacillaceae > Bacillus > Bacillus sp. AG4(2022). Next base: position 8,992 of record NZ_JAUZVH010000020.1, read on the forward strand.
ATACACCAGAAGCTGCTGCAAATGATTGGGGCAATCAGGTAGTCATTTCAAAAGTGACAACTGATATGAGAGATGCGGTTGTAGAAGCACTCAGCGGCGGAATTTCATCTCAAGAAGCAATGGACAAAGTTGCAGAGCTATTAGAAGAGGCTATTGCTGATCAAGAATAACAGTTTTGTTATTAGTGGTGATCACCTCATAATGGGTGGTCACCACTTTTAAAAACAGAGGACAGTAGGTGATGAAGGTGAAACCAAAAATCAATGAACAATCAGCAATAAGTCCTGCTAAACGATTCTCCTTTCGAAAAGACAAATTTAATAGACAAATTGCTCCGTACCTGTTTGTCCTTCCCAACTTTCTAATCTTTTTCATATTTATTGTTGTACCGGCATTTGTAGGGCTGGTCTATTCTTTTACTGATTTTGATGGCCTGTCAGAGATGAACTTTATTGGATTGGAAAATTATAAAGAAGTGTTTGCCAGTTCCGAGTATTGGGGGATTTTCGGCAATACCTTCATTTATGCTTTTTCAGTAGTGCCGCTCATTTTTGTGAGTTCCCTCGGCATTGCCGTTTTATTGATCAAGGAAATTAAAGCCAAAGGCTTCTTTCGCGCCATTTTTTATTGGCCGACCATGTTATCAGCCATCATAGTGGGCGTTACCTGGAAATGGATTTTTGGCGACAGCTTTGGAATCTTGAATTACATGCTGGAATCAGCGGGGCTTGAACCTGTACACTGGCTGTCAGATCCGCTTTTTGCAAAAATTTCTGTTGTCGTTGGGACTGTTTGGGCCAGAATCGGATTTTTTATGATCATTTTCATGGCTGGCCTGCAAAGTATTCCAACCTCTTATTATGAGGCTGCCCAAATAGACGGCGCCTCAAAGGCCAGAATGTTTTGGACGATCACTCTGCCGCTGTTAAAACCGACCAGTTTGCTGGTGCTGATTCTGCTGCTGATTGAGTCATTTAAGCAATATCCGCTGGTATTGGCTTTGACAGGCGGTGGACCTGCGAAGGAAACAACATTCCTGGTTCAGTATATTTACGAATTTGGCTTTGAAAAAGGTGAACTGGGTTACGCAAGTGCCATGTCAGTAGTTCTGTTTATTGTCATTGCCATCTTTACGATTATCCAATTCAAGTGGACGAAAGGAGGCTCAATCGATTGAAAAAGAAGCCTGGCTTGCTCCTGTATATTGCATTGACTTTGCTAGTGATTATCTTTATTTTTCCTGTCATATGGGTGATATTGTCATCGTTAAAAGATTCAAACGAATTATATAGCTGGCCTCCTAAGTTTATCCCGGACAATCCAACGATAGAAAACTTTACGCTGGCTTTTGAAAAAGGTAATTTTGGCAGATATTTTTGGAACAGTACGATTGTCACTGTAACGGCGACCTTTCTCACGTTGCTGGTGAACACAATGGCTGGTTATGCCCTTGCGAAATACAGATTTAAAGGCGATACATTCCTGCTGATAGGATTTATCTCTACACTTATGATCCCGCTTGAAGTAATCATGACGCCGATCTTTACCGTCATCAGTAAACTTGGCTTATATAACACGCTGTGGGGCATTATTATACCGCCTGCCGCAACACCAACAGGGGTATTTTTAATACGGCAATACCTATTAACAGTGCCGGATGATCTTCTTGAAGCTGCCAGGATAGATGGAGCAGGAGAATGGAAAATCTTTTGGAGAATCATTGTGCCTATAGCAAAGCCAATCATATCTGTTCTGGCCATCTTCTCCTTCATGTGGAGATGGGACGACTTTATCTGGCCTTTGATCGTAATCAGCGACCCGACGAAATATACCATTCAGCTGGCACTGTCTAATTTCATTGGTGAATATAATGTTGACTGGGGAAGCCTGCTTGCTATGTCAGTAGTGACCATGGTTCCAGTGCTGATCGTGTTCCTGATTTTCCAGAAGCAATTTATACAGGGACTCGCAACTTCCGGCATGAAAGATTGATTCTAAATAACCATTCAAACAGAGATGACCCTTTAGGTTTATCTCTGTTTTTAGAAAAAGGTGAAAATATGAGGTTGAAGTGGAGATATAAACTAGTAAAAGAGCAGGACAATCAGCTGATCTTTTCGTGCAATAATAAGCACATCCATTTCTTTATTCTTGAGGAAGACCTGTGCAGAGTGTTTATGAGTACAGGAGACCAGCCTGCTTTAACAGCTACCTGGACGGTTGCGCCAGAAGCAGAAGATATCCCTTTTGAAGGGAGAGACCGATTTGATCTATCTCCTTTCTCGCTGCCAGCCTATCAGCGTGAGATCGGAAATGATCAGATAATAATCGAAACCAAACTGTTAAAGGCTGTTATCCGGCTGGATGGATTCATTATTTCCTGGTATGCGAAAGAGAATGGGGAGGACGTATTAATCTCTAATGATAGAAAAACACAAAGCTATAATTATAACAACAAGCTGGGCAAAGGAGTTTACCATTATCTTGAACGGTATAAAGATGATCTATATTACGGATTAGGCGAGAAGAGCGGGACCCTCAATAAAGCAAGAAAGCGCTACAGAATGCAAGCCATCGATGCAATGGGCTATGATGCCGAGTTTACAGACCCTCTTTACAAGCATATACCGTTTTATATTACTCATAACCAAAAGTCTCAATTATCATATGGTTTGTTTTACGATAATTATTCAGATTCTGTCTTTGATCTGGGTGCTGAATTGGATAATTATCATGGATTATACAGATATTATCATGCTGAAAAAGGAGATTTGGACTATTATTTCATCTATGGGCCAAATATCCGGAATGTAGTGGAAAAATACTCAAAGCTTACCGGCAAAACAGTGTTCCCGCCTAAATGGAGCCTTGGCTATTCTGGGTCCACAATGGCTTATACCGATGCGCCGGATGCGCAAGAGCAATTAAAGAAATTTGTTGATTCCTGCAGTACATACGATATCCCGTGCGATTCTTTTCAATTATCATCAGGATATACAACTATAGGAGAAAAGAGATATGTATTCCACTGGAATCACGGCAAGGTGCCTGATCCTCAGGGAATGATACAGTATTTTCATGATCATGGACTGCGTATTTGCGCCAATATCAAACCCTGCCTGCTTCAGGATCATCCTCATTACCGGGAGCTGGCTGATAGGGGAATGTTCATTAAAGCTGAAAATAATCAGGACCCGGATGTAGTGCAATATTGGGATGATGAAGGTTCTTATCTTGATTTTACGAACCCTGAAACCATCCTGTGGTGGAAGGAGAAGGTGAAGGAACAGCTTCTTTCCTATGGAATCGACTCTACATGGAATGATAATAATGAATACGAAATTTGGGATAAAAGTGCACAGGCATTTGGATTTGGCAATAGCATTGCGGTTGACTATATCAAACCTATTCAAACTTTACTGATGTTAAAGTCTTCTTTTGAAGCCCAAAAGGAATATGCACCAAATCTCCGTCCCTATTTAATTTCACGCTCCGGGTGCCCGGGCATGCAGCGGTATGTGCAGACATGGTCCGGCGACAATTTTACAGAATGGAAAACACTCCGTTTTAATATCAAAATGGGGCTGAGCTTAAGCTTGTCCGGTGTGTACAATGTCGGCCATGATGTCGGGGGATTTAATGGCTTTGCACCGGAACCGGAATTATTGATCAGGTGGATTCAGAATGGTATTTTCCATCCCAGATTTACGATACACTCCTGGAATGAAGACGATACAGTCAACGCACCATGGATGTACCCCGAGCATCTTTCTATCATAAGTAAATTCATGAAAGAGCGCGTCAAGTGGATTCCGTATTTCTATCATTTACTCTACAAAGCTAACCAGGAATATAAACCGATTCTGGCTCCAACCTTTTATTATTTCGAAAATGACCCAAACACATTTGCTGAAAATGATGATTTTATGGTGGGGGAAAATCTTCTGGTTTGCAGTGTGGTTGAAAAAGGAGCCACAAAGCGCAGTGTCTATCTGCCGAAAGAGGAAAACGGATGGTACGATCTGAATTCTGGACAATGGCTGGAAGGCGGGCAAACCATTGAAGCAGATGCACCATTGGATGTAATCCCTTTGTTCTCCAGGGCAGGTTCGGCATTCCCTATTCGGGACGGAGAAATAACCTTCAATAATAAGCATGAAGATCAAAGGGGAATTCTCATATACCCTATCCCTGGAGAAGGAGAAACCACCCATAAATTCTATGAAGATGATGGCCTCTCTGTGAATTATAAAAATGGGGAGTTTTCCTATGTAACAGTAAAGGTTAAAACAACAAGCGGCCTTGTGGATATAAATGTTTATATAGAAGGAAGCTATAAAGTTCCCTATGATTCTATTAATGTCTACCTTCCCGGAACAGAAAAAAGAGATGTGCGTATAAACGGAGAAAAGACTGATAGCAGATATCCCTTTACGGTAAAGGATATAGAAAGTGGTGTGTTATGAACGTATCTGTTTTAAAAGATTATGAGGCAATGTCCAAAGCTGCTGCCGAAAAAATAGCCGAACTTGTAAATGCAAATCCTAATGCTTTGGTGTGCTTTGCAGCGGGAAGTACACCGATTGGAACATTTGAAATTCTGGCAGATTTAGCAGCGGATAAAAAAGTCGATTTTGGTTCGTGTAAATTCGTAGGGCTGGATGAATGGGTTGGAATGGATAAAAATGATTCTGGCAGCTGCCAGGAGACATTATGGAAAACATTATTTCTCCCCCTGAAGATAAAGGAAGAAAACATCTGTTTCTTTGATGCAAAAGCAAAAGACCTGCAGCAAGAGTGCCAAAGAGTCGATCAATATATCATGGATCATGGCAATATCGACCTCATGCTCCTGGGCATAGGAGTCAACGGACACTTAGGATTCAACGAACCAGGTGTTTCATTTAACTGTCTCTCCCACGTCGTGAACCTTGATCAAAACACAAAATCTGTCGGACAAAAATACTTCGAAACCGAAAGAGAACTATCAAAAGGAATCACATTAGGGACTCAGCATATTATGGACAGTAACACAGTGATTGTGATTGCCAATGGTGCCAATAAGGCTGAGGCAGTTCATCGGATGATACACGGTGAAGTCACGAATGAGCTTCCGGCAACCATTCTTCAGACTCATAGGGATTGTTATGTTTATTTGGAGGAGGGGGCTTTTAGAA
>NZ_JAUZVH010000021.1:0-7762 GCF_031844465.1 Bacillus sp. AG4(2022)
GCTCCAACAGCTGTCCCCTACACTCCTTCAATCTCCTCCACAACTCTCCCAAACTCCTTCTCTCCCATACTCCCCAGCCTCATATGATACCCCTCAAACGCCAGGTTCTCAGTAATCTTATTCGGTACAATTACACATCTAAGCCCTGCGGCAATGGCAGCCTTGGATCCATTCATAGAATCTTCAAAAGCTATCGCTTCGGATGGGTCAATCCCGAAATGGGTGATAACATTCCTGTAGAGAGCCGGATCCGGCTTTACCTTCTCTACATCATCAGAAGTCTGGATGTAATCGAAGTACTGTAGGAAGTTCAATTCTTTCAAAAAGAAAGTGACCCATTCCCGGTTGGAGCTGGAGGCCAGCCCGATTTTCAGTCCTCTGCTTTTGGCTTCTTTCAAATAATCTTCAACCCCTTCACGGGCAATCGGGGATTGAAGTTTTTCCTTATGTAAAATATGAGATCTCTCGATGATTTCTTCGATTGTCAGGGTGCCGTTTGATTTTTCCATGATGTATTCATAGAGGCCTTTTGAATCTGTGCCAATGAAGTGAGCATAGTCGGCAATCGGCATTTCACTGTGGTCAATTGCGAGCATGTCGCAGAATGCTTCGTAAAGGGCATATTCTGTATCGATGATCAGTCCGTCAAAATCGCAGACAATTGCTTTAATCATAGGTTCCACCTTCCTCTTTCTATCTATTTATCCTCGCTTAAAATCAAACTGCCTTCCCCATACTGTCCCATCCAATCCTTACTGAAAGCTTCTACATTGTCTTCAATGGACGGAATTTTGACGAGCGCCTCGATCAGTTCCGGTGCAGCCGTGATTCCGTGCGCGCCGGCAAGGCAGACATTGTGGATCTGCTGGACGTTTTTGAAGCTGGCTGCCAGGACTTCACAAGATAAGTTGTGCTTTGAGAAAATCTCGGTAATTTCTGCGACCACTTTTGCACCATTGCCTGTAAGATTATCGATCCGGTTAACATAAGGAGCAACATAATCAGCCCCTGCTTTGGCAGCAAGATACGCATTCATTGGTGTATAAACCGTTGTTGCCAGTGTGCGGATGCCCTCTGCCTTCAGCATTTTGATCGCTTTGATGCCTTCCATGGTGACAGGAATTTTTACGACAACGTTCCCCGATACAGCTTCACAGAGCCAGCGGGCTTCTTCTGCCATTCCTTCTGCATCCCCGGCAATCGTCTGGGCAAACAGCTCTTTTTCCTCCCCGATAACAGCTCTGATTTCCTTAAGCAAAAGCAGGAAAGGCTTTTTTTCCTTTACGACTATGCTCGGATTGGTGGTAACCCCGTCTATCGGAAAAAAATCCACGAGCTTCTTAATGCTTTCAACATTTGCTGAATCAATGACTAATCTCATATTTTTTGCCCTCCTAAAAATAATAGCCTAACTCTTGGATGACAAAAGTTAAGCTATTGTTTTTTATTCATTATGAGTAGATCCGGATTATGTCCCCAGCATTGACTTCCTGGATTTCACTGTCTTCCAGGTACAGGGTGCCTGGCAGCTCCGGAGTTTGTGAGCCGTCGAATTTCAGGGTAATATGGCCGAGTGAGGAAAGATTTTGTTTCACAGCATCGCCGACAGAAGTAACTTTATATTCATTGCTGCCGATCTGCAGGGTATCGCCTGCTGCAATCTCGCCTTCAACCCCTTTTACATCGATCAGGAGGCAGTATTCAGCCAGTTCAGCTGGAGCATTATCCCCGAAAAGGATGAACATTTTTTCACCGAAAAATTCAGTTACAGAAGGGCCGATGCTGTTGATTTTGGTTTCGAATTTCGTTGTCATGGTTGTGTCTCTCCTTTGGATCATATTTCTCTATTCGGGACGGGAGCTCCAGGTGCAGGTGCACTCGTGAAGCTCCTTATCCATATTTTCATTTTCTATTATTTAACATCAATCATACAAGCCAAAGCTTGCGAGCCAGGCAATGAAGACGGTCGGCGCCCCCGTGAGGAATCTGGAGTAGAGGACAGATGGCACCCCTACTTCGACTGTTTCAACCTCTGCTTCTGCAAGTCCAAGTCCTACTGGTACGAAGTCAGCAGCAGCTTGAGCATTGATGGCGAACAGGGCCGGCAATGCAAGGTGGGCCGGGATGTTTCCTTTTCCGATTTCAACCCCTATCAATGTTCCGACTACCTGGGCAATAACAGCGCCAGGGCCTAAGAATGGGGAGAGGAGCGGGAATGAGCAGACAAGTGCGATGACGATAAGCCCCCATACAGAACCTGCGAAAGGTGACAGGAATTTCGCGAACACGTCGCCGATTCCTGATTCCAGGATGACCCCGATGAGCATGGCTACGAATGCCATGAACGGAAGGATCGTTTTGATAACTGTATCAATGGCATCACGGCCTGCCTGATAGAAGACGCTCGTGATCGAACCCATTGCCATACCGACTCTAGCCATCAATCCTTTTGGCTTCTGCTGTTCACTGATTTTCTTGTCTGAGCTGTATTTAGGTGTTTTGATCCCTTCAGCTGCCTCTTCCTGTACCGACATTGCCGGAGCCGCTGCTCCTTCTGCATCTGCCAGCTGGATATTCTCCGCCTTTACGCCGGAAACGTAGATATCTTCTGTAATATGCTTGGCCAATGGACCGCTCTGACCCGTCGGCATGATGTTGATTGTCGGGATGCGCTTTTGCGGGTATAGTCCACAGCGCAGTGTGCCGCCGCAGTCGATGATGACGCATGCCATTTCTTTTTCCGGTACAGATGTCTTAAAGCCGTCGACAAGCTCACAGCCTGTTAATTCAGCAATTTTATCCGCAATCTCCGGCCTTTGACCGCCGGTAATATAGACGACTTTATTTTTCTCGTCTGTTGGTGTTATTACTAAAGGTCCGCCAAATCCGCCGGCGCCCTTTGAAATTTTGATTGATTGAAAAGCTGTCATGTTTCCCACCACCTAAAATTCTATAGTTGAACGGTATCTTTTAGTTTTACGTTTTGCTGCTTGGCTACATAAGAAGTTGTCAGGTCAGTGATCCAGCCTCTTAAGAAGTTGGTGAAAATCCCGACAAGGAAGTAGCGGAGAGCAAGCTCGGTTACATCATGTCCCAGTGTTGTGATTCCTGCTGAAATTCCGAGGAATACGAACAGCTCACCCGGGTTAACGTGCGGGAATAATCCGTTGTGCGTGTGGCATGAATAGGATGCTGCCGCATAATAGCTCGGCTTATATTTTTCCGGAAGAAATCTTCCCAGTGATAATGTCATAGGATTGGCAAGGACGAATGTCCCGATGATCGGCAGAACGAAATATCTTGTAAATGCGTTTTTTCCTGATTTTCTTGCCAGTTTTTCGACACGCTCTTCGCCGACGAGGCGGACAAGTGCGTTCATGGCAACCAATAGCATGATCAATAGCGGTACAATATCTGTGACAAGGCTGACAAAGGTTTCCCCGCCTGTGCGGAATAAGTTCATGAACCCTTCAGCTAATTTGATGATAAAATCCATCTCTTCACCCTCTTCTCATTTCTTTCTTTTTTGGCATGATATAGTCGATCCAGCCTTTTTTCACCTGGAGCTCGCCGCCCTTGGAGATGATGTCATAGCTCTTGAGCGCATCGGCAATTGCAAGCTGGGTCAATTTATCATGGCCTTTGAAATCTTCATCGGAAATCTTCAGCAGGTATTTCCCCTCAAACCCATTCAGGTCCTTGACCTTGGAAAAAACGGTCACACCCTGCATTTTTGCTGCCTTCAGAATTTTATTCCTTTTATCGATAGCGAACATGACAACCGTCCCTGCGCGCAATTTCCCTGTTCTTTTGCCGATGGCCACCCGTCCGAGCGACCTCATTTCGGCATACTTTTTATTAAAATGCTTGATCTGGAAAAACCCGAGGATGCTCTGGACCAGCCAGGCGATCCCAATCAGTATGATTAAAAATAGAATCATCTTCTCAGCCCCTTTCCCTGTTTGACCGTTCGATGCTGGAGACAAAATCCTCATAGGATGCTGCCTCTACCAGCTGTGCGATGAGCTCTTCATTGTTAGCAATCCCGATGATTTCATCATAGATTTTGACAATCAGGCTTTCATTGCATTCATTCTGTTCCTCCGGCAACCCGAGCAGGAACACAAGCCTGACTTCCCTGCCATTCTCCATGACCCCCTCCGGGAAAATCCCGACCGCAAGTTCAATGTCATTGGACTGCTGATTGAAGGTGTGCGGAAAGGCGATATAGCGGTCAAAGACCATTGATCCCTTCTCTTCCCTTTCCTTCAGCCGCTCCATGAATCCAAGGTCAAGGCGGCCAATTTCAGTCAGCTCGTTTACCATATGGAAGACGTTTTCGTGATAGCCCTTAGAGCTGTCCAGCTGGAAAAATGACTCTTTCGCAAGCAGCTGGGCCATCACAGATTGATACTCGCTGCCATTTTGAATGTTGAGCCTCTGTCTGTAGGCCGCTTTCTCAATCTCCCTCTTCACACGGCTTTCATCGAATATTTCATTAATCATGATAAAAGGTGCATGGGTTTCAAAGGGCAGCTTTACGGTTGAAAAAACAAGATCATATGAATCCAGAACTTCCTTAACTGCATCCTTTTCGGCAAAAAGATTGATTTCAGTATCCTGGTTCAGGATGCGCTCCAGCTGGATGCTGACGAGCTTTGCCGTCCCCCGGCCAGTCCCGCAGACGACTGCTGCTTTTTGGAAGCGCTTGACCTTGATATCGCTTTGGCCGATGAAGACCCCGAAGTAAAAGGCCAGATATCCAAGTTCATCCTCCGGCACCTCGAGCCCATATCTGCTCTCGATCACCTGTCCGGCAATCTCCGCCATCTTGTAGGCAACCGGATATTTTTCCTTCACATCGGCGAGCAGTGCGTTCTTCAGGCGCAGCCCGAAAATCAGCCGGTTCAGCATAAAGGTCAAGTGGTACAGGAGATCCTGAAAGAAGGATTCATTCTGCTCAATGATTTCCTTTTTAAAGCCAACCTGTTCTAAAATCTGTTCCAGCAGCCGCCTTACATCATCGGTAATCGCAATATCGGCCAGCGTCCGATTGTTTGTCGGCGTCCGCCTTCCCGCGATCGGAATCGTGATGAACAGAGCCTCAGCTTCAGGGATTTCTATCGGGAGCTGCTTTTGAATCGCTTCAACGATTTCAAGCGCGATCCCGTGCTCCTGTGTGCCGATCAGCTTTTTATGCTTTTCCTCGATAGCTTCAAGATGATGATTTTTCAAAAGCCGGTCCAGCATGATGATGATGAATTCCATCAGCCTCTCCTGGGTAGGAGATTCGAGATTATACTCGTGCGAGATTCTCTCAATCGATTCCGTAATATCTTCATCAAGCGGATAATCTCCATACAGCACATCATACAGATGATCAAGGATGTAGAAGCGCAGGTCCAATTCCCTGCCGCTCAGCTCCATCCCCCTGTTCGGCTTGCCGTGAATGATGAGCTTGTATGTCTCAAGGGAAACGGCTGCCTTTTTCAGCTCATTGACGAGCGTTGTGCGGCCCAAGTGCATTTCCTCAGCCAGATCATCCAGTGTATACGTTTCTTCGCTGTTGATGAGCCGGTCGATGATGAAGCCGATCCGGCCCTTTTGCGAATTCAGCGAGCTATCTTCCGGGCTGCTTTCTTCCAGATAAGATTGGAACGCTTTCATATTATTGATATCGAAACGAAAACCTTTTCCTCTTTCATTGAAAAAAGAAGCAATTCCGTCCAGGTCATCATTCAGCTGTTTGATGTAATTCCTGATCGTCCTGGTGCCCACACCCATTGCCTCTGCAAGCTCATCAAGTGAGTGATAGGTTTTTGTCCGGGCAATTGCCAGCATCTTTGCTGCACGTTCATCTATCATTCTGTCAGACATTTTATCACCCCTATTTATATGGAAGCCGGACGGTCTGCCCGCTGGCCGGCTTCCATAAAGGCGTCGAAATAACGTCTTTTCAAAGCATCAGCCGCGGGATTTACCGCCTGAAATATTAAAAGTTGTCCCTGTTACATAGCCTGCACGGTCAGAAGCCAGATAAGAAACCAAATCAGCAATTTCTGTCAGCTTTCCTTCGCGCCCAAGCGGGATCGATTTGCTGTAATCAGTTGAAAGGCCATCAACCGTCACACCGCGTGTGTACGCTAATGCTTCATTATAAGCATCTGTCCTGAGGCCAGTCGTTTCAATGATACCAGGGGCAATCGCAACGACACGAATATTGTGTTTACCAAGCTCCTTCGCCCATGCCCTTGTAAAAGCAATCACCGCTCCCTTTGTCGCTGAATAGCAGCTCTGTCCGGCAGAACCTTCCTGGCCAGCCTCTGAAGATACATTGATAATCACACCGCCGCTTTGCTTCAGCATCTTCTTCGCAGAAGCCTGGGCAAACAAGTAAGGACCCTTCTGATTCACAGCAACCATGAAATCAAAGTCTTTTTCACTTAACTCATATTCCGGCTTTTCTCCCTTGTCGTCAACCAAAAGTCTAGGAAGATTCACACCTGCATTATTCACTAGGATATCCAAAGACCCGAACAGCTCAACCGTCTTCGCAACCGCCTGGTCAACGCTCTCCTTCTTCGTCACATCACACTGAATAAAATAAGAACCGTTTTCCTGCTCGCCTTCTTCCCCATTCAAATCGGCAACCACAACCTTCACGCCGTTCTTCAGGAGTTCATTCGTAATATGTAAACCGATGCCCGAAGCACCACCCGTAACAATCGCTACCTTCTCTTCCAAACCAAGCCAAGAACCGCTCATCTGTCATTCCTCCTATAACCAAGTTGAAAACACTTACAATTTCTAATTTCAGTATAGTAATTGTATTAGGAATTATTAATACAGACTTTTTCACTTAAGAGTGAAAATGGGTGTATGAATTGGGCCAGGGGTCCGCGGTGGGCCAGGGGGTCGGGTTCCTTGGCCCGTTTTTTGGGCCAGGGGGTCAGGTCCCTTGGCTCGTTTTCGCGGTGGAGCCAGGGGGTCTGGCCCCTTGGCTCGTTGGGTCAGATCCCTTGGCTCGTTTGGCAGGCGAGAGGCCAGGTCTCTTTCCCAAGGTGCAGGATGGAAGCAGAAGAGGCTGCATATGTGTAAAAGGCTTGCCACCTGCGGCCACCGGGTAATTAATCAAACGTTTGATTAAAGGCTAACTTGTATCCATATAAAACAGGCTGTAGTGATATAACCAGACAAAAACTTAACAAGAAAGCTTTATCTAATCATATATAGAAGTGAGTGTGGAACTTTTATATAGAGGAGACTGAGGATGAAGTGGGATCAAATCAGAGAAAAGGGAAAAACAAGGTTTGTGCTTAAGTTCAGCCTTGGCATATCTATTCCTTTTTTAATTGATTACTATATAATCAAATTTCTTTTACAATCATTTGAAATGGAACTTATACTTGCAGAGGGATTATTTACTTGGATCATTTGTTTGTTAACAGGAGGGGGCTTAGGTAATTACGCTTGGGGTAAATTGGAGAGGGACAGAGAATAGCAGGTCTTTCAAGCTGCAGCTAGTTGTATTTTAATTGTTCCAAAGAGCATGAGATATGAAAAACTTTAAGCCTGGACAATCAATGCTCTTACAATTAATTAAATCCTAGAAGGGAGAGGTAAAGGAGGAAACCGTTTCTGGTTTCCCCTGGCAAAAGGATTATTTCGAAAGATGACCATACATTTAATGAGCCCATTTTACTATCCCTTTTTGTGTATGTAAGACAGTGAAACAAATTTTGTGAAACAAGATTATTCGGGA
>NZ_JAUZVH010000022.1:0-2961 GCF_031844465.1 Bacillus sp. AG4(2022)
AGGTTAAGTTAGAAAGGGCGCACGGTGGATGCCTTGGCACTAGGAGCCGATGAAGGACGGTACTAACACCGATATGCTTCGGGGAGCTGTAAGTAAGCTTTGATCCGGAGATTTCCGAATGGGGAAACCCTCCATCCGTAATGGGATGGAACCCTTGCCTGAATACATAGGGCATTGGAGGCAGACCCGGGGAACTGAAACATCTAAGTACCCGGAGGAAGAGAAAGCAAACGCGATTCCCTGAGTAGCGGCGAGCGAAACGGGATTAGCCCAAACCAGGAGGCTTGCCTCCTGGGGTTGTAGGACACTCTACACGGAGTTACAAAGGAACGGAGTAAATGAACAGGCATGGAAAGGCCGGCCATAGAGGGTAACAGCCCCGTAGTTGAAACTTCGTTCCCTCCAGAGTGGATCCTGAGTACGGCGGGACACGTGAAATCCCGTCGGAAGCAGGGAGGACCATCTCCCAAGGCTAAATACTCCCTAGTGACCGATAGTGAACCAGTACCGTGAGGGAAAGGTGAAAAGCACCCCGGAAGGGGAGTGAAACAGATCCTGAAACCGTGTGCCTACAAGTAGTCAAAGCCCTATGACCTTCGGGTCAGGGTAATGGCGTGCCTTTTGTAGAATGAACCGGCGAGTTACGATTACATGCGAGGTTAAGTTGAACAGACGGAGCCGCAGCGAAAGCGAGTCTGAATAGGGCGAATGAGTATGTGGTCGTAGACCCGAAACCAGGTGATCTACCCATGTCCAGGGTGAAGTCCAGGTAACACTGGATGGAGGCCCGAACCCACGCACGTTGAAAAGTGCGGGGATGAGGTGTGGGTAGCGGAGAAATTCCAATCGAACTTGGAGATAGCTGGTTCTCTCCGAAATAGCTTTAGGGCTAGCCTCATGTTGTAAGAGTCTTGGAGGTAGAGCACTGTTTGGACTAGGGGCCCCCATCGGGTTACCGAATTCAGACAAACTCCGAATGCCAAAGACTTATCCATGGGAGTCAGACTGCGAGTGATAAGATCCGTAGTCAAAAGGGAAACAGCCCAGACCACCAGCTAAGGTCCCAAAGTATACGTTAAGTGGAAAAGGATGTGGAGTTGCTTAGACAACCAGGATGTTGGCTTAGAAGCAGCCACCATTTAAAGAGTGCGTAATAGCTCACTGGTCGAGTGACTCCGCGCCGAAAATGTACCGGGGCTAAACGTATCACCGAAGCTGTGGGTGGACACCATCAGGTGTCCGCGGTAGGAGAGCGTTCTAAGTGCATCGAAGTCAGACCGCAAGGACTGGTGGAGCGCTTAGAAGTGAGAATGCCGGTATGAGTAGCGAAAGATGGGTGAGAATCCCATCCACCGAATGCCTAAGGTTTCCTGAGGAAGGCTCGTCCGCTCAGGGTTAGTCGGGACCTAAGCCGAGGCCGAAAGGCGTAGGCGATGGACAACAGGTTGATATTCCTGTACCACCTCTTTACCGTTTGAGCAATGGGGGGACGCAGGAGGATAGGGTAAGCGCGCTGTTGGATATGCGCGTCCAAGCAGTTAGGCTGCAAACGAGGCAAATCCCGTTTGCATCAGGCTGAGCTGTGACGGCGAGGGAAATTTAGTACCGAAGTTCCTGATTCCACACTGCCAAGAAAAGCCTCTAGCGAGGGAAAAGGTGCCCGTACCGCAAACCGACACAGGTAGGCGAGGAGAGAATCCTAAGGTGAGCGAGAGAACTCTCGTTAAGGAACTCGGCAAAATGACCCCGTAACTTCGGGAGAAGGGGTGCTTTTTAGGGTGAATAGCCCGGAAAAGCCGCAGTGAATAGGCCCAGGCGACTGTTTAGCAAAAACACAGGTCTCTGCGAAGCCGCAAGGCGAAGTATAGGGGCTGACGCCTGCCCGGTGCTGGAAGGTTAAGAGGAGGGGTTAGCGCAAGCGAAGCTCTGAATCGAAGCCCCAGTAAACGGCGGCCGTAACTATAACGGTCCTAAGGTAGCGAAATTCCTTGTCGGGTAAGTTCCGACCCGCACGAAAGGCGTAACGATCTGGGCACTGTCTCAACGAGAGACTCGGTGAAATTATAGTACCTGTGAAGATGCAGGTTACCCGCGACAGGACGGAAAGACCCCGTGGAGCTTTACTGCAGCCTGATATTGAATTTTGGTACAGCTTGTACAGGATAGGTAGGAGCCTTTGAAGCCGGAGCGCCAGCTTCGGTGGAGGCATTGGTGGGATACTACCCTGGCTGTATTGAAATTCTAACCCGCGCCCCTGATCGGGGCGGGAGACAGTGTCAGGCGGGCAGTTTGACTGGGGCGGTCGCCTCCTAAAAAGTAACGGAGGCGCCCAAAGGTTCCCTCAGAATGGTTGGAAATCATTCGCAGAGTGTAAAGGCACAAGGGAGCTTGACTGCGAGACCTACAAGTCGAGCAGGGACGAAAGTCGGGCTTAGTGATCCGGTGGTTCCGCATGGAAGGGCCATCGCTCAACGGATAAAAGCTACCCCGGGGATAACAGGCTTATCTCCCCCAAGAGTCCACATCGACGGGGAGGTTTGGCACCTCGATGTCGGCTCATCGCATCCTGGGGCTGTAGTCGGTCCCAAGGGTTGGGCTGTTCGCCCATTAAAGCGGTACGCGAGCTGGGTTCAGAACGTCGTGAGACAGTTCGGTCCCTATCCGTCGTGGGCGCAGGAAATTTGAGAGGAGCTGTCCTTAGTACGAGAGGACCGGGATGGACGCACCGCTGGTGTACCAGTTGTCTTGCCAAAGGCATCGCTGGGTAGCTATGTGCGGAAGGGATAAGTGCTGAAAGCATCTAAGCATGAAGCCCCCCTCGAGATGAGATTTCCCATAGCGTCAAGCTAGTAAGATCCCTGAAAGATGATCAGGTTGATAGGTCTGAGGTGGAAGCGTGGTGACACGTGGAGCTGACAGATACTAATAGATCGAGGACTTAACCACATTTGATTGCTTTGT
>NZ_JAUZVH010000023.1:0-2654 GCF_031844465.1 Bacillus sp. AG4(2022)
ATATAGCATTATTTTGTAAGTACACACTTTACTTTTACATAGTGATAAAAAGTATACTATTGGTTATAATACAATCTGGAAGTGTATAGTAAGATTAGGGTTGAAGAATGACTTTGACACACTCATCTTCGTGATCATTAAAGATTTGATAGGCTTCGCTCGCCTGGTCTAGACGCATTTTATGAGAGACGATTTCTGTTGGGTCCAACTCTCCCGACGTAATCATTTTAAAGAGCATTGGCATGTAATGTATGACAGGTGCTTGGCCCATTTTTATTTGTACATTTCTTTCAAATATATTCCCTAAAGGGAACTGGTTATATTTGGACCCGTAGACCCCAGTCAGCTGCAACGTTCCAAATTTTCTCACAGCATTCATACCGATTTTGATCGGGCTAATTGTTCCACCAATAAGCTTCATCTTTTGTTCGGCAGCTTCGAGGGGTGTTTTTTTACCATCCATCCCTACGCAGTCAATGACTGCGTCTACACCGCCATTTGTGATTTCTTTAATATGGGAACCCATATCATCAAATTCATCAAAATTATAAATTTCAACATTGTTCATTTTTTTGGCACGTTCAAGCCTATATGGAAGATTATCGACCGCAATGACTCTTTTTGCGCCTTTCATCCATGCAAACTTTTGCGCCATTAACCCAACCGGTCCACAGCCGAGTACGGCAACTGTATCCCCTTTTTTTACCCCTGCACTTTCAATGCTCCAATAAGCAGTTGGTAGTACATCAGACATAAACAGTAATGCTTCATCTTCAAGTTCAACAGATTCAGGAATTACAAAAGGCATAAAATTCCCATAAGGAACACGCAAATATTCAGCTTGTCCACCTGGATGATTACCGTAACGCTCCGTAAATCCAAAATATCCGCCTGTATCAATTTCTGGATTTGGATTAGAATTATCGCATTGGCTCTCCAAATCATGCTGACAATAGAAACAGCTGCCACACGAAATATTAAACGGTATGACAACTCTGTCCCCTTTCTTCACTTTTGTTACCTCTGGCCCTACTTCTTCTACAATACCCATAGGCTCGTGGCCAACTACGTAATCTTTTTCAGCTGGCAGGGCACCTTGATAAATATGTAAGTCAGATCCGCATATCGCTGTTGATGTAATGCGCACGACAATATCGTCTTTTTGTTGAAGCTTCGCATCTGGAACTTCTTTCACTTGCATATCCTTGGAACCTTGAAAAGTAACTGCTTTCACAAGTAAAACCTCCTACTATAAATTGATATAACTTGTATATAATATACCCATTGAAGAAATTTATATGTTTTTTTATTTATTTTTAGTTCTATTTGACTAAATAGGGCGTTTGCTTCAGTTCGACTCCCGCTTTGACATTAAAAATGAGATGGAAAAGGCGTACTAATCTATTATCAGAGGTACGCCTTTTCAAATGCCTAAATTATGCACGATAGCAACAATCTTTGAGAGAACAGTTAAAATAAATCTAAAAATCTGTGCGTCAAAAATTTATAAGTTTTAGATGTGAAAGCGTTTTGACTTTGGCTCCCTACATTTTTGGTTTATGCAGCTATAGGGACTTGTGCCATTTCGGTTACTACTACTTTAATGTATACAAGAAATTACAGCTCAGCGATGGTCCCCATTTACTGCATCCGTCTAACAACGGGTTTTTTTTACATCTATTGCTCATTTTGTATAAAAAGCAAAAAGTGTACATACCCGGTTATTCGGAATTATCAGCGCTTTTTATTTTACTCTTCATGTTCCAAAATCTAACATGACCACTACTTATGCTACTCTATGTGTTCTAAAACTCGTCCTTTTCTGAACACACTCAGATATCCGTTGAAATGAATGTTTTTTAAGGCTATAGGTGTTACAAAACTCTGTTCATTATTCTATGTTCAATAACATATTGAATTCTATCTTATGTTACAATGAACTTAAAGGAAAAATGAGAAAAGAGTGATTACTGGTGTTAATTGGATATGCGCGCGTTTCGACAGGGTTACAAAATTTAGATTTACAAATGGATGCGTTAACGCAACATGGCTGTGGAAAAATCTTTCACGATAAGATGAGTGGAGCGAAAAAGCAGCGCCCTGGCTTGGAGGAAGCACTTCAATATGCACGTGAAGGCGATACCATTGTTGTTTGGCGATTAGATCGTCTTGGTCGCAACATGCAGGACTTAATACAGATTGTGAATACTTTGAACGAACGAGGTGTGGGCTTTCACAGCCTGCAAGAAAACCTAACGATGGACAAAAGCAACGCAACGGGGCAATTAATGTTCCACCTCTTCGCAGCCTTTGCAGAATTTGAACGGAATCTGATCGAGGAACGCTCAGCAGCAGGACGAGCAGCAGCTAGAGCGCGTGGTCGTCTTGGGGGACGTCCGGAGAAACTGGAAGCGAAAGATATTGAAATGATGAAATCGCTCATTGAAAATGGTACATCAATTAAAGATGTGGCGGAAAAATGGGGCGTATCTCGAACAACCATTTATCGCTATTTGGAAAAACCTCTAAAATAAAACGTAAAGCACTTGTTACCAGCTCACAGCTTGGATAAGTGCTTTTATTGTTTAGAATAGGCGTATTTTGAAGTGCAAAATAGCACTTAAAACAGGTGCAATTTACCGATTAAAGTGACA
>NZ_JAUZVH010000024.1:0-1864 GCF_031844465.1 Bacillus sp. AG4(2022)
TTTTTGTGTGCCGGGCATGTTCATCAACTAGGCGGTGCAAGTCCGCTATGGGCGTTGGGATATGCGAACCATTAGCTGAAGGCAAGGGTGTCCATGGCGACGTGGAATCTGAAGGAAGCCCTAGGCAAATCCTCGGTCTGAGGTACACGAATCACATTTGAGGTGGACTGTTTCAGGACGAGTTTGCAAAACAAAACAAAGTCCAAAATATCCCCGGATGGAACAGACATAAATGTGGCAGATATATGAGGAGAAAGTGGATGAACTTACCCCGGGAGGTCTCTTAGAAACCTCCGGAAGGAGAACCTGCTTAGTGATAAGCAGCTGAACTAAGAGAAGTCAGCAGAAGCCATAGTATCAACGATTTGTTGAGAAGGGCGGAACGAAAGGAGCTACCATGTTAGAGAACTTTACAAAAGAACGATGACACAGCCAACAAATCTGGTTTAAGGCAGAAAGCTCGGAAAGCTGGAAACCTTAAACTAGCGTGGAGTTACTTTTGTGCAATCTCAAGAGCATGGAAACAATATGGAATGTAACCAAACATTAATTGACCGTATCGTTGATACTGAAAACCTTGACCTTGCTTTTAAAAAGGTTAAACGAAACAAAGGAGCAGCAGGTGTCGATGAGAAAGATATAGAAGCTACTCGCCTATATTTGAGGGAAAATGGACAAGAGATTATTCAACTGATACGAGAAGGAAAATACAAACCTCAGCCAGTTAGAAGGGTTGAGATACCAAAAGCTAATGGTGGAAAACGACAACTTGGGATTCCTACTGTGACGGACCGAGTGATTCAGCAAGCCATGGTTCAAAGGTTAACACCTATATTTGAAAGGCAGTTCAGCCACTTTAGTTATGGTTTTCGACCGAATAAGAGTGCACATCAAGCCATTGAACAGGCAAGACAATACATCGAAGAAGGCTACAACTTCGTTGTAGATATGGATCTAGAGAAATTCTTTGACCGAGTCCAGCATGATAAGCTCATGTCTCTGATAGCCAAGACCATCTCTGATAAACCGACACTTAAGCTTATCCGAAGATTTCTTCAAGCCGGGGTTATGGTGAACGGTGTGGTTATTACCAACAGAGAGGGGACTCCGCAAGGAGGTCCCTTAAGCCCTCTTCTCAGCAATATTATCCTTAATGAATTAGATAAGGAGCTGGAGAAAAGAGGACATAAATTTGTACGCTACGCAGATGACTGCAATATCTATGTTAAGAGCATTAAAGCTGGAGAGAGAGTTAAACAAGGAGTTACAGAATTTCTAGAGAGAAAATTAAAGCTAAAGGTCAACGAGGAGAAAAGTGCGGTGGGAAAGCCGAGTGCACGGACATTCTTAGGAGTGAGTTTCTATAGAACGAAAACCAGGGTGTACGTGCCAAAGAAATCAAAACAAAGGCTTGAAACCAAACTACTGAAGCTGACAAACCGTAACTGGGGAGTAAGTATGACTTACAGAATCCTTAAAATTAATCAACTCATCCAGGGGTGGGGGAACTATTTTAAAGTTGGGGATATAAAATCATACGCAGAGGATATCGATAAACATACCCGTCGTAGACTGAGAGCGTGCCTGTGGAAACAATGGAAAAAGATAAAGACCAAGTACCAAAACCTTAGGAAATTAGGTATCTCAAGAGAAAATGCACGGAAAAGCGCCAACACCCGAAAGGGTTATTGGCGCAACTCCCGAAACCCTGTAATTAATGCCGCCTTGAGCAATAAGTATTGGCGACAGCTAGGTTTAAAATCGTTACAAGTAATCATTTCATAAAACTTTCGAGGCGCCGTATACCGAACGGTACGTACGGTGCTGTGAGAGGTCGGCACGGTGACGTGCCTCCTACTCGATT